>NZ_CP150901.1:3178480-3814176 GCF_038050405.1 Paraburkholderia sp. IMGN_8 | reverse complement strand
CCGCTTCACATCGGTGCACGACAACATCGGTTTTTTCGCGGTGTCGAAGGATTATTACTTCGATCTCGATCCCGTCCGCATCCCGTACGATGCTGTCACGAAGAAGGCGCGTTCGCGTAAGTTGTTCGAAGGAAGCAAGTGGCTGGAGCTTGGCTATAATCCGAAGGATGTCTGGTCGGTGTCGCGACTGCATCGGCAACACGCCGAACGCGTCGATCATCCGACCCAGAAGCCTCTGGAAATTGTCGAGCGTATGGTGCTGGCAAGTTGTCCGAAGGGCGGGCGCGTGCTCGATCCCTTCATGGGCAGCGGCACCACCGCAGTCGCTTGCGCCCGTCAGCAGCGCGAATTCGTCGGCTATGAGATCAATGAAAGTTACTGCGCGATAGCGCGCGAACGCGTCAGCGCGGCCGCGGCGGCTTCCGCTGTTACCCGGCCGGTTGCAGCCGAAACTGAACGGCAAACCGAGGCGCAATAAGCGCGCAGTAACCCAAATCCGAGAATATTCCATGTCCCGTATCAAGAACACGTTTGCTGAGCTGTCCGCACAAGGTAAGAAAGGGCTGATTCCGTTCATGACGGCCGGCGACCCGGACCCGGCTCGCACGGTCGAATTCATGCATGCGCTCGCCGCCGGTGGCGCGGACGTGATCGAACTTGGCGTGCCGTTTTCCGACCCGATGGCCGACGGTCCCGTGATCCAGCAATCGTCCGAGCGCGCTCTGGCGCACGGCGTATCGCTGCGCCACGTCATCGCCGACGTCAAGCGCTTCCGCGAAACCAACGACAAGACGCCGGTCGTGTTGATGGGCTACGCCAATCCGATCGAGCGCATGGGCACCGAAGAGTTTGCCAGGGCCGCGAAGGAAGCGGGCGTAGACGGCGTGCTGGTGGTCGATTACCCGCCTGAAGAGTGCGCTGATTTCGCGGAACAGATGCGATCCGCCGGCATCGATCCGATATTTTTGCTTGCGCCCACCTCAACGGACGAGCGCATCGCGGAAGTCGGCAAAATCGCCAGCGGCTACGTCTATTATGTGTCGCTCAAAGGGGTCACCGGAGCGGCAAATCTGGACGTTTCCAGCATCGCGAGTAAAATCCCGGCCATCAAGTCGCGCGTACCCCTGCCGGTGGGCGTCGGTTTCGGTATCCGCGACGCGCAAACGGCGCGTGCGGTGGCCGAGGTTTCCGATGCCGTCGTGATCGGCAGCCGTATCGTGCAATTGCTCGAACAAGCCGCGCCTGACACCGCTGCCGAGACGCTCACGCGTTTCGTCGCCGAAGTGCGTGAGGCGCTGGACAGCGTTGCGACTGCCCGATAACAGTTATTTTTGTCTTCTGTAGTGTGAGCGGCGGGTTTGTCCCGCCGTTTGCGCAACCGTTGACCCCAGAAGGATTCAATATGAGCTGGCTCGATAAGCTGCTGCCGCCGAAAATCAAGCAAACCGATCCGAAGAACCGCAAGGGGATTCCGGAAGGCTTGTGGATCAAGTGCCCGTCGTGCGAAGCGGTGCTGTACCGCAACGACGTCGAGGCCAATCTGCATGTTTGCCCGAAATGTGACCATCACATGCGCATCGGCGCGCGTGAGCGGCTCGACGGCCTGCTCGATCCGGAAGGCCGCTATGAAATCGGCCAGGAAATCGTGCCGGTCGACGCGCTCAAGTTCAAAGACAGCCGCAAATACCCGGATCGCCTGAAAGAGGCGATGGACGACACCGACGAAACCGACGCAATGGTCGTGATGGGCGGCGCAATCCACACGCTGCCCGTAGTGGTCGCGTGCTTCGAGTTCTCGTTTATGGGCGGCTCGATGGGTTCGGTCGTCGGCGAGCGTTTTGCGCGCGGCGCACAGAACGCGCTGGAACAGCAAGTGCCGTTCATCTGCTTCACCGCTTCGGGCGGCGCGCGGATGCAGGAGAGCTTGCTGTCGCTGATGCAAATGGCCAAGACCACGGCGATGCTGACCAGGCTGGCCGAAGCCAGGCTGCCGTTCATCTCGGTACTGACCGACCCGACCATGGGCGGCGTCTCGGCGAGTTTCGCCTTCCTCGGCGACGTGGTGATCGCGGAACCGAAGGCGCTGATCGGCTTTGCCGGCCCGCGCGTGATCGAACAAACCGTGCGCGAGAAACTGCCGGAAGGCTTCCAGCGCGCCGAGTTCCTGCTGACGAAGGGCGCGATCGATATGATCGTCGATCGTCGCAAGCTGCGTGAAGAACTCGCGCAACTGATGGCGCTGCTGAGCCGCCAGCCGGCTGACGCCGTCGCGTAAGCGATAAGCGAAGCGGCTGTATCGATTCGCCAAAGCATGAATCAGCGCCGTGCCGCCGAAGCGCGGCGTTAGTACGAAAAGCAGTCAAAAAATAGCGCGCCGCGAGAGTCATCAAGCGGCGCGCTGTCATTTCCGGGATAATCACGGTCTCGTGACGCCGCGACGGCTGCCCGCATTTCTACTTGTAGTTTTCGATGACCACATTCCCCACTCTCGACGCGTGGCTCACGCACCTTGAATCCGCGCATCCGGTCGGCATCGACATGGGTTTGGCTCGCATCTCCAAGGTACGCGACGCGATGCAGTTGTCGTTCGCGTGTCCGGTCATCACGGTCGGCGGCACGAACGGCAAGGGTTCGACCTGCGCGATCCTCGAATCGATTTTGCTGCGCGCCGGCTTTACGGTCGGCTGCCATACGTCACCGCATCTGTTGTCGTTCAACGAGCGCGCGCGCGTGAATGGCGAAACCGCGAGCGATGCCGATCTGCTGCCGCACTTCGAAGCAGTTGAAGCCGCGCGCCTGAGCCTCGCTGAACCGGTCACGCTGACGTATTTCGAATTTACGACGCTGGCGATCATGAGTCTGTTCGCTTCGCGCGGACTCGATGCGGCGATTTTCGAAGTGGGCCTCGGTGGCCGCCTGGACGCGGTCAACATCCTCGACACGGACTGCGCGATCATTACCAGCATCGATATCGATCACACCGATTATCTGGGCGACACGCGCGAGAAAATCGCCTTCGAAAAGGCCGGTATTTTCCGGGCGGGCAAACCGGCGATCTGTGCCGATCCGGTGCCGCCGCAAACGCTGATCGATTATGCCGAACAGATCGGCGCCGAACTGTGGCTATTCGGACGCGATTTCCGCTACGAAGGGCAGGCGGGCAGTGAGCGCCAGCAATGGAGCTATGTGGGCCCGACGATGCGCCGCTCGGCGCTCGCCTATCCGGCGCTGCGTGGCGCGAACCAGTTGATCAACACGTCGGCGGCGCTCGCCGCTCTCGAAGCGCTGCGCGACCGATTGCCGGTCTCGGCGCAGGACATTCGGCTCGGCCTTGCCAACGTCGAATTGCCGGGGCGCTTTCAGGTGCTGCCCGGCAAGCCGGCCGTCGTGCTCGATGTCGGCCACAATCCGCATGCCGCCGCGGTGCTTACGCAAAACCTCGGCAATATGGGCTTTTTCCCGTACACGTACGCCGTGTTCGGCGCGATGCGCGACAAGGACATTGCCGGCGTGTTGGCCCACCTGAAAGGTGAAATCGACCACTGGTGCGTGACCGATTTGCCGACTCCGCGTGCGGCTTCCGCCGAGGAGCTCGAAGCCGCATTGCGTGAGCAGGGCGTGAGCGACAGCGCCGATAGCAGTGTGACGCGCTACGCAACACCGGCAGAGGCTTTCCAAGACGCGCTAAAACGAGCGTCAGAGAATGATAGAATCGTGGTTTTCGGCAGTTTCTATACGGTAGCAGGCGTGATGGCCTACCGTAAATCGCAGCAACACTGAACGGGCGCCAGGCTCGAACCAAGCGATTCATGGGAATTTTCTCGTTCGGCAAGAAAGACGACACGCCCGCACGGCGTGGCGCAAATACCAATTCCACTCGTGCCGCCCGTGGCGAACGCGTGGAGCGGCGAACCCGCCGCACGGAGCGCGCCGTAGACGCCGATGCGATGCTGCTCGACCCCACGTTGCCTGAAAAGCAGCGTGCGCGGCGCCGGCTCGTTGGCGCAATCGCGTTGGTCGTGGCAGCGGTAGTCGTCCTGCCGATGGTGCTGGATTCGCATCCTAAGCCCGTCACCGACGACATATCCATCGACATCCCGAGCCGCCCCGCGCCGAAGGCCAGCAAGGCCGACGAAGATACGCAGGCCGGCGTAGCACCTGACAATCCGGCGCCCGACTCGGCACTCGCCGCTTCCGGCCTCGCACCGGCTGCACCGGCAACGGCCGCCACGCAAAGTCAGTCCGGCGCCGCCAAGCAGCAGAGCGCGGCAACGAGCGCAGCGAAGCCCGCTGCCAAGCCGCAAGCGCCGGCCGTCGCAGCCAACACGGCTCCCGCGGCGCCGACGCCGGCCAAACCGGCGAAACCGCAGACCGCACATAGCGCCGCGAACGTTCCGGCCCCGGGCGAGGACAGCACGAACAGCACCGCCGCCACCGCGGACGCCGATTCCGGCACGCCCGCGTCGCCGCCCGGCAGCCGCTTCGCCGTGCAGCTCGGCGTCTTCCCGGACGACACCAGCGCGCGCAATTGGGCAACCAAGTTGAAAGCGGCCGGCGTGCCCGCATATACCGAACGCCGGAAGCAGGCAGACGGCACGACCCGCACGCTGTTGCGCGCCGGCCCGTTCGCCGACCGTGCAGCGGCCAGCGCCGCAATTGCGAAGGTTCGCGAGGCTGGCTTGACGTCGGGCGCGAACAACGGCGCTGCTCAGTAAGCGAGCGATGTTCACCGCCTTCGACTACGCTGTAATGGCGGTGATCGGTTTGTCGGCTTTGCGCGGCACATGGCGTGGCTTTTTGTCTGAGATATTCGGGCTGATCGGCTGGATCGCGGCGTTTTTCATTGCTTGCCGCTTTGTCGGGGACGTCGTGCCGTTTATTCCTGCCACGTGGCCGGGCGGCGCGTTGACCCAATGGCTGCTGGCGTTCGCGCTGGTGGTGATCGGCGTGGTGGTGGTGGCGAGCGTGCTGAATGCGCTGCTGAGCCGCATCGTGCAGATATCGGGCTTGGGCGGCATAGACCGCTCGCTTGGTTTGATGTTCGGCCTCGTGCGCGGGGTCGTTCTGGTGCTGATTCTGGTCGCCCTGGCAGGCTTGACCGAACTGCCCCAACAGGAATTCTGGCGCAACGCCCTGCTTCGGCCCTATGCGGTCGACGGCGTGCACGCAATGAAACCGCTGCTTCCCGAGACGCTCGCTGCCTACGTCCGTGTGTGACGATCAGGCGGGTGATCAGAGGAAGCCCGCAGTACTCCGGCGCAATCCGGCTGCTTTTACGCTCCATCGCAGGCACCGGCCGCCGTTACGAATTTCGTACCTTTGAAGGACATGCCATGTGCGGCATCGTAGGTGTAGTTTCCCACTCTCCGGTCAATCAGCTGATCTATGACAGCCTGCTGCTTCTGCAGCACCGCGGTCAGGACGCCGCCGGCATCGCGACAGCGAACGGCAGCAATTTCCACATGCACAAGGCCAACGGCATGGTGCGCGACGTGTTCCGCACGCGCAACATGCGCAGCCTGCCTGGCAATACCGGCATCGGCCAGGTCCGTTACCCGACCGCCGGTTCGGCGTCGAGCGAAGAAGAAGCCCAGCCGTTCTACGTGAACGCGCCGTTCGGCATCATCCTCGCGCACAACGGCAACCTGACCAACTGGCAGCAGCTGAAAGATGAGATGTTCCGCATCGATCGCCGCCACATCAATACGAATTCCGATACCGAAGTGATGCTCAACGTGCTCGCGCACGAATTGCAGCTGTCCAGTTCGAGCCTGCAACTCGATCCGGCCGCACTGTTCAACGCCGTGTCGGGTGTGCATCGCCGGGTGCGGGGTTCGTACGCGATCGTTTCGTTGATCGCCGGCTATGGTCTGCTTGCTTTCCGCGACCCGTTCGGCATTCGTCCGTTGTGTCTCGGCAAGCAGGAAACGGCGGAAGGCGTCGAGTGGATCCTGGCGTCGGAATCGGTCGCGATCGAAGGTATCGGTTTCGAGTTCGTGCGCGATGTGGCGCCGGGCGAAGCGATTTTCATCGACCTTGACGGCAATCTGCACGCCCAGCAATGCGCGACGAATCCGAGCCTGAACCCGTGCATTTTCGAACTCGTGTACCTCGCGCGTCCGGACTCGGTGCTCGACGGCGTGCCGGTCTACAACGTGCGTCTGCGCATGGGCGACTATCTCGCCGAGAAGATCAAACGCGAATTGCCCGACGTCGCGATCGACGTTGTGATGCCGATTCCCGATTCGTCCCGTCCGGCTGCGATGCAGGTCGCCAAGAAGCTGGGCGTCGAGTATCGCGAAGGCTTCTTCAAGAACCGTTACGTGGGCCGGACCTTTATCATGCCGGGCCAGGCGATGCGCAAGAAGTCGGTGCGCCAGAAGCTGAACGCGATGGGCATCGAGTTCAAGGGCAAGAACGTGCTGATCGTCGACGATTCGATCGTGCGCGGCACCACCTCGCACGAAATCGTGCAGATGGCACGCGACGCGGGCGCGAACAAGGTGATCTTTGCCTCGGCGGCGCCGCCGGTGAAGTTCCCGAACGTCTACGGTATCGATATGCCGACACGCGGTGAACTCGTCGCCCACGGCCGTTCGGACGAAGAAGTCGCGCGCATGATCGGTGCCGACCATCTCGTTTATCAGGACGTCGACGCGTTGAAGCAGGCGGTGCGCGACATCAATCCGGCGCTGAAGGAATTCGAGGCTTCGTGCTTCGACGGCAACTACGTGACCGGCGATGTGACCACCGAGTACCTCGACCGCATCGAAACCGCGCGTCTCGCGCCGTCCTCGCAATCGGATCGCGACGCCGCGAGCGAAGCGATCGACGGCGGCCCGGCACGCTCGCAACTGCATTTGCAATTGTCGGTGGGTTGAGCGGTCCCGCAACCGGCGTGGCGTACTGCACGCCATGCCGCGAGCGTGTTAGCATGACGGCTTGCGTCGATTTGATCTCAGCTTGCGGACGCGGGGCAACCCGAAACAGCTAAAGCGAATGGTGGAAAAGCCGCAGTCATCCGCCTCCGCTCCAGCTTTCCCCCGCACATGAAGCCCGCTTATGCCGACGCAAAAGCGGGCTTTTTTGTTGCTGTCGTTTGGCGTTGCACGCTCGTCTCATGTGAGCCACGCCAGATGCAGCCATGGAACATTGGAAACCAGAACCAACATGGACGACTCCCTGAACTTCGATACGCTGGCAGTCCGCTCGGGCACAGTGCGCAGCGACTTCAACGAACATTCGGAAGCGATTTTCCTGACGTCGAGCTTCGTCTTCGCGAGTGCCGCGGACGCCGCCGAAAAATTCAAGAATTCCGAAGACAACTACACCTACTCGCGCTTCACGAACCCGACCGTCTCGATGTTCCAGGACCGTCTGGCGGCGCTCGAAGGCGGCGAAGCGTGCATGGCTACTGCCTCGGGGATGGCCGCGATCATGTCGGTGGTGATGTCGGCGTTGCAGGCTGGCGACCATCTGGTCAGCTCGCAAGCCTTGTTCGGTTCGACACTCGGCATGTTCTCGCAGATCTTCAGCAAGTTCGGCATTACGACGACCTTCGTCGATCCGACCGATCTGGACGCGTGGAAAAACGCCGTGCGCCCCGAGACGAAGATGTTCTTCCTCGAAACGCCGTCGAATCCGCTGACCGAAGTCGCGGATATCGAAGCAATCAGCAAGATCGCGAAGGCGGCCAATGCGCTGTTCGTGGTCGACAACTGTTTTTGTAGCCCGGCCTTGCAGCAGCCGTTGAAGCTCGGCGCGGACGTCGTGATGCATTCGGCCACCAAGTTCCTCGACGGCCAGGGGCGTGTGCTCGGCGGCGCGCTGGTCGGCTCGAAGCAGTTCATCATGGAAAAGGTGTTTCCGTTCGTGCGCAGCGCCGGGCCGACGCTGTCCGCGTTCAACGCGTGGGTGCTGCTCAAGGGTATGGAAACGCTGTCGCTGCGGGTCGAAAAGCAGTCGGCGAACGCACTCGAAATCGCGCGGTGGCTGGACACGCATCCGGCCGTGAATCGCGTGTTCTATCCGGGGCTCGAATCGCATCCGCAGCACGCGTTGGCGATGCGCCAGCAGAAGGCCGGCGGCGCGATTTTGTCGTTCGAACTGAAGGGCGATACGCCTGAGGCGATGCGCGCGAATGCCTGGCGCGTGATCGACAGTACGAAGATCTGCTCGATTACCGGCAACCTCGGCGATACGCGCACCACCATCACGCATCCGGCTACGACCACGCACGGCCGCGTGACGCCGGAAGCACGTGCGGCGGCTGGCATTAGCGAAGGGTTGATCCGTCTGGCTGTGGGGCTCGAAAACGCCGGCGATATTCGCGGCGATCTGGAGCGTGGTTTGGCGGGTTAATCCGCTTGACCACCTTTACCAGGAAGGGAAACGCGGGCCGCGAGGCGGCTCGCGTTGAAAACTCAGTGGCATTCAGTGGCGCAGCGCGCGCCATTGCCCAGGCGCCAGCCCGAAACGCCGCGTAAAAGCGTGCGTGTAAGCGCTCTGATCGCCGAAACCGATCTCGAACGCGATGTCGGTCAACGAACGGCGCGGATCGGCGAGCAGCGTAATCGACGTATCGAGCCGCAGCCGCTGCAAATAACGATGCGGCGTTTCGCCAAAGGCGTCGATAAAAAGCTGATGAAAGCGCCGCATGCCGAAGCCGCAATGCGCGGCGAGGTCGGCGACACGCAGCGGCTCCGATAAATGCGCGCGCAGCCAGCGGTCGATGCGCGCGAAGTCGAGCCCGGCGCCGGGCGCTTGTGCCCCAGCCGTCGTGCCTGCGTCAGCTACCAACGCTGCGCCTAAACGCGCCGCAGCGTCCCAATGAAAACGGCGGGTATCCAGATCGTCGCCTTGGGCGCCGCCTGTGGCATGCGCCGCAATCCGATGCACGAGTTGCGTGAGAGAGGCATCCACCGTCACCGCCCGGGCGCGGTCGAACAGACGTTCCGGCACGGCCAATGAGGCGGCCGGCAGATCCAGCACCAATTGCCGGTTCTCGCCGACGCCCGCGTAATCGTGCCGCGCGCCGGCTGGAATGAGCCACGCGGAACCGGCGTCGATCTGTTGCGCGACGCCGTCTACCGCCATCACCATCGCGCCGTCGAGCCCGAGCACGACCTGATGAAAGTCGTGCACGTCCGACGCTTCGATCGCGCCGTAACGGCGCAACGAAACGCTAGGCGCGGTGACGGCGGCGTGACCCATTGCGATGTCTAATTACAAGCAGCGAAAAACTTAGACGCCGAGCAATTCGACTTCGAACACGAGCGTCGCATTCGGCGGAATCACGCCGCCCGCGCCGCGCACGCCGTAGCCGAGTTGCGGCGGAATCGTCAGTTTGCGCGTGCCGCCGACCTTCATGCCCTGCACGCCTTCATCCCAACCCTTGATGACCATGCCGCCGCCCAGCACGAAGGCGAACGGGTCATTGCGGTCCTTGCTCGAGTCGAACTTCTGGCCATCGGTCAGCCAGCCGGTGTAGTGCACGCTGACGGTCTTGCCGGCAACCGCTTCGGCGCCAGTGCCTTCAACGATGTCTTCGTATTTCAAGCCGGATTCGGTAGTCACAGTCGACATGAGTCGCTCCTTAGGTCAAATCGTAAAAACCGACATTGTAGGCGCGTTGGCGATGCATCGCCGAGGATTGGCGCGTGGCATGGGGTTTGCGGCCACGTTGGCCGTCCGGCCAGGGTGGTTGCGCGGGGCAGCATGCCTATAATGGGGCTTCTTTTAACAATTCATATACCGCGTGAGAGGCCTTGATCGTGACAACCTCTTCCATCGGAGCCGGCGGCGGCCAGCCGGTTCGTCCCGGTTTCGCCGTATCCGAACGCACCGCGCGTCTGCGGGCGGAGACCGCGCTGTTCATGCGCGACCACGTGCTGTCGCTGGTGTCGCATGATCTGCGCGGTCCGCTGAATGCCATTCATAGCTGGGCGTACGTACTGGAACGCAAGCTCGATGCGAACGACCCCAACTCGCAGCGCGCCGTGACCGGCATTCGCAGTGGCGTGGACCAGCAAGTGAAGCTGCTCGAGACGATCGTCGACGCGACGCGCGCCGAAACCAAAACGCTGGCGCTCGCTTATGCGCCGTTTCCGCTACATCCTTTTCTCGACGAAACGGTTGAAGAAGTCCGCTCGGGATTGGCCCGCTCGCGCGGCGTCGAGATCGCAATCGACTCGCAACTGGCTACCGAGCAACTTAACGGCGACCGGGAACGCCTTGCCGCCGCCTTGTGGCTGATGCTCACCTTCGCCGTCGAAGCGAGCGTGGAGGGCGCGACCGTCACGCTGGCCGCACGCGCGGACGCCGCCACGTGGCACGCTACCGTCACCTTCAACGTGACAGCCGCCGCGCTGGACGATCCTGCGTTGCCGCATGTGCTTGAAGCGTTCGCTCGCAAACAGGCACGCGAACCGCGCGAAGCCAAACGGATCGCGTGGGTGTTCGCGCTGTGCAAGCGCGTCGCGGAGGCCCACGGCGGCAGTTTCGAGCAAAGCGACACACAAGACGCCGAAGCGGGCACGCTCGCGTTGCGTGTGCCGCTCAGCGCGACGGCAACTGCGTGAGCGCCGGACGTCGCGGCGTTTTCCTGGGCGCGATTAGCTTTCGCTGAGCTTTCGCCCTCTATACTGACAACTTTTGTTGCCGGAGCCTTCCGCTTTGATCCAGGTTGTCGCCCTTATTGGTGCGTTGTTTCTCGTTGCCCTCAACGGTTTTTTTGTCGCCGCCGAATTCGGTCTGGTCAAGCTGCGGCAGACGCGCGTGCAAAGCCTTGCCGCCCAGCACGGCATGCGCGGACGTCTGCTGGCGAAGGTGCATGGCCGGCTCGACGCGTATCTGTCGGCCTGTCAGCTCGGCATCACGCTGGCGTCGCTCGGGCTGGGCTGGATCGGAGAGCCCGCGTTTGCGCAACTGCTTACGCCGCTCTTCAGTTTGCTTGGCGTGGAGTCGGAGAAGCTGATCCACGGCATTTCGCTGTTCTTCGCGTTCTCGTGCATTTCGTTCCTGCATATCGTGGTCGGCGAACTGGCGCCGAAGTCGCTGGCAATTCGCGAAGCAGAGAAGGTTTCGCTGTGGGCCGCCACGCCGCTCTACGGTTTTTACTGGGCGATGTATCCGGCGATCTGGGTGCTCAATACCAGCGCCAACGCGGTGCTGCGGCTCGCGGGGCTCGCGGCGGATCACGGCCACGACTCGCACTATTCGACCGACGAACTCAAGCTGATCTTGCGCGGCCGCTATGCGAACGTAGCGACGGGACTTGGTTCGCCGGACGGCGCATACAGCCAGGACGAATGGAACACGATTGCGCATTCGCTGGATTTTTCGCGCATGACCGTGTCCGATCTGATGCGGCCGCCTTATGAAATGGTTGGCTTGCGGCGCGATTTGCCGTTGCGCGAGAACATGCAGGTGGTGGCGCGGCATCGCTTCAGCCGCTACCCGTTGTTCGAAGACGCTGCTGGCGAGCGTGTGGCCGGCATGATCCATTTGAAGGATTTGCTGCTGGCGCGTCATGCGGGCAGTACGCTCGACGATCTTTCCAAATACGTTCGGGCTGTGCAGTACGTCAAACCGGATATGCCCGCGCTTGAACTGTTTCGCCGCTTTCGGAAGGGCGCGCCGCATTTCGCGCTGGTCGGTCACAAGAACGCGAAGCCGATTGGTTTTCTGACGCTGGACAATCTGCTTGGCGCGCTGGTTGGGCAGATTCATGACGAATTCCGTCAAGGCGACGCTGATTGGTCCCGTATGGATGACGGGACGTTGATGGGCAAGGGTAGTTTGCCGGTGGTGTCGCTGGAACGTGCGTTGGGGATCGATATTGATGAGGGCAAGGCTGAATCGGTCGGTGGTCTCGTGATTCAAGCGCTCAATGATTTGCCCGCTGAGGGGCAGAGGGTTGAGTTTGATCGTTTTGACGTCGTCGTCAAGAAAATGAAGGGGCCTCGGATTGTGCTCGTGAGAGTTTATCCGAAGGTTTTTGATGATGAAGGAGGGTGATAGGGGGTTTTGCCTTTGGCGGCGGCATTCTTCTGTGTGCCTGCGGCGTTGGTCTTTGCTTTCTTTTTTTGCCTTCGCGGCGCTTTTTGGCTGTTTGCCTGCGGGGTTGGCCTTTCCTTGATTTCTTAGTGGTTTATTAGCGTCGCCCCTGTGCGGGGCAGGCACTTACTTTCTTTGCCGCCGCAAAGAAAGTAAGCAAAGAAAGCGGCTTCACCCCGCTAACTCTTAAGCGGGTCCCCTGGCTTGGAGGAGGTAGTGGAGCATCTGGAATCAGTGTTCTCGCACACTCCGCGCTGGTGACAAGGCAGTCATACTTCCGGCGGCGCTGCGCGCGCCGTGGCGGTACTTCCCAACACCGATAGCGGATATACGCTTCCGGCATCATTCCTCCCACTCCGCACTACGTGCGTCGCGGACCGGTCTGCATGGGAAACCCGTGGCTTCGTTTGTGCGCAATGGAGGCCATTGGCTTCGTCTCGGCGAGGCGCCCAAGTGTGCGAGTACGAGCTACCACTCCGAGTGAGACGCTAGCGCCTCGGCAAGGCATGGGGGGCTTGAGGGCGAGCGGCGAGCCACCGCAGGCACGGAAAAAAGTGCCGAACGAAGCGTAGTCGCGAGCTACGCTAACGCAGCAAACACAAGCCGTTGCACCTGAGCAACCGCAGGCGCGAAAAGCGCCCGACGGTATTATGAAGTACCGCCATGGCGCGCGCAGCGCCGCCGGAAGTATGACTGCCTTGTCACTAGGGCGGAGTGTGCGAGAACACCGATTCTAGATGCTCCACTACCTCCTCCAAGCCAGGGGACCCGCTTAAGAGTTAGCGGGGTGAAGCCGCTTTCTTTGCTTACTTTCTTTGCGGCGGCAAAGAAAGTAAGTGCCTGCCCCGCACAGGGGCGACGCGAATAGACCACTAACAAATCAAGGAAAGGCCAACACCGCAAGCGCACAGCTAAAAAGCGCCGAGCAGGCAAACAGAACAAGAACAGGCCAACGCCGCAGGCACACAGACAAATGCCGCCGCCAAAGGCAAAAAACCTAAACCTTTGGTACTCCATCCTCCACCAACACCGCAACCGGCATCACCCCCAACGCATCGCGTAAAAACAGCAACCCATTGTCATCGACCTTAGGCGCCGCCGGACTCAACCAGTCAAACAAAGCCCGCCCAGCCAGATCAGCTGGCATTTCAACCGCCGTATCGCCCCATCTGACCACATCGACCAAAGGCAAATCGCCGGTCTCACCAAGCAATCCAGCAGCAAGCCGGCTGGCGACAACAACAGCCCACGCATTCCCATGCCGCCGTGCAAACGCGATCGCATTCGACGCATGCGCACCGCGTACCACGAGCGGCAGATACGTACTCTGACTCAGCAACTCCGGCAAATGCGCACGCAACGCCAGCACGCGTTGCACCACCGCGAGCTTCACACGTCCATCGCGCCAACTCGGCAAAAATTCCGACGGCGGCGTCTGTACAAGCAACGCCTCACGCTTTGCAAAATCGACCGGCCGGCGATTGTCGGGATCGACCAGGCTGAAGTCCCACAACTCAGTACCCTGATAAAGATCGGGAATCCCAGGCGATGCCAATCGCAACACTGTCTGCTGCAAGCCATTGAGCGCGCCAGCTCGGCCAATGCGCGCGACGAACGCAGACAACTCGCGCAAAAATCCATCGCGTCGCTGCGGCGCCAGGATATCGAACAGAAAGTCGCGACAGCCAGCCTCATACGCTTCGTCGGGCGCGAGCCAGTTGGTTTGCAGCTTCGCTTCGCGCAGCGCCTTCAACTGCCATTGCGCGACGCGCTCGGCTAGTGCCCTGACGCCGGCTTCATCGTCCGGCGATAATTCCGGCGGCCAGCAGCCCACCAGCGTCTGATACAGCATTGCTTCGGCCGCAGGGCCGGGCGCCCAGTCATAGGTCGCGTCCTTGTTGACGCTGCTGATCGGCTTGCCGTCGAGCGCACGGCGATGCGGTGTGTTCAATGTCGACCAGGCGCGCAACATCGCGCTCCAGTCGTGCGCAATCTCGCTCAATACCGCGAGCCGCGCGCGCACGTCTTCGCCACGTTTGTGGTCGTGCGTGGCAGTGGCGAGCATCGCGTGAGGAAAACGCTGTGAGCGCTCCATGTTCCCCGCATGAAACTGCTCGACCGACAACGCGAATTCGCCCGGATCCGAGCCGACTTCGTTGCGCGACAGCAGGCGGCCATAGCGATAGCACGCGGTGTCTTCAATCGCCTTCGCGGCGACCGGCGCGGTCAGTTGCGAAAACAGCGTCTGCGCGGTGCGCCGCGCGGAGCCCGCATGACTCGGCGGCGCGCCGTTCTGGCCTTGCTGAGGCGGTGCGCTAGCCCGTGCATTCGGCATTTCTTCGGCGCTGCCGCCGAGCCACGCGTTGACGCGTTCGAGCACGACATGGTCCGCACGCGAGAGCGTTTCTTTCGCGCCCGCCAGCGCCTGCTCGAAATAGACGTTATCGGTGGCGTTGCGCAGCCCGCTCTGCGGATAGATCCGATACACCGGGAAATGCACGACCAGCTCGGTCAACACGCGCCGCAGCGCGGTGAAGGTGAAGTCGCGCGTCGTCAGCGAATCACGGGCGATGCGATGCAATGCACGCGCTGCGCGGTCCAGTTCCGCTGGCAGGTTTTCCGTGAGGATCTTACGCCGCGCAGCCAATGCTTCGTCCGCAAAGCGCGAACTGCGACCGGTGAGTTCGGCCCACGTCGCCGCGAGCGGCTCGGCGCCGGCCGGATCGTGCAGCAGTGCGCCCACGTCGCGCATGAAATCGTAGCCGGTCGTGCCGTCCACTGGCCAATCGTCGCGCAATGGTTCGCCGCGGCCCAGAATCTTTTCGACGGCCACGTACGGCGCGGTGTCGCGTAATTCGGTGAGGCGCTGCCGCAGGCGCTGACAGTATTCGCGCGGCTCAGCGAGGCCGTCGATGTGATCGATCCGCAAACCATCCACCACGCCTTCCTGGTACAGACGGAAAACCAGCGCGTGCACGGCATCGAACACTTCGGGCCGTTCTACGCGCACACCGGCCAGCGTGGAGATGTCGAAGAAGCGCCGCCAGTTCACTTCATCGGAAGCGGTGCGCCACCACGCAAGGCGGAAGTGCTGCCGTTCGATCAACCGATGCAAGCGGTCACGCGCGGCCGGGTCCCCCGGCGCATACGTTGCCAATGCGATCTCGATCGCCGAGGTGCCGTTCTGCACGACGAATTCGCGCAGCATGTCGCGTCCTTCGGCGGCGCGGGGCTGATCGGCAGGCTGCGTCGTCAGACCCAGGAAGCGCTCGGCCAGTGCAGCGAGATCGGGGCGCTCGGCGCTTTGCAGGATCGACGCGTAATCGATTGGGCACACGGGGAACACATGCGGACCGTAGCCGATATAGAAGCGCCCGGTATCGGCGGCGAAATGCAGCGCAATGCGACCTGCCGCGAGTTCCTCGCCGTACGGTGCGCCGAGCGTCGGCGCCAGCACCTTGCCGCGCAAAGCCGGATCGGGCGAATGCCAATCGACGTCGAAATATCGTGCATACGCGCTGTGCCGGCCCCATTCGAGGATATCGAGCCACCACGCGTTGTTCGAACTACTCACGCCCATATGGTTCGGCACCACGTCGACGATCAGCCCCATGTTGTGCGCGTGCAACTTATCGACGAGGCGCTTCAATCCGGCCTCGCCGCCGCATTCGGCGCTGACCTGCGTGTAGTCGACGGTGTCGTAGCCGTGCGTCGAGCCCGGCTCGGCGGTCGTAACGGGCGATGCGTACAGATGGCTAATGCCGAGCGCGGCGAAATAGTCGACGTGCTTCGCGGCATCGTCGAAGGTGAAGCCTCGATGGAACTGGAGGCGAAGCGTGGAGCGCGGGACGGTCATGGCGTATCAGGCTCCGAAGAAGCGTTAGTAGCGGAACGGTTCGCGGCGCTGCGTGCGCGGTCGACCGCCAGCAGGCGATCGCAAAACGTCGCGTCCTCGAATAGCGCGTCGATCGGCAAGCTCACGCGGCGGCGCCAGTTCGGATGCTCGTCAATCGAGCCGGGCAGGTTCGGCTGCTCGACTTGCGCGAGCAGATCTTCGAGCGGGTAAGTCACGAGTGGCCCAGGCGTTGCGGCGATGAAGGCCAACGCTTCGTCCACGGGCGCGTTGTCGGGCGGCGGCGCAGCAACGTCCGGCGCGGCGACGCCGGCTTGCTGGAACGACACCCAAAGGGCGGCGCGATCGTCGGCGCGTTCATCCTGGGCGATTGCTACCGGGTCGCGGCCGTCGGCGCGCGCCATCGTCTGGCCGATCCGGTTGCGCCACGTGATATCGCTGCCGCGCCACCAGCCTGCTACGGTCGGCAGGTCGTGTGTCGTCGTGGTGCCCACTGCATTGCGGTCCCACGCGTGCGGCGGCTTGAAACCCTTGCCATCTCCCGTGCGCTCGAACCACAACACGCGAATCCCGGCGATGCCGTGCTCGTCGAGTCGCTCGCGAAAACCGGGCGGCACGGTGCCGAGATCCTCCCCGATCACGATCGAGCGATGCCGCCACGACTCGAGCGCGATCAGCCGCAGCAGGTCTTCGAGCGGATAACGCAGGTAGGCGCCGTTGCGCGCGCTTTCGCCCTCCGGCACGAGCCACAAACGCCGCAGGCCGAGAATATGATCGATGCGGATGCCGCCCGCATGGGCGAACGCGGCGCGCAGCATGTCGATGAACGCGGAGAAGCCCTGCGTGCGCATCGCGCGCGGCGAGAAGGTGGTGAGGCCCCACGCCTGTCCCGCCTGGTTGAACAGGTCCGGTGGCGCGCCGACTGAAATGCCTTGCAGCATGTCGTCGCGATACGACCACGCATGGCTGCCGGCGCTGTCGCAACCTACCGCGAGGTCGGCGATCAAGCCGACGGCCATGCCGGCGTCGCACGCCGCGTGCTGTGCGTGCGACAAACCCTTGGCAGCGAGCCATTGCAGGAAGAGATGAAAATCGATTTCGAGACGATTGGCGTCGGCGAATGCTTCGACTTCGGTGCTGCGCGGGTTGCGCAACGCTTCGGGCCAGTCGCGCCAGTGACCGTTGCCGCCCTCCTGCGCGAGTTGCGCCGCCTGCAATGCTTCGAAGCGCGCATGATCTTCGAGCGCACGGCCGGCGCGTTCGCAGAAACCGTGAAATTCCAGTGCGCGCGGCGTGTGCTGCGCGCGTTCTTCCGAGCAGAAGTTCTCATATAGCGCGCGCAATACCTTCAGCTTCAACACGACCGCATTAGGCCAGTCGATCAGCGGCAAGTTTTCGAACCTGGACCATGCATCGGCCGCTTGCGCGGCGTCGAGCGCGGCGCGGGCAGCATCCGCGCCGAACACCGCGGCGGGATCGATATGCGTCACGTTCAGCCATAAACGCGACGACGGCGAGTACGGACTGAAGCGATTCGGCTCCGCGCTGAACATCGCATGCGTCGGACTGACGGCGAGCGCATGGGCGCCACGCTTCGCGCTTTCGATCGCCAGCTGCGCGAGCGCCGAATAGTCGCCGATCCCGCCATCGCCCGTGCGGCGTAAGCCGTATAGCTGCGCAGCGATGCTCCACAGCAGCGGCGGTTGCGCTGAGTCGCCGTGCAGCGTGCGCCACGCATCGGCGACCGTGTAGCAGCGCGACGGCGCGACGGCCAGCGTCATGCGTTGCTCGTTGATCACGAGCGTGTGATAGCCGGGCTCGCTGATCGGCGCGAGCAAGGCCTCTTCGCCTTTGGGCGCGGTAAAGCGGCCGTCGATGATCGAGCCGCTTTCGAGTTCGATCCGATAGTGGCTGTCGGACTTGATCGCGGCGGCAGGCAACGCGATGCCGCGCTCGACCTCGGCGGTCATCAGCGGCGGCAATTTGCGGCCGGACAGTTCGGCTTCGAGCGCGGCAGCGCTTTGACGAATCTGCGTTGCGCTGCCGCACGGCAAACCCATCCGTTCGAGCAGCACGGCGAGCGTATTCTCGGGCACGTGCTGCGTCGCGTGATGCGCGTCCCGCCACTGCACCTCGAAGCCGGCGCGCGTGGCGAGGGTCGTGATCGTATCGTTCGGGTGTCGGGTAGGGCTCACGCGTTGTGCTCCTGAATACCTGCGATGCGGGCATCGTGGCCGATCGCATAGTCGCTGACATCGCCGGTCAGCCATGCGACGAACGCATGCGAGGGCAATACCCTGGCGTCAATCTGTTCGCGTACGCGCGGCGGCGTTTCGAAAACCACTTTGCCGGCGGGGACGTCGCCGAACGGCACGCTGTCTTTCGATAGATTCAACGCGATCGACAAAGTCTCGCCGTCGCCGAGTTTCCAGCGTGCGATCAGTGCATTGGCGTCAGCGCCGTTTTCCGCTGCCAGCACCATCGCGCCGAGCGCTTTCGCGTGCTTCAGGCGCGGCGTGATCAGTTTCGCCCGCACAGCGAGCGCGGATTTATAGAAGTGCATCCATTCGAGGCGGTCTTTTGCGTCTTCCGGTGCGCTCGCTTCAGCAGACGCAGGCGGCGACGACGCAGCAAACGTCTTCGCATCGTTCGGATCGGGAATCTGCGCGCGACGCTTTTCGTCGCTGAACGACGAAAAGCGTGCGAACTCACGGCGGCGTCCTTCACGCACGGCCTCGGCAAGCTCGCCGGTGTAGTCGGTGAAAAACAGGAACGGCTGAGTCGAACCGCATTCCTCGTCCATGAACAGCAACGGGATTTGCGGCGACAACAGCAACAGGCCGGTCGCGGCGCGCAACGCATCGTCGGATGTCAGCTTGCGCAGACGTTCGCCGAACGCGCGATTGCCGATCTGGTCGTGATTCTGCAAGAACATCACGAACGAGGTCGGCGACAGATGCTTGCTCGGCTCGCCACGCGGCGCACCGTTATGAATCGGCGACGGGTCGCCCTGATACGCAAAACCTTCCGACAGCACACGCGCCAATCTGCGGATCGACTGGTCCTCATAGGCGTGGTAGTAGCCTTCGGTTTCGCCGGTCAGCAGCACGTGCAGCGTGTTGTGCGCGTCGTCGTTCCATTGCGCGTCGAAATGCGTTTCCAGCAGGCTCGCGCTGTTGTGTTCGTTTTCCAGCACCAGATGCACGTGGCGCCCGTGCTGCACCTTCGCGCGAATATGATCGGACAATTCACGCAGCCACGCGTGATTGTCGATTGCATGCACCGCGTCGAAACGCAGACCGTCGAGGCGATATTCATTGAGCCAGTACACCGCGTTGTCGGTGAAGAAATCGCTGACTTCGGCGCGCTCGAAGTCGATCGCCGGGCCCCATGGCGTGTGCGTGCCTTCGCGGAAAAACGATCGCGCGTATTCGTGCAGATAGTTGCCGTCAGGACCGAAGTGGTTGTAGACCACATCGAGAAACACCATCAGGCCGAGGCCGTGCGCCGCGTCGATCAGTGCTTTCAGTTCTTCGGGGCGGCCGTAAGCGGAATCCGGCGCATACGGCAGCACGCCGTCATAGCCCCAGTTGTGCTTGCCGGGAAAATCGTTCAACGGCATCAGCTCGATGGCGGTTACGCCGAGCGCGACGAGCGCCGGTAAACGCTTCTGCACGCCCGCATAGCCGCCTAATGCGCCGACGTGCAGTTCGTACAGCACCGTCTCTTCCCACGGCCGGCCATGCCAGTGCGTGTTTTCCCAATGGTAAGCGCGCGGGTCGATCACTTCGCTCGGACCATGCACGTCTTGCGGCTGGAAGCGCGACGACGGATCGGGCACTGCAAGTGCGCCGTCGAGCCGGAATCGGTAGAGCGCGCCCGCGCCGCAATCGGCGCTTGCTTCGAACCAGCCGTTGCCGGCGGGCGTCATGTCGTGCGCGCCTTGCGCCGGTCCGTTTTCGATTTCCACCTGCACTGTTTTGCACGACGGCGCCCAGAAGCGAAACCGGGTGCGCGGTTTCGTCCCCGATGCGCCCAACAACTGTGCGCCGAACGGCAGGCAATGCGCGTGGTGATGCGCGTGAGGATCAATCGGACTTTCGGACATGATTCGCCACCATTCGGTTTTGCTTTCGAGCCGTGCCTTACGTCTCCAACGCGTCGTGACGTGGCCTTGCGCGTAGCGCAACGCGGCCTTACCGTGTTGCTCGTGTTGCCATGCAGGCACCGCTTACGTGCTCGGCGACGTGTCGTCGCCCGGTTGCTGCGCACCCGGATCGGGCGGCAGCGCAGTCAGGAGCCGCCGCCCGTGCTGCGCGCCGGCCTTCCAGCCCGCCTGCCAATCCGCCTCGCCGACCGGCTGCGCCGCCAGCATCACGACGCTATGCGCGGCCACTTCGATCTCCGGCACGGCCAACCGATGCGACGCGCTTTCCGGCTCGGCAGTATCTAACAGCACATGCCATTCCAGGTGCGGTGCGGGCGGTGTAAAACGCAGCATTTCCGCCGACGCGTTGAGCATCATCAACAATACTTCCGTTTCGCCGTTCAAGCCCGGACCGGCGCGCCGCAGTGTGAACGCGCGGCCTTCCGGGTCCTGCCACGCTTCGATGGTTAGCGGATCGCCGTTCTGGTCGAACCAGCCGACATCGAACAGGCCCGGCAACACTTCGCGATCGCCGAACAGAAAACGCGTCTCGCGCAGCAACGGATGCTGTTTGCGCAGCGCGATCACCCGCGCGACGAACTCGGTCATGTTGCGACCTTCCGGTCCTTGCGCGCGCTCCCAGTCGAGCCATGATAGTTCGTTATCCTGGCAGTACGCATTGTTGTTGCCGTTCTGCGTGCGCAGCGATTCGTCGCCCGCCAGCAGCATCGGCGTGCCGAGCGCCATTAGCAGCGTGGTGGTCAGCGAGCGGGCCACGCGTGCACGGGTTTCGAGAATCTGCGGATCGTCGGTCGGGCCTTCGGCGCCCCAATTGCGGCTGCAATTTTCGTTGTGGCCGTCGTTGTTGTCTTCGCCATTCGCCTCGTTGTGCTTGTGCTCGTACGCGGCGATGTCCGCCAACGTAAAACCATCGTGCGATGCGACAAAGTTGACCGATGCCCACGGCTTCCTGAAGCGCCGGTTGAACAGATCGGCCGAACCGGTCAGACGCGCGGCCAGGTCGGGCCGCAAGCCGGCGTCGCCGCGCCAGAAACGGCGTACGGTGTCGCGGAAACGGTCGTTCCATTCGGCGAATCCCGGCGGATGATTGCCGAGCTGATAACCGCCTGGGCCGATGTCCCACGGCTCGGAAATCAGCTTGCGCTGCGACAGGATCGGGTCCTGGCGCAACGCGTCGAAAAAACCGGAGCCGGGGTCGAAGCCGTGTTGCTCGCGGCCGAGCGTCACGCCGAGATCGAAACGGAAACCGTCGATGTTGAACGCGGTCGACCAGTAGCGCAGCGAATCCATCACCATTTGCAGCACGCGCGGATGCGCCAGATTCACTGTGTTGCCGCAGCCGGTGTCGTTGATATGGTGGCGTTCGTCGCCGGGAATCACGCGGTAGTAGCTGGCGTTGTCGAGCCCGCGCCACGACACGGTCGGCCCCATTTCGTTGCCTTCGCAGGTGTGGTTGTAGACCACGTCGAGAATCACTTCGATGCCGGCCGCGTGCAACTGGCGCACGGCGATGCGCATTTCGTCGAGCCGATGCGTGCTCAGATACGACGGCTCCGGCGCAAAAAACGCCGCGGTGTTGTAACCCCAGTAGTTGCGCAGGCCGCGCTCCACCAGAAAGCGGTCGTTCAGAAATGCATGCACCGGCAGCAATTCGACCGCGGTGACGCCGAGCTTCTGCAAATGCTCGATAAATTCCGGCGAAGCGAGTGCGGCGAACGTCCCGCGCTCGTGCTGGCGTAAATCGGCACGCAGCATCGACGCACCGCGCACATGCGTCTCGTAGACGATGGTTTCGCCCCACGGCACATTCGGGCGCCTGTCGTGCGACCAGTCGAACGCTTCGTCGACCACGACGCACTTCGGCATGGCCGGGGCCGAATCGCGCCTGTCGATGGAAAGATCCGCGCGATTCGAATGCACGCGATAGCCGAACAGCGCATCGGACCAGCGAAATTGCCCGACCAGCTTGCGCGCATACGGATCGAGCAGCAGCTTGTGCGGATTGAAACGATGACCATGCTGCGGCTGATACGGACCATGCGCGCGAAATCCATACGCCGTGCCCGGATGCGCGTTCGGCAGATAGCCATGCCAGACTTCGTCGGTGCATTCGGGCAGCGTGAAACGCCGGATTTCCTTGCGGCCGTTGGGGTCGAACAGGCAAAGCTCGATTTTCTGCGCGTTCGCCGAGAACACCGCAAAGTTGACGCCGAGACCGTCCCAGCTGGTGCCGAGCGGATAGGGTGAACCGGGCAGAAGCCGGTCGGGCATTGCATGCGACATGATTCCCCTTCCTTGTTCTGACTTATGGACGCAATCGTGGGTCTTCATGCAACGAGCGCGCGACGCATGCGCCGCGCGCTCGCGTTACGGCACAACGACAATCAATCCGCGCGCAAAACGATCGTCGCCAGCGGCGGCAAAATCAGCGAAGCGGAGAAAGACCTGCCGTGGCTCGAGATTTCCTCGGTATGAACCAGCCCGCCGTTGCCCATGTTCGAGCCGCCATACACGCCGGCATCGGTATTCAGCACTTCGACCCAGCGGCCGCCACGCGGCATCCCCATCCGGTAGCCGACCCGCGGCACCGGCGTCATATTGCAGACCGCGACCAGTTCGCGGCCCGCGCCATCGCTGCGGCGATAGGCGAATACGCTGTTGCTGCTGTCGTCGCCGATCAGCCATTCGAAACCGCCCGGCTCGCTGTCGAGCAGATGCAGCGCCGGCTCCTGGCTGTACAGATGGTTCAGGTCGCGCACGAGTTTCTGCACGCCGTGGTGATTCGCGTTGTCGAGCAGATGCCAATGCGGCGACGTGTCGTGATCGAATTCCGCCATCTGGCCGAATTCGCCGCCCATGAACAGCAGTTTCTTGCCCGGATGCGTCCACATGAAGCCGAAGTACGCGCGCAGATTGGCGAAGCGTTGCCACGCGTCGCCGGGCATCTTGCCGAGCAGCGAGCCCTTGCCGTGCACCACTTCGTCGTGCGAGAGGGGCAGCACGAAGCGCTCCGAGTACGCGTACACCATGCCGAACGTCATCTCATGGTGATGGTATCGGCGGTGGATGGGGTCTTCGTGCATGTAGTGCAGCGTGTCGTGCATCCAGCCCATGTTCCACTTGAACTGGAAGCCGAGGCCGCCGTATTCGATGCGCGCGGTGACGCCGGGCCACGCGGTCGATTCCTCGGCGATCGTGATCGCGCCCGGCACGCCCGGCACATAGCCGACCTCATGATTCAGCCGTTTCAGAAAGGCGATCGATTCGAGATTTTCCCGCCCGCCATGGATGTTCGGCACCCACTCACCGGCGGCGCGCGAGTAATCGCGATACAGCATCGACGCGACTGCATCGACCCGCAAACCGTCGACGTGATAGCGCTTCAACCACGCGAGGCCCGATGCGATCAGGAACGCGCTCACCTCGTTGCGGCCGAGGTTGTAGATCATCGTGTTCCAGTCCTGGTGATAGCCTTCGCGCGGATCGGCGTGCTCGTAAAGCGGCGTGCCGTCGAAGTCGACCAGACCATGCGCGTCGTTCGGGAAATGCGCGGGCACCCAGTCGAGAATCACGCCGAGGCCGGCCTCGTGCGCCGTGTTGACGAACGCGGCGAACTGCTCGGGTTTGCCGAAACGCGCGGAGGGTGAGAACTGTCCGAGCGGCTGATAGCCCCACGAGCCGCCGAATGGGTGCTCGGCGATCGGCATGAATTCGACGTGCGTGAAGCCCATGCTTTTCACGTACGGAATCAGCCTCTCGGCGAGTTCTTCCCAGTAGAGGCCGCGCTGGCCTTCCTCAGCGACGCGCATCCAGGATTCGGCATGTACTTCGTAGATCGAGATCGGCGCATTCGCGGTTTGCCTGGCCGCACGAGATTGAATCCAGTCGTGATCGGTCCATTGAAACTGCTCGATGTCGTCGACATGCGCGACCACGGACGCCGTGCCCGGCGGCTTTTCCGTCTGCATCGCGCAGGGATCGGCCTTCAGCGGCAGCGGATGACCGTCGCGGGACAGCAACTCGTATTTGTAGCGGGTACCTGCGCCGACGCGCGGCACGAACAATTCCCACACACCCGCCTGATGACGCAGCCGCATCGGGTGGCGGCGGCCGTCCCACGAATTGAAGTCGCCGACCACCGAGACGCGCCGCGCATTCGGCGCCCACACGGCAAAGCGCACGCCAGGCACGCTGTCTACTTCCACCGGGCGCGCGCCGAGGCATTCGAGCACCGCATACGGATCGCCGCCGGCGAGGCGTCCCAACGGTTCGTCGCCGAGCACGGGGCCGAACGAATAGGGGTCCTCGATCTCCTGCACCACGCCGTGCCAGTCGATGCGCAAGCGGTACGGCACCGCAAACGTGACGCGGCCGGCAAACAGTCCGGGCCGCAATGGCTGAAGCTCTCCGAGCGTTGCACCATCGGCGCGCGCAATGACGCTGACGTGCGCGGCATTCGGCAGCAACGCGCGCACCACCGGACCCGCGTCCGTGTCATGCAGGCCGAGTTGCGAAAACGGATCCGGATGGCGCGCTTCAACGAGCGCGTCGATATCGAGCGGTTGAAGGCCTGCGGCCGGATCGTGCTCACTCATAGTCGCCCTCGGCCGGGTTAGGCGGTGCGGCGGCGCCCGACGCCTGGGTGGATGAATCGTGGACCGGCGTGCCGGTGTCGCCGAGCAAACGGCTGGTGAGCGAGGCGAGGCCGCGCACCGGCAAACCGATCCACGTCGGACGATTGGCCGCTTCGTACCGGATCTCGTAAGCGGCCTTCTCGATCAGGAACAGATCGAGCAAGGCCTGTTCCGCTTCTGGCTCCCCGGAGGAACTGGCGACCAACGGCGGCTCCGCGGTTGCGATCGCGGCGCGGTATTCCTTCAGGAACGTTCCCGCAGCGCTGGCGCGGAAACGTTCGAACAGCACGCGCTTGCGATCGGCGGTTTGCGGCGGCGCGCTTTCCATCGTCGACTGCGCTGCCGCGCTCGCATACGAAAGCGAGCGCAGCAAACCGGCCACATCGCGCAGCGGGCTCGACTTCTGACGCCGTTCTTCGAGCGAACGCGCAGGCTCGCCTTCGAAGTCGATCAGATAGGCGTCGCCCTGCGCGACCAGCACCTGACCCAGGTGGAAGTCGCCGTGAATGCGGATACGCAGCGCGCCTGCTTCGGCCGGCACGAGCTTCTTGACGGCTTCGGTGAGTGCCGGGCGGCGGTCGATCAGGCTTTGCGCCAATGCTTTGGTTTCCGGGTCGGTCATTTGATCGATGCGTGGCGCGAGCAGATCGAGCGCGCCGGCGAGCATCGATAGCGTGCCGTCGATCCATGCCTTCACCTGTTTGGCGCTGGCGCGCTCCGGTGCGAAGGCCGGGTCGTCGGAGGGCGATGCGAGCGCCACATGCAATTCGCCGAGCCGCTTGCCGATGGTGCCGGCCAGCTCGCTATAGCTCTCCACCAGAATCGCCTCGTCGTCGCGATCCGGCGACTGCGCGTCCGCATCGACGGCAATCGCGAGCTCGTCGACCGAGCGGCGCAGGAAGTCGAGCGACCAGTTCCACGCGTCGCCCTGATTGTCGATAAAGCCCTGCAGGATCGCCAGCGTATGCGGCACGCCTTCGGGATCGACGCGCACCACTTCACCATACAGCGGCGCGGTGTTGGCGTAGCCGAGCTGCGTCAGATAGCGGCTGATTTCCGCTTCCGGATGAATTCCGCTCACCAGACGCCGCACCAGCTTCAGCACCGCGGCGTCGGCGATGATCAGCGAGCTGTTGCTTTGCTCGGCCGCGAGCCAGCGAACGTCGGGCCGCTCGCCCAGATGATCGAGTTCGGCGAAACGCTCGGTCGGGATGAACCTGATTTCACTTTTCTGCACGGTCGGAACGACCGCGCGTTCGCGCAGCTTGCGCAGCACGCCGTGCGCGAAGATCGGCAGTGCGAACGCGTCGGTCAAGTGGCCGACGTTACGGCCGCGGCGCACGCGGGCCAGTGCCAGCTGGATGAACAGCGGCGTGGTGGTTTCGCCGCCCCACGTGATCGCGATCGGCACCACGTAGCGTTCGGTGTGATTGCCGACGTCCGCTTCGATTTCGGTGAAGGCGAAGCCGCCGTTTGGAATCGTGGTCAGCGCGGCGAGGCGAACGGCGTGCATCTTCTGATCCTTCGATGCAAACCAGCGGCGCCGGCTCAGCCATGACGGCAGCACTTCGGATTCCAGCAGACGGACATTTTCCGGCGTTGGCCCGACCTGACCCTCGCGGATCACGATCGTGACGAATTCGGGCAGCGGTTCGGAATGCGCTTGCGCCCACGTCGGACGCTGGCCGCTCTCGCACAGCATGAACCACAGGAAGCCGTACGGCGGGAAAGTCAGCAGATAGGTAAGCTGGCCAATCGCGGGGAACACGGAATCCGCGGTCATTTCGATCGGCACCGAGCCGTTGAACTCGGACAGATCGAGTTCTACCGCCTGCGGCGCGCGCGACAGATTCGCCACGCACAGGATCGGCGGCTCGCCCGGCATCTCGCGCAAATAGGCGAGAATCTTGCGGTTCTCCGGTTTCAGGAAGCGGATCGTGCCGCGCCCAAAAGTTTGCTTCGCGCGGCGCGTGGCGAGCATGCGGCGCGTCCAGTTCAGCAGCGAATGCGGATCGCGGCTTTGCGCTTCGACGTTGACTGCATCGAAGCCGTACAGCGAGCCCATCACCGGCGGCAGCACCAGTTGTTCAGGATCGGCGCGCGAAAAACCGCCGTTGCGATCCGACGACCATTGCATCGGCGTGCGCACGCCGTCGCGGTCGCCGAGGTGGATGTTGTCGCCCATGCCGAGTTCGTCGCCGTAATAGATCACGGGCGTGCCGGGCATCGACAGCAGCAGCGAATTGATCAGCTCGATACGGCGGCGGTCGCGTTCCATCAGCGGTGCGAGGCGGCGGCGAATGCCGAGATTCAGCCGCGCGCGGCGGTCACTCGCATAGGTGTTCCACAGATAGTCGCGCTCCGAATCGGTGACCATTTCGAGCGTCAGTTCATCGTGATTGCGCAGGAAAATCGCCCACTGGTTGGTTTCGGCGAGGTCAGGCGTTTGCCGCATGATGTCTGTGATCGGGAAGCGGTCCTCGCTCGCAATCGACATGTAAATGCGCGGCATCAGCGGGAAGTGGAACGCCATATGGCATTCGTCTTCGTCGCCGAAATATTCCTTCACGTCTTCCGGCCACTGGTTTGCTTCGGCGAGCAGCATCCGGTTCGGATATTCGGCGTCGATGGTCGCGCGGATCTTCTTCAGAACCGCGTGTGTTTCGGGCAGATTTTCGTTGTTGGTGCCTTCGCGTTCGACCAGATACGGCACCGCGTCGAGCCGCAGACCGTCGATCCCCATGTCGAGCCAGAAGCGCATCACTTGCAACACCTCGCGCAGCACGGCCGGATTGTCGAAATTCAGATCGGGCTGGTGCGAATAAAAACGGTGCCAGAAATAAGCGCCCGCAACCGGATCGTGTGTCCAGTTCGAAGGCTCCGAATCGATGAAGATGATCCGCGTTTCCTGGTACTTCTGATCGGTATCCGACCACACGTAGTAGTTACGATGATTCGAGCCCGGCTTCGCGCGGCGCGCGCGCTGAAACCACGGATGCTGATCCGACGTGTGGTTGATCACCAGTTCGGTAATCACGCGGATGCCGCGCACATGCGCTTCCTGAATGAAGCGCTTCACGTCGGCGAGCTGGCCGTAATCGGGGTGCACATTGCGGTAATCGGCGATGTCGTAGCCGTCGTCGCGCCGCGGCGACGGATAGAACGGCAACAGCCAGATCGCGTTCACGCCGAGTTCGGCGATGTAATCGAGCTTTGCGATCAAGCCTGGAAAGTCACCCACGCCATCGTTGTTCGCGTCGAAGAACGACTTGATGTGTACCTGGTAAATGATCGCGTCTTTGTACCAGAGCGGGTCGTCGCTGAGCGCGGCGGGTTTGCCGCGCCGCGACGTCCGCGCTTTCGCCGCGCTGCCGGCGGCTGTGCTCGCATGTGCCTGCGACGTGCTTTGGGCTGGATCGTCACGCTTCATGTCGCACCTTCCATTAGGATTGGGTTGCCAGCGTCGTCTGCGTGATAGTCGCTGTCGGCATCATCCGGGCGGTCGGCGGGCAGGCCGCCGAGGGGCGCGATGCGCCAGATCGAGAACGGCTGGCCCGAGCCGAGCTGCACGTGCTGCCAGCGGCCATGCCATTCGAAGCGCGCACCGGTCATCTGATCGGTCACTTCCAGTGCGTCGTGGTCATGCAGATTCCAACGCTTGAAAGTGTCCCACGACAATTCGATGTCGGCGCCCTGTTCATTGAACGGGTCGAGATTGATCGCGACGAGAATCACGTTGTCGCGTGCTTCGGTTGCTTTCTCGAAGAACAGCACGTGGTCATTGTGCGCCGGCAGGAACGTTAAGCCGAGATGCGTTTGCAGCGCCGGGTTCGCACGGCGGATCCGGTTCAACGCACTGATCTCGCCAACGATGTTGCCGGGCCGGTGCCAGTCCCATGCGCGCAGTTGGTACTTCTCGGAGTCGTGATATTCCTCGCTATTCGGCAGCGCGGCCGCCTCGCACAATTCGAAGCCGCAGTACACGCCCCACAAGCCGGCGAGCGTCGCCGCCAGGGCCGCGCGAATCAGAAAGCCCGAGCGCCCTGACGACTGCAAATGGCGCGGATTGATGTCCGGTGTATTGACGAAAAAATTCGGCCGATAGAAATCACGCGCGTTGGTTTGCGTGAGCTCGGTCATATAGTCGATGAAATCGCGCTTCGATTCGCGCCACGTGAAATACGTGTACGACTGCGAGAAACCGATCTTGCCGAGCCGGTTCATCATCCGCGGCCGCGTGAACGCTTCGGCGAGGAAGATCGTGTCCGGATAACGCGAGCGAACATCGTCGATCATCCATTCCCAGAACGGCAGCGGCTTGGTGTGCGGATTGTCGACACGGAAAATGTGCACGCCCGCTTCGATCCAGAACAGGATCACATCGCGCAACGCGAGCCACAAATCGGGCCTGGCGTCGTGCGCATAGAAGTCCGGATTGACGATGTCCTGGTACTTCTTCGGCGGATTTTCCGCGTAACGCAGCGTGCCGTCGGGACGCCACGCGAACCATGTCGGATGCTCTTTCAGCCACGGATGATCGGGCGAGCATTGAATCGCGAAGTCGAGCGCGATTTCGAGGCCGTGCGCTTGTGCGGCAGCCAGCATTTTCTTGAAGTCGTCGAGCGTGCCGAGTTGCGGATGCACGGCGGTGTAGCCGCCTTCCGCCGCACCGATCGCATACGGGCTGCCGACGTCGCCCGGCTGGGCGTTCAGCGTGTTGTTGCGGCCCTTGCGATTGGCGAGACCGATCGGATGGATCGGCGGGAAGTACAGCACGTCGAACCCCATGTCGCGCACGCGCGGCAGTTTCGTAATCACGTCGGCGAAGGTGCCGTGGCGCGATTCGTCGTCGCTCATCGAACGCGGGAAGATCTCGTACCAGCTCGCGAAGCGCGCGGCGGTGCGTTCGGCTTCGATCTTGTAGATGATCGGATCGCGGCTCAGGAACGGGCGGTGCCGCGCGGCGGTCATCGCCTTCGCCGTAGCCGGCGCGAGGATCAGCGCGAGCTTCGCGTCGGAGTCGGCCTTGGTGAAGTCTCTGACGATTTGTTCGAGCGGCCCGGTCACCGCGCCATCAGACGTTTCCACTTCGGCTAGCACGAGCGCGAACAGATGCGCGGCTTCTTCGAGTTCCAGTTCGACGGTTTGGCCGGCCTTCAGCTTCTTCTCGACATGCTCGACCAGCGAGGCGAAGTCGTCGCGCCACGCGATCACGGTGAACTCGTGGCGGCCGAGGCGTTCGAGCGGGATGCGCGCGCGCCAGAGGTCGAGGCCGGCCGGTGGCGCCGGGACCATCGGCACTTCATGCCATGCGGTTTCGTCGGCGGCGCGCCAGACTACGGCGGCGGCGATCTTGTCGTGACCTTCGGCGAAGATCGCCGCGCCGATCTCGACGCGCTCGCCCACCGCGCGCTTGACCGGAAAGCGTCCGTTATCGACCGAGGGCGTCACGCTTTCGATTGCCACGCGCGGCGCGGCAATCGCGTCGAGCACGGTCTTATGGCCGCTGAGCCTGCTGCTTGCCTTATCGATCGGCGGTGCGAGACGGATCGGCTGGTCTGCCACGGCGCGGAACAGGTGACATGCGCCGGGAGCGAGCGTGAACGGCGTCAAGCCGGCCGGCGTGACATGACCAGGCGCCTCGAGCGGGACGAAGCGTGTGAAATTGCCCGGCACGCCCGCGAGGAAGCGCGCCGGATCGACGTGTACCGGCGCGCCGAGTTCGGGATTGATCGCGATCAGGACGGCTTCGCCGGCATTGCGCAGGTCCGGCTGGTCGGCGCGCAGCAGCACGGCGGCCGGCGCGCCCGGCCCGCTCAACGGACGCAGTTCGCCGTTGGCGTGCAGCGTTTTCGTATCGCGTACGACTGCGTTCGCATGCGTGATCCGTTCCGAGAGATCGAACTGTTTCGACTGACAAGCGAGGGCATATCGCGACGGGTCGCCGTGCGTTTGCCACATCGGCTCCGTGATGCCGTATTCGAAACCCATCGGCATCATCCAGCCGGTGCCGGTCGAGGCCGCTACAAACAGCGCGCGCCGGTAAGCCCGCTCGACCACGGCGGCGTCGTGCGCATCGCTCAGATCGGCAGCGAGGCGCGTGCCGTAAGGAACTTCGGGAAACGCGATCGGCGCGCCGATGCGCGCCAGCGCTGCATGCTCTTCGGTCATCCAGCTGGCGCGGAAGTCCCACCAGCGCACCGACGAGAACACGCTGTCGAAGCCTACGCCTTCGAGACCGAGCAGATCGCCGCGTGTCAGACCCGGCGTCGCGGCCAGGAAGCGCACATCCGGATGCTGCGCGCGCACCGCGTCGCCGAGTTGCCGCCAGACGGCAGCCGGCACGCGATGCGGCGAATCGAAACGGAAGCCGCCGACGCCCGCGTCGGCCAGCGCCAGCAGCTGACGCGTCCACCAGCCGGTTAGCGCCGTGCTGCTGTGGGCGTCGTTGAAGTTCGCGTAGGCGACGTTGTCCTCGCGATGCGCATGGCGTGGGTCGAGCCGCGCCTCTTCAGACTCGAATGGGTGGAACCATCCGGCATGTTCGGCGTACAGCGCGCCATCGGCGGCCATCCGGTCGATCACGAGATCGACCAGCAGGGTCAAGCCTTTCTGACGGGCGGCGTCCGCGAGAGCCCTGATTGCCGCGGTGGCCGGTTGCTGCGTGTTGAATACCGGATGCAGCCGGCTGTGATCGCCGACCACCTGTCCGTGTCCTGCCCGGCCCGGCTCGAAGATGCTGCCGATCAGCGCATGATCGAAGCCCAGCGCGGCTGCGTGAGCGAACTGCGCAGGCCAGGCATCGAGTGGCCCAACGAGAAGCGAATGAAAAAAGTAGATCCGTGGCGCGTACCCGTTTGGAGATTCCATCGGTCTTTTCCAGATTCGTCCTGCTGCGGTGTGGATGCAATTGGCATGCGATCACAGCGCTCATTGGGCTTCCAGAGCCGGATACCGCGCGATGCGTGACGCGAGGGCGCGTACTGGTCAATGTAGTGCAAAGATCGTCGTCCCGCTGGCCAGTAATGGGTGCTTCGACGCCAGACGTCGATTGGACGGGGGCTGGCCAGATCGATTGGCAATACGCTGCGAACCACAGCAAACGCTGTGCCAGCAAGTTTTCGGCCGGGGCGTGGGCGTGCGAAGCGTGCGCCCGAAGGGTGGGGCGCAGCGGGGATGGCAGGTGTTGGCTAACGGGCCGCGTGTAAAACGGGCGGACGTCGTCCGGGTTTTACACGGGGCTTGCAGAATGGGGAGCGGTGATCAGAAACCGGCGGCGCGACAGTGTCACGAACCGACCAGGCCTGCCGCGATGTTCACGCACAAGCCAAGTACGGCGACGTTGAAGTAGAACGACAGGATCGACTGCGCGAGCGCCGCGCGGCGCATCGTACGCGAGCGCAGCACGACGTCGGAGGTTTGCGAGGCCACCGCGATCGTGAACGAGAAGTACATGAAGTCCCAGTAGTCGGGCTGGAGCTTGTGGTCGGGGTACAGGAGCGGGGTCTCTTTCGCGTCCGGGTCGTAGTAAAGGCGCGCGTAGTGCGTCGTGAAAATGGTCGGGATCATGAACCATGCGCCGATCATCGTGAGGCCGGTCAGCAGGTAGTGCCACGCAGTCGAAGCGCCGGCCGTGCCCTTTGCCGAGGCCAGTTCGAGCACGATGGCGGCAATGCTGGCAATGGTCGCGACGCAGATCACGACCAGCACGACGCCCGCGTTTTCGTCGTCGCGTAGAGCGGACTCGCGGACCCGGCCTTCGTCGGCGGAGGCCATGTGCAGCCAGATCAGGATGAGATAGCTCCATACGGCGGCGTCCCAGCCGACCAGGCCACGCACCATGGAGCGTGTGTGCTCGGGCACCACGAGCGCGGCGGCGACGCCGATTGCCAGGCCGATCAGCATGCGCGGTCGATTGCGTAAAACTTGTGGAAAGTATTTTGTGAGCATGGAGTCGGGGAGTCGAGCCAATCGGTATGTCGCGGATTCTACCTGCGCTTCGGGCGCCATTTGTCGAACGGGCGCATCAGAGGCGATAGTCTTTCGCAACGGCCTTGCGCACTGCTTTCAGTTGGAAGGCGATTGGCAGGCAGCGATTTTTGTCGCACTGCGTGCCGTTTTCATATTGTTTTCACACGGCTGTCATCGGCATAACGTCACGCGGCTCGCATCCGCATGTACCGCTCGCAGCAATAACGACTGCGTATGCGGCGTATTTCCGGTAAGCCATGCCGAAAATGCGCCGTTTTCGCGACGATTGCACTGTGCAAGGCACGACGAAAAGATAGGAAGCGCGCATACGCATCCGCGCGCGCCGCACTATCATGGTCGAATGGAATCCGTACTCGTCACTCCCGTGCAACATCACGCGGTCAATCTGAGCGGTCGCGACTTTGTCGTCGGCGATCTGCATGGCTGCATGGATGCACTGCGCTATCTGCTGCGTGAGATCGCGTTCGATCCGGCGCACGACCGGTTGTTTTCGGTCGGCGATCTGGTGGACCGCGGCGAGCATTCCGAGCAGGCGTTGGCGCTCCTCGACAAGCCGTGGTTTTACGCCGTGCTCGGCAATCACGAAGACACGTTATGCGCCGTTGCCGACGGGCGCTTGCGGCGCCAATGGTGGTACGGGATCGGCGGCACGTGGGCGATGGGTTTGACCGACGAGCGTTTGCAGTATTACGCGGAACGTCTGCGGATGCTGCCGCTTGTACGTGTGGTCGGCAGCGGTAAAGAGCGCTTCAATATTCTGCATGCCGAATTCTTCGGTACGGACGCCGATCTCGACGCCGCGAATTTTTCAGCCGACGTGCGCCAGCAATTGCTGTGGGGCCGCGATCTGGCGATAGGCAACGGCGATCCGCTGCGGCAGCGCGGTCTCTCGCTGACTTACTGCGGCCACACGCCGATGCGCGACATCCAGCAGATCGGCTCACAGGTGTTCATCGACACCGGCGCGTTCGGACCGGGCGGCAAACTGACGATCGTCGAGCCCCACAGGTTGCGGCGCTGGTCGATCTCGGTCGAAGCGGCGCGCGCGGAAGGCGCGGCGGCGCTGGCTTTGCCTTCTTGAGGCCGCCTGAGATCCGTTGGTGTGTCAGCCCACCTGATTGAGTTCGAACACCATATCGACGCTGCTGCCGTTCCAGTTGTATTCCAGATACGCTGCGTGATGGCAGTCGCGTAAAAGCGTCGTTCTGAACGCGGCGAGACACTCGCCTTCGTCATCCCGCACCGACGGATACGCGATGCCCGGCGCGCCGGATTCACGCACGGCACGGCCGAGCGTTTGTCCCGCAAGGTAGTCGTCCGGCGACAGCACCGCGAGATCGAGCGATGCATCGTTGCGTATGTCGACCACCTCGCCTTGCGCCAACACCGTGTACAGACGCATCTGCTGACGCATCGGCGGCTCGGAGGTGGCTTCCAGAAATTTACCCGTGTGATAGCGCGTTTCCGCGATCGCGGTATCGCGTGAGCGGGCGCAATAGAACACGCCGTAGGTGCCGTCCGAGAAGCGGCTGCCGAGCGGATTCAGGTGTGTGAGCGCGGCCATGATCGGCCCATAACCCGGCCCGAAACGGCGCTCTTCGCGAGGCACCAGATCGAGTTCGCCGACTTCGGTGCGCAGACGGTCGTTGGTCATCGCTTCGAGCGCGTAGAGGGCGTCGAAATCTTCCGGCGAAGCGACCCGGTCGAACAGATTGACGGCCGGAAAGCGCGTCGGAATCACGCGATACGCTGGCGACCAGTCAAGCGGCGCGGTGTGCCAGCGGTCCTGCCAATGCGGTTCTGTCACGCCCAGCCGCCTCGCATCGCGTCAAGATACTGGCGCACGGCGACGAGGTCGCTGATGTTGCCGGCCAGCATGCGGTCCAGCGCGCGGCGGCCGCCGAACGGCGGCGCGCTGTTGGGGCGCTTGATCCAGGCATCGGCGGTGCTGGGCTGCGGCAACAGAATCTGTAGCGCTTTATAAATGCCGAGCAGCAGCGACAGACGTTCGAGCGTATCGCGCCCCACGCGTGCCGTTTCCGGTGCCGCCTTCCATTTGAAGAAGGTGGAGCGGCCGGGCGAGCCGAGCAGGACGATCTGCTCGTCGGCACTCAGGTCCCAGTCGCGAGCGATGTTGAAGAACGCACGCAGGCCCGCCGCGGACATTTCCGCGAGCGAAGGTTCCGGCACAGGCCGGCGAATCTGCGGTTCGGGTTGGGGGGCGCGGGCGGCGTGAGACATGAGTGTGTGAGTCCTTATATGTACTTGATATTGATATTAGTCCAATTGTGGATTATTGCAAGGGAATATAATTCCGGCTCGTTATGAAGTCGAAGATCAGGAGAAGCAGCAGATGTGGGTTCGAGCAGTAGCAACGGCGGTTGCCGTGTGGTGTGTTTCCGGCGCGGCAATGGCCGCTGGGTATGCTGAAGTGTGGAACCCACCCGAGGCCACCGGGCATGCCGCGAAGCATGCAAAGAAAACGGTGGATGGATCGAAGCTCAAGTCTACAACCGGCGCGAAGATGGCACCGAAGCACGCGGCGAGCGGTCAGCATGCGGCGCAGCGGGTGGCGTCGGTGTCGAAGAGCGGCGCGAAGCCGGCGCATGGCAACGTGAAGAAAGTCGCGGCCAAAGGTACGGCCAAAGGGGCGGTTAAGGGCGCGCTGAAGCCGAAGCCGGCCGTCGTGGTACAGGGTAAAAAGCCGCACGCGCAGTTCGCTCAAGCGAAACCCGGTCAGGCTAAGATCATGCACGCCAACCTGGTTCAAGGTCATACGGGGCGCGCCCACAAGGTGAAGGTCGCGGCGAAAACCGGGCCGGCCAAACCAGCCGTATCCCCCACGAGCGCACCGGCTAAATCCGCGACCGCGCCGGCTAGTCCCGCGAACGTAACGGCCAATCCTGCTACGGCCAGCAGCGGTTCGCTGCCGCCGATCCTTCACTGACCTCGATCTCAGGCAGCGCGTTTGCGCCTGGTTTTGCTGCCCGGCGGACCCAGCGCCGCGCGAACGGCGGCGGTTTGTCGGGGGTCGAGGTCCACTTGGTCTTTGAAGCCGCCCTACGATTTAAAGCGGGCGATGGTTTGTCAGTGCGTTGCCAAGCCATTCGCCACCAACCGCAGCGTCTCCATCGAGCGCTTCTCGCGAACCCGCGAATGCAGCGTGACGCGCGATTCCGGCAGCAGCGGCAATCCCAGCCGTGCGCCGACGTCGATCAAACCTCGCGGGGCCACTCTGCGCGCCAGCGGCGACACCGCGAGGCCGGCCGCGACCGCCGCCCCGACGGCGGCCACGCCTCCGCCCACGAACACTTCCTGCCACGCAATCCCCGCCTCGTTCAGCGTTTGAAGCGCGACCGCGCGCACGTTACACGGCGCGGCAAGCAAAGCCAGCGGCAACGGTTCGCCGACGCGCGGCAGCCACTCCGGCGTAGCAAGCCAATCAAGCGGCTCGCTAAAAAGCACCTGTGTGTCGTCGCGTGGCGGCTCATCGGCGCCGTAGCGGATGATCACCGCATCGAGCCGCCGTTCGTCGAATTGCGCGAGCAGCGCGGCGGACGTGCCGAGATGCAATTCGACCACCAGACCCGGATCGTGCGCATTGAGCCTGGCGAGCAACGCCGGCAGATTCGCGCCCGCGACGTGCTCGCTCAGCCCCAACACCAGCCGCCGACGCTCGACCGACAACGAACCGAGCGCCCGCAATTTTGTGTACGACAAGCAGTATCTGAACGTGCAGCGCAGCGACGATCTGGTGCTGATTCAGATCACGCTGAACAATACCCGCACGCTCGAGCAGAAAAAGGCGCTGTACAAGCGTATGGCGGATGAATTGGCGGAGTCGCCTGGGCTGCGACGAGAGGATGTGTTCATCAATCTCGTCGAGGTGCTGAAGGAGAACTGGTCGTTTGGGAATGGGATTGCGCAGTACGCGCTGTAAGCGGCCGGCGGGGGCGTCTCGTGTAGCCGCCCATCGACGCCTGCGTCGCTATAATCATTTGCTGCCCTTTCCTCCGCTCATCGACCACTCTCCGCTATGACGTCCGACCACCCCGATTCGTCCCACGAACCGCTCGAACTCGGTGGTTCAGTGTGGTTCCAGGCCGGCGCGCAAACGCTCGGCGGCGCGGCACGCATCGCGCTGCTTGCAGCAATTGGCGAAACCGGTTCGATCACCAGCGCGGCAAAAGCGGTGGGCATTAGCTACAAAGGCGCGTGGGATGCCGTCGACACAATGAACAACCTCGCCGGCGAGCCGCTTGTCGTGCGTTCGACCGGCGGCAAAGGCGGTGGCGGCACGACGCTCACGCCGCGCGCGGTGAAGCTGATCGAGACGTTTCGCGCCGTCGAGCGCGAGCATCGGCGCTTTCTCGAACGTGCGGGGGCGGCGATCGAAGGCTTCGCAACGGATTGGGATCTGATCGGGCGCATCGGCGTGAAAACAAGCGCGCGCAATCAGCTGTATGGGACGGTTTCAAGCATTGTGCGCGGTACGATCAATGATGAAGTGTCGCTGGCGCTGCCCGGCGGTCACACGATCGTGTCGGTGCTTACGCACGAAAGTACTGAGACGCTCGGTCTCGCGCAAGGCTCGGCGGCGTTCGCGTTGATCAAGGCTTCGTGGGTGGTGCTGCTCGTCGAGGACGCCAGCGGCGCGCCGCTGAAGCTGTCGGCGCGCAATCAGCTGCGCGGTACGGTGCAGAGCGTGAAACGCGGCGCGGTCAATGCGGAGGTGTCGTTGGCGCTTGAAGGTGGCACCGTGATAACCGCCGTCGTCACGAACGAAAGCGTCGACGCACTCGGCCTGGCAGAAGGCGGCACCGCGATCGCGGCGTTCAAGGCGTCGAGCGTGATTCTCGGCGTGAAAGACTGACGGCGGGACTGAAGGCGCGCGCTTACGGCGTGCTGCGCGCGTAGCCGGCGAACGGCTGATTCTCGCGTACGCAGCCGTCGCTGACCTGCACGACCTGATCGCCGAAGGCGGCGACGTCGTCGGGATCGTGCGTGATCAACACCATCGGAATGTCCAGGCGCGTTTGCAGGTCCGACAGCTCGCGCCGCATGCGTTGACGCAAAGCGCTATCGAGCGCGGAAAACGGTTCGTCGAGCAACAGCAACCGAGGCTGCGCGACCAGCGCTCGCGCCAACGCCACCCGCTGCTTTTGCCCGCCCGAAAGCTGCGCCGGATGATTCCCAGCGACACTCTGTAGTTCAAGCGCGTCCAGCCAATAGTCGACTTGCGGATGCGCGATCCGTACGCGCGGGTTCAACCAGCCCGGCTGCAACCCGAAGCCGATGTTCTGCCGCACGTTCAGATGCGGAAACAGCGCGTAGTCCTGAAACAGATAGGCGATCCGGCGCGATTGCGGTTTCAGATCGACGCCGCGCGTGCTGTCGAATAATGCGTTGCCGTGCAACGTGATCGTGCCTTCGTCAGGGCGCAGCAATCCGGCGATAGCCTGCAAGGTCAGACTTTTTCCCGCACCGGATGGTCCGAACAGCACGACGCGCTGCGTGGTCGCCTGGAACGATACGTCGAGCGTAAAGCTGCGCTCGGCGCTCCTGAAGGTCTTGCGGATGTCGACAGCGAGCGGCATATCAGCGGGACGTCAAAAGCGTGTGCTGCGGCACCAGACGGCCCGCGAGCAACAGGATCACCACGCACGTCACCGACGTGACGAGCACGAGGAAATTGGCGGTGCTGTCGTCGCCGGCTTGCACGGCTGAATAGACGGCCACCGAAAGCGTCTGCGTGCGCCCTGGCAAGTTGCCCGCGATCATCAGCGTCGCACCGAATTCGCCGAGCGCCCGGGCGAAAGCCAGCAAGCCGCCAGCCAGAATGCCGCGCGCGGCGAGCGGCAGCGTTACGCGAAAAAAGATCGCTGTCTCGCTGACACCGAGCGTGCGCGCAGCCCGTTCGAGCTGCGGATCGACGGCTTCGAAGGCGGCGCGCGCCGATTTCAGCACCAGCGGGAACGCCACCACTGTCGATGCGATTACCGCGCCTTGCCAGGTGAACACCAACTGGATATCGAGGCGGTCGAGCCAGGCGCCGATCACGCCGCGCCGTCCGAGCAACACGAGCAGGTAGTAGCCGAGCACGGTGGGCGGCATCACGAGCGGCAGCATCAGCAGCGAATCGATCACATCGCGCGCGCCCGAACGCCAGCGCGCCAAGCCAAAACCGGCGGCGACGCCGAACACCAGATTGAGCGCGGTGGCCCAGCCCGCCACTTTCAGCGACAGCAAGAGCGGAATCCAGGCCTGTTGCATGAGCGTGCGAGATCTTTAATAAGGCTGATTAATGATGCAAATCAATGACGCAAATTAATGCGCCGGCTTGAAGCCGTACTTCGCTAGCACTGCCTGGCCGGCCGGCGACAGCACGAAACTGATGAACGCCTGCGCATCCGCAGCGTGGCGGCTACCTTCGACCTGCGCGATCGGGTAAGTGATCGGCGTTTGTGTCAGCACGTTCAGCGCGACTTTGACCTTGTCCGGCATGACCGCGGCGTCGGTGCTGAATACGAAGCCGGCGTCGACTTCGCCGCGCGACACGTAGTCGAGGCTCTGGCGGACATTAGCCGCCAGCACGGCCTTGGCGCTGACAGCGTCCCAGACGCCTGCGGCCTGCAACGCGCCTTGCGCGTAACGGCCGATGGGCACCGACGCCGGATCGCCGTAAGCGACGCGCTTCACATTCGCCGACGCCAGATCGTTCAGTGTGGCCGGCGCGAAACGGCTGTCGGTCGGCACGATCAGCACCAGCGAATTGGCGGCGAAGTCCTTGCGGCTTGTCGGCACGATGACTTTTTCGGCTGTGGCCTTGTCCATCGCCTTCTGATCGGCGGAGGCGAACACGTCGGCGGGCGCGCCTTTGGCGATCTGCTGCATCAGCACGTCGGACGCGCCGAAGTTCAACAGCACCTTGGTGCCCGGATGCTGCTGTTCGAAGACGTCGCTGACCGCTTTGAACGCATTGGTCAGGCTGGCGGCGGCGGAGACGACCAGTTCGTCGGCACGCGCATTGGCGCTGACGGCAACGGAGACGGCGCTGGCGATGAGCAGCGCATGTTTCAGAAAGCGGCGGGACAGTGTCATGGAGGCTCAGAGGTCCGGCATGGGCCGGAGCGGCGGGTTAAAACGCTATCGTAATATATGAAAGGTTATAACGGTGGCCCATGACGATTATTCAGCTGGACGCATAAAGCGGCTCATGAACCTGCACGGAGTGCGTTAGACGCCGGACGAGCGCGGCGGCGCAAGCGTGTTGAAGGTCTGCGAGAGTGGCACCATGGTGGCGCGATCGTCACGCGTGGCCTTCCAGCGTGCGCGGATGAACGGCCTTTCGTGACCGGAAACCTTCAGCGCGATATGCGTGACCCAGCGCTGAGTGGGCACGTGGACGCCGTGCATCGTCACTGCGAGGATCATCAGACTCGCGGTGACGGACAGCGCCGACAGCCGGCCCGGCTCGGCGTTCCACGCCATGCGAACGAAAACCAGCGCGGCCAGCGCGCCGACCAGGCAGCCGGTGATCGCTTCGGACGGCGAGTGAGCACTGAGCGCGACCCGCGACAGCCCGACAGCCATGCCCGCAGCGAGGCCGAGCAACACGCCGATCAGACGGATCGCCGGTCGCGTCGGCAATAACATGAGGAACAGCGCGACCGGGTACACGGCGGTGGACAACATCGCGTGACCGCTGACGCCGGTGAAATCCAGTTCGCGCACGCCGACGCCCCAGCCGAGGAACGCCAGCTTGGTGACGGTCACAATGCCAACAGCCGCGCCAAGCAACAACAACCAACCCGCAGCCAGTCGCCATGTGTATCCGACCGTCAGCCAAAGCGCGATGGCGAGCGCGAGCGGCAGCGTCATGCCGGCGCCGCCGAGGCTGGTGATCAAATACCACAGATGGGGAGGTAAATCGGGCATGGCAAAAAGCGCGACCACGGCCGCGTAGAATCGGGTTGGAAGTGATTTAACGCGCGAACGGCGCGAATCGCCGACGCAGCACGAGGCTCGCACGTCAATTATTTAACCGCCAGTATAGACGGGGACCACAGCGCGGACTTGACGCGGTGCCGCGTTTTTGTCGCTGAAGGTTGGTTGGCGAACAAGCCGTGCAGCGGTTTGACGCGAGTCCCGCGACAAGGTTCGTCGAGCGGAAATTTCGGTGTTGGGCTGTAACCAATGCTTCCAGCATCGCATGAGGATTGGTGTTATTGTGCATTGCACAACGAAGTGTCGTTCCACCGAACGGCCCCTGTCCCTTTTTGCGAGGTTATCCGCCGATGGCAAAAAGTTTATCGAAAATCTGGCTGCGCGGTCTCAAGCGGCTGCTCGCGATTCAGACCGAGCACGCCCACAAAACCACCAAGCGCATCACCGCGCATCCGGTGCGGCCCGCCACCACCAAGCCTTCGACGAAGGTCCGCCCGCTCAAACAAGCGACCGCGGTGCGCATTCCCACGAAACGCGAGGCGCCGCGCGCCGTCGCCCGGGAATCGCGCGTCCGTCCGCGTGCATCGGCTTGGGCGAGCGGTTCGTGGACCCGTTCGTTCCATTCGGCGCCTGCGTCGCCTGGGCGGCTCGTCAATCATCTTCAGTATGGTTTGTACATTCCGTCCGGCCATGCGCTCGAAGCCATGCCGCTGGTGGTGATGCTGCACGGCTGCACGCAATCGATCGATGAATTCGCCGAAGGCACGCGCATGAATGTGCTGGCCGACCGGTTCGGCTTTGCGGTGGTGTATCCGGAGCAGTCGAAGCACGTGCACTCGCACCGCTGCTGGCACTGGTACGACGCGAGCGAAAGCGCCGGCGGCGCCGAGGCGCTCGCCGTGGTTTCGCTGGTGGATGCACTCGTCATGCAGCATGGGTTCGACGGCGAGCGGGTGTATGTCGCCGGGATTTCCGCGGGCGCGGGCTTGACGGCGCTGTTGTCAGTCAACCATCCGGAGCATTTTGCGGCAGTCGCATTGCATTCCGGCCCGGCTTTGGGCGAGGCGCGTTCCGGTATCACGGCGATGGACGTGATGCGCCGTGGCGCGCGCGGCGAACCGGTCGAACTGGTCGACGAAGTCGTCAATGTGGCGGAATACCCCGGCATGCCGGCCATCATTATCCACGGCGACGCCGATCACGTGGTCGCGCCTGTCAATGCGGACCAACTGGCAACGCAATTTCTCCGGCTGAACCGGATCGTCGACGAGAGCGGCGCGCGCAAATCTGGCGAAGTGCGTGAAGAACGCAAAGGCGGTGTGGTCATGCGCGACTACCTGCGCGGCGGCCGACGCGTGGTGCGGCTGTGCCGCGTGCAAGGGCTCGCGCACGCCTGGAGCGGCGGCGACGACGCGGTGCCGTTTCACTCCGCCAAAGGGCCGGATGCGAGCACGTTGGTGTGGGAGTTCTTCAAGCATCAGCGCCGCACGGGCGCCGGCCGTATCGCGGAAGGTGCCGTCAGTACGGCCTCAGCCGACGAAAGGTGACGCAGGAACAACACCTCGAAAAGAAGATTGGCGCAATCCTAGGGTTTTCCCTATAATAGGGGTTATCCCTTAGGAGTTAACGCCTAAATTCACCGTCGAGGTTGACCATGTACCTGCTGAGCCGCTTGTTCCTGTTTCTGACCAAATCGCCCGATCAGCTTGCGAAAGAACGCGCTGACGCATTTCTCGCCGAAGCTACCGATCTGTACGATCTCGAATTCCGTATGCGCAAGCTGGATCGCGAGGCGAACCCCCGCCAACCGTCGTGGATGAGCCAGTACTAAGCTATTGCTGTTCGGGTGAAGCGCCCAAGCTGTCATGAACTTACAGACAGCCGGGTTCGATTGCCACCACGCGTGATTCACCTCCGCGGCGAACACCACGCAAGCTACATAGGGCATCAGTAAGCCGCCTGCCCAGCGGTCCGATCGCCAGAACGCGAACATCGTCGCGACGATCAACACTAGCAGCACCACAATATCGGCCAGTGCAACGCCCGGCCGCCGGAGTTCAGGCAAGCTCGCCGCTTACGCGACTTGCAAACGCACCGCAACGTTGTTGCGCGTGGCGTTCGAGTATGGGCAGACATGATGCGCCGCGTCGACCAGTTCCTTGGCCGCATCCGCAGCAAGGCCCGGCAGCGAAACGCGCAACTCGATGTCGAGCGCGAAGCCGCCGTTGTCGTTCGGGCCGACGCCCACCTCCGCCGTGACTTGTGTGTCTGCCGGCAAAGCTTGCTTGCGCTGGCCGGCGACGAACTTCATCGCGCTCAGGAAACAGGCCGAGTAGCCGGCGGCAAAGAGCTGTTCCGGGTTCGTGCCCACCGTGCCGTTACCGCCCAGCTCGCGCGGTGCGGCCAGTTTCACGTCCAGCACATTGTCTGACGACACTGCACGGCCGTCACGGCCACCGGTGCTAGTTGCAGTTGCTTTGTAAAGTACGTTCATTTTGCTGCTCCTTAATCTGGGTTGTCAGGATCCGCATGCTTGCCGCTGCTTGCTTGCCGTTCTGGCTGATCGCTATCGAAGCAGCATGCGATAAAGATAGTACACAAATCATTTGTGTGCAAATTAATTTACGTATCAAACCGATAGCATGCTTCTGCAGCAGGCTGGCTAGTGGTCCATGTAATCGTTGAGGGTGGTGCGCAGGCGCGTCAGATCGTCGCGCAGACGAAGCAGGAATTCGGGCGTCTGCTGGGTCGCGCAGAAAATTTCCGCCGGCACTTCGCGCGCCTGGCGCTTCAGTGCCGTGCCGGCCTTGGTCAGCCGGATGTAGACGAGCCGCTCATCTTCGACGCCGCGCACCCGTTCCAGGTAGCCTTGCGCCTCCAGGCGCTTGAGCAGCGGCGTGACCGTGGCCGAGTCGAGATTCAGACGCGCAGCCATGTCCTTGACCGTAACGTCGTCGGTTTCCCATAGCACCAGCATCGCCAGATATTGCGGGTACGTGAGGCCGAGCTTGTCGAGCAGCGGCTTGTACGCTTTCGTCATCGCGAGCGAGGTCGAATAGAGCGCGAAGCAGAGTTGCTCGTCAAGCGTGAAGGGCAAAGCGGGGCGCTGGGTCATGATGCATCTCGTCTGAAAGAGCGTGCAAATCGATTGCGCGCAAACCATTGTGCCGCAAATCACCTTGCGTTGACGAGTGCGGTTGGGAATTCGAGGAAGCAGCGGAGACAGGCGGTGCCCCAAAGCGGCGTGGCGCGCGAGCGCCGGACCAGCGCCCGGCGCTCGCGCGCAAAAAACACTCAAGCCGCCGGGGTGGTCGGCAGGTCCGGTGTTTCGGGCGTTTGTACGCCGAAGCAGCCGCGATAGGTTGCGTAGAACGAGCAATACAGCATGGTCGTAACGATCATCGTGGCGGGCATCAGGATCGCAAATGCGAAGTCGCCTGCGCCCAGCGCCTGCATCACCGCGGACAAACCGAGCGACACCGTCATCGCCACTGCGAACCACAGCGCGCCGAACACGATGAACGCGCCGCGATTGCGCCAGCAACTGACGAGGCTGAAGAACATCGCCTTGACCGGCGGCACGTCGTGCCACGCAATGAGAATCGGCGAGAACCAGAAAATCATCGCGACCGGAATGTAGAACGCGAATGCAGTGACCACCGCGAGCGGGATATTGCTGTTGGCGATCGCGTCCTGATCCATCGCTGCGCCGCCGAGCATCACCTTCAGCAGCATGCCGCCGTCGGCCAGCGCCGAGCCGGCGAGCACCAGCGCCATCGCGACGACATACAGCACGCCGAGCACCAGCAGCCGTTTGGCGACCACGGGGCCGTACGAGTGAAAGCCGTCCACCAGAATGGTCGGAAACACCGGCTTGCCGGCGATCGTATTGCGGCACGCCGCCATGAAGCCGACTGCGACGCCTGGAATAAACGCCAGTGGCAGCACGCCGCCGATCACCGGAATCTGCGACACCAGCGTCATGACCAGCAGGTAGGTGAAGAACAGCGTCAGAAACGCGAGCGGGTTCTTGCGGAACAGCCAGATACCCTGCCGGAACCACACATAGCCGGTTTTCGCGGGGACTTCGATCAGTTGCATGAGGTATGAATGCCTGGAAGTGCAACGCCGGTCAGGCGTTCGCGCAGAATGCGCTCGAAATGGCCGGGGTCGTGCGGTTTGAGCAGCTCGGCCGCGCGCGGCAAATGAAAATCATACAGGCGCGAGACCCAGAAACGGTACGCGCCCGCACGCAGCATGTCACCCCAATGGCGATTTTCTTCGGCGGTGAACGGACGCACGGTCTGGTAGGCGCGCAGCATGGCTTCGGTGCGCGTGCCGTCCAGCTTGCCGGTGGCGAGGTCGACGCACCAGTCGTTGACCGTGACGGCGACGTCGAACAACCACTTGTCGCAGCCGGCGAAATAGAAGTCGAAGAAACCGCCGAGGCGCACTTCGTGGCCGGTCTCCGGTGCGGCGTGCGCGAACAGCGCGTTGTCGCGGAACAGGTCGGCGTGGCATGGGCCTTCGGGCAGCGCTGCGTAATCGGCTGAAGCGAAGAAGGTTTCCTGATAAGCGAGTTCGGACGACAGCAAGTCGCGTTGCACGCCCTCCAGAAACGGCAGGATGGTCGGCACTGTTTCCTTCCACCACGGCAGGCTGCGCAAATTCGGCTGATGGCGCGCGTAATCGCGGCCCGCCAAATGCATGCGCGCGAGCATTTGTCCGACTTCGACGCAGTGTTCGACGCCGGGCGCCAACTCCGGTGCGCCTTCGAGCTTGGTGACGATCGCGGTCGGCTTGCCGTGCAGCGTACCGAACAGCGCGCCGTCTTCGCGCGGCATCGGGTCCGGCACCGGCACGCGGTGCGCCGCCAGATGCTGCATCAGATCGAGATAGAACGGCAGTTGTTCAGCCGTCAGTTTTTCGAAAATCGTGAGGACGTATTCGCCGCGCGTCGTGGTCAGAAAGAAGTTGCTGTTCTCAATACCGGACGGGATGCCGCGAAATTCGACGACTTCGCCGAGATCGTAATGGCGCATCCATTCTGCTAGTTGGGGTTCGGTGACAGCGGTGAAGACAGCCATGCGGGAAGCGTCGGATCAGGTTGGTCGGGCTGGCGCGTTGCGGCCAGTGCGAGGTGTGTCGGTGTGTCAAAAAGCGGTGTCGAAAGCGCGGTAAGACAGGGTGGCGAGCCTGTGCTGCAACTAGGCGCCGTAACCAGCGTGCCGCAATTCAGCAAGCAGGCTAAAGGCCCGGTGGCAATGTCTCGCAGGCCGCACGGAATCGAAGGGGCGGCTTACGCCGGGCCGCCGCTCAGGTATCCATCAATAGCGCAGATTCACCGACGGCAAACGCGTGCTGGCGCGGCCGTTGTCGCGCACGGTGGGCGACGTGTCGAGCGGTGCACTCATCTGATAGCGCGTGCCGAGGTTCGAATGCACGTTGATCTCGACGGGCTTGCCTTTATCGCGATATTCGGTGATTTCGGTGCCGTTGGCGCTGCGCTCGTAGAAGCTCGGTGTGCGCGGCACGTTGATTTCGACCTTGGAGCTGACTTCCGCGGCCGGCCGGTTGATTGCCTTCAGGTCCGGCAGGCCGGCCCGTTCGTTGGCGGACTGCGGTTGATCCGGGGGCGGCGTGGCATCGACGGGCTGGGCAGCCATCGCGGCGTTGCCGAAGGCGAGGGCCAGCGCAACGGCGATGGGAAGGAGCGGCTTCATGGTGATTCTCCAATATGGTGCCCCGATTCTAGCAAATCCAGCCTTGCCTACGGGCGCGATCGCCTTATTTTGCGCCGCTTTCGCGCGGCGTGCCCGCCATCTCGCGGCCGTTGTCGGCGCATTTGCCGCAAGCGCCGCAGAGTCATTTTGCGAGCCCGGGTTCCGTGGTAATGTCGTCTCATCAATCGAGGCGAATGAAGATGAACAACGATACCAATCAACGCGCGGTGCAGACTCCCGCCAACAGCTTCCCAACCGAATCTTTCGACGACGCCACCGAGGCCGTGACCCGCCTGTCCGCCATTTACGAAGCGAACACCTCGTTTCTGCGCGACGCCTTCGCGCGCTACCGCCGCAACGAATTGTTCGAACGCCGCGTGCGCGCGTGCTACCCGTTCGTCAGAGTGTGCACGGAAGTCAACACGCATATCGACTCGCGCCGCTCATATGGTTTCGTCGCGGGTCCGGGCGTGTTCGAGACGTCCGTGACGCGGCCTGATCTGTTCGGCAACTACTACCGCGAGCAATTGCGCTTGCTGGCGAAGAACCATCATGTGCAGATCGAAGTGGGCGTGTCCGATCAGCCGATTCCGATTCATTTCGCGTTCGCTGAAGGTATTCACCTCGAAGGGGATCTGGATCGCGAGCGTCTGTTCCTGATGCGCGATGTATTCGACACGCCGGACCTCGCGCTGCTCGACGACCGGATCGTCAACGGCACGTATGAGCCGCTGCCGGGCGAGCCGCATCCGTTGGCGCTGTTCACGGCGGCGCGGGTCGATTTCTCGCTGCATCGGCTGAAGCACTACACGGCGACGTCGCCCACGCATTGCCAGAACTACGTGCTGTACACGAACTACCAGTTCTATATCGACGAGTTCGTCAAACTCGGCCGCGCGATGATGGCCCATACCGACGACGAAGAACTGCGCGCGTACCGCAGCGAATACACGTCGTTCGTCGAACCGGGCGACGTGATCACGTACAACGAAAATCTCGGTGAGCAGGCACAGGAAGGCACGGCGCCGCCGCGTCTGCCGCAGATGCCCGCGTATCACCTGAAGCGCGCGGACGGCAGCGGCATCACGATGATCAACATCGGCGTAGGGCCGTCGAACGCGAAGACGATCACCGATCACATCGCCGTGCTGCGTCCGCACGCGTGGATCATGCTGGGCCATTGCGCCGGGCTGCGTAACACACAGCGTCTGGGCGACTACGTGCTGGCGCACGGCTATGTGCGCGAAGACCACGTGCTCGATGACGACTTGCCGCTGTGGGTGCCGATTCCAGCGCTTGCCGAAGTGCAAGTGGCGTTGGAGCGCGCGGTTGCACAGGTCACGCAGCTGGATGGCGCCGAGTTGAAACGCGTGATGCGCACGGGCACGGTGGCGAGCGTGGATAACCGCAACTGGGAGTTGCGCGATCATCGCGAGCCGGTGCAGCGCTTGTCGCAAAGCCGCGCCGTCGCGCTCGATATGGAAAGCGCCACGATTGCCGCGAACGGCTTCCGCTTCCGCGTGCCTTACGGAACCTTACTCTGCGTGTCGGATAAGCCTTTGCATGGAGAGTTGAAGCTGCCCGGCATGGCCGATCAGTTCTATCGCGCGCAGGTCGACCAGCATCTGCAGATCGGTGTGAAGGCGATGGAGTTGCTGCGTATGAACGGGTTGCATCGTTTGCATAGCCGCAAGCTGCGCAGTTTCGCTGAAGTAGCGTTTCAGTAAGCGGTCTTTTATAAGGCGCAGGCGAGCGTCGTCACAGCTCGCCTTACCCTTGGCTTAAAACTGCCCAAACCCCGTCAGCCCAATCAGACTTCCAGCCGCCAACAGCCACAGCGGATGGATGCGCGTTTTCAACGCCAGCACCGCGATTGCGGCGGTAATCGCCCACGCGATCGCCGTCGGATCCGACGCTTCAGCGATCAAGGCCGCGCTCGCCGCGACGATGCCGGCTGTCACCGGCACCAGCCCGGCCTGCGCATAGCACCGCCACGGGCGGTCTTTGAAACGATTCCAGGCATGCAGCGCGAGAATCGTCACGATCGACGACGGTCCGAACTTCGCCACCGACGTCACCAGCATCCCCGCCCAACCCGCCACATGCCAGCCGACTAGCGTCACGATCATCAGATTCGGTCCCGGCGCAGCTTGCGCGAGCGCGAACAGCGCGCTGAATTCGCTGGCCGGCATCCAGTGATGCACATCCACCACCTGACGCTGCATCTCCGGAAGAATCGTATTGCCACCGCCGAACGCGAGCAGCGAAAGCTGACTGAAAATGACGGCGAGCGAAATGAGCGTATCGGTCATCGTGTGGCCTTCGACGCCAGGTAGATGCTGAGCGGTGTGAGCACCAGCATGGTCGGTAGAAGCGGCAGGCGCATGATCGCGATGGCGATGAAGCCGAGCGCCGCGATCAGCGCCGCCATCGGTTTATCCCGTAACGGCAGCAGAATTTTCACGGCCATCGAGACCAGCAGACCGGCCGCCGCCGCGGCGAGACCGGCGAACAGATGCCGGACATGCGGATCGTCTTGCGTGCGTTCGTACAACACGCCAAGGCCGATCACCACCAGCGACGGCCCCGCGATCAACCCGAGCAAGCCGGCCAGCGCGCCTGGCACGCCGCGAAAGCGCATCCCGACTGCCACCGAGAGATTGATCACGTTGCCGCCCGGCAGAAACTGGCACAAGCCAAGCAGGTCCGTGAATTCCGTCGCGCTCAGCCAGTGGCGTCGTTCGACCAGCGCGCGCCGCGCGAGCGGCAGCGCGCCTCCGAACGAGATCAGCCCAAGGCCGAGAAAACCGCCGAAGATTTCCCGCAGCGTCGGTGTAGGCGCAGTCGCCAGTGCGGGCTCGGACGAGGTGAGATTGTGGTCCATATCGCTAAGCTTCCATTTCATGCTCCGGAGGTTAGCGCCGAACCGCCGGCAAACAAAACGATTTTTAAGCCCGCGCTTGTGATCTAGAATCACAAGCATGGCTCGTAACCTTCCACCTTTTCCGGCGCTGCGCGCCTTCGAAGCTGCCGCACGGCACGAAAGCTTCACCGCGGCGGCGAACGAATTGCATGTGACGCACGGTGCAATCAGCCGGCAGGTCGCCGCTTTCGAAGCGTGGCTCGGCGTGCAGGTTTTCCATCGCCGCGGCAAGCGCGTGCGGTTGACCGACGACGGCCGCCGCTATCTGGCGACCGTGCAGGCCGCGTTCGACAGCATCGCGCTCGCCACCGACCAATTGCGCGACACGGGCGTCGTCCGTGTGCTGCGGGTGAATGCGCTGCCCACCTTCGCGATGAAATGGCTGCTGCCGCGCCTGAATCAGTTTCAGCGCAAGGCACCGAACGTGGAGCTGCGTTTATCGACATCGAATGCGCCCGTTGAAACGCTGGACAGTTTCGACGTCGCTGTGCGGCGCGGGCCGGGCCACTGGCAGAACTGCGTGAGCGGCCATTTTCTCGGCGAGAGCGAGATTCCGGTGTGCAGCCCTGCATTGCTGAAACGCTCGCCGATCAATGTCGCCGACGATCTCGCGCGGCACGTGCTGCTGCATTCGGACACGCGGCCCGAAGCATGGAGCAATTGGTTGTCGGCAGCAGGCGTGACGGCGAAATGCCGGAAGAAGCAGTCGTTCGATCACTTCTATCTGGCGTTGCAGGCCGCGGTGGACGGGCTCGGCGTGGCGCTCGGTCCGTTGCCGTTGCTGGCGGACGAACTGGCGTCGGGGCGGCTCGTGGTGCCGCTGCCGGGTCCGCGTATCGATGCACGCGGCTATTGGTGGGTCGCAAGACGCGAGGTGGCGGAGGCGCCGTTGGTGGCGCAGTTCTGCGAATGGTTGCAAGCGCAAGGCGATCAGGCCGATGAAACGGAAACGGGCGGCATGGACGCCGCCCGTTAGCTCGCATCGATCTGTGTCGACCCGTATCGCGCTATCTCACGCGGTACTGGAAATCACAGATAGAACATCCGGTCTTCGTCCGACTTGGCCGGATGCGGCTCGGCCTCTTCGCGGTCTTCGTAGAACTTCAGCACCGCTTCGAGCACCTGGTCCGGGTCGTCGATCACCTGCATCAAGTCCATATCCGTCGGATTGATCAGGCCCATCGGCGTGAGCGAGTTCTTGAACCACGCAAGCAGGCCTTCCCAGAACTCGGCGCCCACCAGAATGATCGGCACGTGGCGCGACTTCTTGGTTTGAATCAGCGTGAGTACTTCGGCCAGCTCGTCCAGCGTGCCGAAGCCGCCCGGCATCACGATCACCGCGTCCGAGTTCTTCACGAACGTGACCTTGCGCGTGAAGAAATGGCGGAAGCGCAACGAGATGTCTTGCCACTGATTGCCCGATTGCTCGTGCGGCAGTTCGATGTTCAAACCCACCGATGGCGCCTTGCCCCCATGTGCGCCCTTGTTGGCCGCCTCCATGATGCCGGGGCCGCCGCCTGAGATCACCGCGAAGCCGGCGTCCGACAGCTTGCGCGCGATTTGCGTGGCCAGTTTGTAATACGGCGAGTTCGGTTTCAGGCGTGCTGAACCATAGATGCTGACAGCCGGGCGAATCTCCGAGAGGTACTCGGTCGCCTCGATAAACTCTGCCATAATCGTGAACATCTGCCACGATGCGCGGGCCTTCTTGGCCGTTGCGCGCTCTTGATCTGCGAGTGATCGCAGACTCGGAATCACTTTTCTCTTAGTCATAATGCCTGAAGAACGAAGCCTTGAAGGTAAGACCCTGCTATTGGTCGACGGTTCGAGTTATCTGTACCGGGCCTACCATGCGATGCCTGATCTGCGCGGACCCGAGGGTGGCCCGACGGGTGCGCTCTATGGGATGATCAACATGCTGCGGCGCATGCGCAAGGAAGTCACAGCAGAGTATAGCGCGTGCGTGTTCGACGCCAAGGGCAAAACGTTTCGCGACGACTGGTATCCCGACTATAAGGCGAATCGTCCTTCAATGCCGGACGACCTCTCGCGTCAGATCGAACCGATTCACGTCGCTGTGCGCGCGCTCGGCTGGCCGTTGCTGATGATCGAAGGCGTCGAAGCCGATGACGTGATCGGCACGCTCAGCACCGCGGCCGAAAAACGCGGCATGAACGTGATCGTGTCGACTGGGGACAAGGATCTGGCGCAGCTCGTGTCGGATCATGTCACCCTCATCAATACGATGACCAACGAAACGCTCGACCGCGCCGGCGTGCTCGCCAAATTCGGCGTGCCGCCGGAGCGCATTATCGACTACCTGTCGCTGATCGGCGATACCGTCGACAACGTTCCCGGTGTCGAGAAGTGCGGACCGAAAACCGCGATCAAATGGCTCACGCAATACGATTCGCTCGATGGCATCGTCGCACATGCGGATGAGATCAAAGGTGCGGTAGGAGACAATCTGCGTCGTGCGCTCGATTTTCTGCCGATGGCGAGAAAACTCGTTACCGTCGAGCGCAATTGCGATCTGACCGGCCATATCGTGTCGCTCGAGGAAAGCCTGGAAAGCCGTCCGGAATCGCGCGAGGAGCTGCGCGACGTGTTCACGCGCTACGGCTTCAAGACCTGGCTGCGCGAAGTGGAAACCGCGGACGCAGTAGAAGGTCCGCAAACCGATGTGCCGCCGGCGCCCACCGTGGACCTCGAACGTCGCTACGACACCGTGCAGACGTGGGAACAGTTCGATGCGTGGCTCGAGAAGATCAATGCGGCCGAACTGACCGCGTTCGATACGGAAACCACGTCGCTCGATCCAATGGTGGCGCAAATCGTCGGCCTGTCGCTCTCGGTTGAAGCCGGGCATGCGGCCTATGTGCCGCTCGCGCATCGCGGACCGGACGCGCCCGTGCAACTGCCGCGCGAGGAAGTGCTCGCGAAGCTCAAGCCCTGGCTGGAGAGCGCCGAGCACAAGAAAGTCGGCCAGCATATGAAGTACGACGAGCAGGTGCTGGCGAACTATGGCATCGAAATGCGCGGCGTCGAACACGACACGATGCTGCAATCGTACGTGCTCGAATCGCAGCGCACGCATGACATGGACAGCCTCGCGCTGCGCCATCTCGGCATCAAAACCATCAAGTACGAAGAAGTGGCGGGCAAGGGCGCGCAGCAGATCGGTTTCGACGAAGTCGCATTGGACAAGGCCGCCGAATACGCCGCGGAAGACGCCGACATCACGTTGCGTCTGCATCAGGCGTTGTATCCGCAAGTGGCCGCGGAGAAAACGCTCGAGTACGTGTATCGCGACATTGAAGTGCCGACTTCGCGCGTATTGCGCAAGATGGAGCGCACCGGCGTGCTGATCGACGCGGAGAAGCTGCGTCAGCAAAGCAGCGAAATCGCCACGCGTCTGATTCAGCTCGAAAGTGAGGCATACGTACTGGCCGGCGGCGAGTTCAATCTGGGTTCGCCGAAGCAGATCGGTCAGATCTTCTTCGAGAAGCTTGAATTGCCGGTAGTCAAGAAGACCCCGAGCGGCGCACCGTCCACCGACGAAGAAGTGCTGCAAAAGCTCGCCGAAGATTATCCGCTGCCGAAGATCCTGCTCGAACATCGCGGGTTGTCGAAGCTGAAGTCGACTTATACCGACAAGCTGCCGCGCATGGTCAACGCGGAAACGGGCCGCGTGCATACGAACTATGCGCAGGCCGTGGCGGTGACGGGCCGTCTGGCGTCTAACGATCCGAACTTGCAGAACATTCCCGTGCGCACCGGCGAAGGCCGCCGGATTCGCGAGGCGTTCATCGCGCCGCCGGGCCACAAGCTCGTTTCCGCCGACTACTCGCAGATCGAGTTGCGCATCATGGCGCACATCTCCGGCGACGAATCGTTGCTGCGTGCGTTCTCGCAAGGCGAAGACATTCACCGCGCCACCGCCGCGGAAATTTTCAGCGTGACGCCGCTCGAAGTCTCGAACGATCAGCGGCGCGTGGCGAAGGTGATCAACTTCGGCCTGATCTACGGGATGAGTTCGTTCGGCCTTGCCGCGAATCTCGGCATTACGCGCGACGCCGCCAAGCTGTATATCGACCGCTATTTCGCGCGTTATCCGGGTGTCGCGCGTTATATGGACGAAACGCGTCTGAGCGCGAAGGCCAAGGGCTATGTGGAAACCGTGTTCGGCCGCCGCCTGTGGCTGCCGGAGATCAACGGCGGCAACGGTCCGCGCCGGCAGGCCGCTGAGCGCGCGGCAATCAATGCGCCGATGCAAGGCACGGCAGCCGACCTGATCAAACTGTCGATGATCGCGGTCCAGAAGTGGCTCGAGGAATCGAAGGTCGGCACGCGCATGATCATGCAGGTGCACGACGAACTGATTCTCGAAGTCCCTGATAGCGAATTGTCCGAGGTGCGCAAGCGCTTGCCTGAGCTGATGTGCGGTGTGGCCGCGCTGAAAGTGCCGCTGGTCGCCGAAGTGGGCGCTGGTTTGAACTGGGAAGAAGCGCATTGACACGCGTATGACGGGGCGCGATATCGTCGTGCGCATGTCACACATGTGTTTTGACGGCTTGTGATAACCCGTGCTGCTCGCGGACAATCGCTGACGGGCGGCGCGCGCGTGCATCTCATGCGCGCCGTCTCGACGCACAACCCATCGGCAAACACGGAGAATTCAATGCATCGTTTTATCGTCGTTGGCGGGGGCGCAGGGGGGCTGGAGCTGGCGACGCGCTTAGGCGACCGCTATGCGCCACACAAGAACAGGGGTGGTCCGCGTGCACAGGTGACGCTCGTCGATCGCTATCCGACCCATATCTGGAAGCCGCTGCTGCATGAGGTCGCGGCCGGCAGCATGGACCCGTTCACGCAGGAGCTCGAATATGCGGCGCAAGCGCGCTGGCATGGCTTCGAGTTTCAACAGGGCGAGCTGACCGGTCTCGACCGTGCGAACAAACGTTTGACGCTCAGCACCGTGCTCGACGACGACGGCGCCGAGTTGCTGCCCGTGCGCGAGCTCGAATACGACACGCTGATCATCGCTATCGGCAGCACGACGGCGTTCTTCGGCGTGAACGGCGCGGCTGAGTTCTCCCTGGCGCTCGACACGGTCAGCCAGGCTGAGCGCTTCCGCAAACGGCTGATCGCGGCGTGTATGCGTGCTGAGCATCAGGTGCATGAACCCGTCGAATCGCAATCGAGCACGTCGCCTTCCACGGAGCCACGTATCCAGGTGGCGATCGTCGGCGGCGGCGCGACGGGCGTTGAACTCTCCGCTGAGTTGCGCAATACGGCGCAGGTGTTGTCCGCGTACGGCTTGCATAAGCTCGATCCGCGGCACGACGTCGGCATTGTGCTGATCGAAGCGGGGCCGCGCATTTTGCCGGCCTTGCAGGAGCGCGTGTCGACAGCTACCGCAGAATTGCTCACCAAGCTCGGCGTCAAGCTGATGATCGGCGAGACAGTGGCGGAAGTCGCGCCCGGCGTCGTTCGCACCGCAAGCGGTAAGACGGTGCGCGCCGATCTGACCGTGTGGGCGGCAGGCATCAAGGCGCCCGCTGTGCTGAGCCAACTCGACGGCTTGCCGGTCAATCGCCTCGGGCAACTCATCGTGCGCCGCACGCTGCAAATCGAAATCGACGACAACATTTTCGCGCTCGGCGATTGCGCGGCGTGTCCGTGGCCCGGCAACGAGCGCAATGTGCCGCCGCGTGCGCAAGCCGCGCACCAGCAGGCGAGCTTTCTGATGAAGGCGCTCGCGGCCCGGCTCGATAACAAGCCGCTGCCGGAATTTACCTATCGCGACTTCGGTTCGCTGGTGTCGCTCGGGCATTTCAGCGCGGTCGGCAATCTGATGGGCGGCGTGATCGGCGGCAATATGCTGATCGAGGGACTGTTCGCGCGCTTCATGTACATGTCGCTATACCGGCTGCATATCGCCGCGCTGCATGGCTATGCGCGGATGGTGCTCGACACCTTCGCGCACTGGCTGCGCCGCACCACGCTGCCACGGGTCAAGCTGCACTGAGCTGCACTTGAGGGGCGCTGGCAGCTAGCAGGGCCGTTGTGCAACAGGATGCGCGTGCAGCGTATCCTGTTGCCTCCAACGTTCACCTGAGGAGCGCCGCATGCTAAAACCTGATATCGACAGCCTGGTCCCGCACGTTCCGTTCAATCGACGCACTTTCATCAAAGCCGCACTTGGCACCGGTTTCGCCGCGGCCGTGCTGCCGGTGTCGGCGCAAACCATTCATACCGATAGCGAAGGCCTCGAAGCCGGCGAGGTGGCCGTGCGTTCGGGTGACACGCTGGTGCCGGCTTACCGCGCGCAGCCGAAGGGCAAGACGTATTTGCCGGTGATCGTCGTCGTCCACGAGATATTCGGCGTTCACGAGCATATCGCCGACGGGTGCCGGCGCTTCGCCAAACAGGGCTATCTCGCGATCGCGCCGAATCTGTACGAGCGGCAGGGCGATCCGACCGTGTACACAAGCATGCAGCAACTCAACGATCAGTTGGTGAGTAAGGTCCCGGACGAGCAGGTCATGGCCGATCTCGACGCGACCGTCGCGTGGGCGGGCGAGCACGGCGGCGATCTGAACCGGCTCGGCGTGAACGGCTTCTGTTGGGGTGGGCGCATTGCGTGGCTGTATGCCGAGCACAATCCGCGGCTGAAGGCGGGCGTGGCCTGGTATGGGCGTGTGACGGGCGCGAGGGACGCGATGACGCCGGCCAATCCGCTCGATCAAGTGGCGGATTTGCATGCGCCGGTGTTAGGCCTATACGGGCGCCAGGATCAAAGCATCCCTCAGGACACGCTGGAGCAGATGAAGCAGGCCGTCGCCCACGGTCCGCAGGCGGGACGCGGTTCGCAATTCGTCGTGTATGACGATGCGGGTCATGCGTTTTTCGCGGACTATCGGCCGAGTTACAAAAAGGCCGATGCCGAGGATGGCTGGCGCCGCGCGTTGGTGTGGTTCAAGCAGCACGGCGTCGCGTAAAGGCAAGCGGATGTGTCCGGCTTGAAGAATGAAAAAAGGCCGTTGCCGCAGGGAAGCGGCAACGGCCTTCTTACTAATCGTCCCGCTCTACGCTTAAGGATTCGGGCCGGTGGCAACAGGCCGCGCCGGATCGGAACTCCATTCGCTCCACGATCCCGCGTACAACGCCGCGCCGTGCATCCCGGCGACCTCCATCGCGAGCACGTTGACGCATGCCGTCACGCCCGAGCCGCATTGCAGCACGACGTGTTCCGGTGGCGTATCGGCCAGCAGCGCATGGAACTCCTCGCGCAGCGTATGCGCCGGCTTGAAGCGGCCGTCCGCGGTGAGGTTGTCCTTGAAAAAGCGATTGAGCGCGCCGGGAATGTGGCCGCCGACGCGGTCGAGTGTTTCGTTTTCGCCGCGATAGCGATCCGGTGCGCGCGCATCGACCACAATGCGCTCCCGCGTGCCGAGATTGCGCTCGACCGTTTGGGCGTCGATTGTCACGGAGAGCGGTGCTCCGGCTTTGAAGTCGCCGGTATTCTGCGCCGGCGCGTCTTGCGTCAGCGGCTGACCGGCTGCTGCCCATGCCTGCAGTCCACCGTCGAGAACTGCGACAGAATCGTGGCCGAGCCAGCGTAGCAGCCACCAGGCGCGGGCGGCGTACATGCCGCCTTGCCCGTCATAGGCGACCACTTGTTGACCTTGCTTCAGGCCGCGCGACTCCAGCGTTTCCACGAGACGCGCACGGTCCGGCAGCGGATGGCGGCCATTGGTGCCCGTCTTCGGCCCCGACAGATCGCGATCGAGATGCAGATAGTGCGCGCCGGGCAGATGTCCGGCCGTATAGGCTCTTTCCCCCGCCTCGGTATCGGCCAGATCGAAGCGGCAATCAATGACGAACACGCTGCCCGGCGCAGCGGAAAGCCGTTCCGCGAGATTCGTCGCGGAAATCAGTGTGGTGTGGTGAGTGTGGGGCATGACGTCTCCTGAGCAGTCGATTGCGGCTCTCGCGCGGCGGTTTTGGCGCCGTTCGCGGATGGCCGAAACATGCTGTTAGTCTAAACAAAAAAAGACGGACCGAAGCCCGTCTTTCCATGCTTTGAAGCTTGTATTCACTCGCTCGCGATCAGATTGCGCCCAATTCGCGCCGCAAGAACTCGTGGAAGTGCTGCATGCCGTCTTCCATCGGGCTCTGATACGGGCCAACCTGCGATTCGCCACGCTCCATCAGCGCGCGGCGGCCGGCGTCCATGCGCTCGGCGATTTCGTCGTCTTCGCGGGCCGTTTCCATATAGGCGGCGCGCTCGGCTTCGACGAATTCGCGTTCGAACAGCGCGATTTCCTCAGGGTAATAGAACTCCACCACATTGGTGGTTTTCTGCGGACCGCGCGGAATCAGCCATGACACCACCAGCACGTGCGGATACCACTCGATCATGATGCCCGGGTAGTACACCATCCAGATCGCGCCGAACTCGGGTGGCTGGCCGTCGCGGAAGCGCAGCACGGCGTCGTGCCACCTGCGGTACGTCGGGCTGCCCGGCTGTTCGAGATCCTTGTGCACGCCGACCGTCTGCACGCTGTACCAGTCGCCGAATTCCCACGTCAGGTCGTCGCAGTTGACGAAGCTGCCGAGACCCGGATGGAACGGCGCGACATGATAGTCCTCCAGATAGACCTCGATGAAGGTCTTCCAGTTGTAGTTGCACTCGTGCACTTCGACGTGATCGAACATGAAGCCCGAAAAATCGAAGTGTTGCTTGGTGCCCAGGCGCGCCAGATCGCGGGCGACGTCGCGCCCCTGCGCTTCGAACAGCAAGCCTTGCCAGTTCTGCAACGGCGTGCCGCCAAGATTCAGGCACGGGTTATCCGCAAAATGAGGTGCACCGAGGAGCTGGCCGTTCAGGTCGTACGTCCAGCGATGCAGGGGGCAGACGATGTTCTCCGTCTGGCCGCGGCCGTTGAGCATGATGGCTTGCCGGTGGCGGCACACGTTCGACAGCAGTTCGACTTGCGACTGCTGGTTACGGACGAGCACACGCCCCTCGCTTTCGCTGGGCAAGGCAAAATAATTCCCCGCCTCGGGCACCATGAGTTCGTGGCCGATGTAGCGAGGACCTTTCTTGAAAAGGGTGTCGATTTCGCGCGTTAGAAGCGCTTCGTCAAAGTAAGCCGTGACTGGCAGCTGGCTGTGAACAGACCGCAACTGCAATGCATTGCTCAGATTGGACATTCCCACTCCCGATGAAGACGTGAAAGCAGTGAACAACCCAACCATCGAAGATTCGATTTAGGGAGCCCGAGATTATACCCGTTTCCCCCTGCTTGGGGCGCTTAAGTGACTGATTTGGGTCAAAAATGTCAAGGAAGTTCGCGGTTTTCGCCGCAGACCTACAGATATTTTTCTGCGAAACTGGGGGCAGGGTGTGGAGGGCAAAGGCGGGGCGCGGGGCGGCGAGCGGATCGGAAATGTCGCTTTTGCCGTAGAATGTCCGACTTGTTTTAATTTTGCGACTATTCATGGCGAAGACCGCATCGAAGGATACTGCTGCCGCGCCTGCTGAGGGCGTCGACACCACGCCGCTGCCCGAGAACTACGAGGCGGCCCAGGCGGAGCTGGAAGGGCTGGTCGCGCTGATGGAGGGCGGCAGTCTGAGCCTCGAAGAATCGCTCACCGCCTACCGGCGCGGCGCGGCCCTCGTGGCGTTTTGCCAGCAGCAGCTCGAGAAGGTCGAGCAGCAGGTGCGCGTGCTCGATGGCGAGACGCTCAAGCCGCTGCCCGTGAATAGCGCAGGCACAGCCGCTACAGAAAGCGGGGACGACCTATGACATTCGAACAATGGACGCGCTCGGTGCTCGAACGCGTCGAAGCGGCACTAGAACATTATTTGCCCACGCAAGCGACCGAGCCGGCACAACTGCACGAAGCCATGCGCTATGCGGTGCTGGGCGGCGGCAAGCGGGTTCGCCCGCTGCTGTGCCACGCGGCCGGCGAGCTGACCGGCGCGCGCGCTGAATGCCTCGATGCGGCGGCGGCGGCGCTGGAAATGATCCACGTCTATTCGCTCGTGCATGACGACATGCCATGCATGGACGACGACGCGCTGCGTCGCGGCAAGCCCACGGTGCACGTCAAATATGACGAAGCCACGGCCTTGCTGGTCGGCGACGCGCTGCAATCTCAGGCTTTTGTTGCGCTGACGTCGGACGTATTGGCCCCGGCGCAGCAGGCATCGCTCGTGCGTGAACTGGCTCTCGCGAGCGGCTCGATCGGCATGTGCGGCGGCCAGGCCATCGACCTGGCGAGCGTCGGCCACACGCTGACGCGCGCGCAACTGGAAACCATGCACCGGATGAAAACCGGCGCCTTGCTGCGTGCTGCGGTGCGCATGGGCGCGCTGGCGGGCGAAACGCCGAGTGCGGACGCAATGCGTTCGCTCGATGCGTATGCGGCCGCTGTCGGCCTCGCGTTTCAGGTCGTCGACGATATTCTCGACGTGACGACCGATTCCGCGACGCTCGGCAAGACGGCAGGTAAAGATGCGAAGGACGGCAAGCCGACCTACGTATCGATTATTGGGCTGGATGCATCGCGCGCGCTCGCTGCACAACTGCGCGCCGACGCCCACGCCGCGATCGCGCCGTTTGGCGCGCGCGCGCAGCGTCTTGCCGAATTGGCCGACCTGGTGGTGAACCGGGTTAGCTGAACGCGAAAGCCCGCCGCCGCGCACCTCCCGCTACGAGGTGCATGTATGAAGTGCGGGCGCGTAAGTTTTCCTACAATGGAACGACGATGTACGACTTGCTGAAAACCATCGACGACCCGGCGGCCCTGCGCCGTCTCGATCGCCGCCAATTGCAACCGCTTGCCGACGAGTTGCGTGCTTTTGTGCTCGACAGCGTATCGCAGACGGGCGGCCATCTCTCGTCCAACCTCGGCACGGTCGAGTTGACCATTGCGCTGCACTACGTGTTCGACACGCCGCGTGACCGGATCGTCTGGGACGTCGGCCATCAAACCTATCCGCACAAGATCCTGACTGGCCGCCGCGACCAGATGCACACGCTGCGTCAGCTCGGCGGCATCTCGGGTTTCCCGAAGCGCGACGAGTCGGAATACGACACCTTCGGCACCGCGCACTCCAGCACCTCGATCTCCGCTGCGCTCGGCATGGCAATCGCCAGCAAGCTGCAGGGTGAGAATCGCATGGGCATCGCGGTGATCGGCGACGGCGCGATGACGGCCGGCATGGCCTTCGAGGCTATGAACAACGCCGGCGTCGAAGACGACGTGCCGCTGCTGGTCATCCTGAACGACAACGACATGTCGATCTCGCCGCCGGTCGGCGCGCTGAATCGCCATCTGGCGCGTCTGATGTCGGGCCGCTTCTACGCTGCCGCGCGTGCGGGCGTCGAACGCGTGCTGCGCGTCGCCCCGCCAATGCTCGATCTCGCCCGTAAGCTCGAAGAGCACGCGAAGGGCATGATCGTGCCGGCCACGTTGTTCGAAGAATTCGGCTTCAACTACATCGGTCCGATCGACGGTCACGATCTCGATTCGCTGATCCCGACGCTGCAAAACATCAAGGAACTGCGTGGTCCGCAATTCCTGCACGTCGTCACGAAGAAAGGCCAGGGCTACAAGCTGGCCGAAGCCGATCCGGTGCTGTACCACGGCCCGGGGAAGTTCAATCCGGCCGAGGGCATCAAGCCTGCAACCACGCCGTCGAAGAAGACCTATACGCAGGTGTTCGGCGAATGGCTGTGCGACGCGGCCGAATTGGACCCGCGCGTGGTCGGCATTACGCCGGCCATGCGTGAAGGCTCGGGCATGGTCGAGTTCGAAAAGCGTTTCCCGGATCGTTACTTCGACGTCGGCATCGCCGAGCAGCACGCAGTGACCTTCGCCGGCGGCCTCGCTGCGGACGGCATGAAACCGGTTGTCGCGATCTACTCGACCTTCCTGCAACGTGCTTACGATCAGTTGATTCACGACGTCGCGCTGCAGAATCTGCCGGTGGTGTTCGCAATCGACCGCGCGGGTCTGGTCGGCGCGGACGGCGCAACACACGCGGGCGCCTACGATCTGGCGTTCCTGCGCTGTATCCCGAACATGACGGTGATGGCCGCGTCGGACGAAAACGAATGCCGCCAGATGCTGTTCACCGCTTTGCAGCAACCGAACCCGACGGCGGTGCGTTATCCGCGCGGCGCCGGCGCTGGTGTGGCGACCGTCAAGCAGATGACGGCGCTGCCGCTCGGCAAGGGCGAGATCCGTCGCGAAACGTCGCAGCCGGCCGGCAAGCGGATTGCGATCCTCGCGTTCGGCACGATGGTGGCGCCGTCGCTGGCGGCTGCCGAACAACTGGATGCAACCGTGGCCAACATGCGCTTCGTCAAGCCGCTGGACGCCGATCTGGTCCGCCAACTGGCCGAAACGCACGACGCCATCGTCACGGTCGAAGAAGGCTGCGTGATGGGTGGCGCGGGTTCGGCCTGCGTCGAAGCCCTGCTTGCCAGTGGGGTTATGCGACCCGTACTACAATTGGGCCTCCCGGATCGGTTCATCGATCATGGGGATCCGGCCAAGCTGCTCGCTCAATGCGGTCTGGACAGCGCGGGCATTGCCAAGTCGATCCGCGAGCGCTTTCTCTCGAGCGGCACGGCCGCCGGTCAGTCGTCGGTGAAACGCGTCGCGTAATTTCGCCGCCGATCGTTGTGTCGCCGCGATGCTATGGCGGCCATAGCAATCTCCAACTTGAATCGATGGACCTTCGGGTCCATCATCCAACGCCGGCAGGGGCCGGCGTTCGCCGTTGCGTGCCCTGATCCGCACGGCCGCTGAGGACAAAAGAATGAACCAGATGAACCCCGCCTTTGTGATGCCCGACGTGCAAAGCACGCCGGATACGCGTCAGATCCCTATCCAGCGGGTCGGCGTCAAGGCAGTTCGTCATCCGCTGACGGTGCGTACGCAAGGCGGCGACGTGCAGCCGACGGTGGGTACGTGGAATCTCGACGTGCATCTTCCGGCTGATCAGAAGGGCACACACATGTCGCGCTTCGTGGCGCTGCTCGAAGAGAACAAGGCGCCGCTTGCACCGGCAACCTTCCGCACGATGCTCGCCGCGATGCTCGAAAAGCTCGAAGCCGAGGCGGGCCGCATCGAGGTGTCGTTCCCGTACTTCGTGAACAAGACCGCGCCGGTGTCGGGCGTGCAAAGCCTGCTCGACTACGAAGTGACGTTGACGGGCGAGACCCGCAACGGCGCGACGCGTCTGTTCCTCAAGGTGCTGGTGCCGGTCACGAGCCTGTGCCCCTGCTCGAAGAAAATTTCTCAATACGGCGCGCACAACCAGCGCTCGCACGTGACGATCAACGCCGAGCTGGCAGGTGACGTCGCGGTGGAAGAACTGATTTGCATCGCTGAAGAAGAAGCGTCGTGCGAACTGTGGGGCTTGCTGAAGCGCCCGGACGAGAAGTTCGTCACCGAGCGTGCGTATGAAAATCCCAAGTTTGTCGAAGACCTGGTGCGCGATGTTGCGCAGCGTCTGAATGCGGATGAGCGGATCGTCGCGTATGTGCTCGAAGCTGAGAACTTCGAATCGATTCACAATCACAGCGCTTACGCGGTGATCGAGCGGGATAAGCGGGCGGCTTGATACTGCTCGCTAGCTTTGCTTGTTTTAATAAAATAGCCGCTTTTCGACGCGGCTTTTTTACGGCATCGCTGTGAAGCTTAGCGTGCGAGGGAAGTCAGATCCCAGCGTGGCTTGACCGTGAACGCGTAGTCTTTACCCGATTGATCGGGCCAGCGTTGCAGCCTCAAAGCACCGGCCAATGCGATCATTGCACCGTTGTCCGTACACAGCGACAAGTCCGGGTAGTGCACGTAAAAATTGCGCTTCTTGGCCGCTGCCGAAAGCGCCTCGCGCAGTTGCCGGTTCGCGCCTACGCCGCCTGCCACCACGAGCCGATTGAGTTTGGTCCGCTTGAGTGCGGCCAGCGATTTTGCTGCCAACACGTCCACCGCCGCGTCGACGAAGCCGCGCGCCAGATCCGCTTTCGCCTGTTCGCAGATGTTTGCGCCACCGAGCTTCTTCGCATGCGTGAGGACAGCGGTCTTCAAGCCGCTGAAGCTGAAATCGAGGTCGCCGGAGTGCAACATCGGGCGTGGCAGCACGACCGCGCCAGGCGTGCCGAATTCCGCCATCCGCGAGACTTCCGGTCCACCCGGGTAGCCGAGACCGAGCAGCTTGGCGGTTTTGTCGAACGCTTCGCCGGCAGCGTCGTCCAGCGTTTCGCCGAGCGTCTCGTAGACGCCCACATCCGTCACGCGCATCAGTTGTGTATGACCACCCGAGACGAGCAGCGCGACGAACGGGAACGGCGGCGGCTCATCCACCAGCAACGGCGACAGCAAGTGCCCTTCGAGATGGTGGATGCCGATGGTCGGCTTGTCCCACGCCATGGCCAGCGCATTCGCGACGCTTGCGCCTACCAGCAGCGCGCCTGCGAGTCCCGGCCCTTGCGTATACGCGATCGCGTCGATGTCGCTGCGCGCCGCGCCGGAGCGCTCCAGCACTTCTTCGAGCAACGGCAGCGCGCGACGAATATGGTCGCGCGAAGCCAGTTCAGGCACCACGCCGCCATATTCGCGGTGCATCGCAATTTGCGAATGCAGCGCGTGCGCGAGCAGACCGCGCTCTGTGTCGTAGAGCGCGAGACCGGTTTCGTCGCAGGAGCTTTCGATGCCGAGAACGAGCATGATTGGTGGGCTTGGGCGGGCGCGGTGGACTGAGTCCGGGCGCCCGGAAAGTGAAAAGGCAAGCCTCAAAGTATAGCAGTGCGGGTAAGAGCACGCAGGCGCGCAGGTACAATGCGACCCCATGGAATCCTTCGATATCGCGGTAATCGGCGCGGGCGCGGCCGGCATGATGTGCGCGGCGGTGGCCGGGCAACTCGGCCGTCGCGTGGTGCTGATCGACCACTCGCAACGCCTGGCAGAGAAAATTCGCATCTCCGGCGGTGGCCGCTGCAACTTCACGAATCTGTACGCCGGGCCGGCCAATTATCTGTCGGCCAACCCCCATTTTTGCCGTTCGGCATTGGCGCGCTATACGCCGCGCGACTTCATGGCGCTGCTCAAGCGTCATCACGTGACGTGGCACGAGAAGCACAGGGGCCAGCTGTTCTGCGACCAGTCGAGCGATGCCGTCATCAACGTGCTGAAGAGCGAGTGCGACGCCGGCCGCGTCGCATGGCGCGCGCCGCTCGCGGTCGAGCAGGTGCGCCAGGGCGCCGCGGACGGCTTCACGCTGGACACGCAGTCGGGTTCGATTTCCGCGCGCGCGCTGGTGGTGGCGACCGGTGGCTTGTCGATCCCCAAAATCGGCGCGACGGACTTTGCCTACCGGCTCGCCAAGCAATTCGGCCACAAGCTGATCGATACCCGCCCGGCGCTCGTTCCGTTGACATTTGCCCCCGCCGATTGGGAGCCGTTCGCGGCGCTGTCCGGCGTATCGCTGGAAGTCCAACTGGCAACCGGCAACAAAAAGACCGGTGCCGAGTTCAACGAAGACCTGCTGCTCACTCATCGTGGCGTGTCCGGCCCGGGCGTGCTGCAGATTTCGAGCTACTGGCAGCCCGGCGAGCCGATCCACATCAATCTGCTGCCTGAGCAGGACGCGACGACGGCGTTGCTGGAAGCAAAAACCGGCACTAAGCGCCAGATCGTCAACCTGTTGTCGGAATGGGTGCCGCAGCGGCTTGCCCACGTCTGGCTGGAAACCCACCAGATTCCCGCCGAAGCACGCGTCGCCGATCTGCCGGACAAGACGCTGCGCCGCATCGGTGAGGCTTTGTCGCGCTGGACGCTCACCCCGAACGGTACCGAAGGCTACCGCAAGGCCGAAGTGACGCGCGGCGGCATCGATACGCGCGACTTGTCGTCTGCAACGATGATGAGCACGCGTGCGCCCGGCCTGTACTTCATCGGCGAGGCGGTCGACGTGACCGGCTGGCTCGGCGGCTACAACTTCCAGTGGGCTTGGGCGTCGGGCGTGGCGGCCGGCCAGGCGGCCGCGGAGTATGCCCGAGGGGCTTGACGGCGACCTGGCTTTGTGAGAAAGCTCTGCTATACTCCTGAACCTTTACAGAGTTCCGTTATTGAAAAATGACGACCATCCACGTAAAAGATAACGAGCCGTTTGAAGTCGCCATGCGCCGCTTCAAACGCACGATGGAGAAAAACGGGCTGCTGACGGAACTGCGCGCACGCGAATTTTACGAAAAGCCCACGGCGGAACGAAAACGTAAGAAAGCGGCAGCTGTGAAGCGCCATTTCAAGCGTCTACGTGGCCAGATGTTGCCAAAGAAGTTCTATTGATTCTGGCGTTGCCGCGGGTCCCGTAGAACGGAGCGGCGACATCCAACCGGTGGCGGCATAGCAGGTGCCATCACGGAAAACACGGCCCTTTCGGGCCAGCCGGCAGGGTCGCATCCACTACGCGAATTTGCGCCAACCCGCTTGAGGAAGCAGTCCCAAGCGGGTTTTTGTGTTGATGCAGATGGCTTTGCCGGTCTTTCAAATTCCAACGCATTCAGGTGAATGATGAGTCTCAAGGATCGGATCAACGACGACATGAAAGCCGCCATGCGGGCGCGTGAGACCGAGCGTCTCGGCACCGTTCGCCTGTTGCTCGCCGCGATCAAGCAACGCGAAGTCGACGAGCGCGTCACACTCGACGACACGGCAATCACCGCCGTCATCGACAAGATGATCAAGCAGCGCAAAGACTCGATCAGCCAGTTCGAAGCCGCTGGCCGCACGGATCTGGCCGATAAGGAAAAGGCGGAGTTGGCCATCTTGTCCGCCTATATGCCGGAGCAGATGTCCGAAGCGGAGATCGTCGCCGAAGTCCAGGCCGCGGTCGCACAAACCGGCGCCGCCGGTCCGCAAGACATGGGCAAGGTGATGGGCGTGCTCAAACCGAAGTTGGCCGGCCGCGCCGACATGACCGCCGTCTCGGCGCAAGTCAAAGCCGCGCTCGCGAAGTAATTCCCGTATTTCCGGTCTGCGCGCGCCGTCGCATGATGGGGCGTGCAGCCTTAGGCTTTTAAGGTAGCGTCATTCACTGTGATTCCACCGTCATTCCTGCAGGACCTGCTTAACCGCGTCGATATCGTCGACGTGGTCGGCCGGTTTGTGCAGTTGAAAAAGGGCGGCGCGAACTTCATGGGGCTTTGCCCGTTTCACAACGAGAAAAGCCCTTCGTTTACGGTTAGTCCGACTAAGCAGTTTTATCATTGCTTCGGCTGCGGCGCGCATGGCACGGCCATCGGTTTCCTGATGGAGCACGTCGGCTCCACGTTCCCCGAGGCTGTCAACGAACTGGCGCAATCGGTCGGTTTGACCGTGCCGAACGAGCCTTCGCCCGGATATGGAGGCGGCGGCGGGGCCGGCGGTTATGCGCCGGCGGCCTCGAAAGCTGTTACGACCGCGCTCTCCGACGTCATGCAAACCGCCTGCGATTTCTACCGCAAGCAGCTGCGCGGCGCGCCGGTCGCGATCCAGTATCTGAAGAAGCGCGGCCTGACCGGCGAGATCGCGGCCCGTTTTGGGCTCGGTTACGCGCAGGACGGCTGGCAAAACCTGGAAGCCGCGTTTGCGGACTATCGGGACGATTCGCTGGTCGACTCGGGTCTGGTGATTGTCAGCGAGAAGTCCGACGCGCAGGGCCAGAACCGCCGGTACGACCGCTTTCGCGAGCGGATCATGTTCCCGATACGCAATGTAAAGGGGCAGGTGATCGGCTTCGGCGGCCGCGTGCTGGACAGCGGTGAACCGAAGTATTTGAATTCTCCGGAAACGCCTCTATTTAACAAAGGCAGCGAGCTGTACGGCCTGTTCGAGGCGCGGCTGGCGATTCGCGAGCAGCACTATGTGCTGGTGGTCGAAGGGTATATGGATGTGGTCGCGCTGGCCCAATTGGGGTTCCAGAACGCGGTTGCCACCCTCGGCACGGCCTGCACGCCGATTCATGTGCAGAAACTGATGCGCCAGACCGATACGGTCATCTTCAGTTTTGACGGCGATTCGGCCGGCCGCCGCGCCGCGCGCCGTGCGCTGGACGCCTGCCTGCCGCATGCGGCGGACAACCGGACGATCCGGTTCCTGTTTTTGCCGTCCGAGCACGACCCGGATAGCTACGTGCGTGAATTCGGCACCGAGGCGTTCGCCGAGCAGGTCGAACGGGCCATGCCGCTGTCGCAGTTCATGCTGAACGAGGTGCTGACCGGCAAGGAACTGGATCAGCCCGAAGGCAAGGCCCGCGCATTGTTCGACGCCAAGCCGCTGTTGCAGGCGCTGCCGGCCAATGCGCTGCGCGCGCAGATCATGCATATGTTCGCCGACCGGCTCGATGTGCCGTTCGACGAAGTGGCCGCGCTGTGCGAGGTCGACGCCCGGATCGCGGCGGCTGCCCGTTCGGCGCCGGCCCGCAAAGACCGGCGCAGCGTGACCGGTATCGAAGAAAAGACGCTACGCAATCTGGTGATGCATCCGCGCACTGTCGCAATGCTCGACGAAGAAGCCGAACAGGCGCTTCTGACCGTCACGCGACATGGCGAACTGTTCGAGGAAGTGACGACGCATGCGCGCGCGCTGGGCGATTCGGCGGAGTTCCAGTTGCTGTCCGACCTATTGCGAAACGGCGCAAACGCCCCAACTTTCGAGGAAATCTTTCGCAAAATTCTAGACTATGATGAAAACGTCCGGGATTTACTGCTGAAGGATCCGGAAGATGCGACCGTCATCGAGGAACGGCGCGAGCAGGAGCGGATTGTCGGAGAGGAGCTGAAAGCGGCGATTCAGAAGATGCGGTACGACGCATACTGCGATCGCCTGGAGCAGCTTTCGCGGCAATCCCGGCACACGCCGGAGGAGTTCGCGGAGCTAACGGACCTGAATCAGAAGCGGGCTGACATGAAGCGCCAGCTTGGGCTGTAGGCGGGAAGGGCGGGACCTAGGTGCTATAATAAAAGGTTTCCAGCGGTTTGTTTTTTAAAGGTTTTCCTAGCAAAGGCGAAAAGGCGATGCGATGGCAAAGACTTCAGACGGAACTACGGGCGGGAAAAAAGCGACAGGCACAAGCTCGAAAGAGCCGACCAGAAAGGTCACCGAGGCCAAGTTAGCTTCTTCCGCCAGAAAAACGTCTGCCGCGAGCGTCACACCTGCAGTTGGGAAGAAATCTTCGACCTCTTCCGCTGCGCGAGCGGAGCCGGTCAGGGCGGCGAAAGCTGTACAACCGGCCACGAAACGGCCGAGTGCCAGAAGCGCAAGGGAAGCGGCTGCCGCGCAGGACGATGCGGCAGTGCGCGAGACTCCAGTATCCACGGTTCAACCGGCTGTTGTCCACCAGCCGCGAGTCGAGACTACAGCCGGTACGGCGAACTCCATGACGAAAAAGCTGAACGAAGTACCCGTCGATGACGACGCAACCCAGAGCGAAGAAACCCCTGCTGCAGTTCCTGGCAAGGTTGAAAAGGTCAAGGCTCGCGATCGTCGTGCAAAGGAAAAGGCGCTGTTGAAAGACGCGTTCGCGTCGTCGCAGCCTGGCACCGTCGAGGAACTTGAAGAGCGCCGCTCGAAACTGCGCGCGCTGATCAAGCTCGGCAAGGAGCGCGGCTTCCTCACGTACGCTGAAATCAACGACCACCTCCCGGACAACTTCACCGAGACCGAGGCGATCGAAGGCATCATCAGCACGTTCAACGACATGGGCGTGGCTGTGTACGAGCAGGCGCCGGACGCTGAAACGCTGCTGTTGAACGACAACGCGCCGGCGGCTTCGTCAGACGACGAAGTCGAAGAGGAAGCGGAAGTTGCGCTGTCCACCGTCGATTCCGAATTCGGCCGCACCACCGACCCGGTCCGCATGTACATGCGTGAAATGGGTACGGTCGAGCTGCTCACGCGCGAAGGCGAAATCGAAATCGCCAAGCGGATCGAAGACGGCCTCAAGCACATGGTGATGGCTATCTCCGCGTGCCCGACCACGATTGCCGACATTCTCGCCATGGCTGAGCGCGTCGCGAACGAGGAAATCCGCATCGACGAACTGGTCGACGGCCTGATCGACGCCAACGCGGAAGATGCGGATGGCTTTTCCGTGCAGGAAGCGGAAGCGATCGAGAGCGAAGAAGAAGACGTCGAAGAAGACGCAGACGACGAGGAAGAGGACGACGGCACGGCGCAAGCCACGGCCAATGCAGCGCAGATGGAAGCGCTCAAGCGTGCGTCGCTCGAAAAATTCGCGTCGATCAGCGAATGGTTCGACAAGATGCGTCGTGCGTTCGAGAAGGAAGGCTACAAGTCGAAGTCTTACCTGAAGGCGCAGGAAACGATCCAGAACGAACTGATGACGATCCGCTTCACCGCGCGTACTGTCGAGCGTCTGTGCGACACGCTGCGTGCGCAAGTGGACGAAGTGCGTCAGGTCGAGCGTCAGATCCTGCATACGGTGGTCGACAAGTGCGGCATGCCGCGTGCGGAATTCATCGCGCGTTTCCCGGGCAGCGAGACGGATCTCGAGTGGGCCGACAAGATCGTTGGTGAAGGTCATGCGTATAGCGCGATCCTCACGCGGAACATTCCGGCGATTCGCGAGCAGCAGCAACGTCTGCTGGACTTGCAGGCGCGCGTTGTGTTGCCGCTGAAGGATCTGAAGGAAACCAACCGTCAGATGGCGGCCGGCGAACTGAAGGCGCGTCAGGCGAAGCGCGAAATGACCGAGGCGAACTTGCGTCTCGTGATTTCGATTGCGAAGAAGTACACGAACCGCGGTCTGCAGTTCCTCGACCTGATTCAGGAAGGCAATATCGGCCTGATGAAGGCGGTGGACAAGTTCGAATATCGTCGTGGCTACAAGTTCTCCACGTATGCAACGTGGTGGATTCGTCAGGCCATCACGCGTTCGATCGCGGACCAGGCGCGTACGATCCGGATTCCGGTTCACATGATCGAAACGATCAACAAGATGAACCGCATCTCGCGTCAGATTCTGCAGGAAACCGGTCTCGAGCCGGATCCGGCTACGCTGGCTGAAAAGATGGAAATGCCGGAAGACAAGATCCGCAAGATCATGAAGATCGCGAAGGAACCGATCTCGATGGAAACGCCGATCGGTGACGACGACGATTCGCATCTGGGCGACTTCATCGAAGATACGAACACGGTCGCGCCGGCCGACGCTGCGCTGCATGCCAGCATGCGCGATGTCGTGAAGGACGTGCTCGACTCGCTGACGCCGCGCGAAGCGAAGGTGCTGCGTATGCGTTTCGGTATCGAGATGAGCACCGATCACACGCTCGAAGAAGTCGGCAAGCAGTTCGACGTGACGCGTGAGCGGATCCGTCAGATCGAAGCAAAGGCGTTGCGCAAGCTGCGTCACCCGAGCCGTTCGGACAAGCTGAAGTCGTTCCTCGAAGGGAATTGATCGAAGCAAGCGGGATGTAGAAAATCTAGGGGCTTCCTGGTTGTTTCGTGAGAGCGAAGCGGTCATGGAAGCCCCTTTTTCGTGTAGTATGTCGGCCTGTCAGTGACTAGGCCCGGACTTCAAGACCGGGTCTTTTTCTTGGTTGTCTTAGTTTCCCAGGGCCGGACGCCGTGCTGGTTGCAGGCAGCGGACTCATAATCCGCCTCCGAAAGGACACCGTGGGTTCGACTCCCACCCGGCCCACCAAGCCTGGCTTGGGTTTGCGGGTTTTCATGTAGTGAACACCGATTTCCGCAATTCGGATTTTTGCGGAAAAAAATCTGGCCGGTGGCCCTGTCGGCGTTACCTGGGCAGCGGACTCTATATATCACGCTGTGATGGTATTGCGGAAGTATCGGAAATTTGGGTTGGTGGATCCTGATGCGCGCTTCACGTTCGGCATTGATTGCTTCGAACGCAGCGAGATTGGCGCCACTCTTTTCGATGGTCAACGTCTCGGGCGAGTCATTCTGGGCGATCGATTTCTCAAAGTAACGCCGCACTGCAGCCTTGTCCCGATGGGCGCGTAGCAGAAAGTCAATGGTGTTGCCGTCCTTGTCGACGGCCCGGTAAAGCTACCGCCATTCGCCCTTGACGCGGATGTACGTCCCGTCTATGTGCCAACTCTTGCCAACCGACCGCCTGCGTCGCCGCAACGCTTTCTCCCGCACCGGCGGCAGCTTGATGGCCAGGCGGTGCACAGTCGAATCCCCCAAGGCGACTTCCTTCGGGGCGTGATCGCCCGAAACGCCGCGCTGAGCCATCATGTCTTCGAGGTACCGCAGGCTCAGCGGATAGGCCACGTACCAGCGCACGCACTTCAGGCTCGCGTCGAGCGGATAATGCAGGCGTTTGAGCACTCGGGCCGCCGCCGGATTCAACGCCCTCACCGAGCTTTCAGTCGTTCGTGTCGTTCCGCACATCATTGCGGACCGCCTTACTGCAACAGAACCCACAGAACTGCCCACTGCTGCGTCTTCAGCCCTTCCGTCTCCCGGTTCCCATTTATGCAATATCATTGCGCATTGATACGGGGGCGGAACAGTCGATTGGCGGTTGAAATTCGGATAATGAGTCTGATTTGGCCAATGCCGCGGGATTATCCCGATAAGGTTGTTCTTGTTTTCGCTGTGCGATCAACCTAATATAGGTAAATATATTGACGCGTATGGACCTCGACCTGCTCAGCGTGGTGTCGCGACATGTGGACGCCGTGGATAGCTCCGTGATGGATCGGTGGATGCGTCTTGGCAGCGTGCGGTAATGCTCAGGCAGTTTTCACGTAGTCGCGGATTGACAGGCTACGGGCTCTCACACGGCAATCGATTGGCATGTGGCCAAAGTTGGGGAAAGCACGGTACCTGAAAGTCAAAGGAGTTGCGGGGTCGAGGTTTCTTAAATAGTCAGGAGTGGAGACGTGTATGACCTTGCTTATTGCTCTTGCTGCATTGGCGTTTCTGATGTTGGCCGCGTATCGTGGCTACAGCGTAATTCTGTTCGCGCCAATCGCCGCGCTGGCAGCCGTGCTGCTGACCGAGCCCGCAGCCGTTGCCCCGGTGTTCTCTGGCATCTTCATGGAGAAGATGGTGGGGTTCGTGAAACTCTATTTCCCGGTATTCCTGCTCGGAGCCTTGTTCGGCAAGGTGATCGAGATGTCGGGCTTCGCCGCGGCCATCGTGGCCGCCGCGATTCGGTATATCGGCCGCTCACGTGCAAACGTGGTGATCGTCGTGGTGTGCGCGCTTCTTACATACGGCGGGGTCTCGGTGTTTGTCGTCGTGTTCGCGGTCTATCCGTTCGCGGCTGAACTCTATCGCCAGAGCAACATTCCGAAAAGGCTGATGCCCGGCGTGATCGCGCTCGGCTCGTTCTCGTTCACGATGGATTCGCTGCCCGGCACGCCGCAGATTCAGAACATCATTCCAGCCACTTTCTTCAAGACCACCGGTTGGGCCGCGCCCACATTGGGTACGATCGGTTCCATCTTCATGATCGTGGTTGGCCTGGCCTATCTCGAATGGCGCCGCCGAAGCGTCATGGCGAAAGGCGAAGGCTACGGCAACTCGCTCGTGAACGAACCGGAACGCGTCGCCGCCGATGCACTGCCCAATCCTTTGCTCGCGATCATGCCGCTCGTATTGGTGGGCGTCGCGAACTTTCTGTTCACAAAGTGGATTCCGGCCTGGTATGGCGCGTCGTACACCGTGGCGCCGCAAGTTCTTCCCGGGGTGCATGTCCCAGTGATGACGTCGATCAAGACCGTGACTGCAATCTGGTCAGTCGAGGCCGCGCTGATGCTTGGGATTGCGCTTGTGATCTTTACGGCATTTCGGCGCGTGGCTGCCGCTTTCGCGGAAGGCACGAAAACGGCGGCGGCGGGCGCATTGCTGGCGGCGATGAATACAGCATCGGAATACGGTTTCGGCGCGGTGATCGCGGCGCTCCCCGGCTTCGTCGTGATAGGCGATGCGCTCAAGACGATTCCGAACCCGCTTGTGAACGCTGCGGTGTCGGTCAGCACATTGGCCGGCATCACGGGTTCCGCTTCGGGCGGCATGAGTATCGCGCTTGCCGCTACATCGGATCTATTGATCAAGAACGCACAGGCTGCGCAGATACCGATGGAAGTGCTTCACCGTCTGGTCTCGATGGCCAGCGGCGGCATGGACACGCTGCCGCACAACGGCGCCGTGATCACGTTGCTGGCCGTTACCGGCCTGACGCACCGCCAATCGTATCGCGAAATCTTCGCTGTGACTTTGATCAAGACGCTCGCGGTGGTCTTCGTGATCGGCGTCTACTACACGACAGGTCTGGTCTGATGAGAACGGTAGCCGGTCGATTCGCACGCTGTCATGGTGGTCCGCCAGTCTAAGCAGGAGAGCCTGGAATGAAAGTCGAAAGCTTTAATGACGTTCAGGTGGGTGACGCCTTGCCAGGATTGATCGTGGGTCCCATGGCGCGTCATGCCGTGGGCGTATATGCCGGGGCCTCCGGGGACTACAACCCGCTGCATTTCGACTCTGATTGTGCCCGTGAATTGCTCTGATCTGAACGGCACCTCGAAGATTTCTACTACTGAATTCCAACTTGGATTCCAGCCTGCCATGCAAAACGACACAATACCCCAGACCACCCAAATCCTGTGGACCCCTGGCACCGAACAACTTCAGTCGAGCCGACTGGTGCAGTACCAGCGCTGGCTTTCGGAAGAAAAGGGTATCGTTGCTCGAGACTACGCCGAACTGTGGCGCTGGTCCGTCGATGACCTGGAGGGTTTCTGGCAATCGATCTGGGACTTCTTCGACATACGCGCCGACGGCGTGCGAGAACCGGCGCTAGGCCGTCGCACCATGCCAGGAGCGGAATGGTTCCCCAATGTCCGGCTCAACTTTGCCGAGCATGTGTTCCGCAACGCCACGCCGGAACGTCCCGCAGTGATCGCGCGCAGCGAGGACGTGCCGCTCCAACACATATCATGGGCGGATCTGGAGCGATCGACCTCTGCCCTCGCGGCCACGTTGCGAAACTGGGGTGTCCAGCCCGGCGATCGAGTAGCCAGCTACATGCCGAACCGACCCGAAACCTTGATCGCGTTCCTGGCATGTGCCAGCATCGGAGCCATCTGGTCAAGTTGTGCACCCGACATGGGTGCACCGGTGGTCCTGGACCGTCTGCGCCAGATCGAGGCCAAGGTGCTCTTCGCCATTGACAGCTATAGCTACAACGGCAAGCAACACGATCGTCTCAAGGTGGTCGAGGAGTTATTGGCCGAATTGCCCAGTGTCGAGCATGTGGTGCAGGTGGCCGGCCCGCTGGACTGCGAACGGCTGGTCGGCTGGCGCGACCGCTTTCGCTGGGATGCTGTCATCGCCAACGATGCCGCTCCCCGTTACGAGCGGCTTCCCTTTGATCACCCCCTATGGATCCTGTACTCGTCGGGAACCACGGGGTTGCCTAAGGCCATGGTACATGGTCACGGCGGCATCCTGCTGACTCATCTCAAGGAAATGGGGCTGCAAAACGACCTCCGGCCGGGTGACCGCCTACTTTTCCTGGGCAGCACGGCGTGGACCGTTTGGAACCTGCTGGTGGGTGCCTTGGTGACCGGCGCCTCGATCGTCCTCTATGACGGACACCCGTCCTGGCCCGACGGAAACGCGCTGTGGCGTTTCATGGACGAGCAGGAGGTGGCCGTGTTTGGCACGGGTGCAGCGGTCCTCATAGGCAACAAGAAAGACGGCTTACGGCCACGAGACTATGCACCGCTCAAAAAGCTGCGCACCATCCTCTCGACCGGGTCACCGTTGCCGGTCGATGCGTTCGAGTGGATCTACCGGGACGTGAAGCCCGACGTGTGGCTCGCCTCAGTCAGTGGCGGTACCGACATCGCTTCCTGTTTCGTCGCGTGTGCCCCCACGCTGCCGGTGCGCGCGGGTGAAATCCAGTGTCCGGAGTTGGGAGTGGCGGCCTATGCGTTCAATGAGGCGGGACAAGCCGTGGTTGATGAGGTGGGCGAACTGGTGATCACCCAGCCAATGCCTTCCATGCCGCTGTATTTCTGGAACGACCCCGACGGGCGCCGTTACCGCGATAGCTATTTCGAAATGTACCCGGGGGTGTGGCGCCAAGGCGATTGGATACGTTTCACATCCTCCGGCAGTTCAGTCATTTACGGCCGCTCCGACAGCACGATCAACCGCTCCGGCATCCGGATCGGGACGGCTGAAATCTACCGCGTCGTCGAGGAGTTGAACGAAGTGCGCGACAGCCTTGTGATCGATCTGGAGTACCTTGGGCGGCCTTCGTTCATGCCTCTGTTCGTGGTGTTGCAGCCCGGAATCGAACTGGACGAGGCGCTGAGCGAACGCATCAGGCAGCAAATCCGCACCAAGGCCTCAGGCCGGCATGTGCCGGACGCGGTTGTCCAGGTGAGAGAGATTCCCCGGACCCTCAGTGGCAAGAAGATGGAAGTCCCGGTGCGCAAGCTGCTGCTGGGCATGGAGGCGGCCAAGGTCGCCAACCCCGACACGATGCAGAACCCGCGCAGCCTGGACTTCTTTGTCGAGTACGCTAAGACGCTCGACATCCATGGTCTTGAGAGATGACGATCATGTTGGCATTCATTTGATGCGAGGAGCCATGTTCGACACACGATATATAGGCACGGAGTTGAAACCGTTCTGTGTGCAGGTTGAGCGTGGCCGCCTGCGTGCCTTCGCTATTGCAACCGGTCAGGACGATCTGGTTTATTCGGACGAAACAGCAGCGCGTGCCGCCGGCCACCCGTCGTTGCCCATTCCACCGACGTTCCTGTTTTGCCTGGAAATGGAGGCACCTAATCCAATGGAGGTCTATGAACGGCTCGGGATCGAATACGCGCGCGTCCTGCATGGCGAGCAGCACTTCACCTACCACCGGCTGGCCTTTGCTGGCGACACGCTACGCTTTAAGCCGCGAATCGTCGACCTCTACGAGAAGAGGGAGGGGGCCTTGGGTTTTCTGGTTTGGGAAACACGGGTCAAAAGGAGCGACGGGGCGCCCGTGGCGGACCTGCGCACCGTTATGGTGGTCCGCAACCCCACGCTGGGAGGACTGCGATGAAAACCTTACGCTTCGACGCCGTCCAGATCGGTGACGCCTTGCCCGGTCTGGCCGAGGGGCCGATCAGCCGGCACACCTTGGGCCATTACGCGGGTGCCTCGTCCGACTACAACCCCCTGCACATCGATATTGACTTCGCCCGCAAGGTGGGTATGCCAGATGTCTTTGCGCACGGCATGCTGTCTATGGCCTACCTGGCCCGCGTTCTGATCCACTGGGTCAACCAGGGGGCCATGCGCCGAATGGGCGTGCGCTTCGTCGCAATCACGCACGTCGGCGACGAGGTCCGTTGTCAAGCCAAGGTCACCGACAAATTCGTCGAGGACGGGGAAAAGCGCGTGGCACTCGAATTGACGGTGCACAACCAGTGCGGCGAGCTCAAGCTCAGCGGCTCGGCCGTGGTGGCATTGGATTGACCGCCATCACGATTCCCCTCAAAAAACTTTTGAGTTCAAATCCAGCCTACGATGCCGAACGACCTCACTCCGGGAGCGGTCTCGGGTTAAAAAGTCGGCCTCTCTAAAGCCCGAGTGTGGATAGCACGGCTCCTGATGCAGGACTGGGCGCATCGGTGCCGCTGTCCGGTCCTGCGTTCGCAGTCCGTCCAGCGGCTGTATTCGTGCTTCCCGGTCACCTGAATGCGTCGACCAAACTAGCGCGGCAGTTCGGGGCTCGCGGCCGTCACGCAGCGCCTGGTCGAGCAGACCGCGACCCTTGCTGCGACAGTTCCCGCAATACAGCGCCCCGTCGGCCTGCGGTTCCGGCCTCCCGCGGCGCCAACCGGGCATGGACGGAACGACCCGCCGGCCTTGATGGCCTGGACTTTTTTATGCGTTTCTGCCCGCGTGCGCGCGGGCGCAGAGACGCGAGCCGAGATGGAACGACAGGGCGATGTTTCGGGCGCAGGGTTGACGCGTGTACGCGAGCAGAACACGGTGCTTCCTGTCGCGCTTACGAAGCCGCCGCCCGCTGACCCTCGCTGCGGGTGTCCGAAGGGATGGATCAGTCCTCCTCACCGGTCTCCGCCCGGGTTGCGTCGTCCAGGCGCTTCATGTTGTCCAGAAGCTTGAGCAAGTAATGCAGCGTATGAGTGACATCATCGATCGAAAAATCCTCTAGCACCTGCTGATAGTAGTCGTGGATCTTGGGCGTCGCCTCGCGAATCCAGAGCCTTCGCCCTGACTCCGTCATCGTAATCAGTTTCGAACGACGGTCCCGTCCATCTGCGGCGCTGGTCAGGTGCCCGTCGCGCTCCATGCGGCTGACGAGTCCGGACAGGTTTTGCCGGCTCACCATCAGATAACGAGCCAGATCTCCGACGCTTATTCCGCCTTCCGCGTCCGGCCGCGAGAGCGCGCCGAGAACTGCCCACTGCTGCGTCGTCAGCCCCTCCGCCTCCACTGCCTTGGTCCCTGTTTTATGCAACATGTTTGCGCATTGATACAGGCGAAAGAACAGTCGATTAGCCAGCTCCAACTTGATTCCGATGTCTGATTTACTCGATACCAAGGGATTCTCCCAATAAGGTTGTTCTTGTTTTCGACGTGCTGCCTCACTATTATACGTAAATATGTTGACGTATATGGGTGGCGCAAACGGCGTCGCATCAAGGCGTAATAGTACCCCTGACAACTGACGGAGAAGACTGTGCAAAGACTCGAAGGCAAGACGGTGATCGTGACCGGCGGCGGTGGTGGGATCGGCGGGGCGACGTGCCGCCGTTTCGCGGCGGAAGGCGCGCGCGTCTCGGTGCTGGATCGTTCGCTGGAAGCAGCTGAAAAAGTCGCCGGCGAGATTCGCGCCTCGGGCGGCGTCGCCGAAGCCATCCGCTGCGATATCACGAACCGCGCCGAGGTGGATGCGGCGGTGGTGGCCACCGAAGCGAAGCTCGGCCCCATCGACGTGCTGGTGAATAACGCCGGCTGGGATGTGTTCAAGCCGTTCACGAAGACTGAGCCGGCCCAGTGGGAGCGCCTGATCGCGATCAACCTGACCGGTGCGCTGCATATGCATCACGCGGTGCTGCCGGGCATGGCGCAGCGCAAGGCGGGCCGCATCGTCAACATTGCCTCCGACGCGGCGCGGGTCGGCTCGTCTGGCGAGGCAGTGTACGCAGCCTGCAAGGGCGGCCTCGTGTCGTTTTCCAAGACCATTGCCCGCGAGCATGCCCGTCACGGCATCACAGTCAACGTTGTGTGCCCGGGTCCGACCGACACGGCGCTGTTCGCCGAATACAAGGAAGGCGCGGGCAATCCCGAGAAGCTGATGGACGCGTTCCAGCGCTCGATCCCGCTGGGCCGCATCGGGCAGCCCGACGATCTACCAGGCGCGATTGTCTTCTTCGCCAGCGACGACGCCGGTTTCATCACGGGACAGGTGCTCAGCGTGTCCGGCGGCCTGACGATGGCCGGCTGACCCCAATTATCTGCAAGGAACTCATCATGAACTACGAAGACATCCTCTACGAAGTACGCAACGGCGCGGCATGGATCACGATCAACCGGCCGGACCGGATGAACGCCTTTCGCGGACGGACCTGCGACGAGCTGATCCACGCCATCAACAAGGCGGGCTATTCGCGCGAGATCGGCGTCATCGTGCTGGCCGGCGCGGGTGACCGGGCCTTTTGCACGGGCGGCGACCAGTCGGCCCATGAAGGACAATACGATGGCCGCGGCACCATCGGCCTGCCGATGGAAGAACTACACGCCGCGATCCGCGATGTACCCAAGCCTGTGATCGCGCGCGTGCAGGGTTTCGCGGTCGGCGGCGGCAACGTGCTGTGCACGATCTGCGACTTCACGATCGCTTCCGAGAAGGCTGTCTTCGCGCAGGCGGGCCCGAAGGTCGGCTCGGTCGATCCGGGCTACGGCACGGCTTTTCTCGCACGGGTGGTCGGCGAGAAGAAGGCGCGTGAGATCTGGTATCTGTGCCGCCGCTATCCGGCCGCCGAAGCGCTGGCAATGGGCCTCGTCAACGCGGTCGTGCCACATGAGCAACTCGACGCTGAAGTGCAGAAGTGGTGCGACGAAATTATGGAGAAGAGCCCGACCGCGATTGCGATCGCCAAGCGCTCCTTCAACATGGACACCGCGCACCAGGCGGGTATCGCGGGCATGGGCATGTACGCACTCAAGCTGTACTACGACACGGAAGAGTCGCGCGAAGGGGTCAGGGCGTTCCAGGAAAAGCGCAAACCTGAGTTCCGTAAGTACGCGAAGTAACGCCCGATCGCACATAAAGGATTTCCTCTGGCGCGCTATTGCAGCGCGCCCGAAATCCGCCCCATCCTGGAGACACCATGAACCCCTATCTTGATGAAGACCTCGTCGCGCTCGGCGAACACGCCCGGCGCTTTGCGCAAGGGCGCGTCGCGCCCGGCTTCGAGGAGCGGGACACGACGCGCACGCTCGATCGCGATCTCATGCTCGAGATGGGCCAGATGGGTTTCATCGCGCCCGAACTGCCCGAAGAGTATGGTGGTCAGGGACTCGGGTGCCTCGCTGCGGGCGTCATCCACGAAGAAATCGCCCGTGCGGACCTGAGCCTGTCGTACATCAATCTGCTGGCTTCGCTGAATGGCCAGATTCTCGCGCATCACGCCGCGCCCGAGATTGCGAAGCCCTGGCTTGAGCGCCTGACACAGGGCCGCGCGCTCCTCGCGATCGCGCTGACCGAGCCGCGAGGCGGGTCCGATGCCGCAAACCTGCGTCTGCGCATGGAGCGCGTGGGCGATCACTACGTGCTCGATGGCGAGAAGACCTCGATTTCCGCTGCCGACCAGGCTGATGCGGCAGTCGTGTTCGCCCGCACGGGCTCGATCGAAGCGGGGGCACGCGGCGTCTCGGCGGTGCTGGTGCCGATGGATCTGCCCGGCATTACGCGCAACCGTTTCAACTGTCATGGCCAGCGCGCGATTGGCCGCGGATCGATCTTCTTCGAGAACGTACGCGTGCCGGTCGATCACCTGCTTGGGGACGAAGGACAGGGTTTCGTGCAAGTGATGCAGGGCTTTGATTTCTCACGTGCGCTTATCGGCCTGCAGGTGCTCGCTGTTGCAAAGGTCAGCCTGGAGGAGACCTGGGAGTATGTGGCCCAGCGCGAGGCGTTTGGCAAGCCGCTGTCGGCGTTTCAGGGGGTGTCGCACCCGCTCGCTGACTTCGAGACTCAGGTCGAAGCCGCGCGGCTCCTCTGCCTGCAGACGCTCTGGTTGAAAGATCGCGGCCTGCCCCATACGGCAGAGGCCGCGATGTGCAAGTGGTGGGGCCCGAAACTCGCCTACGACGTGGTGCATCAGTGTCTGCTGTCGTTCGGGCACGGCGGCTACGATCGCGGGCCGATGGAGCAGCGCCTGCGCGACGTGCTGGGTTTCCAGATCGGTGACGGCACCGCCCAGATCATGAAGACGATCATCGCGCGCACCCGCGCGGGACGTGGCGCCGTTCCGGCATAAAGCCGAATGCACATGCAGGCACAAAATATCAACGGAGATACGACATGGAGTTCAACGCCGTTCTGATCCCGCCGCGGCGCGCGGCGAGCATCGCGGGTGGGCTGTGGCACGATCGCACCATCAACGATGATCTCGACGCGTGTGTGGCCGAGTGCCCTGACAAGACTGCGCTCACAGCGCGGCAGGTGGAAGACGGCACGACCACATGTTTTACCTACCGCGAGATGGCGACGATGACCGACCGCATCGCGGTGGGGCTCACGCGTCTCGGTGTCGGTCGCAACGACGTTGTATCGTTGCAGTTGCCCAACTGGTGGCAGTTCACGCTGACGTATCTCGCCTGCTCGCGGATCGGCGCGGTCCTGAATCCGTTGATGCATATTTTCCGTGAACGCGAACTGTCGTTCATGCTCAACCACAGCCGCAGCAAGGTATTCATCGTTCCCAGGCTGTTTCGCGGATTCGACTTCGAGCAGATGGCCGACGGACTGAAGACAGCGTTGCCGGATCTGCAGCATGTCGTGGTGGTTGGCGGTGAAACGGATAGCCAACCCAGTGTCAACAGCTTCGAGGCGCTGCTGAGCGGCCCGAAATGGGAACTGGACCCCGATGCACAGGCGATCCTGAGCCGCCACCGCCCCGGCCCCGACGAAATCACACAACTCCTTTACACGTCAGGCACGACCGGCGAGCCCAAGGGCGTGATGCATTCGTCCAACACGTTGATGTCAAACATTGTTCCCTACGCCGAAGCGATGCGCCTGGGCCGGGACGACGTGGTCCTGATGGCTTCGCCCATGGCACATCAGACTGGTTTCATGTACGGCCTGATGATGCCGATCATGCTGCGCGCCACAGCCGTGCTGCAGGATATATGGCAGCCGAAGGCGGCGATCGAGCTGATCCAAAGCCAGCGCGTGAGCTTCACCATGGCGTCGACCGCGTTTCTGACCGATCTCGCCAACGCGGTGATCGAGAGCGGGCAGGCAGTCTCCACGCTGCGCACCTTCCTGTGTGCAGGCGCGCCGATTCCCGGGCCACTGGTCGAACATGCGCGCAAGGCGATCGGCGCCAAGATCGTTTCGGCCTGGGGCATGACCGAGCTTGGCGCGGTCACGCTAACGAAGCTCGATGACGACGACGAGCGTGCGTTCACGACCGACGGCTGTCCGCTGCCGGGGGTCGAGGTGCGGGTGGTCGACGAAAACGATGCGCCGTTACCCGCTGGTTCAATCGGGCGCCTGCTGGTGCGCTCCTGCTCGAACTTCGGCGGTTATCTGAACCGCGCCCATCTGAACGCGACCGACGCGGAGGGTTGGCTCGATACCGGCGACCTCGCGCACATTGACGAGGGCGGTTACATCCGTATCAGCGGTCGCAGCAAGGACGTGATCATTCGCGGCGGCGAGAACATTCCCGTCGTCGAGATCGAGGCGCTGCTGTACCGCCATCCGGCGATTGCCGCGGTGGCCATCGTGGCCTACCCGGACGAGCGCCTCGGTGAGCGCGCCTGCGCCGTCGTCGTCCCCAGGACAGGCGAACACGTTGATTTGCCAGCCATCGTCGACTTCCTGAAGTCGCACAAGGTCGCCGTGCAATACATCCCGGAACGGGTGATCGTACGCGACAGTTTGCCCACCACGCCGTCTGGAAAGGTTCAGAAGTTCAAGCTGCGCGACACGCTGCGCGACACGGACGGCTGAAGCCAGAGCGCAGCCTGAAAGTCCCGACGCGAGACTGGCCCATCCGCGCTGAACGAGCGCATCAGCATCATTTTGACTGAATCAAACAGGGAGCAGGAACCATGCAGGAGCAACCGGTCGTCGTTGAAACGGTGGATCGGGTCGGCGTCATCACGCTGAACCGGCCAGCACAGATGAATGCCCTTAACGACGCGCTGATGGACGCGTTAGGCGTTGCGCTGCTGAGCTTCGATGCCGACGACGGTATCGGCGCCATCGTCATTACCGGCAACGCGAAGGCCTTCGCGGCGGGGGCTGACATCGCCGCGATGGCGGGCTGGTCCTACATGGACGTGTACAGGAGCGATTTCATCACCCGTAACTGGGAGACTATCCGCCGTGTGCGCAAGCCGGTGATCGCAGCGGTCGCGGGCTTTGCCATGGGCGGCGGATGCGAACTCGCCCTGGCCTGCGACATCGTCATTGCCGCCGATAGTGCCCGCTTCGCTCTGCCCGAAGTGAAGCTGGCGATGTTGCCGGGTGCCGGCGGAACGCAGCGGCTGCCGCGCGCTGTCGGCAAGGCCAAGGCAATGGACATGTGTCTGAGTGGACGCACCATCGACGCCGCGGAAGCCGAGCGTAGCGGTCTGGTTTCGCGCGTGGTGGCGGCCGAAGCCTTGCTTGACGAAAGCATGGCGCTGGCTGCGACCATCGCCAGCTACTCGTTGCCTGCGCTGATGGCGATCAAGGAATCGGTCAACCGCGCCTACGAATCGTCGCTATCCGAGGGCGTCCTGTTCGAGCGCCGCCAACTGCATGCCCGCTTTGCGAGCGTTGACGCGCGAGAAGGCATGACAGCCTTCCTCGACAAACGCAAACCGGTGTTCCAGCACCGCTGAGACCTGATTCTGCGCATCGACATTTTAGGGAACACACATGGCTCTTGATAACGAATCATTCGACCTTCTGCTGGCTTCTGTTCAGCGCTTCATTCGTGAGCGGCTGGTCCCCGCCGAGGACACGGTCGAAGAACTCGACGATGTGCCGGCCGACATCGTCGAGGACATGAAGGCGATGGGGCTGTTCGGCCTGTCGATCCCGGAGGAGTACGGCGGCATCGGCCTGTCGATGGCGCAGGAATGTGCTGTGGCCTATGAGTTGGGACAGACCGCCCTGGCGTTCCGTTCGGTGTTCGGCACCAACGTGGGCATCGGCTCGCAAGGCATCCTGATGGACGGTACCGAAGCGCAGAAGCGCGAGGTTCTGCCACGCGTGGCCAGCGGCGATCTGATCATGTCGTTCGCCTTGACCGAGCCCGACGCGGGGTCGGACGCGGCGGCGATCAGGATGCGTGGCGAACGGGTCAAGGACGCCGGCGGTGACTATTACGTCCTCAACGGTACGAAACGCTTCATCACTAACGCGCCTCGCGCCGGCGCCTTCACGCTGATGGCGCGCACGGATGGCGAGGGTGCCAACGGGATCTCGGCCTTCATCGTGCCTTCCAGTCTGCCTGGTCTGAGCCTCGGCAAGCCCGATAAAAAGATGGGGCAGCGCGGCACCAAAACCTGCGATGTGGTTCTGGACAACGTGCGGGTGCCGGCTGCGAACATCATCGGCGGCGAGCCCGGCAAGGGTTTCAAGACGGCGATGAAAGTGCTCGACCGGGGGCGCCTGCATGTGTCGGCGCTGGCTTGTGGCGTCGCGCAGCGCGTGCTTCAGGAGTCGGTCGCGTATGCAAAGGAACGCAGGCAGTTCGGTCAGCGTATTGGCGACTTCCAGCTTGTACAGGCCATGCTGGCGGATAGTCAAGCGGAGTTGTACGCAGGGTGGTCAATGGTGCAGGACTGTGCGCTGCGATACGACGCGAAGCCGGCCGGCCAGAGCGATCCGGATGTCAGCATGCGTGCGTCATGCGCCAAGATGTTCTGCACCGAGATGGTCGGGCGGGTGGCCGATCGCGGTGTGCAGGTGCATGGCGGAGCCGGCTACATCAACGAATACAAGGTTGAACGTTTCTATCGTGACGTGCGGCTGTTGCGCCTTTACGAAGGTACCACGCAGATCCAGCAGATCATCATCGGCCGCGAGCTGATGCGACGCGACTGAGCAGACGCCGGGCCGGTCGCCGGCCAGCCGTTCCTTTCCCCATTGTTGAGCTGGAAACACCATCATGACCTCAAGCCCCAAACATATTTCGTTCCAGTGGAGCGACCCGCTGCTGCTCGATCACCAGCTCAACGAAGACGAGCGCCAGGTGCGCGATGCGGCGCGCGCCTACTGCCAGGAGCGACTCGCCCCCCGGGTGCTCGACGCTTTCCGCAACGAACAGACCGACCCTGCGATCTTCCGCGAGATGGGCGCGCTTGGCCTGCTGGGCTCGACGATTCCCGAAGCCTATGGTGGCGCGGGCATGAACTATGTGTGCTACGGCCTGGTGGCACGCGAGGTCGAGATGATCGATTCCGGCTACCGCTCGATGATGAGCGTGCAGAGCTCGCTGGTGATGGTGCCGATCAACGCGTTCGGCAACGAGGCCACCAAACAGAAATACCTCCCGAAGCTCGCGACAGGCGAGCTGATCGGTTGCTTCGGCCTGACGGAGCCGAACCACGGCTCTGACCCCGGCAGCATGATTACCCGGGCGAAGAAAGTTGCCGGTGGCTACTCGCTGACCGGTTCGAAGATGTGGATCACCAACAGCCCGATCGCCGACGTGTTCGTCGTGTGGGCCAAGGATGACGAGGGCGCGATCCGGGGCTTCGTCCTGGAAAAGGGTTGGAAGGGACTCTCGGCGCCGGCCATTCACGGCAAGGTCGGACTGCGCGCCAGCATTACCGGCGAGATCGTGATGGACGAGGTGTTCTGCCCCGAAGAGAATGCCTTTCCGGACGTACGCGGCCTTAAAGGCCCGTTCACCTGCCTGAACTCGGCCCGCTACGGCATCGCCTGGGGCGCGCTGGGCGCTGCGGAAGACTGCTTTCAGCGTGCGCGTCAGTACACGTTGGACCGCAAACAGTTCGGCAAGCCGCTGGCGGCCAACCAGTTGATCCAGAAGAAGCTGGCCGACATGCTGACCGACATCACGCTCGGCCTGCAGGGCTGCCTGCGTCTGGGCCGAATGAAAGACGAGGGCACGGCGGCGGTGGAGATCACCTCGATCATGAAGCGCAACTCCTGCGGCAAGGCGCTCGACATTGCCCGGATGGCGCGCGACATGCTCGGTGGCAATGGCATCAGCGATGAGTTCGGCGTTGCCCGTCATCTGGTCAACCTCGAAGTGGTCAACACCTACGAAGGTACGCACGACGTGCATGCGCTGATTCTCGGCCGCGCGATTACCGGGATGGCCGCTTTCTGAGGCAGCCCCGGCGGCAACTTCAATCATCGACGAGGTAAAGATCATGAAGGCGGTATTCATCACGGGTCACGGGGGCAACGAAGTCGTCGAGATCGGCGAACGGCCGAGGCCGGCACGCGGCCCGGGCGAAGTCCTGGTCCGCATGCGAGCCGCTACCCTCAATCGCGTCGACCTCTACATGCGCGACAGTGGCGCCGGCATCACGCACCGGTTACCCCAGATCATGGGGCTTGATGGTGCCGGCATCGTCGAGGAGGTCGATGCCTCGGAGACCTCGTTGTCGCCTGGGCAGCGCGTGGTAGTGCATCCCGGTATCGCCTGCGGGCGCTGTGAGTTCTGCCAGCGGGGCGAAGGGGTGCTGTGCACGTCGATCCAGTACCTCGGAGAACACCGCGATGGCACGCTTGCCGAATACGTCTGCCTGCCGGCGACGAACGTGTTTCCGATGCCTGAATCGCTGGATTTCGCGGAAGCCGCCGCGTTGGGTGTGAACCATCTGACGGCCTGGCGGATGCTCTTCACCAAAGCACAGCTCAAGCCGTGGGAGACGGTGCTCATCTTCGGTATCGGCGGAGGCGTGTCTCTGGCCGCGCTGCAGCTAGCGAAGCTGGCGGGTAGCCGGGCCATCGTCACTTCCCGTGACGACCCCAAATTGCAGCGCGCGCTGGCGATGGGAGCGGACCATGCGATCAACGGCACGACGCAGGACGTCGCCAGGGAAGTGATGGCGCTGACGGGCGGCCGTGGTGTCGATGTCGTGATCGAGAATGTGGGTCAGGCAGTCTGGTCGAGCGCACTCAAGTCGCTGGTTCGCGGTGGCCGCATCGTGACGTGCGGCGCGACAACCGGCGATCAGCCGCCAGCCGATCTGCGCCGCATTTTCATTCGGCAGCTTCAGCTCTTCGGTTCAACCCTGGGGGATCTCGATGAGTTCCGCCATTTGCTCGCGCTCACCGGACGCGCGGCATTGCGCCCGGTGATCGACTCCCGTTATCCGTTGGGTGATGTGCATGCCGCGCTCGACCGACTGGAAGCGGGAAGTCAGTTCGGGAAGATCGCCATCACCATCGACGAACCCTGACCGATCGTTGATTTGAATCCGTCATTCGCAGTCAAGGAGCAGATATGAAAGTATTGGTCGCGGTCAAACGCGTGGTCGACTTCAATGTCAAGGTGCAGGTCAAGTCAGATCGCACGGGTGTCGACATCGCCAACGTCAAGATGAGCATGAACCCCTTTGATGAAATTGCCATCGAAGAGGCCATTCGCTTGAAGGAAAAGGGTGTGGCGACGGAAGTCGTCGCGGTTTCCTGTGGCACTGCCCAGTGTCAGGAGACCCTGCGCACGGCGATGGCGATCGGCGCCGATCGCGGCATCCTGGTCGAAACCGGCGAAGAACTGCAACCCCTGGCTGTCGCCAAACTACTCAAGGCGCTGGTGGACAAGGAGCAGCCCGGCCTTGTGATTCTGGGCAAGCAGGCTATCGATGACGATTGCAACCAGACCGGCCAGATGCTTGCCGCGCTCGCTGACCTGCCTCAGGCCACCTTTGCCTCAAAGATCGAGGTCGCTGAAGGCAAGGCCGAGGTCACCCGCGAAGTCGATGGCGGGCTTGAAACCCTGTCCTTCGATTTGCCGGCGGTGGTCACCACCGACCTGCGCCTGAACGAGCCGCGCTACGTGACGCTGCCCAACATCATGAAGGCCAAAAAGAAGCCGCTCGAGATCGTCAAGCCGGGCGACCTGGGTGTCGACGTAACCCCGCGCATCAAGACGGTTAAAGTCTCCGAGCCGCCCAGGCGCAGCGCCGGCATCAAGGTACCTGACGTGGCCACGCTGGTGGACAAGCTCAGTAACGAAGTCAAAGTGATCTGAGGAGTTGAATCAAATGACCGCACTTGTTATTGCTGAACACGACCACAACTCCGTGCACGGCGCGACCCTGAACACCGTCACGGCAGCCGCTGCTTGCGGTGGCGAAGTCCACATCCTCGTGGCCGGCAGCAACGCAGAAGCCGCCGCTCGGGCGGCGGCCCGGATTGCCGGGGTGAGCAAGGTGCTCCACGCCGATAGCGATGTCTTCGCGCACGGTCTTGCTGAAAACGTCGCCGCCCAGGTACTCGGGATAGCCAGTAGCTACAGCCACATCCTCTTTGCCGCCACGGCCAGCGGCAAGAACATCGCGCCGCGGGTGGCGGCCAGACTGGACGTGGGCCAGATCAGCGAGATTACCCGGGTCGAGAGCGCCGACATCTTTGATCGTCCCATCTATGCGGGCAACGCCATTGCCACGGTGCAAAGCGGCGATGCCACCAAGGTGCTCACTGTACGCACCACCGGCTTTGATGCCACGGCCGCTTCCGGCGGCTCTGCCGTGGTGGAAACCATCACCCCGACGGCTGACAGTGGCAAAGCGCGTTTTGTCAGCAGCCAGCTTGTCAGGAGCGATCGCCCGGAACTTACCGCCGCGAAAATTATTGTTTCTGGCGGCCGTGCACTTGGCAGCGCAGATAAGTTTAACGAAGTGATCACGCCGCTCGCCGACAAGCTGGGCGGGGCCATCGGTGCCAGCCGCGCGGCGGTGGACGCGGGCTACGCCGCGAACGACCTGCAGGTGGGACAGACGGGCAAGATCGTGGCGCCCCAGCTGTACATTGCGGTGGGCATCTCAGGGGCCATCCAGCACCTGGCGGGCATGAAGGATTCAAAGGTGATCGTGGCGATCAACAAGGATCCGGAGGCACCGATTTTTAGCGTCGCCGACTATGGTCTGGAGGCGGATCTGTTCGCCGCCGTGCCCGAACTGGTCGCGGCACTTTGAGCAGGCGGGAGACCGACATGAAGCCCAAAGTCCATACCGCGGTCCATACAGCGGTCCGTACCGAGCGCGACGGCGATGTGCTGGTCATTATCATCGACAACCCGCCCATCAACGCCGGCTCGCTTGAGGTCCGGCGCGGCTTGCTGCAGGCCATCGATATGCTGCAGACGACGCCCGGTCTGCAGGCAGGCGTGCTGATCGGTTCCGGAAACACCTTCATGGCCGGATCGGACCTGCGCGAATTCGGCAAACCGCTGGGTCCGCCTGAGCTTCCGACGGTGATCGCCGCCATCGAGGCCTGCTCCAGGCCGGTCGTGGCCGCGCTGCATGGCGCTGCACTGGGTGGGGGTTTTGAGCTCGCGCTAGGTTGCGACGCGCGGGTAGCTATGTTGGGCACGGTGGTCGGTCTGCCCGAAGTGGGGCTGGGCATCATCCCGGGCGCTGGGGGCACCCAGCGGGTGCCACGTCGGGTCGGTGTGGCGCGCGCGATCCAGATGATCTGCAGCGGCGAGCGCATCCCGAGTGGCAAGGCGCTGGAATTGCGCCTGATCGACGCGGCGGTTGATACCGACGTGCGCGGCGCCGCCATCGCACACGCCCGAAGTCTGGCCGGACGCAAGTGCCGCATTCGCGACGAGGAGGTACCCGAAGACAATCCGGCAGCCATTGAGTCCGCGGTGCAATCGGCGTTGCGCGCGGGCAAGCACCGTCCTGCCGTCGTGGCGGCAGTTGAGGCGATCCGGGCTTCGCTTCAGCTGCCCATTGACGATGCACTGGCCGACGAGCGCGTCGTGTTCCAGCAACTTCGGCAATCGGCCGAAGCGTTCGCCCTGCGTCATCAATTTTTTGCCGAACGCGAAGCGATGAAACTCACGCAGGCAGTCATGACAGCCCCGCGGCCCGTGCAGTCGGTTGCGATCATCGGCGCCGGCACCATGGGTTCGGGCATTGCCATCAGCGCTCTCGACGCAGGGTTGGATGTCATCCTGCTGGAGCAGGATGAAGCCGCGCTGCGCAGGGGCCGCGAGCGGATCGGCGAACACTACGGCAGCCGCGTGGCCAGCGGCAAGCTCAAGGTGAGCGCGGCGCAAGACAATGAATCCCGCCTCACGCCGAGCACCGACTGGGCGCACCTGCGCCGCGCAGACCTGGTCATCGAAGCCGTATTCGAAGACATGGCAGTCAAGCAGTCCGTGTTTGCGAAGATTGACGCGCATGCGCGTCCCGGCGCCGTGATGGCCACCAACACCTCCTACCTGGATGTGGACGCCATTGCGCGGATCACCTCTCGACCCCAGGACGTGCTGGGTCTGCACTTCTTCAGTCCGGCGCATGTCATGAAATTGCTGGAAGTCGTGCGAGGCGCTGAGACTGCTGCGGACGTAGTGGCGACCGGCATGGAACTGGCGAAGCGCCTGCACAAGCAGCCGGTGGTGACCGGCAACGCCTTCGGCTTCATTGGCAACCGCATCTACAACGCCTACCGGAAGCAGTGCGAGTTCATGCTGGAAGACGGCGCCTGGCCTGAGCAGGTCGACGCTGCGCTGCAGGCCTTTGGCATGGCGATGGGCCCGTTTGCCGTAGCCGACCTGTCCGGACTGGACATCGCCTGGCGCATGCGCCAGGCCCAGGCGGCCACCCGCAACCCCAATGAACGCTACGTCGCGATCCTGGACCACCTGTGCGAGCAGGGGCGGCTGGGCCGCAAGACCGGCACCGGCTACTACACGTATCCGGACGGCAAGCGATCTGCGGCCACGGATGAGACGGTGCGCGGCATCATCGAACAGGCTTCCGTCGATCGCGGCATCGAACGCCGTTTGCTGAACAACGCAGAGATACAACGTCGCGCGCTGTTGGCGATGGTCAATGAGGCTGCACGGTTGCTCGCCGAAGGGGTGGCCGGTCGCGCAACGGACATCGACGTGGTGATGGTGCAAGGGTACGGCTTCCCCCGCTGGGAAGGCGGCCCGGTGTTCTGGGCACGCCAGCAGGGCTTGGCCGCCCTGCAAGCGGCCATGGATGAACTGGCCCACGCTAATGGCGGCGACTTTGTGCGAGGAGACCTGGCCGTATTGATGGCCTGATCACTCCGCATACCGAAACATCGCTCCCGGATGTCGAGTGTCCTAAGTTAGACATCCGCCGGCGACGGTGCGCTGGTGAGCAGCGTTGCTTCGCCGGATGACGTCAGGATATCAATCACTCGAAGTGACCCAGTACCTTGTGGCCGAAGCTGTAGTCGCGAGTGCGCCAGGGCGAGGCCGTATCAACGGGAACAATGAAGGAGTCGCAGATGAACACGGCAGAAAAGTCCCTGCGCGTACTTGTCGAGAAATGGCTGGCGCCAACTATGGCGACGCGGTTTCGTGTGACCCGATTCGCCCGCAGACACTTGAATCAGGGGCGCTATGTCCGCGTCGAGGCAGTAAAACCGGAGGGCCCGGTTGCCATTTTTTTCTTCCAGCACCATGACGGTACGTGGTGCGTGTTCCCGCCTGAGGCCAAACGCCTGGCTATGCGCACTTGCTAGCGTGCAGTGTATTTGCGTTGGCAGCCGCGATTGAAGCGGCAGCCGACGAACCAGAAAACCGGCGAAATTCTAACTTCGGAAACCAGGATCCTAACCATGACCCATGCTTACATCTGCGATGCGATCCGCACGCCCATTGGCCGCTATGGCGGAGCACTTTCGAGCGTCCGCACTGACGACCTGGGCGCGATTCCGCTCAAGGCCCTGATGGAACGCAACCCCAACGTGGACTGGTCGGCCGTGACCGATGTGATCTACGGCTGTGCGAACCAGGCCGGTGAAGACAATCGCAACGTCGCCCGTATGGCCAGCCTCCTGGCCGGCTTGCCGCTCGAGGTGCCCGGTGCCACGGTCAACCGCCTGTGTGGCTCAGGACTGGACGCCGTCGGCACGGCCGCGCGTGCGATCAGGAGCGGCGAAGCGCAGATGATGGTAGCCGGCGGCGTCGAAAGCATGAGCCGCGCACCGTTTGTCATGCCCAAGGCCGAGGCCGCATTCAGCCGCGCCAACGCCATCTATGACACTACGATTGGCTGGCGGCTCATCAACAGGTTGATGAAGGACCGGTACGGCGTGGACTCCATGCCGGAGACGGCCGAGAACGTCGCCACTGACTACAGGATCGAGCGCGAAGCACAGGACCGCATGGCGTTAGCAAGCCAGCTCAAGGCGGTGGCGGCGCAGCAGGCCGGCCATCTGGCGCGCGAGATCGTGCCCGTGACCATTGCGCAAAAGAAGGGCGAACCGATCGTCGTGAGTCGCGACGAGCACCCGCGCGCGACCAGCCTGGAGGCGCTGGCCAAACTCAAGGGCGTGGTGCGAGCCGATGGCACGGTGACCGCCGGCAACGCCAGCGGCGTGAATGACGGAGCCTGCGCGCTGCTGCTGGCCAGCGAGTCCGCGGCGCTGAGCAACGGTCTGGTACCCAGGGCCCGGGTGGTTGGCATGGCCACCGCGGGCGTGCCGCCGCGCATCATGGGCATTGGCCCGGCGCCGGCCACGCAGAAGGTGCTGTCCCTTACCGGACTCAAACTGGAGCAGATCGACGTGATCGAACTGAACGAAGCGTTTGCCGCGCAGGGCCTGGCAGTGCTGCGTCTGCTGGGTCTCGGGGACGACGACGAGCGCGTCAATGCGTGGGGTGGTGCGATTGCGCTGGGTCACCCGCTGGGTGCGAGCGGCGCACGCCTGGCCACGACGGCCGTGAATCGGCTGCACGCCACCGGCGGGCGCTACGCCCTGTGCACCATGTGTATCGGCGTGGGGCAGGGCATCGCTGTGGTGCTGGAGCGGGTGTAGGTCTCAGAACAACGTTTTCGTCGGACTCGTTGCGTTCAGTGACGAGTCACAAGGAAATTTTATGACACACGAGGAAATGCTCTCGCAGTATGGTCCGCGCGAAGCCATGGAGTACGACGTGGTAGTCGTGGGCGGCGGCCCCGCGGGTCTGGCCACCGCTATCCGACTCAAACAACTGGCGGCTGCCGGGGGGACGGACGTATCTGTCGTGGTGCTCGAAAAAGGATCCGAGCCCGGCGCTCACATCCTTTCGGGCGCGATCATGGATCCCACGGCGATCAACGAACTGTTTCCGGACTGGAAAGAACTGGGGGCACCGCTGAACCAGCCGGTCACCGAGGACGTGTTTCTCATGGCCACCGAAACGGGTGCCAGACGCGTACCAAACCGGTTGCTGCCCGACTGCTTCAACAATCATGGCAATTACGTTGTCAGCCTGGGCAACGTCACGCGCTGGATGGCGCAGCAGGCCGAAAACCTCGGTGTGGAAATCTTTCCCGGCTTTGCCGCTGCCGAGGTGCTCTACAACGAAGACGGGTCCGTCGCGGGCGTGGCCACCGGCAACCTGGGTCTCAGCAAGGACCGCGAGCCCACCGGGAATTTCCAGCTCGGTATGGAACTGCGCGCCAGATACACCATCTTCGCCGAAGGCGCACGCGGGCATCTGGGCAAGCAGCTGATTTCGAGGTACAGGCTCGACGAGGGCCGCGATCCTCAAAGCTATGGTATCGGCATCAAGGAACTGTGGGAAATCGACCCTGCACGTCACAAGCCCGGGCTGGCCCTGCACAGCGCAGGCTGGCCGCTCGATAAGGCCACGTACGGCGGCTCGTTTCTTTATCATATGGAAGACAACAAGGTTGTGATCGGCTTTGTGGTTGGCCTCGACTACCAGAATCCCTACCTCAGCCCGTTCGAGGAATTCCAGCGTTTCAAGACCCACCCTGGTATTCGACGCTACTTTGAGAACGACCAGGGCGAAGTCACCGGCAAGCGCCTGGCCTATGGCGCGCGCGCCATCACGGCCGGTGGCCTGCTCTCCCTGCCGAAAACGGTGTTCCCGGGTGGCGCACTGGTCGGCTGCGACGCTGGCTACCTGAACGCGAGCCGTATCAAGGGCAGCCATGCGGCTATCAAGACCGGCATGCTGGCCGCCGAGGCGGCCTACGACGCCATCGTTTCAGGCCGCAAGCACGACGAGCTGTCTGCGTATCCGGACGCGTTTGAGAAATCGTGGCTGTACCGCGAGCTCAACAAGGCGCGCAATTTCAAGCAATGGTTCAAAAAGGGGCGCACCGTTGGCACGCTGATGACGGGTATCGAGCAGTTCGTGCTCAAGGGCCGCATCCCATGGACCATCCACCGCCACAAACCCGACCATGTCTATCTCAAGCCCGCAGCCGCGTGTGAGCCGATCGTCTATCCCAAGCCCGATGGCAAGCTAACCTTCGACCGCCTGTCGAGCGTCTTCATCAGCAACACCAACCACGAAGAAAGCCAGCCCGCGCATCTGACGCTCAAGGATGCATCCGTGCCCGTGTCCGTGAACCTGGCGACATTCGCAGGGCCCGAGAGCCGGTACTGCCCGGCAGGCGTGTACGAGTTCGTGAAGAACGAAGATGGCTCGGACCGGCTGCAGATCAACGCGCAGAACTGCGTGCACTGCAAGACATGCGACATCAAGGACCCGACACAGAACGTCGTCTGGGTTGTGCCCGAGGGCGGTGGCGGGCCCAACTATGCCGGGATGTAGATCGCCGGCGACGCCGCAACCCTATGCGCACTCTGAGCGAGGACAGCAATGATGTGTTCGTTCGGCAAGTCTGTCACCTCCTGGTGCACTCGCGCCGCGACTATCGGCTCATGGACGACGGGACGTCTGATTCGTCGCCCGATGACCCGGATTTTGCCCACCAGGGCTCCCTCACTGAAGAAGCCATGAACGAACTCGAAGGACACGACATTGAAGACCTCACGGTGGGCATGAGCGCCACGTTCGCCAAGACCATTACCGAAGCAGACATCGTCCTCTTCGCGGGCGCATCGGGCGACAACAACGCGTTGCACATTAACGAGGAGTTTGCGCAGACGACCCAGTTCAAGGGCCGTATTGCCCATGGGATGCTGACCGCGAGTGTGATCTCCGCGGCCATTGCCGGCCGTCTGCCGGGGCCCGGGACCGTTTACCTGAGCCAGAACTTGCGCTTCAGGGCACCGGTACGCCCGGGCGATACAGTACACGCCACGGTGACCGTCAGGGAGCTAATTCCGCAAAAACGGCGCGTCGTACTATCGACCGTGTGCACGGTGGGAGGAAAAGTGGTGATCGACGGCGATGCGCTCGTGATGCCGACTTCGCGCAACCCCCATCCGGAGTGAGTCGCCCAAAAGCCGGAGCTGACGTGGGTAAACCTGGAGAGAGCCGTGGCAAGGTAATCCGACTCCCTTGACGATCTGGCGAGGACGGGCGCACCACTAATGGTGTGGCGAACATCACAATAAAGATCGATCAAATTCGCTTTTACATATAGGACTGCAAATTATATGAATTGAAATTATGTCTGCCATCAGACGATCGATCACCAAAAAAAACTTACGTTTGTCTTGACTTCGATAAACGCAGGTTCGACAGGAGAAACTTCAGGTGTACCCCTGTTTTTAAAAAATTAAACGAACGCAATCAACTGGAGATCATTCGATGAAAAAGTCGCTACTCGCTGTGGCAGCACTTTGTGCATTCGCCTCAGTGGCGCATGCACAAAGCAGTATGACCCTGTACGGGGTCCTTGACGAAGGACTCATGTTCAACAACAACGTCACCGCGTCAACCCTTCCGGGCGGAGGACGAAAGTTTTACATGGACTCTCTTAACGGGCCGCTTGGCAGCCGTTGGGGAATGAAAGGTTCGGAAGACCTCGGTGGTGGCCTCAGGGCTATTTTTACGCTTGAGTCGGGTGTCAACCTGAACACCGGGGCCTTTGCACAAGGCGGTACAGCGTTTGGACGTCAGGCCTATGTAGGTTTGAGCAACGCGAGTTATGGTGACGTGATGTTGGGCCGACAGTATGACTCCGTGGTGAATTACGCTCAGGCCGTCACCATCCAGGGTTATATCGGCAGTCAGTTGTTCATGCACCCCGGCGATCTGGATAATACCGCCAACTCGCTACGTACCAACAATGCAATCCGCTATGCGAGTCCGAGCTTCAGCGGTCTGTCTTTCGGTGCGCAACTTAGCGTAGGTGGCATGCCTGGCAATATCACTGGCGGTGGAGGCTACTCCGCGGGCGCGGCCTACAACCACGGTCCGGTAGCTTTGGGGGTGGCCTATCTGTACTTCAAGAACCCGACGGGCGCGACCCCTGGAACCGGATTTTTTACGGGCAACGCTAGCGGTACCCAATTGACCGGGATCCTGAACAAAGGCTATGAAAGCGCAAATGCCTATCAGGTCGTAGTGGCAGGTGGGACGTACACGATCGGACCGGCCTTGATCGGTTTGTCGTATTCGAACACGCAGTACGCGTCCATTGGCGCGTTGAGTGGCGCAACTGCGATATTCAACAATGTCGACGTTGGGCTGAAGTGGGTCTTTACGCCGGCCTTCTATGTTGGAGCGGCCTATAACTACACCAAAGGCAACAACATTGCGACGGCGAATGGCACAAATCTGGGCAACCAACACTTTAACCAGTTCAGTCTGATTGCGGATTACTCGCTGTCCAAGCGTACCGATGTGTATGTTGAAGGCGCTTACCAGAAAGCAGCCGGCACCTCTTCGACCGGCGCTCCCGCAGTCGCCAACATCGGCAATGCAGGCGACTCGTCGAACACCAACCAGACCCTGGTGCGGATTGCCATGCGCCACAAGTTCTAGTCCATACCCGGAAACAGTCGGAGAAAGCGCCTTCCGGTGCGCCTGTCCGCCCGGTTAATCGCAGGCGTCAACGGGACCGTTTGCCTGTTGGTTCAAGTGTTCGCTACGGCGATATGGAAAAGGAGAAGTGAAATGAAGCTGGTCAAGTCAATTCAAACGATTGTTGCCGTACTATTGGTTGCAACTATTGCGAACACCTTTGCGCAACCGGGCAATGCGTCTGCCACACCGGATTCTCAGGCAGCGTCCGCCCCTACCGCAAAGGAACAGCGCACAGCAAACCGCAGATTGACGAAAGCCGTGCGCCAAGCTCTAACTCACACGGCAGGTCTTGATTCATCGCATATCGTGGTTCTGGTGAAGCACGGCAGCATTGCGCTGACGGGATCGGTGCCCAACGACGACCAGATCCAGAAGGCCATCGATGCTGCGAAGACTGTGCCGGGTGTCAACTCGGTCAACAGCCAGCTTGCCGTCAGCATGAGCCGGCAATAAACACCAGGGCGGTTCCAGCATGCGCGCCTCGCGGCCGGTGATCCACGGTCGCGTTTCCGTGGCAGTCCGCCTCCTGGCATACAGGGTAATCAGGAACGGCTTGAAGTTGCCGGACCGACCGGACGGTGGGGCATTTGCTGCACGTCGCCGTCCACCCGGGGCGGGAGTACGCATCCAACGTTGGCTCGACCCGGGTAAGCGGGGCTGATCAGACGGCCGCTTGCGCCTCGGGGTGTTTGACGTCTGCCGCTATTGCGCTTTATGTTTGGCGCCGTGAGTCGAACCCTTGTGTTGCAAGATCGGGAATTCGCGGCTTGAGGAAGGGCGACTCGCGCCGGGATGCCAGGACGCACCGACGTACGAGTTCGATCATCCGCCCAGGCCGTGTATTCCTTCATCGGCGGATCCATAAGTTGACGTTTCCAAGCGGACGGTTGCCACGCATGGGCGTGCATTCGTACCTCTGCCCTCCGGGGGATCGTCTGCACTCGGCACCTGCCATTGACACGACGTGGTGTCCAAGGACCGGAACGGTCGAATGCGCCCATCCACGCTGCCCGGAACCAGGCATTGCGGAATGGCGGTAACCGGGACGGGATGAACTGCAGGATGGCCGACGTTGATATGCCCACATGGGCATCTCGAACGGCGTAAGCGGGACGGGACGTGACGGACGGATGACGCCAGGTTGGTTGTACCGCATCCTTCAGATTTGGCCGACCGGGTGCTATTCTTGCGCGCTGCGGCGTCGGGTTATGGCATTTCCGCAAATCGATACGCGTTCCTTAAATTGCAAGGCTTTCCGGGGCGTGAAACCAGCCTGATTGCGGAAATGAAAATGGCATAACCCATTGATTTTCTTGCATTCTCGCGAGGACTCATAATCCGCCTCCGAAAGGACATCGTCGGTTCGAATCCGACCCGGCCCACCAAAGGATTCAGCGATTTTTTCAACCCCAGTTTTGTTCCGCAAAACCAACTAGTGGGTTGGCCGCACGTAATGCTCCGTCATGACCACTGAGCCGTGGCCGAGCTGTTTCTGAGCGTGCCGAATGTCGCCCGTTGCTTCAGTCTTATCTGTTCCTGCCTTGGCGCGCAGGTCGCGAAACTGGAAATCCGCAGCCGCAATTTCGGCGGCCTCCCTCGCTGCCCTGAAGCGGTATTGCAGCGCTCGCAGCGTCATCCGGCTCGCCAAGCTCCGCCTTTACAGGTTGTCCATCGCCAGCCTGCGTCATGGTCGTAACAGCCGACCCGCAGGCCGGCGATGCACAACCTGTACCAAGGCATCAGCGCGCGCGAATTCTTCCATCGAACTGGCCTTGACTTCCACGCCCCCATAGAAGAGCGATTTGGATTTCTCCATCACGCGATCTTAAGCGACCGCCTCGACAACGTGACAATGCCCCGTGCGCAGGCGCTTCTAATCCAGATGCAAGGTCTCGACAAGCATCTCGCGAAACCAGCGGTTGCCCTCGTCGGCGTCGAACGAAGGGTGCCAATACACGGTGGATGCAATGTGCGGCAGTTCGACCGGCACCGGATAAATCAGAAATTGCCCCGATTCGTTGAACACGCGCGCCACCCCGCGTGGCAGCGTCACCATCCAGTCGGTGCGTAGAAGGATTTGCGGAATCACCGTGAAATGCGGCACGCGCAAAACAATGCGCCGATGAAGGCCGCGCGTGCGCAATGCATCGTCGATCTCCACGTGGCTGCTGTCGCTCGACGCCACGGTCACGTGCGATAACTCGAGAAACTTTTGCTCCGACAGACGCCGGGCCGGCAGCCCCGGACGCTTGCGCGTCATGCACGCGTATTCCTCGTGAAAGAGGAGCGCGGAATTCGTCACCCGCTTGAGGGCGGACATGTTTCCAATCGCAAAGTCGAGCTGTCCCAGCCGCAGTCTTTCCTCGATCACCGGAAGCGGCACCTGCTCTGCCGCGATGCGGACCAGCGGCGCCACGCGCTGCAACTTCTCGCAGATGAGCGGGAGAAACACCTGGGCTCCGACGTCGGACATCGATAGCCGGAATTCGCGCGAGCTCGAAGCGGGATCGAACCGTTCGCTATGGCCCAGCGTTTCCCGGATCGACCCGATTGCGCGGCCGAGCGGAGCAGCCAGTTGTTCCGCCTTCGGAGTCGGCAGCATGCCTTCCGTTGACCTGATGAATAGCGGATCGTCGAACAGGGACCGCAGACGTCCCAGCGCGTAGCTGACCGCCGGCTGCGACAGTCCGAGCTGCTGTCCAGCGCGCGTCAGGCTGCGCTCCACGAAGATCACGAGGAAGACGCGCAAGAGGTTCAGATCGACCTTATCAAAATCAGTCATATTTATCAGCGTAGAGAAATTGATTAATTTGACGGATAGTCTACCCGATCCTAGACTCGCCTCACACACATCAGAGACACGAGCAAATGGGACCCACGGAGACAATCGTCGAGCACTGCAACAGCGAGCCGCACAAGCTCGTCGCAAATCGCACATTGCCGGCCTTGCTGGCCTCGCGCGCGGCCCGAAACGGCAGTGCGCCGCTCTTCTCGGATCGCACGACGACATGGACGGGCGCCGACGCCGTCGAGATCGCCGCGCGTCGCGCCGGCGCCCTCGCCGCGCAAGGCGTCAAGCGTGGCGATCACGTCGCGCTGCTGTGCGGCAACCGCACTGAATTCATAGAGGTCCTGCTGGGCTGCGGATGGCTCGGCGCGGTCGTGGTCCCAATCAATACCGCATCGCGCGGTCTGCAACTGGAACATATTCTGCGCAACTGCGGCGCGCGCCTGCTCGTCGCCGAAACGCAATTGGTCCATGCCGTTCTCTCACTCGATGCGCGAGACCTTTGTCTGCAAACCATCTGGCTGATAGGCGAAGGCGAAGCGGGTGATGCCGAAGCCGAGGCGCAAAAAACGGCAAGCGCCGCAGGCTACACGTCGGTCCCACTGCCGCCGGCAGGCGAGTTGCTCGACGCGGCCGTGCTCGCGGATGGCGACCCGTTCGCCGTGCTCTACACCTCGGGCACGTCGGGCCTCTCGAAGGGTGTGGTCTGTCCGCATGCGCAGTTCTACTGGTGGGGCAAGAACACGGCGCGCGATCTCGGCGTCGTCGCCGGTGATGTGCTGTACACCTGCCTGCCGCTCTTTCACACGAATGCAATCAACAGCTTTTTTCAGGCATTAATTCACGACGCTGCGCTCGTCGCCGACCGGCGTTTCTCCGCAAGCGGCTTTTTCGACGCACTGGTCGAAACCCGCGCGACGGTGACCTTCGTGCTCGGAGCGATGGTGCCGATCCTGCTGGGCCGTCCGGTCGCGCGGAACGAGCGCGAGCACCGCGTACGCATCGCGCTTGCGCCGGGCGTGCCGGGGCATTTCCAGCAAGACTTCACGTCGCGCTGCGGCATCGCCTTGATCGACGGCTACGGTTCAACGGAGACTAACTGCGTGATCAGCAGCGTCATCGGCGAGCACAGGCCGGGCTATATGGGCAAGCTCTCCGCGGGCTTCGACGCGCGCGTCGTCGACGAACACGACCAGCCGGTGCCCGATGGCGAAGCCGGTGAGCTGATCCTGCGTGCCGACGAACCGTTCGCTTTCGCAAGCGGCTATCTCGGCATGGCCGAGAAGACGGTCGAGGCGTGGCGCAACCTGTGGTTTCACACCGGTGATTGCGTCGTGCGTGAAGCCAACGGCGATTACCGTTTCGTCGATCGGCAGAAGGACGCGATCCGGCGCCGCGGCGAGAACGTCTCTTCGTTCGAAGTCGAGCAAGTTCTGTTGAGCCACCCGGCAGTCGAAACAGCGGCAGTTTTCGCGGTCAAATCCTCGCTTGCCGAAGACGAAGTGATGGCCGCGCTCGTGTTGCGCACTGGCGAAACGCTCGAGCCAGTCGACCTGATTCGCTACTGCGAACCCCGTCTGCCGTATTTCGCCGTGCCGCGTTATCTCGACTTCGCGCAAGAGCTGCCGAAGACGGAGAACGGCAAGATTCAGAAATTCAAGCTGCGCGAGCAAGGCGTCACGTGGACGACGTGGGACCTCGACGCGTCGGGATACCGGCTCAAGCGTTCATGACGTAACCCCCATTCCGTCGCTCCGAACGCCCTTGGCGCGAGCATGGCACGGCAGACGCATCAGCAACGTCGAGTGCATCTCCGGATGCACACCAGGAGCTCAAGATGGCAAGCACGCGAACGTTTTCTGCCGCAAGCACACAGCGGGAGCACATCGGCGAGTCGCCGGCCCAAGGTGCGTTACTCAGGCCTCGCACTCGGGCACGAGATCGCTTCGGTGTTCGCGGGAGGACTGTCGCCGCTCATTGCGACCGCGTTGCTCGCGCACTATCACGCGGCCTGGCCGGTGGCTGTGCTGCTGATGACGATGGGCATGATCACCGTGATCACGCTGCTGTTCACGCACGAAACCGCGGTGCGGCGTGAGCATTGATTCCGACGATGCAAGGACATCCCTCATGCCATTCAGCCACTTCCCTGACGTGCTCCATGATGTGCTGCTGACGGCGGCCGTCGAGGTGCCGTACCGCCGTCAGCCGACGGCGGCGTCCACCGGAGATCTGCTTGCGCAAGCGTTCGGCGCGGCGCTCGCCGAGTCGGGTTTGTCGGCGAAGGACGTGGACGGCCTCGGCGTGGCGTCCTTCACGCTCGCGCCCGATCACGCCATCGACGTCGCGTGGCGCCTCGGCCTCAGCCCGCGCTGGTGCATGGACGATTGCCACGGCGGCGCGAGCGCGATCAACCTGCTTCAGCACGCGATCCGCGCGATTCAGCACGGCGACGCGAAGGTCATCGCGCTGGTGTCCGGCGACCGTTTCGAACCCGCCGACTTCAAGCAACTGGTCGAGCATTACAACCTGACGACACGCAACTTGCTGCGTCCGCTCGAGAACGGCGGCCCGAACAGTCTGTTCGCCATGCTCACGCAGCGTCATGCGAAACGGCATGGCCTGACGCGCCGCGATTACGGCGCGCTGTGCGTCGCGCAACGCGGCTGGGCCGCGCAGAACCCGCAGGCTGTCTATCGCACGCCGCTGACGATCGACGCGTATCTCGACGCGCCGATGGTCGCCGAGCCGCTTGGCCGCTTCGATTGCGTGCCGGTCGTGAGCGGTGCGAATGCCGTGATCCTCGCGCGCGCCGATTTGGTGCGCCACACGGTGAACGTGCGCGTGCTTGCGCTGCAATGTCTGTACAACCCCGACCACCAGTCGGACGATGGCCTGCAGACCTCGCTCGCGGCGATTGCCGACGATCTCTGGCGCAAAGCCGGGCTCACGCCGGACGACATGGACCTGGTATCCGTCTACGACGACTACCCCGTGATGGTTCTCGCGCAACTTGCCGATCTCGGCTTTGCTCCGGACGGCGATCTGCGCGCGTTGATCGCGCGCATCGGCTTGCGCGAGCTTGCCGTCAACACATCCGGCGGCCAGTTGTCTGCGGGACAGGCGGGCGCCGCGGGCGGCATGCACGGCCTCGTCGAGGCGATCACGCAGTTGCGCGGCGCGGCGGGCGAGCGCCAGGTGCGCGACGCGCAACGCGCGGTCGTGAGCGGCTACGGCATGGTTGAGTATCGTTACGGCATGTGCGCGAATGCGGTGGTGCTCGAGCGAGATCGGCGAGGTGCGCAATGACATTCCACGTGTTCCAGTGCAAGCAGTGTGGATCGGCGCTGTTCCCCGCGCGCTATTGCTGCCCCGCATGCGGCGGCGCCGAGTGGGTCAAGCGCGCGGTGGAGGGCGGCTTCGTCGCCGAGACGACCGTTGTGCGTCATCGCGTCGGGGCAGAGGGCGGTCGCGATGTGCATCTTGCGAGCGTGGTGACGAGCGCCGGGCCCATTGTGATCGCGCGGCTCGATCGCGCAATGCGATCGGGCGACGCGGTGCGTATCGACATCGACGACGCGGGCCGCATTCTCGCTTACGGGATTTGATGGGCGCATTCAGCGGATCGTGGCGCAGTGGCACAGGTCCAGGCAGGCTGAACATTCGGAGGTAAGTATGCAAGTTGAAGGCTGTGTCGCGTTCGTGACGGGCGCCAATCGCGGTGTCGGTGCGAGCTTCGTGGCGAAGTTGCTGGAAGAGGGCGCGCGCAAGGTATACGCGGGCGCGCGGGATGTTCGGACTCTGGCGTATCGCGATGCTCGTGTCGTGCCGGTCGAGCTCGATATTACGACCCCGCAGCAGGTGGCGCGGGCGGCAGCCGTCGCAAGCGATGCAAATCTGCTCGTGAACAACGCGGGCATCAATCGGCTCGAGCCCATGCTTGCAGCGAATGATCGCGACGCGGCGCGCGCCGAGATGGAGGTCAATTACTTCGGCACGCTGAACATGATCCGGGCGTTCACGCCATCGTTGCAACGCGGGGGTGGCGTAATCGTCAATGTGTCATCGATTCTCGCGCGAGTCACGTTGCCGTCGATGGCATCGCTGTGTGCGTCGAAGGCGGCCGCGCTGCGCATGACCGAAGGCGTGCGGGCCGAGCTCGCGCCGCACGGCGTGCGCGTGCTGTCGATTCTTCCCGGCGCGATCGATACCGACATGAGCCGCGATTTTCCCCCGCCGAAACTCTCGGTCACCGAGGTCGTCGACGCAGCGCTTGCGGCGCTCGCGAACGGCGTCGATGAAGTCTACGTCGGCGCGATGGCGCAACAGCTTGCGGCCGGCCTGGCTGCGGACCGGCAGGCGGCGCAGAAGAGTCTTTCGGGCGTCGTGTGAACGGTTCGGAAGCCACAACTCAAGCACTTCAGAAACGAAAGGGAAAGCATCATGAGCGGCGAGTTCATTCAGATCAACGGAGATAACGGGGCGACGTTTTCCGCTTATCTTGCGAAGCCCAAACAGGGCTCGGGGCCCGGCCTCGTCCTGTTGCAGGAAATTTTCGGCATCAACGGATATATGAAGTCCATGGCCGACCGCTTCGCGGAAGAAGGCTATGTGGTGCTGGTGCCGGATCTGTTCTGGCGAATGAAGCCGCGCGTCGAGCTGGGCTATGGCGACGAGGACTTTGCCGCGGCGCTCGACTACAACGCGCGGCTCGACCTGACGCTCGCGGTCCAGGACATCGCGTCGACCCTCAAGGCACTGCGCGCGCTGCCGCAACAGGCCGGCAAGGTCGGTGCGCTCGGATACTGCCTCGGCGGCAAGCTGGCGATGCTTGCCGCTGCGCGAACCGATGTCGACTGCGCGGTGAGTTACTACGGCGTGGGTCTGGACGCGTTCTTGCACGAGGTGCCGTCGATTCACTGTCCGATGGTGTTCCACTTTGCGGGCAATGATGCGCTTTGCCCGCCGGCGACGCGCGAGAAGATCCAGGCCGCGCTGTGTGCGAATCCGCGAATTGAGCAGTATGTCTACGCCGGTTGCGACCACGCGTTCGCCACGCCGGAGCGCGAGCACTTCGACAAGCCGGCCGCGATGATGGCCTATTCGCGCACGCTCGCGATTCTGCGCAAGGTGCTCGGGCCCGTCTACGATCTGAATGATTTGTGGGAGTTGCACTGCTACTACGAATTCGCCGCGCGCGATGTCGACGCCGTGTTGCCCACGATGGTTGCCGAGCCGTATGTCAATCACATTCCGACGATGACGGGCGGCGTCGGCCACGATCAACTCAAGCGCTTTTACAAATACCATTTCGTCTACGCCAATCCCGACGATACGCGGCTCATTCCGATTTCACGCACCATCGGCGCGGATCGCCTCGTCGACGAATTTATTTTTTGTGCGACTCACGATCGCGAAATCGACTGGCTGTTGCCGGGTCTTGCGCCGACGGGCAAGTACATCGAGATCCCGATGCTTGCCGTCGTTCATTTCCGCGGTGACAAGCTTTACAACGAGCACATCTATTGGGATCAAGCGTCGGTGCTGGTGCAGATCGGCGTGCTCGATCCAACCGGGTTGCCGATTGCCGGAATCCAAACCGCAAAGAAGTTGATCGACGAAAGCTTGTCGAGCAATACGCTGATGCGCAACTGGGCCAGCAGCGAAGGCAAGCCGGTCTGAAGCGCGGTGCGTGGCCGGCTTCAGCCGGCTAAGCGTGCCTTACCGCAGTGGCGAGGCGCGCGCCAACGAGCTATATCGTACGTTGAGCAAGTGACGCGGCTGGCGATACTTCTTGCAAAGTCGTGGTGCCCGCATCGGGCAGAGCCGGTCCGCGGGCGAGAATCTTCGCGAGAAGTGAGCCGTAGCCCGTAGGCCGCTCGACAATTCCGAACCGGCACAGGCAATACCAAAGCAAAGCGGCATTGCTCGTGACGACGGGAACCCCGACCTCGTTTTCAAGCGTCTCGATCACCGGGCTGACTTGAATACCTGCACAACTTATCAATAAGGCGTCAAAGCTGCCTGCGATTCCTGCCGCAAGATGGAGCCAGGATTCCGGCGTGATGGCCGCCTGCTCCAAAGGCGTCTGGCATGGCTGGCTTGCGTGGCCAACGACGTCGATCCCATGTGCGCGCAGAAAGCCTATTTCCTTCAGTACGACCTCTTGCCGATAGGGTGTCAGCAACGCAATTCTTGAGGCCGACAGTGCTTCCAAAGCAGCGAGTACCGCATCAATCGTCGTCACGGCGGCAATGCCCGTCGCGTCCGTGATTCGCCGCCTGATTGCGTCGGGGCCATTGACCACACCTGCCGCCGTGCAATTCAACGCGATCAGATCGACTTTCGCGTCGGCGAGCAAGCCCGCATGGTATTCAAGGTTGTCGATGATCTTCGTGTCGGATTCGAGTGACGTATCGCGGAACGGCAAGCGCGTTGTCACGAACTGCACGCCCTCGGGCGCCATCAACTGAACCTCGAAGTCGCAGAGTCCTCCAGACGGATAGAGATGACCGATCCGGGCCAGGGTGCCCAAGCCGATGCTCATCGATTTGTCTCCGTTGTCTGTTTTGGGGAAAGTGCGCAGTGCGTCAATGCTGAGTGCCTCGCGACCTGCGCGTGCTTTGCAAATCCATTCAGCCTTCCAGCGAAACGCTCGACGAGTCGACACGCGCCACGCGTGACTGCGGGTTGCCAGTCAAAGCAATCGCCAGCGCAGCAACGAGTGCGGAGGCGGCAAACGCGTAGAAATTCCATTGGACTTCGACGTTGTGCGCGGCGAGATAGGCGCCGACCATCGGACCGCTCATCGCGCCAAAACGTCCAATGCCAACGGCCCATCCGGTCGCGCTCGCACGCGCATGTGCGCGGTAGAAGTTGGCGATGAAGCCCAACTGAACCATCGCGACGCCAATGCTGCCAAAGCCGGCGAGTGCGACGAGCACATAGTTGAAGACGAGGCTTCCCTTGAGGGTGAGGCCGCACACCGAGAGCGCGCCTATGATATAGCCCGCAACGATGGTCTTGCGCGCGCCCAGGCGGTCGCTAATCTGACCGATGAGGATGCCGCCCAACGCGGACGACAGCATGAACACCGCGAGAAACGACAGGCTCGAACCGAGGTCATAACCGAGCTTGCGCATGAGTTGCGGCAGCCACGTGCCCAAACCGTAAATCACCAGCACGGCGGCAACCTGCGCAACCCACAGACAAACCGTTGCCCAGAAATTTTGCGGCGAGAACACTTCGCGGAACACGGCGCCAAGCGAGGGTTTCGGTGCCGCGCTGCGGCTTGCACGTTGAAACACGGATGAATCGATACCCAGGCGTTGGGCCAAAGTCTTCGCCTGAGTTTCTTCGCCCTTCGCAAGCAGAAAGTCGAGTGATTCAGGCAGAAGCCACACGAGAAGAGGAAGCGCTAGCAGCGGACTCGCCCCTAGCGCAACGACGAAGCGCCATCCGTGCGATTGCACAAAGAAAATACCGATGACCGCGGATAGCAGCGCACCGAGCGAGTAGCCCGAGTACATCAGCGCGAAATTCAGATTGCGCTTGTCAGACGGCGAATATTCGACGGTCAGCGCCGCTGCCGCTGAAATGACTCCTCCAAGGCCGAGCCCGCCAATGAACCGGCTAACGGAGAACACGAACGGCGTCGGCGCCCACGCTGCGCCGAGCATCGACAGCGAGAAGAGGGCGACACAACTGATCAGCAGCAGTTTTCTGCCGACCAGGTCGCTGATCACGCTGATGAAATACGACCCAAACAAGGTGCCGAACAGGGCGGCACTGCCCATGGCGCCGATTTCCATCGGGGTGAGCTTCCAGACGGGATCGCTCAGCAGGGACGGGACGATCGTTCCCATCACACCGATGTCGTAGCCCTCGGCGACGATCGTCAGGAAACACAGGACCAGGACCAGATACGTGGTTCTGGACGGCGGGTTGAACGAACGTAATTGCGCGTTTTCGGAGATTGCGGCCATGCCAGCACCTCAGGCAAATAGTAACGCCATTGATTGCCCGACCACCTGATTGTCCGGCAGGTTCGGTCCGCGCTCCAGCGCCGATTCAGTGTGCGCCGCAGCGAGGTCTTACGCCGTGAACAATCAGAGGATTAGGGAGTCCGGCCGCTAAAGGCAGCAGCCTAAATACAGAATGGCATTCTTTTTTGCGTGCTGTCAAAGTTTTCAAAATTCCGCTTCGTCGCGGATGAACTGCTAGCGCGCTTCCGACTCCTGCTCGCCAAGCAGCAGGTCGGCCATCATGCCCGAGATTTTGTCGATGTCGCGATCGTCGCCGATACGGTGATTGATGACGAATCCATCGAACGCCATCCAGATGAGGTGAGACAGCAAATCGCCGTGGACTACGCCGGCCCGTTCCGGCGGAAGCGAGTCGAGCAAAAGCTGCGTCACGAACACCTCGACGGGTTGCAGCAGATTGACCGGCTTGCGAAGGTCTGCTGGCGCGGTCGCCAGCGCGTCGATGAGCGAGTTGGCAAAAGCATGATCGGCCGCCGGAATATCCGCCCAGATTCCGCTGATGATACGGCGAATCTTGCTGCGCGGATTCGACAGCAGCATCACCTCGGTGCGCAGCGCGTGCAGTTGCCGAGTCAGCCACGGCTGATAGATCTCATACAGGATGATCAGTTTCGAATCGAAGTACACATACAGGTTTGCCACGGTGGTCCCCGCCTCGCGCGCGATCTCTGTCATCGTGGTCGCCGAATAGCCTTTGCGGCTGAATGCTGCGAAGGCTGACGCCAAAATTGCCTCGCGAATTTCTGCTTTTTTTACCTGCGGCACCACTCCTCCTTCGGTAGGTGATTCAACTGATTGACTCGCCATTCTAACAATCGCCTGTGCGCTGGATGCCTCGCCATCGGCGCGGCTTCAAAAAGTTTTCACAAAGCGCTTGACAGCGGTTTTGGTTGAAAACAGAATGACATTCATTATTCAGTGATTCAGCTTTCACCTCACGAAGGACGCCGTTCATGAATGCGATTCCCGCCCCGGAGGGCACGTTGACCGCGCGCTACGCGGAACTAGGCTCTGGACTGATTCCCGTCGAGCCCTATATCTCGCCCGAGTACTACGAGCGCGAGAAGGCGCACATCTTCAAGAAGACCTGGCTGCAGGTCGGTCGTGTCGAGGAAATCCCGGAGGCGGGCGACTACTTCGTCAAGAAGCTCGACGCTTGCGACACGGAGATCATCGTCGTGCGCAACAAGGACGGTGAGATTCGCGCGATGCACAACGTCTGCTCGCATCGGCTGAATCAGATTGCGTATGACAAGACCGGACATACGCGCAAATTCTTCTGCAAGTTCCACGGCTGGGCGTACGACCTGGACGGCAACCTGACAGGCGTTCCGGACGAGCAATGTTTTTTCGGGCTCGACTTCAAAGACTACGCACTGACGCGCGTCGCGTGCGATGTATGGCAAGGATTCATCTTCGTCAACATGGACCCGCAGCCCGAGCTCTCGCTCGCCGACTTTCTCAGGCCGATGTACGGAGAGGTCGAAGGCTATCCGTTCGACAAGCTGAAGGTGGGCTTCGCGTGGGAAACGGTGGTCGACTGCAACTGGAAGCTCGCGCTCGACGCGTTCCAGGAGGCGTATCACGTCGCGTATGTGCATGGCAATTCGATCGCCGACGCCATCGACAGGAGCGCGGGTGGCAGCATGCCGCCGCTCGACGCGCTGTGTGGCGAGTTCCATCGACGTCTGTCGCTGGCGGGCAACCAGAAGTCGGTCTATGGGAACCCGAAAGCGGTGACCTCGGGCGGCGCGGCCGCGGCCGAAGCGTTGTCCGACGCGGGTTCGAAGCGCCCGATCGCCGCGTCCGCATTGCGCGCGGGTATCGGCAGCGCGCGTCATGAGTTCCCGCTCGATGCGTTGCCCAAGGGCGTCAACTGGACCAAGAGCGAGAACTGGCTGTTCGACATCAATGTGATGTTTCCGGACTTCTATCTGTCGCTGCGTCCCAACTACTGCCAGGCCTACAACTTCCGTCCAATCGCGCATAACAAGACGCTTTTCGAAGCGCGCGTGTACTACCCCGAAATGACGACGCCAGGTGGCCGCTTTTTCCTCGAGTACATGAAAGTGGCTTTGCGCGACGTGCTGCTCGAAGACCTCAGCACGCTCGAACGTACGCAACGGGCGGCAGAAACCGGCGTGAAGAAATTCATGGTGCTGCAGGACAACGAACTGCTGGTGCGGCACAGCTATCACGTCATCGAACGCCTGTTGGCGCAAGCCGAAGCCACTGTGGAGTAAAGGTCATGGAACAGAAAGTCATCGTCGTCACTAAGCGCGCGGATCTCACGAAGGACGCATCGTCACGCGCTCCGCTGCCGGCCGCCTTCGAAGAGCTGAACCGGTTTGTCGACGCGTGGGCGTTGCCGACCGAAACCGAACGCACGACGCGGCGCCATACGGCGGGCATGGCCGCCATCGTCGAATTCAAGGACGCGATGCTCGCCAGGGTCGACGACATCGTGGCATGGCTCAACCAGTTCGAACTGGACAAGCTGCCCGAAGACGCAAAGACGCTGATGTATCTGCTGCTGTCGCTGGCCGAAGTCGCGCCCGCTATCGAGTTCTATCAGCAGCCTTTCGTGATCGACGGATACGATCCCTTCCGCTTCGTGGCGGACGAAACGTTTTCCATGCGCCCCGCCATCTGACGCTCACGCGTTCGGTCAGTAAAGGACCAGATCATGCCCAAGTGCCGCATTTTTGGTGTTGACCACGCACTCAAGGAGGTTGTCGCCGACGGCCTCTACATGAAGACGATGATCGGCGAGACGATGAGCGTCGCGGTCATCAAGTTTGTCGAAACGGCGGGCCACGGCCTGCCCGCGAAAGCGCACAGCCACGGAGAAGAGGCGTCGTTGCAGATCAAGGGCGGTTGTTCGATTTTCGAGGTGCACGACAACGGCGAGGAGATCGAGCGGCGCCTGAACACGGGCGAGGGCATGATCATTCCCGCCGGCTTGAGTCACTACGGCGTCAACACCTACGAAGGCGCGGGCATGAGCATGCGTCTGAACGTGGTGACGCCGCCGCGTGCCGAATATCGCAGCGACGACGAAGCTCCCTATTACCCGCTGGCCAATCGGGAGAACGCATCGTGAGCGAAGCGATTCCGTCGAATGCCGGCGCCGCGCATTGCACGCTGTTGCCGGCCATTCCCTCTGAAGGCGTGGCGGCCCAGTTGCCGGTCCAGCGAAATGTCGCCGATGGCGCGGCGCTTTCAGCGTCGACTCAACGGATGCAATGCGACGAGCAGGTCGAACTCGAAGCAGGCCTTCTTGGCGAAGAACTCGCCGCAGTGCTGGAAGGGCGCGTCGACATCGTCGCAGCGGATGAGCACTACGTCCTCTCGGCGGGCGAGGCCATCCTGATCCCGCCGCGCGAAGCCCGCCGCTATCGTTGCGTCACGGCAAGCTGCGTGCTGTATCGCGTGACGTGCAACGCAGAAGCAAACAAGGGGCCGCAAGAATGAGCTCGCCACATGTCGCGATCGTCGGCGCGGGTCATGCCGGCGGACGCGTCGCCCAGCATCTGAAGGCCCTTGGCCATGCCGGGCGAGTCACGCTGATCGGCGACGAACCGCATGCGCCGTACGAGCGTCCCGCGCTGTCGAAAGAGCTGCTGCTGGGTACGAAGACGCAAGACAGTCTCGTGCTGACCTCGTCTGACTATTGGACCAGCGAGTCGCTGACGCGAGCCGGCATCGAGCGTGTGCGCGCGAGCGCGCGGAAACTCGAGGTCGATTCGCGGCGCCTGCATCTGGACAACGGCGCAACCGTCGACTTCGATCTGCTGGTCGTCGCGACGGGCGGCCTCGCGAGGCGTCCGCGTTTTCTCACGCGGCCCATCGAAGGCGTGCATGTGCTGCGCACGCTGGACGATTGCCTCGCGTTGCGCTCGTCGCTCGAAGGCTGCCGCAAACTCTCGATCATCGGCGCGGGCGTCATTGGGATGGAAGTGGCCTCGTCCGCGATTCGTCTCGGCGTGCCGGTGACGGTGCTGGAGGCGGGCGAAGGCATCATGGGGCGCTGTCTGCCTCCGCAGGTCGCTGGGTGGCTTGCACAGGAACATGCCGCGAAGGGCGTTGACCTGCGAACACGGGTCAATGTCACCGGGATCGTTCGCGCGGGCGCAGCTGGCGGCTGCGGGTTGGCATTGCGCATCGACGCGCTGCAGGACGGCGCGCCGGTGAGCATCGATGCCGACTGCGTGTTGATCGCGATCGGCGTCGACTGCAATCCCGCGTTCCTGCGCGGCACAGGACTCTCGGACGAACGCGGCGTATTGGTCGACGCATTCTGCCGCAGCCCTTCCGCGCCCTGGCTTTACGCCGCCGGAGACGCGGCATGCACATTGGACAGCGCTTCCAGTCGCCACGTCAGACAGGAAACGTGGCGCAACGCCGAGAACCAGGCGCGTGCCGTAGCTGAGATCATCACTGGGCGAGCGGAACCGTATACAGAGATTCAATGGATGTGGACGGATCAACTCGGCCACGCAATTCAGGTGACGGGCGTGCACGAACCCGGAGATGAAATCGTCGTGCGCGGTTCGCTTTCATCGGCGGATGCGACGGTGATTTCGCTGCGCGATGGTTGCGTGACGGCAGGCGTGACGGTCAACCAGAGCCGTGAACGGCGGCATCTGGAACGTCTCGTGAGCATTCGCAGGCGGATCGATGCAGGCCGATTGGCCGACACATCGGTTCCTTTGAAGGAGCTGCCATGATGGCAGAACGTCATTCGCCGATACGCTCGCTTGAGGCGCGTGTCGCCCGGCTCGAAGCGATCGACGCGATCCGCTCGTTGAAGGCACGCTACGCCGCGCTCGCCGATGCGAAATACACGAGCGACTATCAACGGCAGCCGCAACATGTGATGCGCGAAATCGCGTTGCAACAGGCCGCATGCTTCACCGAACGCGCAGTGTGGATCGGCGGCACGGGATTCGGCAACGATCTCGTCGGACGCGCCGCTCTTTGCGAATGGTTTCAGCGTTCGCCCTGGCGCTTCGCAATGCATTACTACCTGAGTGAAGCACTCGAAGTCACCGACGCCATGCACGCGACCGGCACCTGGCGGCTCTGGCAACTCGCGCTGCGTGATGACGACGCGCATGCGGTACTGCTTGGGGCGGTCACCGAAGAGAAGTATGAGCGCACGCCCTCCGGCACGTGGCTGGTCAGTGAAATGCGATTCACGCAGCTTCACATGATGGAGCCCGATGATCGGATGTTGCCGCTAGCCAGTGATTTCGCTTCGTTGACCGCATTGCGCAAGTCCGGATTCGGCGAAATGACCCGAACCGTTTGATGGATGGAATTCTTATGAACACACTTTCGACAGGCCCGAATGCGGCGCGAAGCGAGACGGCCACTGATGTGGCGGCCGCGTGCGTGATCTCGTTGTGTCCGGATCGCGCGAACGCGGATGTCGGTCACACGTGCCAGAGTGCGGCGACGATTGCGGAGAACCAGTGCCAGGTGCGCTCGAACGCATGGGTCAACGCGGAGTACAAGCATCTTGTGCTGACGGCGCCTGAACTCGCGCTGACTGCACGCGCCGGGCAATTCTTTCATCTCGCGTGTCCGGCTTCGAACGACGACACGCCTTATCTGCGTCGGCCAATGAGCATTTACTGCGTGGCCGCCGAAGACGGCCGCCTCGAATTTCTCTACAAGGTGCAAGGCGCGGGAACACGTGGCCTGGCCCAACTTCAGCCGGGCGATACGCTCGACGCGCTGGGTCCGCTCGGAAACGGCTTCGGGCTTCCCGCACCGGCGGAGCCGGCGCACGTCCTGCTGCTTGGCCGCGGCGTCGGCCTCGCGACGATGGCGCCGCTCGCGCAGCAGGCGATCGCGGCGGGTGCGCATGTCACCGCAATCCTCAGCGCGCGCAGTGATGCGTTGATGATGTCGGCCGATTATCTGAAAGCCGCGGGCGCCGATGTCATCACCGTCACCGATGACGAGCAGACCAGCGACGTGGTCCAGGTCGAGAGCCTGATCCGGAAAGTTCACGAGCAACGGCGCATCACATTCGTCAGCACGTGCGGGTCGAACCGCCTGCTCGTCATGTTGCAACGCGTGGCCGCGCAGTTGAACATCCCTGGTCAGGTCGCGCTCGAACAACGCATGGGCTGCGGTTACGGAGCGTGCTATGCATGCGTGCGGCCATTTCGAAAAGAGGCGGGTTCACAGGAGCTTAGTTACCGCCGTGTGTGCTGGGAAGGCCCGGTCTTCGATCTTCAGGAAACGACATCATGGTAGATCTCAGTGTCAATATCGGTTCGCTCAAGCTCACCAATCCGGTGATGCCGGCGTCGGGTACTTTCGCCGAAGGCACATCGCAGATATTCGACCTCAACTGTCTCGGCGCAATCGTCACCAAGACGATTACTCATGACGTGCGCGAAGGCGTGCCGCCGCCGCGTGTCGCTGAGTTTCGCGACGCCACGCTCTTTTCGATCGGCATCCCAAGCAAGGGCAGCGACTACTATGTCGAACAGACTGTCCCGTACTACCGGCGCTACAGTCCGCCGCTCGTCGCGAGCATTTCGGCCAACACGATCGAGGAGTTCGGCAGGCTCGCGGAAAAAATCAGTGTACCGGGCGTCGCAGCGATCGAAGCGAATGTCTCCTGTCCCAACCTGAAGAAGAACGGTCAGGCGTTCGGCATGGATCCTGAAGCCACCTGGCAAGTGGTCAAGGCGATGAAGTCCGCGACCTCGCTGCCTGTCTGGCCGAAGATGACGCCCAATGCGGGCAACGTCGTCGAGGTTGCGCTGGCTGCTCAAGACGCGGGGGCGGATGCGCTCGTGGTGAGCAACGCGATTCTTGCCATGGCGATCGATGTCGAGACATTCCGGCCGCGTGTGGCGAATGTCATGGGCGGCCTCACGGGCGCCGCCACGAAGCCGATCATGCTGCGGATCGCCTATCAATGCGTGCAGGCCGTCAAGATTCCCGTAATCGGATGCGGCGGCATTGCCACGGCCGCGGACGCGCTCGAGTTTCTTCTCGCGGGTTGCTGCGCGGTGCAGGTCGGCACCGCGAACTTCGTTTCACCGACGGCGATGCCGCGCTTGATCGACGATCTGACAGAGTGGTGCAAGCGGCACGGCGTGGCAAAACTCACCGACCTGATCGGCGCGGTGAAGATGCACGAACCTGTCGATCTCCAGCGACGGGTGGCGCTATGAACGCAGTGATTCAGATAAATTCCGCTGACGCACGCGAGTATGTGCGTGGCGACGACGGTTGGTTTGCAATCGGATCGCTTGACGAGGTGTTCGGCGCGCGCGCGTGCCGTGGCATCGACATCGAGGGCGTCAAGATCGGACTGTTCCGTGTCGACGATGAGATTCACGCGCTTGACGACATTTGCACACACGGCGCGGCTTTGCTCAGCGATGGCGAATTCGAAGGGCACGAAGTGGAGTGTCCGCTACATGCCGGTCTGGTGGATGTGCGAACGGGCCGTGCGCTTGCCGCGCCTGTGTCGCGCGACACCCGGCACCACGAGACCAAGGTCGAGGCCGACGTGCTGTTCGTGAGGGTGCAGGCATGAGCGGCGCTCAAGTGACAAAGCCGATTGCTCCCGCAGTGTCGACCGCCGTGTCCACGTTCGTCGGCGAAAAAGCTGCGCCTGCAAGGCGTCCTCGCATCGCCGTGATCGGTACCGGCGGCACGTTTGCGATGCATGGCCGTCATCGGTTCGACTGGATCGAATACGCCGACAGCGGCGTCATCCATCCGATCGACGATCTGCTGCAACGCTTGGGCGAGCTGGTCCCGCATGTCGAGATCGTGCCTGTGCCGTTTCGCAGTTTGGGGAGCGTGTCCATCGGTCCGCGCGATTGGCTGGAGCTTGCCACGCTGGTCCGCGACACCGCTGCGAGCGATCCTGCGTTGACGGGTTTCGTGATCACGCACGGCACGGCGACGCTCGAGGAAACCGCTTGGTTTCTCGACCTCGTGCTGGAGCTCGATCAGCCCGTGGTGCTGACGGGCGCTCAGCGCCCCGCAAACACGGATGGCAGTGACGCAGCGGCGAATCTGCGCGGCGCGGTCGCCTTGGCCGTCGCCCCGGACTCGCGCGGTGCGGGCGTGCTCGTTGCGATGGGCGGCCTCTTCTTCGCCGCGCGTGACGTGACCAAGGCGGCGAGCTTCGAACTCGCGGCATTCGAGGCTGCGCCGTATGGACCGCTCGGCAGGATCGATGCGGATGCCGGCGTGGTCTGGCGACGTCGCGTGTTTCGTGATGAGGGGCCGTCGCGGCGGGTCCCGCGTTTTGCATCGATACTGGATGCAGCAACGTCGACTGCATTGCCGCGGATCGACATTGCCATGTCGTATGCGGGTGCGGACGGCGCGGCAATCGAAGCGTTTGTCGCGGCGGGTGCGCGCGGCATCGTCTCCGCGGGGCTTGCGCCTGGGCGCCCCGCGTCCGGAGAGCGCGAGGCGCTTTGCACCGCCGTCGCGGCCGGTGTGGTGGTCGTGCAGGCCACGCGCGCGCCTCGCGGCACGGTGCCGAAGCAGCGCTTCCTCGCCGCCGACGGATTAGTTGCAGGTGGCGATCTCTCGCCGCAGAAGTTGCGCATTGCACTCATGCTGATACTCGCCAGCTTCGGCACGAACAATGCGGCCCCGCGTGATCGCGCCCAAGCGGATCGCGACACCGTGCAAAGGATGTTGCTCGAACTTTGAAGTGAATTGCCCGCCCGCGCCGTCAACCCATTCGATTGAACCACTCGGACCGAACATGCAATTCTCCTATCTCGTCACCTTCCAGCATCCCGACCCGAGTGCGCGTATCAGCGACGAGGATCGGCAGCGTATCCGCGCGTGCGTGGAGAATACGCCCGCATTGAGCCGCGCGCGCTTGTACACGCCATCCGCGGCGAATGACTATTACACGGACGACGGTCCATCGCCGATCTTCGCCATGCAGCTCGACTTCGAACGCCTTGCTGATCTGGAGTCGGCGATTGCCTCCGACGGACATCTGCAGCAACTCGCGAGGGACGAGTACCCAAGCCTCGCGACCTGTACTGTCGAGCAGCAGGTCATGGCGAGGCGGCCTTTTCCGGTGCTCGATTCGCACGCGCAGGTGCCGCAAGGGGCGCTGCCTTGCCAGTTTCTCGTTCACTATCCGGGCCGCGCCGAGAATTTCGACGAATGGCTTGCGTACTATCTGTCGCATCATCCGCAGATCATGAAGTTCTTTGACGGCGTGCGCGAAATCGAGATCTTCACGCGGGTCGATTGGGTCGATGCGATGCCGTGGAAACGGGTGCACTACATGCAGCGCAACAAGCTGATGTTCGACAGCGCCGAAGCGATCACGCGCGCGATGAACTCGCCGGTGAGACACGAGATGCGTGCGGATTTCGAAAAATTCCCGCCGTTTGAAGGTAGCAACATACATCACCCGATGTGGGCAGAAACGCTCCTCGCACCGAAGCCCTAGTCGATGACCTGGCTCAACGGCCACGCCTACACCACGGTCGCGCTGTCGGACCTGTACCATCTTTCGGTGCGCACCATGCTTTACGCCGAAGCGACATATCAACACGCGAGCGGCGGCGCCAAGGCGGCCCTGCCGTCGCTCGCTCCTTCGTCGACGAGTTCGCAGGCCTCGCTGCGCTTCGGCGTGCAGCACTTCTTCTGATGCGGCGCGAGCCCGTCGGCCCTGGAAGACCGGGGCCTCGCTGCTCGCGGCGTCTTCGTTCCGGCATTCATCATCGCCTGGTGCGTTTTCCCGCCTGTCTGCGCTCGTGTCATTCACTCCACGCGTCGTGCGGCCTGTCGATTTGGCAAGGCCGCGCTTTTCGCTTTATTGACGCGGCAGACTGCATTACCTTTGCACCATGTTCCGTCACGTGCTCCGATATCCGAGGACGATACCGCCCATCGGCACGCAAGGGAGCTGCACCCGTTCGCATGCGCACCAGGCGAGAAGGGCTGCGGCGGGCATCAATGGAAGTAAGCCCGTTCACTTTTGGTTGCGAACTGGATGTGGAGACACCGCCCTCATGAAGATCCATCAACTGCGCACGCTCGTCGCGATTTCCGATACTGGAAGCATTCGCAACGCAGCGAAGGCGCTCGAACTTTCACCGGCAGCGGTCACCAAGGCGATGCGCGAACTCGAAGCCCAGGTTGGCGTGGCATTGATCGTCCGCGAGGCCTCCGGGATCATTCTGACTGACGCTGGGCAGGCTTTGCTGGCGCATGCGCGTCTGATGATTCAGCAGTTGCGACGCGCGCAAGACGAGATGGACCGCTTCTCCGGAGCGGGCAGGGAGCGGCTGACGGTTGCGCTGCCGACGTGGATCGCCATCGCGCTGCTTGGCGGCATCATGAAGCGCTTCGAGCAGGAAATGCCCGATACGCGGCTCGTCTTCTACGAGAGCCTGCTGAGCGTCGCCGTACCGAAACTGCGTGACGGCACACTCGACCTCTCGGTGAATCGCGCCTGTCCGCCTTCATGCCGGGACGAATTCCAGCAAGTGCCGCTCTTCCTCACGGGTTACGCGGTAGTGGGACGCGCGGGGCATCCGCTCGCGAAATGCCGCACGTTGTCGCAACTGAAGGGCGCGAGCTGGGTGTTGAACCGCGACTTCACGGAAAACGACGCCGAAGGCGACGGCCCGTTCGGAGAGTACTTTCGCCGCTACAAGCCGCGCGTGCACGTCGCGCATTCCTCGTCGATGATGATCGGCCTGATCTGTAACACCGACGTCCTCTCGATCATGCCCTGGCCACTCGCGGAACTGCTCGTCGCGAAAGAAGGGCTGTGCGTGCTGCCCGTGACGGAGACCATCCCCGAAGTGGAAGTGAACCTGATGTATCGGCGCGGAACCCCGCTAAGCGCGGCGGCGAAGGTCTTCATTCAAAGCCTGAAGGACACCATTCTCGACGAGGCCAATGCGTCCGACCCAATGAGCAGGCGTGTCTTTCATGCGGTCGAATGCGTGCTGAGCCAATCCTAGCAATGCGCTGGCCGCAGCACAAAGCAAAACCCGGGCCACAGCAATTTGACGCGCGTTTCATGCGCATCTTTTTTTTCGCGGTTTGACCCGTCAACGAATAAACATAACCATTTCTCACGCCGATGACAGTGCCCCGGCGTTTGTTATGAAGAGATGGTGTGCCGCGATCTTTTTCCTCGCCCCAAGCGAAGTGTCCACCGCGCTGCATCCTCATACCGCGCAAGTCATCGATCGTCGATCTTGCAGAGCAATCTCGCGCTGCACTGAAACACCTTTCAATCAGTCACATTATGTTGAAGCTCAACGAAGCAGAACGGGACGTGGTCGCTCGCATCGAGCTTCATCGCGCGCTGTGCACGCACCTGAGCGACAGGCTCTGGGACCTTGCGGAGACCGCTTACTCGGAACACGTGTCCGCCGACCTTCAGATAAGAGAGCTGACGCGTGAAGGCTTTCGAGTGACGCAAGGCCTTGCGGGCATTCCGACCGCGTTCGTTGCGGAATGGGGCGAGGACGGACCGGTGATCGGCCTGCTGGGCGAGTACGATGCATTGCCCCAGTTGAGTCAGGTCGCGGGCTCCGCGACGCGCGCGCCGGTCGTGAATGCCGGCAACGGTCATGGTTGCGGCCACAATCTGCTGGGCAGCGCCGCGTTGCTCGCCGCGCTGGCGGTTCGCGATCATTTGCGCGACACAGGTGTCGCCGGCCGCATCCGCTATTACGGTTGTCCCGCCGAGGAAGGCGGCGCGGGCAAGACGTTCATGACGCGTGCCGGTGTGTTCGACGACGTCGACGCCGCGCTGACGTGGCACCCGTCCAGCATCTATGCGATCGACGCAATGTCGACGCTCGCCACACTGCATGCGCGCTTCACATTTTCCGGCCGGGCTGCTCATGCGGCCGCCGCGCCGCATCTCGGACGCAGCGCGCTTGACGCGGTCGCGTTGATGAACGTGGCGGCCAATTACCTGCGCGAGCACATTCCGTCCGACGCGCGCCTGCACTACGCGATTCACGATACGGGCGGCCGCGCGCCGAACGTCGTGCAGGCTCGCGCGGAGGTTGTCTACCAGATACGCGCGCCCGAGCTTGAAGTCGTGCAGTCGATCCATGCGCGTCTGCTACGGATCGCCGAGGGCGCCGCGATGATGACCGAGACGACGATGCACGCGCGCGTCGAGAAGGCGATGTCGAATATGCGCCCGAATCCGGCGCTCTCGGATCTGATGTATGCGCGCATGCAGGCGCTCGGACCCGTCCCGTTCGACGACGACGACCGGGCTTTCGCGCGCCAGATGCAGCAAGCCATTTCAAAGGAAGAAGCGCGCGCGAGCCTCGCCATATTCGGCGCTGCGCATCTGAAGGGCGAACTCCACGACGCTGTCTTGCCGGCGGAGCGGATTCCGCCCGTGCTGGCCGCTTCGACCGACGTGGGCGACGTCAGTTGGGTGGTGCCGACGGCCCGGTGCCTCGTGCCATGCTTCGCGCTCGGCACGCCGTTCCATTCATGGCAACTGGTCGCGCAGGGCAAGTCGTCGCTTGCCCACAAGGGGATGACGCATACCGCCAAGGTGCTGGCCGTCACGGCGGCAGCGCTGTATCACGATCCGGCCGCGCTCGCCGACGCGAAACGGGCGCTGCAGGAGCAGTCGGCCGACGCGGCGTACCAGTGTCCCATTCCGTCCGACGTCGAGCCGCCCGTCGCCGCTGCCGCCGGTGATGCGCGCCGGCGAGGCACGTTGCGCGGCGCGTTTCCGTCGCAATACGCAGGAGTGCAATCGTGAGTCAGTTGTCGAATGAGCGCGTGGCCGAAATAGCGGCTCTCGTCGATGCGAAGAAGGATGGCTTGATCCGGCTCTCTGACGAGATATGGGAGCTCGCCGAAACGCGCTGGCAGGAGTTTCAATCCGTTGAAGCGCAGCTCGCCGTGCTCGAGCGCGAAGGATTCCACGTGACGCGCAATGTCGGCGGCATTCCGACGGCGTTCAGCGCGCAGTGCGGAGAGGATGGTCCAGTCATCGGCTTTCTCGGTGAATACGATGCGCTCTCAGAGATGAGCCAGGTCGCGGGAGCGTTCGAGCCGATGCCGGCTTGCGAGGGCGCGAATGGTCACGGGTGCGGCCACCATCTGCTCGGCGCCGGCGCGATGCTGGCGGCGATCGCGACGCGCGACTATCTCGCGCGCCACCAGCTTCCGGGCATCGTGCGTTATTACGGTTGCCCCGCGGAAGAGGGCGGCGCGGGCAAGACCTACATGGCGCGTGCAAATGCATTCGACGACCTCGACGCGGCACTGGCCTGGCATCCGGGTCCCTATTCGGGCGTGTTCAAGTACAAGTCCCTCGCCGTCATTCAGATGGCGTTCCGTTTCGCGGGGATCGCGTCTCATGCGGCCGCGTCGCCGCATCTTGGCCGCAGCGCGCTGGACGCCGTCGAACTCATGAACGTCGGCGTGAACTTCATGCGCGAGCACATGCCATCGGATGCGCGGGTGCATTACGCGATCACCGATGCCGGTGGATACGCGCCGAACGTGGTGCAGGCCAATGCCGAAGTGTTGTACGTTGTGCGGTCTCCCAATCTCGACGACGCCCGCCAACTGGTGGCCCGCGTCGAGCAGATTGGACGCGCCGCGGCGCTGATGACCGATACGCAGGTCGGCATCGAATTCGATCGCGCATGCTCGAACGTGCTGCGCAACGGGGTGATCGAGCGATTGATGATGGACACGCTCGCGACGCTCGGGGCACCGCCTTTCGACGAAGTTGACCAGGCATTCGCGAGCGAACTGACACAGCGGATCACCGACGCCGATTTGCACGAGTGCATCGAGTCGTATCGCGGCGATCCGAACGAACGTGGCCTGAGCGTGCGCGCACTTTTGTTGCACGATGAGCCTGGCACGCTGACGGGCTCGAGCGACGTCGGCGATGTGAGCTGGATCGTGCCGACGGCGCAGTATCTCGGTGCGTGCTACGCGATCGGCACGAACATGCACACGTGGCAGCTCGTCGCGCAGGGCAAGCTGCCGGCTGCGCACAAGGGCTTGGTGCACGCCGCGAAGGTCATCGCCGGCACGGCGGTCCAATTGTGCCTCGACCCCGTGCATATCGAGGCCGCGAAGGCCGAGCTCGCACTTCATACGGACGGGCGTCCCTACGTCAGCCCGATTCCTCCTGACGTGCAGGCGCCGCCCGTGCGAAAGGCGGAGCATCCCTCAACCGAACAAGAGAAGGTCTGACGTAACCATGATTTCCTACTTCCTGACTGCTCGGGAACACACGTCGCCGGCGGAGGCCGACGCTTTTGCCGAGTTCCGCGCGGAGCTCGCGCGGATTCCGCATTTGCGCTGCGCCGAATTGCACAGGCCGGCGGCCGTCGAAACTTATCATCGCGACGGCGCCGCGCCGCGTGCCGCGATGAGACTCGTATTCGATTCGATCGAGGCGCTGGAATCGCAATTGATGCCAGGAGGCCGACTGCTCGAATTCGCCGGCTCCGCGTTATGGCGGCATATTGCGGGCGAGCAGATGACGCAGCAGGCCATGCTCACGCGGACTTTCCTGCCGCTCGGCCGCTTGCCGGCAGGCGCGGATGGCGAGGAAACATGCAGTTACCTCGTGCACTACGCCGGACAGGCGGAGGACTTCAACGCGTGGCTACGCCACTACGTCAGCCACCATCCGCAAATCATGCTCGACTATCCCGACGTGATTCAGGTGCAGGTCTTCACTCGCCTTGACTGGTGCGACGCGATGCCTTTCGAGCGCGTCTCGTACATGCAGCGCAACCAGTTGACGTTTCCTTCGATCGACGCGTTGATGCGCGCGCTCGAGTCGCCCGTGCGCATGCGGATGCGGGCGGATAACCAGAACTTTCCCACGTTCTTCGGTGGCGCAAAGCACTTTGCGATGCGCACGTCCTTCGTGAACGGGATCTGATCGTCCGCAGGCAGGTTGGCTTCAAATAACTATTAATCTTTCAATTGGTTTGGAGTACGTAGAAAATGAAAAAATGCGGGAAGACCATCATCGCATTAGCCGTCGCGGAACTGCTTTGCGCATCACATGCATGGGCCGGTGAGTCGTTTCAGATTCTGGTGCCGGATGCGTTCGTGGGCACGAGTGGAACGATCCTGTATGGCGTCGCCGATGCCGGCCTGCAATACAGCCACGCGGGCAGCAAGGAAGTTCTGGGCATGGAAAGCGGCGCGGGGGCGACGTCGCGATTCGGCTTTCTCGGCGTCGAGCAACTGGGCGGCGGCCTTTACGTGCGCTTTAACCTGGAGTCGGCCATCAAGCTGACGAACGGCACGGCGGGCAGCACCACGGCGCAGAACGAGAGTACGTTCTTTAGCCGGGAAGCGAATATCTCGCTCATTTCGAACGACTGGGGGCGCATCAAAATGGGCCGCCAGTATCCGACCGAGCTCTCTCTCGCGCTCGACCCGTTCTATGGCGTCGGCGCGTTTTCTCCTTATGGCTCGCTGGCGGCGCTCAGCCTGGATCTCGGCAAGGCGGCGACGATCGGTGACTCCCGGATCAGCAATGCGGTCGCGTATATGACGCCGATCATTGGCGGCTTTCAGTTCGAAGTGATGGGCGCGCCGCGCGGCGTCACGACTCCGGGCTATCCGAAAAGCTACTTTCAGGGCGCCCAACTGGAATACCTGAACGGACCGCTGTATGTCGGCGCGTTCTACGATGTCATCCGCACGGACCCGACGGCGGCATTGCCTTCGGTGAGGAACAAGTGGCTGGGCGCAGGCGCAATGTACGACTTCGGCGGCGTTAGACTGTCATATGAGTTCAACATGACAGTTCCGGATTACGCGCAATATTGCATTGCCACGACGCACATGATCGGCGTGAATGCGCGGCAGGGGACCAACGACGTCAAGTTCTCCGCCGTCTATCGCAATGTCGCGGGCAGGCCCGCGTCGAATTCATTGGCGCTTGGGCTCGGTTACGACTATAACCTGTCGAAAGTGACGGCCCTCTATGTGCGCCTCGGCTATGTCGTCAACCAGAAGAATGCGATCGCCACGTTGGCGAACGGCTCGTTGAGCCAACCGGGCGATGATCAAAGCGTGGTTGCGATCGGTATCCGCAAGCGCTTCTAATCGAGCCGCGGGCGTTCTGAACAGAGCATCGCCCCACGCGTTGGCGTGAGGCGAGCTATGCAATCGAGCGATTGAACGTGAAGTGACCTCAGGCAGTCACGGCTTGCGACGCAGGTGCGAGTGCGCCCGCAGCGCGTGCCGGCGGCGGAGTGACGTCGCCGGGTATCGGACATTGATACGGCTTCATGCCGCGTTTGCGATGCAGTTCTTCACGGGCAACGCGCAAGGTCTCGGGTTGTCCCGCGAGGTCGATGCCGGTGGCGGCGAGCGTCTTGGCGGCGAGCAGCATGCCCTTGTGAGCCAGCGAAAGCTTTCCTTGCGAAACCATCTGCCATGAATGAAAGCCCGTACCCCATGCATAGCAGGCTGTCAGGCATTGCGTCGTCGGCGCCGCCCAGCTCACATCGCCGACGTCCGTCGAGCCCGTAACTGGCCGCTCTACGTCCGGGCGATACGGCAGGATCTCGGGAATGATCGGGCGAGGATCGCGCAGCGCCGCCGCGAAATGCCGGGACGCATTCGCAAGATCGTCAGGGTTGATGGTCTTCTGAATCTCCGCGGCGAAAGCGACTTCGTCCGCCGTCACGTTCATGCTGCCGATGGCTTGCATGTTCCGATCCAGCACCGTGTCGAGGGTGTCGTTGTGCAGCACGTTGGAACAGGCCTTGTCGAACACCATCTCGACACGCGTGCCGGTCATCAGTGCGGCACCCTCTGCGATCTGCTTCACGCGCTCGAACAGTTCGATCGCTTCGGGGCTCGTTCGCGCGCGGATCGTATAAAGCGTCTCGGCAAGAGCCGGCACGACATTTGTCGATATGCCGCCGGAGTTGATGTAGGCGAAATGGACGCGAGCCTGATCGGGCATGTGCTCGCGCAGATAATTGACGCCGATATTCATCAGCTCGGCTGCATCGAGCGCACTGCGCCCCAGGTGCGGCGCGAGCGCGGCATGCGATGCCTTGCCGTGAAAGCGGAAATACGCCTGAACGTTGGCCAGCGTCGCGTTCATGAAGACGGAGTTGGCCACCGACGGATGCCAGCACAACGCGACATCCAGATCGTCGAAGAGACCGGCGCGGGCCATGAAGGTCTTGCCCGCCGCAGCTTCTTCCGCGGGGCAGCCGTAGAAACGAACAGTGGCCTCGATGCCATGCGCCGCGAAGTAGTCGCGCGCTACGACGGCGGCCAGATGCGATGCGGTGCCGAGCAGATGGTGGCCGCAGCCGTGGCCGTTGCCGTTCGCCGCGCCCACGGCGGGCCGGCACGCCGTGGCGCCGCTCTCCTGATTCAGGCCCGCGAGCGCGTCGTATTCGCCGAGAAAGCCGATCACGGGGCCGCCGCTGCCGGCTTGCGCCATGAACGCCGTCGGCATGCCGGCGACGCCGCGCGTGACAGTAAAGCCGGCTGCTTCGATCGCTGACGCGTGCCGTTCCGCCGATTCGAATTCGGCATAACGCATTTCGGCAAGTGACCAGATGTCGTTGGCCAGCGCGATGTAGTCGTCCTTCTTCGACTCGACGAGTTCCACCACCTTTGCAATATGTTTCACTACGGCTCCTGGCGTTGTTGCACGCGCCCACAGCACATGCGATGAGGGAAAGGGACGGGTTGTCGACGCCGCCTTTTTTCTAGCGTATTGCGTGATGGTGACAAGAGGAAGGACGGTTCCGGTGGCGCTGTTCACTTTTGGTTGCGCATGGAGCGATCGGCTCAAGACGTGATTGGCGTGACGTATCGGCAGGGCGCGGAGGAGCGCTACTCACGATGTAACGTATCGCGTGCGTGACGGCGCGCGCAGTGAACTTCAACTTCAGTCGCGCGATGGCGCGAGAGCATCGCTGAATCGAACGTGATTGCCCATAATCGCGTGAGGAAAGACGTTCGCTCGCAGCCGGCGCCGTGCGACGCAAGCCGGTCACATGGTCCGCGAGGCGCTCTGCCAATTCACACTGGCAGACACCTTCGCCTCGCTATGCAAGAGTTGCGCCATCGTTTCCATTTCATGAGGAATTTTGGCGTTGCGTTGACAGTATTAATGCCGAATATCACTATTTTTTCACGCGGACGGCAGGGGTCGTCGGCACTTCGAATAAACGGGAGACAGTTTGTGTCGCAACTTTCCGCTGGTACCCAGGCAGCGTCCGTGAGGCGATCCGAGGTTCGCGCTTCGCCATCCATACGCGATGTCGTGGCAGTTGTCGCCGGCAACGCGCTAGAGTTCTACGATTTCACTGTCTACGCATTCTTCTCGGTATTCATCGGCCGTGCGTTCTTTCCGTCGTTCTCGCCGGCGACACAAGTCATCGCTTCCGTGGCCGTGTTCGGCGTCGGCTTCGTCGCACGTCCGCTCGGCGGGGTGGTTATCGGCGCGTATGCCGATCGGCGGGGGCGCAAAGCGGCGCTGACGTTGACGTTTGCCCTGATGGCTTTGGGCACCGCGATCATCGCGTTCACGCCGACCTATGCGCACATCGGCATCTTCGCGCCCTTGCTCGTTGTCGTCGGGCGTTTGCTGCAAGGACTTTCTGCTGGAGGCGAAGCCGGACCCGCCACATCCTATCTGCTCGAAACCGCGGCGGCGGGTCGCCGCGGCCTCTATACGAGCTGGCAACTCGCGACGCAGGGCATCGCCGCGCTGATGGGCGGACTGGTCGGCTATACCGTGTCGTCGGTGTTATCCGCCGAAGCACTGAGTGCATGGGGTTGGCGCATTCCGTTCATGCTCGGACTGCTGATCGCGCCGCTCGGCATCTACATCCGCAGCCGGTTGCATGAGACGCTCAACGCCGAACACGCGGTGAAGAGCAATCGCGAACTGCTGCGCGGCATCGTCGATGCGCACCTGTCCGAACTGGTGCTCGCCTGTTGCGTGCTGATCGGCCCGACCATCACCGTGTATGTGGTCGGCCACTACATGACCACGTATGGCATCCGCGTGCTGCATCTGCCGACTTCGACTTCGATGCTCGTGGGCTTTGTCACGGGCGGCGTCGGCATTGTCGCGTCGTTGAGCGCGGGGATTTATTTCGACCGCTTTCCACGCAGCCGCTTGCTGGTCGTGCCGCAGTTCCTGTCGATTCTCGCGGTGCTGCCCATGTTCGCGTGGGTGTTGCACGCGGGCACTGGCAGTGTCTTTCTCGGCATGGTCGCGTTTCTGACCTTGCTGCGCGTGCTGATGTCGCCGTTCCATCTGTGCGTCATTCCTGAAATTTTTCCGCAGGCCGTGCGCAGCACGTGCGTGTCGATCTGCTACAGCGTGCCGACGACGATTTTCGGCGGCACAGCGCAACTGGTGGTGGCCTGGCTGGCGACGATCACGCCCAACCCGATGGCGCCTGCGTGGTACTTGCTAGGGGCCAACGTGATCTCGTTCGTCGCAGTGTTCACGCTCGATCGGCGCCGCCGCGCGCGGCTCGCCGATGGCGCTTCGCGGTAGTCGCGCGTTGGATGTGAGGTGGGCGCAACCTGACGTGCTTTTGCCGTAGACCGAATTAAATCTGTCTACATGAACACCCCCCAATTGCGCCAGGATTTCGAGGCTTCGACGAACAGGATGGGCTGCAGCTACATTCGGCCTTGTCGCAGCCTGCTTCGCTGCGGGCTCCTATGAAATCCACTGGCTCACGCCTCATTCACCGGGCGAGATTGTCAACCTCTGATACGTTTTCAGGCTTGGTGAGTCCCAGGTCCTACCCGTTTTGTCATTACACTCGAATGCCGCGGCGCCCGGTCGTCTTGATGCCAGGATTTATCTCAAAAAAGGATAGTGCTTATCTGTAATATCGCGTTGCGCGATACCGCCAGTGATCGTCAAACTTGAGCCAAATCAATCGCCGCATTCAGGAGACACTCGTGCGCACTCAGGTTGGCATCATCGGTGCCGGGCCGGCAGGCCTGCTTCTTTCCCATCTTCTTCATCTTCGCGGCATCGAATCCGTTGTGCTCGAAACGCGCAGCCGTGAACAGATCGAATCCACTATCCGCGCCGGCGTGCTCGAACAGGGCACGATGGACCTGCTCACCGAAGCCGGAGTCGGCGCGCGGATGAAGGCCGAAGGCGCGCTGCATCATGGTTTCGAACTGGCTTTCGAAGGCGAGCGGCGGCGCATCGACCTGACCGGACTCACCGGCCATTCGATCACGGTCTACGCGCAGCACGAAGTTATCAAGGACCTGGTGGCCGCGCGCGTCGCCGCCGGCGGGGCGTTGCGTTTCAACGTGTCGGATACGTCGCTGCACGGCATCGATACCGACACACCGTCGATCCGTTATCGTCACGAAGGCGAAGACCGCGAACTGCAATGCGACTTCGTGATCGGCTGCGACGGCTCGCAAGGCGTGTCGCGCGGGGCGATCCCGCAGGCTTTGCGCAAAGACTATGAACGTGTGTATCCGTTCGGCTGGTTCGGCATTCTTTGTGAAGGGCCGCCTTCGTCGGACGAATTGATCTACGCGCGGCACGAACGCGGGTTTGCCCTGGTCAGCACGCGCTCGCCAAACGTGCAGCGCATGTATTTTCAATGCGACCCGAAGGATTCGGTCGATAACTGGTCCGACGACCGAATCTGGGCTGAGATGCATGCGCGTGTCGATTCGTACGACGGCCAGAAAGTCGTGGACGGCAAGATTTTCCAGAAGAACATCGTCGGCATGCGCAGTTTCGTGTCGACCACGATGCAGCACGGACGGCTCTTTCTCGCTGGCGACGCCGCGCACATCGTGCCACCGACCGGCGCCAAAGGGCTGAATCTTGCCGTCGCCGACGTCCGGGTGCTGACGGATGCATTGCGTGCGTTCTACGTCGAAAATCGCAGCGATCTGCTCGACAGCTATAGTGAAACCGCGCTGAAGCGCATCTGGCGGGCCGAGCATTTCTCCTACTGGATGACGAGCATGATGCACCGGATCGAGGGCGCCTCGCCCTTCGAGCAACAGCTTCAGGTTGCCGAACTGGAGCACGTCACGACTTCGCGCGCAGCGGCCACCGCGATGGCGGAAAACTACGTCGGCGTCGCGGCGGTGTGACTGTCACGGTCGCGCCAGTGCGACTGGCGCCGCGCACGCGGTCTTAGCTTAGCGACAAATCCTTATGCGCCGCGGCCTGAAATTCGGTTGGCGTGGCGCCCGTCTGTTTACGAAAATAGCGGCTGAAATAGGCCGCATCCTCAAAACCGAGCGCGTGCGCGATCTGCTTGATGGTCAAGCCGGAATAGACCAGGTCGCGCTGGGCTTCCCGTATCAGATGGTCGTTGACTAGCGACATCGGCGAATGGCCGAGTTCATCCCGGCAAATCCGGCCAAGTTGCGCAGCCGTCACGCCGAGCTTGCCTGCGTAGAACTCGGCTGGCCGATGCTCGCGGAAATGCACGGCGACGAGTTCGCGCAGCCGTTTGATCTGGCTGCTGCGCCGGTCCGCCACCGCGGCGGGCACCGGCGCGGAAACCGCGTCGCCCAATCTGGCCACTTGCACAAAAAGTGCAATCAGCAGCGACATGCCAGCGGCAATATGGCCGCGCGCATTGCCGCGATATTCCTGCTCCAGCAATCTGAAAAGCGGCATCAAGGTATCGTCGCTTGCCGACGTTCTGACCGGGATCAGCGCCGCGCGCTGCAGCACCGGCAACAGGCCGGGCGACACCACCTTCGAGATCGATTCCAGCGCCCGTTGCGCAGCGGTAATCACGAGCCCGTCGACATCGGGCGAAAACGCGAATCCATGCACCGTTTGCGCGGGTATCAGCACGACGCAGGGCGGCTCGAAAGCCAGCTTTTCGCTCTCGATCACGACATGGCCGCCGCCGCTGCGGATATACAGAATCTGCAGCAGCGCGTCGTGCCGATGGGCTTCGATATGCCAGTCGTTCGGACGGCTACGCTCGGGAATCCATTCGAAATTGAACGCATCGTACCAAGGCGGGCGCGCCGACTCTCCGTACAGATCGTAGTTAGGGATTTTCCTCATGCCGTTTTGTCTCCTGTGTACGAATTGTCCTGCGATGTGCCGCCTTTGTCCAATCTCGGGCGAGTTCGTGTGGCTATACTTTTTTCCATGAAAGGAGCGGGTGCATAGAGCGGTCGGCGGGAATGGTGTCGAGCGGTCAACGCCGGTTCATCAGAGACGTGGAGATTTGGATGACTAACGAAATTAAGGCGACCGAAAGCCCGGCACACTGGCTCGTGCTCGAAGGCAGCGTATGCGTGGTGAGCGGAGCGGCTGGCGGTATCGGCAGCGCGATTGCACAAGTGCTGGGTGACGCGGGCGCACGTCTCGCGTTGCTCGACCGTGACAAAGCGAAGTGCACCGAGCTGGCACAGACCCTCAGCGTGCAAGGTATAGAGGCGCTCGCGCTCGGTTGCGACATCGGCGATCCGGATAGCGTTCAGGGCGCCGTCGAACGCGTCGAGGAGGTTTATGGCGCGGCCGATGTGCTGGTCAACAACGCGGGACTGCTGCGGCCCGGCGGCATTGAGGACATCGGCCTCGAAGCATGGAGCGCCATGCTTCGCGTGAATCTGACCGGCTACATGCTGTGCTCACAAAAATTCGGGCGCGGCATGCTGGAAAAGCGCACCGGCAGCATCGTGCATGTGGCGTCGGTGGCCGCGCATCATCCGCAGACTTACAGCGGCGCCTATAGCGCGGGCAAAGCCGGTGTCGCGATGCTGTCGCGGCAGATTGCGGCCGAATGGGGACCGCGCGGCATACGCAGTAATACGGTGTGCCCCGGCATGATCCGCACGCCGTTATCGGCAGCGTTCTATGCGCAAGGCGATGTCGAGAATCGCCGCAGTGCGATGACGGCAAGCCGCCGCATCGGCCGTCCGGCGGATATCGCCGAAGTCGTCGCCTTCCTTGCCAGCCGTCGCGCGGGCTATGTGAACGGCGCGGAAGTCGTCGTCGATGGCGGGCTCGAATGCATGTTGATGGATCTGGTGCCGCGGCCGGGCTTCGAAGGGCCTGGCGTCGCCCGCTAGACCGGCACGCTCACTCCTCATTCAAAGGATGCAAATCATGACTACCGCAATGCGGACATCCGGGCTGACATGCGACGTGCTCGTGATCGGTTCGGGCGCGGGCGGCCTTTCTACCGCCATTACCGCGCGCAAGCAGGGACTCGATGTGATTGTCATCGAGAAAGAAGCGTTCTTCGGCGGAACCACCGCCTATTCAGGTGGCGTGCTATGGATTCCCGGTAATCGCCATGCGCAAAGCCATCACGTCAGCGACACGCGCGAAGCCGCGCTGACCTATTTGCGCAACGAGACCGGCGCGTTTTTCGATGAAGCCGCCGTGAATGCGTTTCTCGATACCGGTCCGCAGATGCTCGATTTCTTCGAGCGCGAAACCGATGTCAAATTCGTGCCGACGTTGTATCCCGACTATCACCCGAATGTCGGCGGAGGCGTGGATATCGGACGCTCGGTGGTGGCCGCGCCTTACGATTCGCGCCAACTCGGCAAGGACATCGTGCGCCTGCGGCCGCCGCTGAAGACGATCACGTTCATCGGCATGATGTTCAATTCGTCGAACGCGGATCTCAAGCACTTCTTCAACGCGACTCGCTCGCTGAAGTCGGCCGTGTATGTGGCGAAGCGGCTGGCGAGCCATCTTAAGGATCTCGCGCTATACCGGCGCGGCGTGCAGGTCACGAGCGGCAACGCGCTGGCCGCGCGCCTCGCGAAGTCTGCGCTAGATCTCGGCATTCCTATTCACACGAACACGGCCGCGCGTGAATTGACCGTATCCGGCAAGCGTGTGACCGGCGCCCTCGTCAGCGGCCAGAACGGTGAAATTCGGATTGCCGCGCGGCGTGGTGTCGTACTCGCCTGCGGCGGTTTTTCTCATGACGTGGCCCGTATCGCCAAGGCCTATCCGCATGTGCGGCGCGGCGGCGAGCATGTTTCGCCGGTGCCGCCGGGCAACACCGGCGACGGCGCGCGCATGGCCGAGCGACTCGGCGCCGAGGTGGCGATCCGTTATCCGCAGCCGGCGGCATGGATGCCGGTGTCGCGTGTGCCGATGCGCGACGGTACCTTCGGCGTGTTTCCGCATCTGCTCGATCGCTACAAACCGGGGATTATCGGCGTCACACGTGGTGGCCGGCGCTTTACGAACGAAGCGAACTCGTATCACGACGTCGGCGCCGCGATGATCGACGCGTGCAAAAACGAGCAGGAAACGGCGATGTGGCTGATCTGCGATCACGCGACGATCCGAAAATACGGTCTCGGCTTTGCCAAGCCCGCACCGGTGCCGCTCGGGCCGCTGCTGCGCAATGGCTATCTGACGAAAGGCCGCACACTGGCTGAACTCGCACGCAACGCGGGTCTGGACGGCGCCGCGCTCGAAGCGACCGTGCGGCGCTACAACGTCGATGCCGTGCGCGGCGAAGACCCGGAGTTCGGCCGCGGCACGACATCGTTCAACCGTTATCTCGCGGACCACGACCATCATCCGAACCCGTGCGTTGCGCCGATCGGCGACGGTCCGTATTACGCGCTCAAAGTCGTGATGGGCGACCTCGGCACCTTCGACGGCATCACGACGAAAGTGACTGGCGAAGTGCTGAACGATGCCGGCGCCGAGATATCAGGCTTGTACGCAGTCGGCAATGATCGCGCGAGCGTGATGGGCGGCAACTATCCGGGCGCCGGCATCACGCTCGGCCCCATCATGACCTTCGGCTATATCACCGGCCGGCACATCGCCGGACTGAACGACGTCAAGACGTCCGAAACCGTATTGAGGACCGGCACATGAGCAGCGGCAAACCCTTTATCGACCACCGCATCTATACGATCCGCCCGCGCGGCATGGTGGAGTTCATCGATGTGTTCGATCGCCTCGCGATGCCGATCCAGCTGAAGTACCTCGGCGCGCCGGTCGGCTTCTATATGAGCGATATCGGTGCACTTAACCAGGTCGTGCATCTGTGGGGCTACGAGAGCATCGCCGACTACGACCAGCGTCGCACGGCACGGGACGCCGATCCTGAATGGCCCGCATATCTGCAGGCATCGGCGCATCTGATCGTCGCGCAGGAAAGCCGCATTATCCGGCGCGTCGAATTCAAGAGCCTCGCGATGCTTCGCTAGCGGGCACGCCCCGGAGGAGACAGACAACATGAGCCGACAACAATCCGTGGCGATCGTTACTGGCGGCGCCAACGGCATCGGCTGGGCAACCGCCCAGCGGCTCGCGGAAGAGGGCTATCGCGTCGCCATCGCCGACTTGCAGGCAGAGGCGGCACGGCAGCGCGCGCATGAACTTGGCACGGGGCATGCCGGCATCGCCGTGGATGTCGCAGCGGAGGCTCAGGTGATGGCACTCGTGGAGACGGTGGTCGCGCAGTTCGGACGGCTGGACGTGCTCGTCAACAACGCAGGCATCGGCGACCAGTCGCATCCCACCATTCATCAAAGCGTCGACGCATTCGACCGGCTGCTTGGCATTCATCTGCGCGGCACGTTCGTCGCGTGCCGTGAAGCGGGCAAGGTCATGCTTGCGCAGCGTTCAGGCGCGATCGTCAACCTTTGTTCGATCGCGGGACTCGCCGGCATTCCGGCGCGCAACGCGTATGGCGCCGCCAAGGCAGGCATCGCGGCAATGACGCGCTCGATGGCATGCGAGTGGGCACGCGACGGTATTCGCGTGAACGGCGTCGCGCCCGGTTATGTCGCCACAGAACTGGTCAACACGCTCGCGCGCAACGGCCAGATGAGCGTGAAAGCGATCGAACGGCGCACACCGATGGGCCGGCTCGCACGGCCCGATGAAATCGCTCACGCGATCTGCTTTCTCGCTTCTGATGCAGCGAGCTACATCACCGGCACCGTCTTGAGCGTGGACGGCGGCTGGCACGCATACGGCGCCGCGGATGCCGATGGGCCGCCCAGCTAACGCACCCGCAATATATGCAGCACCCCATAACAAATACATCTACACATCATGGAGACATCGCAATGAAAGAGCCCCAGCAAAGCAGGGCGGCCGCCCCGCGCACGTCGTACGCCGCAAACCGTTCCACTGGCATTCGAGGAGACGCAAAATGACGACCGCCAAAAGCACGGTGGATGTGCAGGCATTCATCGACAGTCAACGCTTTTCGCCGTTTCAATGGACGATTCTGGTCTTGTGCTTTCTGGTTGTCGCCGCCGATGGTTTCGATACGGCCGCGGTGGGTTTTATCGCGCCGTCGCTGGTGCAGCAGTGGGGCGTCGCGCGCTCGTCGCTGGGCCCGGTGATGAGCGCGGCGCTTGTCGGGCTGGGGATCGGCGCGCTTGCCGCCGGTCCTTGTGCGGATCGTATCGGGCGCAAGACCGTGCTGGTCCTGTCGGTGTTTTTCTTCGGCATATGGAGTTTAGCTGCGGCTCACGCGACATCGATCGAACAGCTGACCGTGCTGCGTTTTCTCACTGGACTGGGTTTGGGCGCGGCGATGCCGAACGCCGTGACATTGATGTCCGAATACGCGCCGGCACGGATTCGCGCGGTTGCGGTGAATGCGATGTTCTGCGGTTTTTCATGCGGTTTGGCCATCGGTGGTGTGGCATCCGCGTGGCTGATTCCGCATTTCGGCTGGCCCAGCGTGCTGGTGGCGGGCGGCGTCGGTCCGATCGTATTGACCGCGCTGTTGGTTCTGCTGCTGCCGGAATCGGTGCAGTTCATGGTGGTGCGCAAGCGGGCAGATGAGCGCGTGGCGCAGATTCTCGAGCGCATTGCGCCGCTCAGCCGATTCGACGGTTGCCGCTTTATCGCGGTCGAATCGCACACCAGCGGCAAGAGCGTAAAAGCGCAATCGGCGCTCGCGCTTGTGTTGTCGTCGCGCTACCGCTTCGGCACGCTGATGCTGTGGCTCGCCTACTTCATGGGCCTGCTGATTTACTACCTGCTGACCAACTGGCTGCCCACTCTGTTCAGAGACACGGGGCTCTCGGGCGAGAAGGCGGCGCTGATGACTTCGCTCTTTCCACTAGGCGGCGTGCTGGGCAACCTGTGCGTGGGCTGGATCATGGACCGCATCAACGGCAACCGCGTGATCGCGGTCACCTACCTGCTCGTTGCGGTTCTGGTGCTGCTGGTTGGACGTGGCGTCGGTCATCAGATCTGGCTCGGCACGCTGATTTTCCTGACGGGCACGAGCGTGACAAGCGCTGTCACGTCGATGTCGGCGCTCGCCGCGAGCTTCTACCCGACGCGCGGTAGAGCGACAGGCGTGGCCTGGATGCTCGGCATCGGTCGGATCGGCGGTGTGGCGGGAGCGCTGGTCGGTGCTGCGCTGATGGGCCTCGGCTGGCAGTTCGGCGCGGTATTCAGTTTGCTCGCTGTGCCGGCTTTGATCTCGGCGGTTGCTCTGGTCGTCATGGCTCCTCGACTCGGCGAGAGCGGCGCGCAGCGACCGGAATCTAAAGAGGTTGTGACGCCGTCGTCGGTGCTAGATAAAAAGCTTGGGTGAAGGTTGTACCACTCAACGTTTGGCTAATCCGGTAGGGCGCGACGAAAGACTGTCGCAATGACGTGGGCCTGGTGAACTGCACGGCTTGCTTCTGATCAAAGCGCATCGACAAGCAGGGCAGACTGCGCGGCATGGAGCCCGTTTTCGGACTATCTGTGCGCGGCGGTGGCCCGACGGGACGCTGCAGCTCGATGACGTGGTTCTCGCGACCGAGCAATTCCTGCACCTGATGCTGCGCGGGATCCGTACGCGGCTGCTTTGCGCCACGAGACGGCGCCCCGGCGCGTCCGGGCGCGGCAGCATCGCACGTCAGGCTGTTCGCATCTTCGTCGCTGGATGCAAGGCGGGAAAGTGAGCGGACGAAAGGCGGCTCGAGCACAGGTTCGAGCGCGCGATACCGTCGACGCTTACTTGCCGCTCGTCGCCTTCTCCGGATCACTACCTGTCTGGGCCGCTCCGATCGGCGGCACGGCGTCGTTCATCGATGGCAGCGTCTCCTTCTGCGGCGCAGTGGCGGCAACAGCGGCAGGCTGGGCGGAGTCGGCCTTCAGGTAATGGTCGACTAGCGCGAAGAAACGGTGATAGAAAACGCCAGCAGGAATCGTCTCGCTCGCAACCTTCACCATCGAGTCATCGCTCGAGCCGATCGGCAGCGACAGCGATCCGAATACGCTCAGTCCAACGCTCGCCGACGTGTTGCTCTTCTTCAGCGCATAGCGATCCTGCACCGCGTTCACGTACGCCGTACTGCTGGTGCTTTTGGGGTCGTCGGTTGCGCAGACCACGTGGATTTCGATCACCGCGTGCGAATCGCTGGTGGGCTGGAAATTTTTCGAGCCATCGACTGAATCGGGCCTCGTCGAGCTGGCGATATATCCCTGGCTGAGCAACGCACGGCGGGCGGCTTCACAAGCGGGTTCCGCCTTCGCGGCGAACTTGTGCATATAGGGGCTATCGCCTGCGTCGAACTGTTCTTGCTGGTAAAGCGGCTTCGGCGTCGAGCACGCAGACAGTGCGCTCGCTAGCGCAAACACGAAAGCCGCGGAGGAAAGGCGGAACTGAGTATGCATGGCTGAATACGATGGATCGGCTTGAGCGGAGCAGGGGTCTGATGCCAGAAGGTCAGGACGCCCAATGCTCTTGCGCGGCAAGAGAGGGACACATCATGCGGCCGATCGGGAAGTGAATGGGCCGCACCATTATAATTTTCTTTCCCTACAACAACCTTAGACGTTGTCGTGAGCGCAGGTCCGTCACGTGTACGGCGGAGTGGCAAGCCGATACGAGGGGACGCATGATGCGGATCATACGATCGAGAAAAGGGCGCCGTGCCTTTCTGTGTGAGAAGGAGCTTGCTCCCTTGTTCAAACGCAGCCGGTAGTTACGTTACCTTCAAGCAGATACCCGGAGTTGGCGTTTCCGGCGCCGAACATCTGTACCATGGATGCCGGTGATAGAGAACTTCCCGCGACTCGGTAATATGGGTGTTGTGTTGACGGTTTGTACAACCCGCATCGTCGTTACAACGGGATCAGCTAAAGCTTGCTCAATCATTACGAGCATGCGGACAAAACCGAACCTCTTTGCCTCGCGAGTTGGCCGCCGCGGACAACTCGCAACACCACGTCAAACGAAGGCAATCTACCTGCTAAAAGTTCAATTGCTTAACCGCTCAAGGAAGTGGGTGAGTCCTCAGAATTGCAGTTATAGGGGCTGCGTTCGGGAAGGAGTGGTGACGCTTGGAGAGCGTTTGTTGATTGTCTGATCCCGCAACCTTATCGCCGACACCAGACTGTCGTGTGCTGCGAATTAGCACGATAACCTGTGCGTGGATATCGATATCGATATCGATATCGATGTCGACGACGTAACGGTCGGAACATCCGCGTACCCGACGTGGTTAGATGAACGTGTGCACGAGATAACCTTCGTTGGGACCGAGCATCGGCAGCAGCGCTGTGACTGGAGTGAAGGCGGCGTATGCGACTAGGCCCAACTCGCTTCCGCGAAAGGCTTAGTTCAATGTGCCATGACCTCGAGTGAAGCCGACGTTGGCCGACACGTCGCCCGCGCAGTCGTTCGCATGCCAGACCATATTGCGTTGGCATATCGCGATGATATCTCTTGAGCTCATTTCGTCACCCGACAAATGTGTTTTGGCGCGAGTTCGCTCGCGCGCTAGGAACCTGTTCGAGCAGCTTGTTGGCCCGCGATGCCAGATGTGGTCATCCGGGAATCAGCCAACGGAGATTCGTTCACTGGACTCGGCGCCAAGCAGACTGAGGACCAGCAATATGACAGCTTGGTTCTCAATCGCGATCGCGATACCGACCACATCGCTTAGCCACCGGCCAATCTTGGTAGCGGCAAAATCTCCCGGTCGCGCCGATTTTTTCAGCGTGACGCCAAGCTTCACTGCTCGATAATGATATGAGGGCACCCGATGGCTTGCCGCAATACCCGATAATCCGCCCTTTAGGCCTGAACAGCGACCAAGGCTGCCAGCGAGCACGATCCTCTCGTGATCATCCAGTCCGCGAATGAAGCGACGCGCAAGGGAGCGCACGCGAGCTTCATCGAGTCCGTATTGCATCAGTATGGATTCGGTTGATTCGTCGAGAGCGTGTGCGTGTCTATCGACTTCTTGCGCTACGCCGTCCGCCTCAATCGAAACATTGTGCTGGTGGCTTGCACTGCGTAGGCAATCGATTAGATAGCGCCTGAAGTAAGCACAAATTGCATAGTTGCTCGACGGCGCGCTTTCGGCACACGCGTTCGACTCCGCACGGCCGGGTTCGAGGTGAAAGACCTTTGCATAGATGAACTGTGCGACGAGTTCTTCCTTGTCGTCCCGAAGAGATTGCAGTTCGAGCGGGTGATAGGGTCGCAGCGCACCTCGCACGAGGTTATACATCGTGGCCATTTCGTCGCCCGACAGATGCGTGCGTCGCCGCCACAAATCCGAAAGATTGGCTGTCTCCATTCTTAGACCGCTCGCGCTTGTTGGCATTGTTTCCATGGCAAGGTCTCTTTCTGGTTTTATGGGGAATCACGAGGGAAGTATTGTTCAAACGCGTCGTTTTCTCCAGATAGAATATGTGGGATTGCCCTCGGGTAAACCGGGGGTGAATCCTTTTCTCTCTAATGTCCGAAATACGCGGCGCCGAGGAACGATGCGCAGAAACAACGCGCATGGAAATCAACCCGTCCTGTGCGTAAAGCACGCGGCCCGATCATCATCGGGTTCGCGCTCGCGTGCCGGCGTTGCATTGTGGCTCTGGAACTATTTCAAGTCGTGCGCTTAATGCGCGTGAATGGATCAAACGTTTTCCATCCGGCTGGCATTTCATAAACGCAAGCCGATCTTCTACCCCGCATGCGTTCGTGCTCCTCGCCTTGCCGGTGGTGGTTTTCCTATCGGCAGGAATCGATCTATCTAACTTTTCGAGTGAATTGCACCGCTATAGGTATCGGCGGCAGCGCCACATTTCGGTGCCTCTGCCTGCGGGCGCATTTTCATTGACATGGTGCTTCTTTGCGTGATGATGCGACCGCGCGGGAAAGCGCGTGCTTTGCATTCAGCGTATGTCGCGATGCTAAGCGGATGCAACTAGCCGACATTGCCGCGCAACTGCAGCGCCCGCAAATATTGCCCGGCGACTTCCGACGCGCCGTAGTGCACGACCGTTTGATCGACCAGAGCCCAGATCTTGCAGCCGCCGAGGCGCGCTCGACGGCAGAAGGACAGATCTTCTGACAGGTACGCGCCGCGCTCCTCGATTGTGTCGAAGAAGCCATAAAAGTTGCCGCTGGGGATGAGCGACCTGTATTGTTCCGGCGGTGCGAAACACGCGGCGAATGGCCTCGCAGACTCGAAAGCGTTACGCTGCATCAGCAGGATGCCGGTGCCGATATGTTCGGCCTCGACAAAGCCGTCGACGACCTGTGCGCGGCCCTCCGGATTGCTTTTTACCAGCACGGTATAGTCGGCGTGCTTTTCCAGCCAGTCGCGCATCGAGAGGCCGCTGTCCGTTGGTTCGATCCGACGGGTCAGGTCAACGCGCCGGTACGGGTACGCGACGCCCGCGACGCTCCTGTTTGCCCGCAGCAGTTTCATTACCGCATCCGCCGGAAAGTGCATGTCGGTGTCGAGAAAGAGGAGGTGCGTGAAGTCCGGATGGTCTAGAAAATAGTTCGCGAAGAGATTGCGGGCACGCGTAATGTGGGACGAGCCGACATGCATCATCTGAAATTTCGCGCCTGCATCGGTTAGCGCCCGCGTCGTGTTGACGAGCGAAAACGCGAAGTTGACGTGCACTTCGTCGCGGTAGGTCGGCACGCCGATCAGGACGTTATGTTGATCCATGCGAGGTGTGTTCCCGGGTTCGCGCGTGAGCCGGCGCAAACCTGCGCAGCTCCTCTTTGACAGGCTGTCTCACTGCCCATTCTCGACGCACAGATCAGGATCGTTCACGACGCAATCGAGGGTTGGAGCAAGCGCTGCGCCCCTCACGCGCACGCGCGACTCCTTGGCGGCAATTCTCAGGCCCTTGGGCAACAGCACCCACATTTGCGCAGGTTGCCGGATTTTGCTCGCCTGCACCTGCGCCTGGGGGCCGGAGCCGAAAAAGAAGTCGACGCGCACCGCGCCTCGAATCGCGCCGCCTGCGTCCTGCGCCATCAGAAGGCGGGTCATCGGCACGACGCCCAATGGCGCTTCGCCTGTGCTGACGAACACCGGTGCGCCTAGCGGCGTCGTGCGCGGATCGATCGCGGCCGAGCGCCCCGCCGACAGTGGCACGCCAAGTGCGCCGATGGGTCCGTTGGCCGAATCCGGAATCGTTTTGAAGAAAACGTAGCTTGGGTCCGATGTCGCGAAGAGGTAGTTGATGGGCTTGCCAGACAACGATTGACCGTCGCTTGCGCCCACTGCGGTTTGCTGGACTTGCGGTTGGCCCGCGCTGCCAGGAGTGCTCGCGCGCGCCGGGTGTACTGCCGGCGTGGTCCCCTTGACGAGGTTGAAGCCGCGCAGGAGCGGTGAAGTCGGTCCACTGTCGGCAGTGCCCGCGTCGTCTGGCGCGGCTGGGCTCGCCGTTTCGGCTGCGCCCGCACCGCGCAAAAGTGGCGACTGCGGCACATCGTCTGTCGAGGCGCCCCCGTCGCTCGATGCTTCTGCATTCACTGCGCCTTCTTCCATATCGATCTCGACGCCGCGTACGAGGATCTTGCGTCCCTTCGTGCTTGCTTTCGCGATCGGCGGATTGAACGCAAAGCCGTTCTGCTCCGCGTACGCGAGTCGCAGAATCGAACCGTCGGGCTGGCGGATTCGTCCGGCTCCTTGCAGTTGCATCGCATAGAGCATCGCGGGGTCTTCGACATACGCGAGGACCGGCGCATTCAAACGCCCGCGCTCGATCTCGGCGCGCGAATAGTACGGCACGATGCGGTTGCCGGCGAGCCGCAGGCGTAGCTTCTTATCGCGAATATCGGGAACGCTGTCGCCCAACTCCAGCGCGTAGACACCTTTCAGGTTGCCGCTCGATACTGAGGTCAGCGGAATGACGTTGTGGTTTTCGATGCGCGCGGCGATCGCCGTATCGCGCGCGTTCGGCGGCAGGCGTCTCTGATCGAGAAATAGCATGTCGCGCGGCACGCCATAGACCGGGTACACATAAGGCGCGCCACGCTTGCGGCTGCCGTTGAGTGTCGGTTCGTAGTAGCCGGTGAGCAAACCACTCGTGCTCCTGTCCACGTTGCGGATCTGGTAGGCGGTGAAGTTCTGCTCGAAGAAGTGCCGCACCGACGCGGCGCTGCGTGCATCAACGCTGCCCGCAGCCACACACGGCGCCGACCATCCCGGTTTGCCGGCGAGCACGGCACAACTACGTTTGAACGCCTCCCACGACTGTTCGACATCGTCGCGGCTCCAACCCGGTAAGTCGGCGAAACGCACGGGTTCATAGAGTGCGTTTCGGGTCGCGAAGGCTGTAGCGGTGCCCGCGAGTTCCGACGACGGAGCGCTCGCGAGCGGGTACGTGACGCCCGCATCCGCGCCGACGGCGGGCATCAACTGTGTTGACGCGTTCGCGTCGCCTTGCATGACGCCAGCGTCCGGTGCGGGCTGGCTCGACGTCTGCGGCGGCTGAGGGGTGCCGCAACCGATCAGTGCTACGCACAGTGTGCCGGCGAGCGCGGCATGGCAGGTCCGTGTGGTGCCCATGATTGTCCTCGTCCTGCAACTGTCTGCTTCGCGCCTGAACCGGCCGTGCCTACACCTGGGGTGGCCCCGCTACTTAGACGATTTCACGACATCGATTTTGAAGGTGACCGCGCCATACTGCTGCGGGCACGGCGAGCCCGCTTCGCTGCACTGCGCCGCGCCGGCGAACGGCGACCAGGTCGGGCTGCGCTGCGCCGCGGCCGCCTCCTGCGCGGCGCGCGGCAGACTCGCAAACACGGAATCGTGCGTCAAGCCGAGCGCGGAAAAATCGCGCGGCGCGAGCGAAACTATCGCGACGAAATGATTCGCTCCCAGCGGTTCTCCTGCGAGCATCGGCCAACTGGGACGCGGCAGAACGAGACGCTTGCCCGGTGCGATCTGGTTTTCGTGGTCAAGTTCGTTGGGAAATAGCAGCAGGTACTGGTCGGCGGGATCGACCACGAACACGAAGACATAGCCAGCGCGGTTACTCGTCAGCGAGAAGCGCAGTTTGTCCCGGTTCACGACCGCGCGCGGCACCGGAAGATCGACCTTGACCTGGATCTCGGGGTCAGCTAGGGCCGCGATGCGGGCGAGTTCGCCGGACGCAGTGAAGGGCGGCAAGGATGAGGACGGAGGTTGTCGCCGGACGCTAGACGATGCGGATTGGTTCCCCGGCGCGCTGCTCGCGACGGGTGGCTCAACGCGATTCGCCGATGCTGTGTTTGGCGTTCGCAATGCAAGCGTACTCGACGAACCGGGTGCGGCCGTCGATTGTGCGGAACTGCGTGCCGGAGTCGGCACGCGTTCGTGCAGCCACCACGCACCCACGCCCGCAGCCGCGAGCATCACGGCGGCCGCGCTGGCCCAAACAACGCGCTTGCGCGCCGGCGCCGCGCTCGAATCGTTACCGGGGCGGGACAGCACTCCGCTGGTGTCCGAATGCCGTCCTGCATGCTGCGGCGGTCCGTCAAGCGCGATGCCGAGTTCGGCGGCGAACTGCTGCACAGTCTGCGGCCGGTCGGCGGGCATCACGGCGAGAGCGCGATCGATAGCCCGTAGAAATCGCTCCGAGTATCGGCCAGCAGCGAGCTTTCCGAGCGGCTGGTAGTTGTCGCTCACCATGCGCCCTACCGAAGGCGGTGGTGTCTTGCCGACGATCGCAAAGTACACGACGGCCGCGAGCGCGTACTGATCGCTCCACGCACCCTGTCTGAGAGTCGGCACTTCGGCGTATTGCTCGATTGGCGCATAGCCCGGCTTGAGGATCACAGTGAGAGCTTGCGTCATGTCGCCGATCACGCGCCGCGCCGCGCCGAAATCGAGCAGCACAGGACGCCCGCTGCCTTCGAGCAGGATGATGTTGTCGGGCGCGATGTCGCGGTGATAGCAGTTCGCCGCATGCAGCACCGAGAGCGCATCGAGCACCGGCACGAGCAGCGTGCGCAACCAGCGCTCGTCGGGTGGCGCACCCATCGCCTTGAGCGCCTCCTTGAGCGTCACACCCTTGTAATACGGCATGACCATGTACGCGGTGCCGTTCGCCTCCCAGAAGCGATACACCTTGACGAGCGAATGATGATCGAACTGCGCGAGGATGCGCGCTTCGTTAATGAAACTCTTCAGGCCTGCGCGGAACGTGCTCTCGTGCCGCTCGGACTTCACCTGCACTTCGGTGGCGCTCACGCGCGCCGCCAGTGCCGACGGCATATACTCCTTCAGCGCGACGTGCCGGCCAAGCGACGTGTCATAGGCGAGATACACGATGCCGAAGCCGCCTTCGCCGATCAGGCCGACGATCTCGAATTCGCCGAGGCGCGTGCCGGGCGGCAATGTGTTGTGTCCACCCGCTGCCGCAGTTGCTTGCTGCGACGGGTTCGCGCCTCCCCGCGCGATGCTGACGATCACGGTCCTATCGCCTTCCGGCAATTGTCCGGGAACGTCCGGAACGTGGCCGGGCTCGCTCATGGTTCTCGATTCAGCAGCATGGTGGTGAAGAGGTCGTTGTCGGGCATCCCGCAAGTTGGCCAGATCGTGAGCGTACGTTGAGCAGGTTCGACGCCTTGATCTTCGTCCGCGCCTTGCGCGGCAGTCCAAATGCTCATGCCGTGGATCTCGGCCTGCCAGATCGGCGCGAACTCTTTTGCCAGTTGCTCGGCAAACTCGGTGGAGAGCGCCACGGTCCACGGCGCGCTCAACACCGCCGCCCGCTGTTCGTAGCGCGTCACCGCCGGCACCGGCAGGGTTGCGAGCTGCGCGTCGAGCCGCTCGATAGTGTGATCGAAATCGAGCGCGGCGAGCGCCACTGTCTCGATCTCGGACAGCCACTGCCAGATGCGGTTGATCTCGCGGCCGGTCGCGGGCGCACTCGGCAGGGCGGCGGCAATCGTGAACGGAAAATGCCGCCCGACGCGGTCAACCGACGGCATCAGCACGCCGGTCCAGCATTCACTCAGTTCGGGGGCGATCGCGCCCGGCATCGCGAAAAAGCGCCAGACCGGGCAGGTGAGATATAGCGAGAGCCAGCGCTCGCCAAGCCGCAACTTCGTTTCGGTGATACGTTCGCAAAGCCACGCGTCCCAAGGCTCGACGAAGCCGTCGGAGAGGCGCCGCGTGGCGAAGTCGCCGAGCGACGGCAGCTTGCCGTACCAGCCGGCGATGGCGGCTTCGGCAACGCCCGCCGGCGCGAGGTCGGGGGGAAGCTTGTCGCTCATAGCCGTGCCGGGCAAGAGAAGGCGTGCAGGTCGGCGAGCCGGAACGGGTTCTCCACGCTGTTCGCCGTGACCTCGAAGCGCGCCTTGCGACCTTCCACGTCGAAGGTCACGAAAAAGCGCTCGGGCTGTCCGGTGGGCTTGATATCGAGCCGGTCGAACATGCGAAAGAGCGCCCACGGACCCTCGAACATGAGATTGCTCGCCCCGCTCGTCGGCGGCGGCGTCAGTTGCAGGCTCACGCGCCCACTACCGCGCGTGCCGGGCCACTGGATGGTCGTTGCGACCTGCGGACCGTGCGCATAGGACAGGACCTGGCCGTCGACATCGAGCACGAGTTGCAGGATCGACGGGTCCATTTCCACCGGCTTGAACTGCAGCGTCAGCGACGGTGCCTTGCCTCCCGCGTGGAAGAAAACGTCGCGGATCGTCGCCGCGCGCTCGAACTGCGCGAGGCCGGCTGGGCTGATCTGGGTCTGCGACTCGTCGACCTTCTTGAACGCCCACGGCTTGGTCGATAGGTCGACGTCGGCGGCGAGGTTCTTCTGGAAGAACTGGTCGAACTTGCCACCGGGTGCGAAGAGCGCGCCGAAGTCCTCGGGCAGCACGTCGCTCGCCGACGACTGATTGAACGGGTAGCGACCGGTCACAGCGCGGTTGCAGAACGCGGAGACCGACTCCTTCAGGTCCGCCGAGAGGTTCGCGCGTCTCGCGTCCTGCGTCTCGATCGCGCCCTCGCTACCGAGATCGACGAGCGCCGCACGGATCGGTTCGGGCATGCGTTCGGCCTGCGCCCGCAACTTCGACGGCACATCGGAGACGGGCGGCGCGGTCTTCTGCTGCAGCGCCTCGTCGGTAGCGTTCAGGTACACGTACATATCGTTGATGAGCCCGATCGTCTGAGTGATCGGCGCGGGCTGCCCGGCGCCGGGACTCGCGACGAGCGCGCGCAGGCCAGTGAAACGGTCGTCGACGATGCTCTCCAACTGTTTGCCCGACGTCACGGGCGCGACCTTCGTCGGGTCGGGCTCGCCGATGATCTTCAGCAGCTTGTCGCGCGTGGCCGCGAGCTTGTCGTTCGCCTTGTCGATGACGCTCGCTTCTCCCTCTGGCTTCGCGCTGAGCGTCGTCTCGCGCGAGGCCGCGCGAGCGAGCGATGCAAGCGGCGAATCCGGCGCGGAGAGGATGCGTGCGATCTGCGTGGCCTGCGTGAGCGTCGTTGCGCGCACGATGCGGATGTCGTCGAGAAACGCGCTCCAGATGTGCGCGTAGTCCTGCAGGTAGAGCAGGCGCACGTCTTCGGTCAAGCGCTGCATCGCGGCCGGGTCGCCGCGCGGCAGACCGCTCTGATCGCGGATGCCGAGCACCCACGGCTCCTCTAACGCGAGTTGCACGGCCACCTGATCGGTCGCCTTGAGGAACGCCTGATGGTAACCGTCGAAGGAATAGAGGCCCGGCACACCCTTGGTGAGAGGCGCGCCGCTCGCGCGCACGAACACGATCGACGCGTTCGGGCCGCCCGCGCGCGCCACCGTGAACTCCGGAAAGTCGGCGCCGACGCCTTGCTGCTTGAGCCGCCCGTAGACGCGCTGCGCGAGCGGATTGGAGACGAGCATCGCGCGCACGTGACTGACGAGTCCTTCATCGAACGGCAGGTTCGAATGCACGGCGCCGCGCGCGAGCAGCGCGTCGAGATGCGCGATCAACGCCGCGCGCTCGTCGTTGCCAACCTCGCGCGGCAGTGTGCGGTCCCAGTCGGTGAGGATCCAGGCCTTGAGGGCATCGGGATCCTGATGGTCGGGCTCATTGATCATAAGATATGCCTTGAGCGCTTCGTAGGCGTACCCCGTGTTCGCCGCATTCGCGCTGCGCGCCTGTTCCTCGATCCTTGCCGCGAGCTTCGGCAAGAACAGGTCAGTCAGGAGGCGCTGGTAGGCAGCGTCGGCGGCCGCGTCGAGCTTGCGTCCCTGCCACAGGCCCCACTGCATGGGGAGCGGCGGATGCCCGGCATCGACCTGCGTTGTCGACGAAAGATTGCGCACCGTCGAAAGTAGCGGCAGCAGTGCGACGAGACTTGCGTTTGCCGAAGTCGTGCCTGCGGCCGCGGCCTGCGCCGTGCGCGCAGCCTGATCGACGCTTGCGACATAGGTGCGGTTGCTCAGATAGCTCGTGCCCCAGAGCGCCAGCGCGCCGGCCGCGGCGACTGTGATCGCGACATACGCGGCGAGCAGCCGGAGATGCCGTCGCCGCGCCCACTTGAGGTTCGAGCCGGCAAGTCCCTGCTCAGCGAACACGACCTCGCTCAGTAGCTTTTCGATGAAGAAGCTGCGCCCGCTCGCTGTGCGTGGCAACTGCACGCTGCGCTCGACGCCGAAGGCGCGCGCAATCGATCCCATCACGCGGTCGATAGGCGTGCCTTCCTGTGTGCCGCTTGTGAAATAGACGCCGCGCACGAGCTGCGTCTCGTCGTGGCGGGACTGTACGAAGGTTGTACGCAGAAACTCGGCGAGCACGGGCTTGAGCGCTGAGAATTGCTGCGGAAAGCCGAGAATCGCCGCGCGTTGCGGCAAGCCGGTTTCCGCGTGGAGCCGCTCGGGTACGCAGGCGACGAGCCGCGCTTCCAGTGCGTCGAGTTCCTCGACGACGCGCGCATCGAACGCGTTCGCCGCGTTAGGTGCGTCGGGTTGATAGGGCAGCGTGAAGCCGAAGACCTGCGCGCGTGCCTCCTTGGTCATATCCGCGAAAAACTCGGCGAAGCCAGCGAGCAGATCCGTCTTGGTCACGAGCACATAGATCGGAAAGCGCGTGCCGAACTGCTCGGCCAGTTCGCGAACGCGCGCGCGCAGAGCTTCACCCATCTCGGCCATGCCTACAGGTGTTGAACCAAGGAGGTCAGGCACGCTCACTGTGAGCAGCACGCCGTTGATCGGCTGACGCGGCCGCGTCTTTTTGAGCAGTCCGAGAAAACCCTGCCACGCGGCACGGTCCGCATCACGGTCGCTTTCGTGTGTCGTGTAGCGGCCTGCGGTGTCGATTAGCACGGCTTCGTCAGTGAACCACCAGTCGCAGTTCCGCGTTCCGCCGACGCCTCTGATCCGGTCCGTGCCAAAGCGGTCCGCGAGCGGAAAGCGCAGGCCGGAGTGGATTAGCGCCGTGGTCTTGCCCGAGCCGGGCGCGCCGATGAACATATACCACGGCAGTTGATACAGATACTGCCGCGACGAGAGCGACGCCCAGTCGCGCCAGCCAGGCTTTTTGCCCGATGCCGCGACGCGCGCCTGCCGGAGGATCGAGAGCGCCTCGTCGAAGCGCTCGTGCAGCGTTGCGACCTCGGCATCACCGGGCGAGGGCGGCGCCACCTGCGGAGGTTTGGTGCGCTCGGAGAGTCCGTCGGCGAGCGCCGCCTGAACATGCCGGGCGCGCCAGGCCGCGAGGAGTCTCCGTAAGATGACGAGCAGCACGACGCAGCCGATCGCGACGAACCGTGCGGTCTCCGATTCGAGCGGGTAGGTGCGTGCGACCGAGACGAGCGGACCGACGAGCCAGATGACGCCGGCGACCAGAACCAGGCCCACTATCAGCAGCAGGATTGGATGAAACACGATCGACAGGATTTTCTTCATGTCGAGATCCGCTGTCGTATGCTAGGCCCGGCTCACGCGCCGGGTTTGGCGTAAAGCGTCACTTCCACGCGCCGGTTGAGGGCCCGACCTGCGGGCGTGTCGTTCGGCGCGACCGGGTCGGCGTCTCCCTGGCCTTCGGCCTTCAGGCGTGCGGGCGCAACAGTCGCCGCAAGCAGGTCGCGCACGTTCGCGGCGCGCTCCTGCGACAGTTCCCAGTTCGACGGATAGCGCGCGGAGCGGATCGGCTGGTCGTCGGTGTGGCCTGTGACGAGCACGTTGCCCGGCACGGCGTTGAGCGCCGCCGCGATGCGCTGCATCAATGGCTTTACCCGGTCGGAGACGACCGCGCTGCCGGCCTTGAAGATACCGTCGCCGCGAATCGTGATGACCGAACGGTCGACCTGATCGCTCACCGTGACGAGGCCGTCGCGGATTTCCGGCGCGAGGAACTCCGCGACCCGCGGCTTTGCTGCGGGCGTAATGACGATGGGGCGCGTCGCGCCCGCGCGGATCGACGCGATGGTATTGAACGCGGGATCCGACAGGCGGCTCAGATGGAAGCTCATCGCGAGATAAGCCGTGACGAGCACCAGCAGTGCGAACGCGCCGACGACCCAGACCGGCAGCACCTCGGTGACACGGCTGCGCGCTGCCGCGACGCCTTGCCAGTGAGGCGACAAGGCGCGCTCCGGATCGCCGCGCTCCTTGCGGATCAGCTGATACAGGCGCCCTCGCACCGCGTCCAGCGTCTGGCGGCCCTCGCCCGCGACGCGATAACGGCCCTCGAAGCCGAGCGCCAGCACGACGCTCATCAGTTCGAGCAGCTGCAGGTGTTGCGCGGGCTTTTGCGCAAGCCTCGCGAGCAACTGGAACACCTTCTCGCCCCCCCACGTCTCGTTGTGGAACGTGACGAGAAGGCTCTGGCGTGCCCAAACGCCTGCGCCCCACGGCGTGCCTGACGCCGCCTCGTCGAGCATCGTGCACACGATATAGCGCGCCGCCGTGACATGCTCGGCCGCGATACCGCTGGCGCGCGCCTGTGTCTCGAAGCGCCGCATGCCGTGCGCGAGCGCGTCACGCAGCGCAGCAGGGTCGGCGCAGGATGTCATCGCGCGGATCTGCGGGGCGAGACGCAGCAGCGGCGCGCACGCGGCGATGAGCGGATTGAGCGAGCCGCCTTGTCCCGATGCGGCGAACACGGCATCGAGCGTGGGCTCGCCCGCGTCGCCACCGCTCGTCCCGGCCGGGAAAGGTACGCTGGCCGCGTCAGGACGGTGACGCGCGCCGGGGTTCGGCTTGATCATCGTCTGATCGGGTTCGAAGCCCGCGAACGGATCGTCGCTCGTCATGTCGGTCACTGGCGAATCGCCCAGAATTCCAGTTCGAGCCCGGGAAACTCACCCGCGATATACATCGCGAGGTTGCCGGTCTGTTCGAGCTCCTTCCAGAGGTCGCTGCCGCGATCGAGCTCGAAATAGCTGAAGCCCGCGTGAAACGGAATCTGCCGTGGCGCGACCGGCATGGCGCGTAGTCCGATGCCCGGCAGCGCCAGATTGACGAGATCGCGGATGCGGTCGGCCGGCGCAACCTTGACCTGCGTCGGGAAGCGCACGCGCAGCGCTTCGCCCGGCATCTGCGCGTTGGCCGCGAGTACGAAGCCGGCTTTCTTCACGAGGTCGAGATCGTTGATCGTCGCAACGCGTACGCCGGACTTGCGGTTCTGCAATTCGATCGCGACGGCGTCCGGTTCGCGCACCTGCGAGAGCAACTGGCGCAACTCGCGCATTACCGGCTCGAAAGACGCTTCGAGGTCGTCGTGGCGGTACGGCGGATAGGTGAGCGCACGGCGGCGTTCGTCGAAGGTGGCCAGATCGCCCGCGAGCGCGATGGCGAACTGATAGGCGCGCTCCGGATGCAACAGCGGCACGTGCAGCAAGTGCACGCACTGGGGCTCGAAGCGGTTCAAGGTTTGCAGCAGCAGGAAGTCGGCGACCTCCGCGACCCCACCGCGTCCCGGCTTGGCGATGCGCGCGGCGAGACGGTCGGCATGTTGATGCAAAAGGCCCGCGAGTTCCTGCACGTAGCCGAGCAGTTGCGGCTGCGCTAGCGCGTGGAGCATCGGCGGGATGTAGCGGGCATCCAGCAGCACGCGGTTATCCGCGCGTCGTTCGACGATGCGAGCGAGACCGATCGTCGCGTAGGCATCGGTAGCGTCGCGCGCGAGCATCAGGCGCAGATTCGGCATGCCGATGCGCATTTCGGCCACACGGTCGGTACTCGTGGTGACATCCGTGACGGCCGTGTCGGCAGCCACGTAACGCAGGCCGTCAGCGGGGCCGCCTTCCACGTCGATCTCCTTTGCGCCGTTGCGTGAGAGCGGCAACGCGAGCACCACCATTTCGTCACGCGTGCCGGCGGGGACGTCAAGCGGCGGCGGTGCAGGCGCCTCGTCGGGAAACGAGAACGCGGTACCGTCGGGCAGCACGCCGAACGCCGAGGCGACCGCGACCTTGCCGAGGCCGAGCGCGACCTCATCAAGCATGCACGCGACCCAACCCCACGCCCACGCCTCGGTCGCTCGTCCATGCGAACGGACCAGATGTTCGATGAAGCGGTCGTGCTGCTGAAAATGCTGGGGCTCCAGGAATAACCCCTCGGACCAGATCATTCGTTGGTGCCAGGTCATAGTGGCTCGCATCGGCGGACAACGCCTCGCACTGCGTGGGAGGTCCTTGCGGGCGCAAGTTGTCCTGCGGCGCGCCCACCTTTAAGAACGATTGATCCGGACGAAATTTGCAAACGTGCTTGTGAGACCGATTGCGCTTGTCACACAACGGACGCTCAAGGCGGCCCGATGACGACGTCGGCGGCATCGATCTTCACAGCTAGGGGCGTTGTCTTGTTCGGCGGCACAGGGGCCGTGGCTCGCCAGCGCGAGCGCTCAATGTCGCGATACGCCGCGACGACCGCGATGAATTTCGTGCCAGGCTGCACGGTCTGTTCGAAGCTTCTGCTTTCCCCGGGGCGCAGCAGGAATTCGCTCTTTGCGTTTAGGTCCGCGCCGAGCGTCGCCTGGTCCTTGCCGTACAGCGTGAAGAAGTCGGCGCTGTCGAATGCGGCGGTCGATTTCAGTTCATAGACGCGAACGACGATCGGCGACGGCCGTCCGCTGCTATCCGGGTTCGCCGCGGCGAGCACCGCAACGCTGACCTTGACAGCGGTCGGAGGGGGCGGCGGCGGGGGAGACTTACACCCCGAGGCCAGCACGAGCATGAGTACGTAGACGAGCGCGAATACGGACGAACGAGCCAATCCCGGCGCGAACAGGCGCAACGGGCGCGCACGGCACCCGGCACTCGAATCGATATCTTGCATGGCGTTTTTCTGTCCCGAGCCAAAGCCGCCGGAGCGCGCTCAGAGTTACGGATGGTACGTCAGGCACGCGAAGCGACGGCACGCAAGCGGCTGCTGCCCGCTTGGGCAATGTTGGCTAGCAGACGAATCAGCGGGTGTTATTTTTAAATTTTGCCGGCTGGTTCGTCTATCCGAACAGCGGCACGGCTGAAGCCGGGCGGCTGGGAAATACGGTGTCTCGTGGCCGATCGTGCGTGCTTGTGTCCGACGGCCGTCGTTCCACGATTTCCGACGGAATCGCTCGTGAATCCGATTCAGCATGTCCAGGCGGCGCGGCGAGGGGCCGCGGGGCCCGCACCACACCGGTGCGCGGCGACGGCGCGGCTCGCCGTGGCAGTCGCATCGGGCGTGATTGTCTGTCTACTCGCCTCGCTCGCCGTCCCAACCGGCGCAAGGGCGCAGGATGCGCCGCTCACGCCCGTTGCGAGGCAGGCGGAAGCGCGGGCCCGCGACGCCGAAACGATCCAGTCGCTGTCGAAGGAAGGCCGTCTGCTGCTCGAGCGCGATCAGGTCAAGCTCGACGGCTATGCGTATTGCAGCATGGCGGTCGCCGCCGCCGAACGCGGCGATTTCAGGCAGAGCATCGAAGCGGCCTCGCGCGCGCTGCTCGTCGCGCAGCAGACCGACGACACCGATCTGCTGGCCTTGTCGAAGCGCGACCTCGCGATCGCCTATAGCTATGCGGGTGACCTCGACGATGCGCAGCGCTATGCAAACGAAGCGCTTGCTGGTGGCGCGAAGAACCGCGAGCAGGTTCTCGCGCCTGTGCACAAGGTGCTTGGTGACGTCGCCGCGCGCAAGTCGAACACCGCCACCGCCATCAGCGAATATCGAGCCGCACTCGACACCGCGTCGCCGCGCTATCGGCCCCTGGTGCTCCTTTCGCTGACCAACGCGCAGATCGAAGCTGGCGACCCCGCCGCCGCGCGCGCGACTTTCGATCAGGCGAGCGCGGCGCAGGATTCTCTGCTTGCGCCGTTCTACCGGCGTATCCAGGGCAATCTTCTACTCGCCGAAGGCAAACCGCAGGACGCGCTCGCCGCGTTCGCGGCGGGCGTCACGAAGAGCGAGCACGGCGATGGGAGCTATGAAAACCTGTGGGCACACGAGGGCATGGGCCGAGCCTATCTCGTGCTCGGTCAGCGCGCGCAGACGCGCGCGGCGTGGCTGCAGGCGCTCGACGACTCCGAGACCGTCCGCGCTCGCTTTCGCAGCGACGAGTTCAAGACCGGTCTCTTCGCCGATACGCAGACCGTGTTCGAGGAAACCATCGCGCTCGTTGTCGAGGATGGCGACTACGCGACTGCGTGGGCGCTGTCGGAACGCAGTCGCGGGCGCGCGCTGCTCGACGTCGTGCGCAATCGTCTCGCGGTCGGCGTGGACACGCAGCAGTTGAACGGCCGCGTGCTGTCGCTCGACGAAGTGCGTGCGACGCTGCGGCCGGACGAGGCGATCGTCGAGTTTCACAGCCTGCCGCGCGAGATGATCGTATGGGTTGTGCGCGCCGACAGCCTCAAGGGCACAACGCTGCCGATCACCCGCAAGGACATGGCGCTTGCCGTCAGCGACTTCCGCAACGCCATCGTTCGCGGACGTCCGCAGGCGCTCACCTATGGAAGCCGACTCGACACGCTGCTGATCGAGCCGCTTGGCTTGCGGCCCAACGAGCGGCTCATCATCGTACCCAACGGCGCACTGCACTACATGCCGTTTCAGGCGCTGCGCAACGCGCAGGGCTTTCTGATCCAGCAGCATCCGATCGCGCTCGCGCCTTCGGCGAGCGTCGCAGTGCAGCTCGTGCACCGGCAGCAGCGGGTGGCGAGCGATCTCGTCGCGTTCGGCAATCCGCGCATCGCGCCGGAGTTCGATCTGCCCGGCGCCGAGGCCGAAGTGCGCGGCATCGCGCCGCTTTTCACCAGGCACGAGACGTTTCTGCAGACCGCGGTGACCCGCACGGCTTTCAGCCACAACGCGCCGACCGGCCGCGTCGTGCATGTTGCGACGCATGCCGAAGCCGACACCATCGATCCGCTGCATTCGCGCATTCTGCTCGCGCCCGCGTCACAACCGGCCGACGGCCCTGACTCGTTGCTCGCCGAGGACATCTATAACCTCAAGTTCGACGCGGTCGCGCTTGTCACGCTGTCGGCCTGCGAAACGGCGCTCGGGCGCATCGAGCGCGGCGACGAGATCATGGGCTTTACCCGCGCGTTCTTCTATGCTGGCGCATCGGCACTGATCGTCTCGATGTGGCCGGTCTCCGACGAATCGACCGCGCTCACCATGCGCACCTTCTACGCGTCGCTCACACGCGGCGACGAAGCGATCGACGCGATGCGCAACGCGCAACTCGCCGTGCTCGCCAACAGCAAGTTCTCGCACCCGTTCTACTGGGCTCCTTTCGATCTAATGGGCGGCTGGCGGCTGGCCGTCGCGCAATGAGAACGCTTCCGTGAAAAAGCCCATGTCCATCGAGCCCGATACGCCCCGGCGCCGAGCGCCACCCCGAACCTTGACGTGTGCGGCGCGCTGCCTGCCGATGACGCTTGCGTGCGCGATATGCGCTGGAGCCTGGGCGCAACAGATCCCGGGGGCCGGAACGCAGCAGGTGCCGAACGCCGGGACCCTGTTGAACGAACAGGCCCGGCCATCGCCCTCCGCGCCGCCACCCGGAACCTCGGGCGCGCTGCCGGAACCGCCGGCCGTGAGCCCGCCGGTGGCCGACGGCAAGACTTTCGAGTTGCGCAGCATTCATCTGGCCGGCAACGATACGCTGCCCTCCGACACCTTGTTGCCGCTGGTGAGCGACAAAATCGGCCAGCAAGTCTCCCTTAACGACCTGACGGCTATGGCCGCGCGCATTGCGCAGGCGTATCACGACCGCGGTTATGCGCTAGCGCAGGTCGTGATTCCGCCGCAGGACGTGACAAGCGGCGACGTGACGTTCACCGTGCTCGAAGGCAAGATCGGCCGCGTGCGCCTCAATGTCGCTGCGGGCGCGCCGATTCGCGAGAGCCTCGTGCAAGCGCGGCTCACCGCGATCCAGCCGGGCAAGCCGCTGCTGCAGCGCGACCTCGAACGCACGATGCTCCTGTTGTCCGACCTGCCCGGCGTGCGCGTGACCTCCGCGCTCGAAGCGGGCAACGTGCCCGGCACGGTCGATCTGACAATCAATATCGAGCCTGCAAGACGCTGGGATTTTGGCGTGGCGGTGGACAACTATGGCTCGCCGCCAGCCGGCAGCGGACGCGTCGGCCTGGTCGGGCGGTTCAAGTCGCCGTTGATGAACGGTGACAACTTCGACATGAACCTGCTCGCGGCCCAACGCATGGATACCTTTTTCGGGCGCGTCGGCTACGAGACGCCGGTCGACAGTAACGGCACCCGGGCGGGTATCGCGTATTCGCATCTGTACTACTACCTCGGCCAGGAGTTTGCGGCGCTCAATGCGCAAGGCAATGCGGATGTCGTCACCGCCTCGGTCTCGCATCCGCTGATCCGCTCGCGCAGCCAGAATCTGCTGTTGCGTGGCGCGCTCGAATATCGTTCGCTGACGGACAAAATCGGTACCGCGAACTTCGACAATCCGCAGAAACTCTCGCTCGCGAGTATCGGGCTGTCCTATGAAAGTCGCGATGATTTCCTCGGCGGAGGATTTAACAGCGCGGAAGTGGAGTTCTCGGTCGCGCATCTGAATATCGATTCGGATGTTGCCCGCGCGCTCGACGAGGGGCCAGGCGGGCGCAACACGCAAGGCAACAGCGTACGCATGACGATGCTCGCGAACCGTCTGAACGCCGTGACGGCAAATTCGAGCGTGTTCATCGGCATCTCGGGGCAGTGGGCTAACCAGAACCTCGACAGCTCTTCGCGCATCACGCTCGGCGGCCCGCACGCGGTGCGTGCCTATTCGCCATCGGAAGCCGTCGTCGACGAAGGACTGATCGGGACGGTCTCGTATCGCTACGCCGTCATTCCGGCGCTCACGCTTTCCGTGTTCTTCGATATCGGCGTGGGGCGCTACAACGCGCGCTCGATTCCCGGCCAGGGCGCCAATACCGTGACGCGCAGCGGGCCGGGCCTCGGCCTCTACTGGACCGGGCCGGCGGGCATTACCGTCGACGCGAGCCTCGCCTGGCGCACGACACGAGCCGACACGACCGGCGACGACAAGCTGCCCCGCCTGTATGTGCAGTTGTCGAAGGCGTTCTGAAGGAGCCTGACATGAACGACACTTCCTGCGTCCCGGACCGGCAACGTCGCCGGGCCGAGGAGCGCGCGCGCCGCAAGTTGGCGAAGCGGGCGCGGCGCGATAGCGGCGTGGCCACCCGCGAGCAGTTCGTCATGCCACTCCTGCCGCTGATGATCCTGCTGATCGCGCCCGAAGCCGGAGCGCTACCGGTGGGCGGACAGGTCGTGAACGGCAATGTCGCGATCGGCGCGCCGGCAAACAACACACTGCCGATCAAGCAGACCTCGGGCAACGCGATCGTCAACTGGCAGGGGTTTTCGATTGGTGGCAATGAGACGGTCAACATCCAGCAGCCGAATGCGAATGCGATGATGCTCAATCGGGTGCTCGGCAGCAACGCGAGCGTGATTGCGGGCCATCTGAATGCAAACGGCAAGGTGTTCCTCGTCAATCCGGCGGGCGTGCTGTTTTCGCCGGGGGCGTCGGTCAACGTTGGATCGCTGGTGGCGTCGACGCTCGGCATCTCCGACAAGGATTTTCTCGCAGGCAACTATCATTTTGTCGCGGTGCCTGGGCAACCGGGGGGCAGTGTCGTCAATAAAGGCTCGATTCAGGCGGCTGCCGGCGGCACGGTCGCGATGCTCGGGGCGCAAGTCGATAACAGCGGCAAAGTGAGCGCGAAACTCGGCACGGTTGCACTGGGGGCCGGCGGCGATATCACCCTCGATTTCGCCGGCGACGGCCTCACGATGCTGAAAATCAACGGCCCGGCGGCGCAGGCGTTGATCGACAACTCGGGCACGCTTGCCGCCGATGGCGGCCAGGTGCTGATGTCGGTGCAAAGCGCCGATGCGCTTGCCGCCACGGTGCTCAATCAGGAAGGGGTGGTGCGCGCGCAGAGCATTGCGGAGCGCAACGGGCGGATCGTGCTGGACGGCGGGCCGGTTGGCGTGACGCAAGTGTCGGGCGTGATGGATGCAACTGGCGGCGCGGGGCTCACGGGCGGCCAGATCGACGTGACCGGGCAGGACGTCGCATTGTTGAAAGGCACGCGTGTCGACGCGAGCGGAGCCGCGGGCGGCGGCAGGGTGCGCTTCGGCGGCGGCCCGGGTGGCGCGGACACGGACATTCGCAATGCACAGGCGATATGGATCGATCCGGCCGCGCAAATGCGCGCGGATGCGCTGGTAAGCGGGCCGGGCGGGCAGCTTGTCGCGTATGGCGCGGACACCGCGCGGATTTACGGCACGCTGTCCGCGATGGGCGGGCCGCAGGGCGGCAATGGCGGCAGGATCGAAACGTCGGGACACTACCTCGATACGGCAGGGGCGCAGATCAATGCTTCGGCGCCGAAGGGGGTGGGGGGGACGTGGGTACTTGATCCGTTTGACGTCTTGATCACCGATGCCCCTACCACCGTCGATCCGACATTCAACGGCATGTTCAATTCGAGCGCTCAACAGTCGGAGATCACCACCGGAAGCATCGACCACCAGCTCAACCTGGGGACCAACGTCGTTATCTCCACCTTGCAGACTACGCCTAGCGGGAGCCGTCTCGGCGACATTACTCTGGACGGGCCGATCCAGAAGACAATGGGGCCCGCGGCAACGCTCACGCTGGAGGCGAGCGGCTCGATCGTGATGAATGGTACGAGTGCCCATTCGGTTCCTTCGATCACGGATGAGCCGTCCGCCACGCTTACGCCGGGTCCGCTCAACATCATCCTGGAAGCGAAAGGCGTACAAACCCAGCAATTTGCCAGTATCGACGTGACGGGTCTGAGCGTCGCCCAGCCCGTGGAGTTGTGGACCAATGGTGGCTATATCCAGATTGGAACGCCGCTCTCCGCGGGACAAACAAGCGCGCCCGTCACGCTCACGAATGTCAATATCGATACGCGTGCGCGGACACCGCCGCCGAGCGGGGTTTTCGCCGGGCCGCCCCCGAAGTCGGTAGCCAATACCACGGCCGCAAGCGGCACCGTCACGATTAAGGGTGCAGGTCCGACGAGTCCGGATCTTGATGGCCTGGCTTCCGGTAGCGGCGTCCAGATTCTCGGCACGACCATTATGACGACGACCGGCGCAATCGCCATCGTCGGGTCGGGGCCCGTGGCCAGCAACGCGATGACCGCGCGGGGGAGTGGCGTTGTCATTGGCACCACGACGATCGGTGGTAACACGACCCTCGGTTCAACGATCGCCTCGACGACGGGCCCGATCACGATCCAGGGCACAGCGGCCACCTCGACGGGAGCTTCAACGAACACCGTCGCTACAGTGAAAGGCGACGGCGTAGACATCTCGGGGTTGTCAACGATCTTCTCGTCAGGGGGCGCGATCACCATCTCTGGCACGGCAAGTTCCTCGACGGGCACGTCCCCGAACCCTGTCGGAGCGGTGACCGGCAACGGCGTTCAGATTACCGGCCCGACGACGATCGCCACCGATTCGGGCGCGATTGTCATCCAGGGCGGGGGCGCCACTTCCACGAATGCAGTCAACCAGATCGCGACCAGCGGCGTCGTGATCGACGGAACCACGACGATCTCTTCGACGTCGGGCGGAATAACTATTCAGGGCTCCGCGGGCAGTACGAGCGGGACAGTCAACCTGCTGCAGGGCGATGGCGTTGACATTTCCGCCACGACGACGATCGCTTCGTCTTCCAACTCGGTTGGCATCAACGGTACGGCGGCCAGTTCCACGAGGAGAGTCGGCGAGCTGCAAAGCAAAGGTGTCGTGATCAGCGGGCCGGCGACGATTTCTGCGGGCAACAACCTCTCTATTGTTGGCGTGGTACCCGCCACAGCAACATTGGGGGGGCCGGGACAGTTCGGCGACGGCGTCGATATTGGCGGCACCGGTCCGGTGACCTTCGTTGCTAATCAGCTAACCATCGAAGGTTCAGCGTCGCCAGACAATGTCTTTGGCTTCGGCGTGTCAATAACTGGCTCTGCGGTCATCGACGCAAGACAGGGGGGCGTTCAGATCTTCGGCAGCGGTAACGGCTACGAGGGCGTGTCGATCCTGGGGGGATCCCAATTTCCGGTCGGCGTGTTTGCGCACAACGGAATTGTCGACATACGCGGTGTCACGAATGGCGAGACCGTGACAGGGTCAAGTCTCGACCAGTTTCAGTTTTTTCCCGGCGTGTCGATCAACGGCGCTCAGATCGCTGCGAGCGGCGCACCGGACGGCGTCTCCATCGCGGGCTCGGCTCCATCGGTGGCTGCGGGTCTTGAACTCATCGGCACAACCGTCTCGACGGACACTGGTGGCACGATCATCCTGCGTGCCGCAAGCAACAGCACGAACTCGTCGTCGATTTCCATCGACCCCGCGTCGTCGATCAAGGCGCCGGGCGGCGTGCTGGTCTTCGCGCCGGCTTCGGTCGACAAGTCGACCTTCGCCGTGATCGCGCAAAACCGCGTGCCGATCACGTTGTTCGGAAGCAGTACCACGGCGGGCCTCAACATCGACCCGGCGACCTATCAAACGATCTCCCCCACGCTGCAAACGCTCGTGCTCGGCTCGACGACCCAAACCGGTCCCATCACTGTCGAAGGCACTTGCGCTGGCAATGCCGCCTCGTGCGCGCAGCCTCAGCGGCCGACCGTCGCCAGCAACCTGACCCTCGCCAACCCGGCCACAGGAAGCCAGGGTATCGCCCTGCCGTTCGGCGTATCGATGCCAGGTCATACGCTGACGCTCTCGTCAGCCGGCCCCGTGACCGACCCGAACGGCATCCAGGCAGCGGGTCTGATGCTCGCCGGAAACACCAGTTACACGCTGACGGATCCAGGCAATGACGTCGGCACGCTCGCGATCGTCGGTGCGCAAAACGTGACGTTCTCGAATCCGGGCAGCTTCGACATTGGACCGCTGGTGACGCAGACCTATGATTCAACAACAGGCACCGTGACGACCATCCATGGCACGAATTCATCACTGAGCGGCAGTCTCCAGGCGCAATCGCTGAACGGCGGGATATCGCTGGGCGTTCCGGGAACGCCAACGAGCGTGAACGCGGGCGGCACGATCGACCTCGTCATGGAAAACAGCGAGTTCGACAACTTAGGCGGCGGCATCCTTACCGCAGGCAACGCGTGGCACATCTGGGAAGCGAGCTGGCAGGGCGAGACGCGCGGCGGCCTGAATCCGGGTGGTCTGAGGCCGGACTACTACGGCTGCATTTTCCCGGGAACCTGCAGCTGGGGTGGGACCGTCCCGCTCGACAGCAACCATTATGTCTATGCGGCGCAACCGACGCTCACGATCACCATCGGCAACGGCAGCCGCTTCTATGGAAACGGCAATCCTGCGTTTACGTTCACGGTCACCGGCCTGATCAATGGCGATACCGCAGACGGCGTCGTATTCGCCGGCCCGCTCAGCACGCCGGGAAACCCGGGCTCGCCGGTCGGGCAATATCCGATCAGCGGCACGTTCTCGTCGCTGGTCGGTTACAACCTGACGATCGTGCCAGGCACATTGACCGTCGCCCCACTTCCGCTCAAGGGGCAGATCTTCAACCGCTCCGGCCTGCAGCCGCTCTTTACCGCGCAGGAGCAGAGCTTCGTCTATGAGAGCAACCTCGGCGGCATCCATATCTGCGTCGGTTCGAACGAACCTATCCTCGCGCTTCAACAGCCGGAAGGCGCGGCCGACGCGCTGGCGGTCGAATGGAAGCGGGTGCGCTCGCGGCCCAACCTGAACAGTTGCCTTGTCGTCAACGGCCAGCACGGCTGCGACGAGTTCTAGTCGCGGAGACTGTTGATGCTCGATGTGGAACCGCTGCTTGCCGAAACCCGATCGATGCCGCCGTGCGGCGTCGATCTGGAATACGACGCCGATTTCCTCGAACTCGAAGCGCTCGCGAGCGACAAGCCGGAGCGCCAGTTCGAGGAGGCGGGCGAGGAGCCTCCCTGGCGCGACATCATGGAGCGCGCTGCCGCGCTGCTCGACCGGTCGAAGGACTTGCGCCTTGCGCTCTCGTACACACGGGCTGCGTCGCACGTGGCCGGGATCGGCGGTTTTCACGCGGGCCTGCGCGTTCTGCTCGGCTTGCTCGAACGCCACTGGGACGGCCTGTATCCGCCACTCGACGCCGACGACGACAACAGCCCCGCCTTGCGGGTGAACGCGCTCGCGGCGCTCGCGGACCCGTACACGCCGTTCGACGATCGCTCGACGCTCCTTCATGATCTTCGCGCAGCCGAAGTCTGCCGCGTGCCCGGAGACAGGCTTACCGTGCGCGACATCCTGATCGCGCTCGGCAAGCTTGCCGCACCCGCAGGCGAGCGCACGTTAACGCTTCAATTCGTTCAGGGCGTGCTTGGCAAGGCAATCGAGCGCGAACCGGTGGCGCTCGCTGACGCGCTGGCCTTGCCAAAGGCCGTCGAGGAACTGGCGAACCAGATGACCGGACGCTTCGGCGCACAGGACGCGCCGAGCCTCACGATGATGATGGGCATCGCGCAGAGCGTCGCCGGCGTGTGCCGTTCCGTGGCTGTGAACAGCGTCCCTGCACGGCAACCCGACGAGAACGCGCAGCCCGCTAATGCCGTCGGCGCCAATGCTGCCGGCGTGCCGGCAGTCCGGAAGACGGAATTGCTGCCCGCCCAGGGCACCGGCCAACTGGCGACGCGTGAGGACGCAATCGCGCTGCTCGACGCCGTCTGCGCCTTTCTCGAACGTACCGAGCCGACCAATCCCGCGCCGCTGCTCATCCGGCGAGCGCGGGCGCTGATGGGCAAGGACTTCATTGCGATCATGCAGGATCTCGCGCCCGACAGCCTCGCGCAAATTCATCAGATCGTGGGCAAGGAGCCCGAATGACGCGTCAGCCGGAACATCCGCGCACCGCGGCTTTTCAATCGACGGCCGCCCAATCGTCTTAGAAAGGTGAGTCTCGAACACGCAGGGAGGGGTTATGGCAACGAGCAGTCAAAAGTTCATCGGCCGCAATCGCGCGCCGCGCGTGCAGATCGAATACGACGTCGAGACTTACGGCAGCGAGCGCAAGATCCAGTTGCCGTTCGTCATGGGTGTGCTGGCCGATCTGTCGGGCAAGCCCGCCGACCCGCTGCCACCCGTCGGCGAGCGCAAGTTCCAGGAAATCGATATCGACAATTTTGACAGCCGCATGAAGGCGATGAACCCGCGCGTCGCTTTCCAGGTGCCGAACACGTTGACCGGCGAGGGGAACCTCAGCGTCGATGTCACCTTCGAGAACATGGACGACTTCTCGCCGGCCGCCGTCGCCCGCAAGGTCGACGCGCTCAACAAGCTGCTGGAGGCGCGCACGCAACTGGCCAACCTCGTTACCTACATGGACGGCAAGACGGGCGCAGAGGAATTGATCGCTCGCGTGCTCGAAGACCCGACGCTGCTCCAGACGCTCGCGAGCGCCCAGCAAAAACCGGCGGCTGCGGCCGAATGAGTCCCGGCTTCGCCGGCGGCATCCCCTTGAAGGGAAACGAACATGTCTGATATTCCGAAATCCTCCGAAACGCCGGCAGAGCAGCCGGGCGCAACGCTCGAAGGCAGCGATCTCGCCGCGCTTCTGAACAAGGAGTTCCGCCCAAAGAGCGACGAAGCAATGACCGCCGTGCAGACCGCGGTGCAGACGCTCGCGCAGCAGGCACTTTCCAAAAGCCAGTTGATCTCCGGGGACGCGATCCGCACGATCCAGAGCATGATTGCCGAGATCGACGCGAAGCTTACGGAACAGGTCAACGAGATCCTGCATCATCCCGACTTCCAGAAGCTCGAAGGTTCGTGGCGAGGGTTGCATTACCTCGTCAACAACACCGAAACGGAGGAGATGCTCAAGATCCGCGTGATGAACATCTCGAAGAAGGACCTGGGCAAGACACTCAAGCGCTACAAGGGTATCGCGTGGGACCAGAGCCCCCTCTTCAAGCGTATCTACGAAGAGGAATACGGCCAGTTCGGCGGCGAGCCGTTCGGCGCGATCGTTGGCGACTACTACTTCAATCAGAATCCGCCCGACGTCGAACTTCTCGGCGAAATGTCGAAGGTGGCAGCATCGGCTCACGCGCCGTTCATCGCTGCGGCCGATCCAGGTCTCCTGCAGATGGATTCGTGGCAGGAGCTTGCCAATCCACGCGATCTGACCAAGATCTTCGGCACGCCGGAATATGCGAGCTGGCGTTCGCTGCGCGAATCGGAAGATGCCCGCTACATTGGCCTCGCGATGCCACGCTTTCTCGCGCGGGTGCCGTATGGCGCGCGCACGAGTCCCGTCGATGAATTCGATTTCGAGGAAGATACGGGCTCGGCCGATCACAGCAAGTACGCGTGGGCCAATGCGGCCTATGCGATGGCGGTCAATATCAACCGCTCGTTCAAGCTCTACGGCTGGTGTTCGCGGATTCGCGGCGTGGAGTCGGGCGGCGCGGTCGAAGGGTTGCCGGTGCATACGTTTCCCACCGACGACGGCGGTGTGGACATGAAATGTCCAACCGAGATCGCGATTTCCGACCGCCGCGAGGCAGAACTGGCGAAGAACGGCTTCATGCCGCTCATTCACCGGAAGAATTCGGACCTTGCAGCCTTCATTGGCGCGCAGTCGCTGCAAAAGCCTTTCGAATACGAAGACCCCGACGCCACGGCCAACGCGGCGCTCGCCGCGCGACTGCCGTATCTGTTCGCATGCAACCGCTTCGCGCATTACCTGAAGTGTATCGTGCGCGACAAGATCGGCACCTTCAAGGAGCGCTCCGACATGGAGAGCTGGCTGAACCGCTGGATCACGCAATACGTCGACGGCGATCCGGCCAACTCGTCGGAGCACACCAAGTCGCAAAAGCCGCTCGCAGCGGCCGAGGTGAAGGTCCAGGAAGTGGAGGGCGCGCCGGGCTACTACACGTCGGTGTTCTATCTGCGCCCTCACTACCAGCTCGAAGGATTGACGGTTTCGCTGCGGCTCGTGTCGCGTCTGCCGTCCGCGAAGGCGGCCGCCTGACGCCGTCCGGGTAGCGGCAGACCTTCGCGGCGTTTCATCGCGTGAGCAGGATCGTCGCCTGCTGCGGCTCACCGATCCACACCGCCGTTGCGGTGAAGTTGTCGTGTCCGGGGCTGGCGTTCCTGCGCAGCCCGGCGGCCAGCCGTTCGAGCCACACCGAAGGTGAGTTCGCGCGGCCGATCGCGTCGATCATTGTGGCCTCGTCCACATACTCCCAGAAGCCGTCCGTACAAAGCAGGAACGCGTCGCCATCGGCGAGCGCGAAAGGCTCGCCGGATACGGCAATCGCCAGGTCGTCCGGCGTGCCAAGCGCGGAAAACAGCACGTTGCGGCGCGGATGATGGCGCACATCCTGGCTGGGCAAGAGCTTCGCGTCGAGCATGCTTTGCACGAGGCTGTGGTCTTGCGTCTGGACCCTGGTCGCGCCGTTGCGAAAACAATAGAGACGCGTGTCGCCGCAATGCGCCCACGCTGCCGACTGCGTATTCTCGTCAATGGCGAGCAGCGCCGCCGTCGAACGCATGTGTTCCAGTCCGCTGCCGGTTTCCTGCGCATCGATGATCGCGTCGTTTGCCCGCAGCAGAATCCGCATCAGGCCCGGTGCATTCAACGCGAGTCCCGCGGTGGCGACGCGCTCGAGTTCAGCGAGCACCGTGTCGACCGCGATGCGCGACGCCGCGTCTCCACCGCCGTGCCCGCCCGCGCCATCGGCGACCACGCAGGCCAGCACAGAGCCGCGCCGCCATTCGCCGTAGGCGTCCTCGTTGCGGCTTCGGCCGCCCGCATCGCTCACGCTTGCCGTTTGCAGTTGCACGATGTCCTCCTGCGAACTCCGCGTGATTGGACGTGGTTCAAGACTTGTGCTGTTTCAGGCGGTCGATCTGCGCTTCATATGCGGCGACGAACGCCTTGCCGAAGAGCGCATGAAAGTCGTCGGCGGCTTCGTGCGAAAGCTGGCTGTACAAATCGGAAAAGAGGTCCCAGCAGCGCGCGCGGTGGTTTATTTGCGGCAGCAAGGCATCGAGCAGCGAATGTTGCGTGAGGCGCGCTTCGATTTTCGTCGGCTCGAAGCGTTCAAACACGCCCTCGAGCGCGGCGCGCATGCCTGCGATGAAGCCGACCTGGTGCGCGCGCAGGTCGTCGTAGGCGTCCGATAGCGCGTCGGTGCCAGGCATGAAGCCGCGTGATGGAGGATTCAGCAGGTGCCCAAGCGCGGTTTCGACGTTCGGCGAGAACTTCAGCGGGTTGTTGCCGGTGGCGGCGATCATTGTTGCATCGGTGCGCATTTCGCGTCTCATTGCCGCCCGCGCGACGAGCAGGTCGAGCGTGCCTTGAGTCGCCTCGTGCAGCAATGCGCCGACCAGCTGCATGAAGGCTGGCGTGAGCGAGTCGACGCGGACGCCTGGCGCGTCGAGGCCGCGTAGGAAAGCGTCGAGGAGTGCGTGATCGTCGGCGGCGCGTTCCGGGAGCCTAGGCGCCAGCGCGTCGGGTGGCTGCTGCAGATCTTCCTGCGGCCCCGAGCGCATACGCGGCAGAGGAAACGCGCTGTGCAGCTCGGACCCGCGATCAGGCAGCGTGGGCGGCGGCGCATCGGAACGGGCCGATGCGCTGAGGCTCGCGAACGGATCGCTGTCGCGCGAGGTGTTGGGCGCCGCGAGCGGGTCGTCGATCGGCGATGCGCCGAACAGCGGCGAACGCCTCGCGTCGCCGCTGTCATTTGTCGCGAGATCGGAAGCTGGCCCGAGATCGAACAGTTCGTCGATCGTCCGGTTCGCCGCGGGATCGGCAAGGCCGAGATCGAAGTCGTCGGGCAGAAGAGGGGGCGGCGCGCGTGATTGCAGTGCCGGTTCGGCTCGCCCGGTCGACGGACGCAGCAGGTCGTCGAGGCCGTCCGGGTCGTGCGCGGCGCGAGGATCGTGCGACGGCTCGCCGAAGATGTCCGCGAACGGATCGCTGCTCATGCTTGCCGGCATGTCGCCGCCGTCGACAGCGGCACGCAACTCATAGCCGCCGATCTGCACCTCGTCGCCATCCGTCATGACGATTTCCTGGCCAGGCTCGAGCGGTGTGCCATTCACGAGTGCCGGATTGCTGCCGCGGTCGATCAACCGGTACTGCCCGTCGCGCCACACGATCTGTGCGTGCACGCGCGACACGGTGCGTTCCACGTCTTCGAGCACGAGCCTGTTCGACTCCGCGCGGCCGATCGTTCCGCCCGCCGTGTCGAAAGTGGCTGCGAGCGGTTGCGCGGGGGGCTTGCCATTGAAGCGTGTCACAGTCAGCGTCAGCATCGAATGGACTCCCCGCGCGGCGCAGCTTCAGTCGAACTCGTAGAGGAAGTCGCCTGCCGTCGCCGACAGACGGATGCGCCTGAGTGCGCCACCCTCGGTCAGCCGCGTCAGGTATTCGGTGGAAATGCGGGGCAGGACCGTGTTGGTAAGCAGTGCATCGATCACGCGGCCACCCGATTCGGCCTCCGTGCAGCGCGACACGATGAGCTTGACTGCGTCGTCGTCGTACTCGAACGGAACGCCGTGATTGTCCGCAATGCGGTGGCGGATGCGTTCCAGTTGCAGGCGCACGATGTTCGCCATCATCGCGTCGGAAAGCGGGTAGTACGGTACCGTGACGACACGGCCGAGCAACGCTGCCGGAAACACGCCGAGAAGCGGCTCGCGCAGCGCGGTGGCGAGCACATCGGGCGCGGGGATATTTTTCGGATCACGGCACATCCGCATAATGAGTTCCGAACCGACATTCGACGTGAGCAGGATGATCGTGTTCTTGAAGTCGATGTAGCGGCCCTCGCCGTCTTCCATCCAGCCCTTGTCGAAGACCTGGAAGAAGATTTCGTGCACGTCGGGATGCGCTTTTTCGACCTCGTCGAGCAGCACCACGCTGTAAGGGCGGCGACGCACCGCCTCGGTGAGGACGCCGCCTTCTCCATAACCGACGTAGCCCGGCGGCGCACCCTTGAGTGTCGAGACGGTATGCGCTTCCTGAAACTCGCTCATGTTGATGGTGATGACGTTTTGCTCACCACCGTAGAGGGCTTCGGCGAGTGCGAGCGCAGTCTCCGTCTTGCCGACGCCCGACGTGCCGCACAGCATGAAAACGCCGATCGGCTTGTCGGGGTTGTCCAGACGCGCGCGCGAGGTTTGAATGCGCTTCGCGATCATGTTGAGCGCGTGGCGTTGGCCGATCACGCGCCGGTCGAGCGTCTCGGCGAGGTTCAGGATCGCGGCCATCTCGTTCCTGACCATGCGGCCGACCGGGATGCCGGTCCAGTCGGCGACGACGGAAGCGATCACGGCGGCATCGACGCTCGGCAGGATCAGCGGGGCCTCCCCTTGCAGCTCGGCGAGACGGATTTTCAGCTCGGCGAGGCGGGCAAGGAGCGAGTCGCGGTCAGCGGGCGCTTTGGCCTCGGCGCCCTCCGCGGGCGCTTCCATGTCGACCGGCCCGCCGCTCGCGCGCAACGCGGCGCGCACGGACAGCAACTCGTCGACCACTCCCTTTTCTTCGTTCCAGCGCGCCTCCAGCCCTTCGAGCGCCAGATGCTCGCGGGCGAGTGCTTCGGACACGTCCAACGTCCGAGTCCCGACATCCACGCCCATGCTCGCCTCGCGTTCGACGATGCCCGCTTCGATGTCGAGTGCCTCGATTCTGCGGCGGCAGTCGTCGACTTGGGGCGGCGTCGCGTGCTGACTGATGGCGACGCGCGCACAGGCCGTGTCGAGCAGGCTCACCGCCTTGTCCGGCAATTGCCGTGCCGGAATGTAGCGATGCGAGAGCCGCACGGCGGCCTCAATCGCTTCATCAAGCAATTGCACGCGATGATGGGACTCCAGCACCGAGGCGATGCCGCGCAGCATCCGCACGGCTTTCGCCTCGTCTGGCTCGTGGACCTGCACAACCTGAAAACGCCGCGTGAGCGCCGGATCCTTCTCGATGTACTTCTTGTACTCGGCCCAGGTCGTCGCGCCGATCGTGCGCAGATCGCCGCGCGCTAGCGCGGGCTTGAGCAGATTGGCCGCGTCGCCCGTGCCGGCCGACCCGCCCGCGCCGATCAGCGTATGAATCTCGTCGATGAAAAGAATGATCGGTGAAGGGCTTGCTTCGACCTCTTCAACCACTTGCCTGAGCCGCTGTTCGAATTCGCCCCTCATGCTTGCGCCGGCCTGCAGCAAGCCGAGATCGAGCGACATCAGCGTCACGCCCTGCAGCGGCGGCGGAACGTCGCCGCGCACGAGACGCTGCGCGAAGCCCTCGACCACCGCCGTCTTGCCGACGCCCGCTTCACCGGTGAGGAGCGGATTGTTCTGGCGCCGCCGCATCAGGATGTCGACGATCTGGCGAATCTCCTCGTCGCGTCCGCTGACTGGATCGATCTTGCCGTTGCGAGCCTTGTCGGTGAGGTCTGTTGCGTATTTCTTCAGCGCATCCTGCCTGCCCATGCTCGCGGGCGCGGGGTCGGACCCGGCGGCGCGCTCTGCCTGTCCGGTGGACGGTTGTTCGGCAGTGTTCTCTGCCGAGCCGGCCAAGATGCGCGCGAAATTGTCCGAGAAGTCTTCAAGTTTGATGCGCTCGAACTGGCGCGAGATGCCAAGCACGACATTGCGCAGCCGCGGCGTCTTGAGGATGCCGACCATCAGGTGCCCGCTACGCACCTGCGTCGCGCCGAACATCAGCGTGCCATAGACCCAGCCGCGCTCGATCGCGTCGGTGATGTGCTCCGAAATATCGGAGATCGACGTGGCGCCGCGGGGCAGGCGGTCGAGCGATGCCGTCATGTCGCGCGCGAGCACGGCCGCATCGATGTTGTAGTGGCTGATAAGCCTTTGCAGATCGGAGCCTGGCGTTTCCACGATCTGCATCAGCCAGTGCTCCAGTTCGACGTAGGGGTTGCCGCGCAGCTTGCACAGCACGGTTGCGCTTTCGACGGACTTGTAGCCTAGCGGATCGAGCTTGCTGAACAAGGCGACACGACTGATTTCCGCCATCGTGAAGGCTCCGTGATCAAGGGACGAGCGGCGCCGGGGCATGCCGCCATTTGATAAGACGGCTTTGCGGGCGACTTTTTTGAAAGCGCCGGAGGGTCGGAACGTCAGGGCCGCACATGCACGTCCGCGTCGAGCGCGAGGTTGGCGGCATCGGCGTGGCGCTTGTGGTGCACGAGCCACGCCGAGTAACCGAGACGGCCGTATCGGCCGAGCCTCGCCGTGGGCACGTCGCTCGCGCGCAGCACCAGCTTCGCGTCCCATACGAGCTCGCGATTCAGATGCTGGCGCACCAGCGCGACGAGCGGGGCGAGCGCGGCGCCGCCGGGAAGAAACGCCTCGTATTGCGCGAGCGACAGCGGCCCGATCGCGAGACGAAACTTGTGCTGCCGGTCCCAGACGTGCGCACCCAGCACGGCGCCGCTGCCGAGGCGCGCGGTGGCCGGGCGTGCTCCGAGGTGTCGCGCATGCAGAACGGTGCGTTCCGCGCGTTCGAGAGCCATCCAGTGTCCGCAAAACGGCTCGACACGTACCGGCACGCGCAGCACGGCGCTTACGAGCGCTTCGAGCACTGCCAGCGGTCGCGTCTGCATGTTGAGCAATCCGGCGAAGTGAAGCTTCGCGAGATCGGATGCCGCATCGCGCCGATGACAGGCATCGTCCGCGAGACCGATCAGAGAACCGACGTAGAACGCGAAGCGGTCGTTGTCGGCACGATCGAGGCTGTTGGCCGGACGCCCCTGCGACCATGCGCGATAGAACAGCAGCAGAAAGCGATGCGACAGCATATCGAGCAGGCGCGGGAAGGTCGCGTCGCCGTGGTGCAGGATGCGCTCGCGGGCAAAGTCGGTCAGATGTAGCGGTAACGGGCCGTTCGGCCCGAGCAGGCCGAAAAAGCGCTGTGCCAGCCGCGGCGCGCCAGTGTGGCCTTGTTCGCCCGTGCGCGTCAGCGCGGCGAGCGGCGCGGGCGCGAAGGCAAGCGATACGTCTTGAGCGAGGCGGAGCGGTTCGTCGGCCGGGCGCGATGCCGCGCCAAGACGCGGCAGATGTGGTGTGAGCGCCTCGACGCGGCGCATCAACTGAAAGAAGTCGTAGTGGTGCGGCGCGGCCGCCACCTGGTCAAAGAGCCTGTCGAGCGCGCGCGCCTGTGCGATTTCGTCCGGCGAGAGGGCGTCTGCCGCGGGCGGCTCGTCGGCCGGCGGACTCAGAGAATCGGACGGGTTCCGCATCGCGGGGGGAGGCGAAGGATCTCGCCGCGTGCCGTCGTGCGCAGGACCGTCTGCACGAACGCGTTGATCGATACGTAGCGCGCAAAAAAGCGGTCGAGCACGCAGCCGAGCAGGTACGCGCTGCCGCCCTGAAATGCCATATCCTCCACATCGAGTTCGATCTGTAGACCACGTCCGAATGCGATGGGACCCGGCATCGGCAGCCGCCGCACGACCGGCGTCGCGCGCACGGAGAGGACACCCGCGATCTGCCGACGGCTCACTTCGTCGTTGGCCGGCACGTGCAGCGTCAGCAACGAGCGCAGCGCGGCGGCGCCCTCGTGGGCGTCGCCGTCGTAGAGGGACAGATAGTGCAGCGACAATTGATCGACGAGCCGCCAGCCGAGGCCCGTATCGAGACAGGGCGCTGCGGGTGGCGACGGCCGCGTCACGCAGCGGACGGACGCCACGGGCGCCGCGATGTCGAGCGTGAAGTCGCTTTGCGCGCCGCCGTGCGGCATCAGCAGCGGCAGATCGCGATTGGTGCAGAGGGTCTCGAAGGCGAGCTGCCGCAAGTCGCCGCGGTACGGCGCCTCCTTCGGATCGACGATGGACACGAAGACTTCGCTGCCCACATATTCGGTGCGATAGCCGCTGCGCTTGCGCTCGACAGGCACGACGCGCGGCTCGCGTCGCACGCTGAAATAGGCCGCGTCTTCGGGCCGGTCGGCGAGAAAATCCCCATAAAAGGGATGGAACGTTTGCTCGCTATCGCCGCCCGTACCGTATCCGGCGACTGCCGTTACCGTATGCACCTCGAAGTCGAGCGGGCAGGTCCGGTCCGGTACGACATGAAACTCCGCGACGCCGTCCGATAAGAACGCGCGGTCTGCGTGCTTGGGGAACAGGTTGATTGCGGGCACGCAGTCGAGCAACACGTGTTCGCGCGAGACAACGCGTTCGAGCGTCGTGTCGCCCGTGGCGAGCAGGATCGTCAGTTCGATCTCACGCGACGGGAAAGACGGCAGCACGCCTGACAGGCCATCGATTACGGCAAAACGAAAGCGCGGCGCGAACGCGAAATATTCGTGCAGAAGCCGGTAGCCTTGGAATGCGTTCGGCGTGACTGGCAGGAGGGCTTCGTCGTCGCCGAAGCCAGCGCAGCCGATTGCTTCGCCAGGCAGCGTGTCGGTGTGGGAAGCGGGACGCTGCGGCGTCGAGATCACGACGGCGAGCGCGCTGCCGGTAACGAACTCGAAGAGCTTGTAGGCGGTGTCGTCGCCGCCCGTGAAGTAGAGGCGCAAGCTGTCGAGACTGAGCGTGTCGAAGGTCAATCCTTCCGCCGCTGACAGACGCAGACGCAACGCGCCCTTCACTCGCTTTGCCAGCGAGCGCGTGCCCGACAGCGTCGCGAGCGGAAGATCGGGCACCTGGGCCAGATACCTTGCCTCGGTCAGCTCGATCGGCCAAAGGGTCAGGTCCGCGCCGGTTCTGAACTCGCAGGCGCTTGCGTCGCCGGCGACGTGAGTTGCAATAAGCGCGGTGTGGCGCGGCACCGTGAATCCAGCGGCCAGGTTTGGGTTGGCCAGATCGGGAGCGAGCCGCGCGATCAGCATCGACGGCGTGGGACAGACCGCTTGCGGCAGCACGACCTGCATCAGATGCTGGGTGAAACGGGGGAATTCTTCTTCGAGCTTCAGTTGCACGCGCGCGGCGAGAAACGCGGTTCCTTCGAGCAGCCGTTCGACATACGGGTCCGAGATATCGAAGCCGCTCATGTCGAGACGCGCAGCGATCTTCGGGAACTGCTGGGCGAACTCCGCGCCCATCTCGCGCAGGTGCGTCAGTTCGGTGTTGTAGTGCCTGAGCAGACGTGGGTCCATGTCGTGGCTTCGTGGAGAATCAACGTGGCAGCTCGGTCAACGTGATACCGCCTTCCTCGAGGTCGATCTGCGTACGCAGCACGAATTCGAGCGGCGCCGGCTGCGCCCACAGGAGGCCCCTTATCACGAGTGAAATCTGGTTATGCATGTCGAGCACCGGACGGTCGAGTACCGGTTCGATCTCGATCGACGCAGGTGCGATGCGCGGCTCGAAAAGCACGATTGCCTCGCGAATCGCCTGTTCGAGCGCGACGGCGTCGACCGTTGAGGCAAAGCCGCCCGACAGACAAGGCAAGCCGTAGTTCAGCACCGACGCATACGCGACGGGATAGCGATCGATCGAAATCGCGTCCGAGAGATTGGTCGTGTTGAAGAGCCAGGATAGGTCGCGAAGTACGGCGGCGCGCAAAGTCCGCCTCGTCAGGAAGCGCGTGCCGTCCGCCTCAACGCGGCTTTGCGGGTCGTCGTCGATCAGCCGGTCGAGCAGCGACGGTTGCAGATGGTCAGTTGCTTTCGGTTCGGCCATAAGCGCTCCTTGAACGCCCCGCGCTGGGTCCGATCATGTCACCCGCCGTGCCGCTACGTCGAGCGCGAATGTCACCTCCGCGCCGCGGCTGCCGGTTTCCGTTTGCGGCGCGCAGGTCATCGTCAGCGACCGGGCCGACACCTCGAACACTTCGCACGCCCTCATGAGCCGAGGACTCGTATAGACGTGGTAGTTGCGGATATACGCGTCCTCAAGCTTCATCGACAGGAATTCGATCTGCACGCCGTTGGCCGGTCCACCCGCCTTGAAGCACTTGATATGCGCCAGCGCGAGCAATTCGGCCTGCGCGCACAGCTTCGCGATAGCGGGCGAAGCCGCGTCGACCGCCTTGATCACGGCGAGATCGGTCACGCGCATGTCGTTCGCATTGAGCGCCTGGCCGGGATGGTAAGCGTCGTAGCCCTGGGCCCAGCGCCAGCCATGGATCTGCATCGGCGTCTCCCAGTCGCCGCGCGGCGGGGCTTCACCCTTCAGCGGCGTGTTGCTACGCTTTGGGATGATGTGGAGAAACATATCGTCGGACGCGACGAGCGCGAGCGAGTCGAACTGGCACAGATACTCCAGCGTCAGGCGGCTCGCGGCTTGCTGCGGCGAAGCATCGGAACTCGGCATCGTCATGTTCCTCGCTTGGGGGTGGTTACTTGTGTGGCCGATTCGAGCGGTATCGAAGTTAAGACGGTCGGCGGCATGCGATTTTGAAGACCACGCCCTTTTTAAAAATGCGCCCGGCGTTTCGTTTACCTAACAACGTCGCCACGGGACGCTGGGTCATCGACATATCACGAGGAGCGAGTCATGGGAGTCATTGGCGTGATCGATTGCTATCTGAAAATGGATGGCATCGAAGGCGAATCGAAACACAAGGGCGCAGAAGGACAAATCGAAGTGCAGTCGTGGCAATGGGGCGTCCAGAACGCCAGTAGTTCCACGGTGGGGGGCGGCAGCGGAGTCGGCAAAGCGACACCAAACGAACTCATTTTCGTTCACGAATACGACAAGTCGTCTACGGTGCTGGCGAAGTGTTGCGCGTCGGGGAAACACATTGCTAACGCGAAGCTGACCGTCTGCAAGGCGGGCGAAGGACAAAAGGAATTTCTCACCGTCGCCATGAAGCAGGTGATGGTAACTTCTGTGTCGCACGGCGGGGCGACGGGCGGAGGGATGTCCGAGACCGTGTCTCTGACTTTCCACGACATCGAGTTTGAATACAAGCCGCAGGACGATACGGGCGCTGTGGGCGCCTCGAGCAAGTTCGGCTGGAACGTCAAGAGTACGGAAATTCGCTGAGCGCGGCACTGGTCCGCCGCGCTAGACAACGATCATGGCCCAGTCGCCGCTCGTCACGATCGATACGCCGCTCGGCGACGACGTTCTGTTCCTGAGCATGCGTGCCACGGCCGAATTGGGGCGCATGTTCAGCTACGACCTGACACTGTTGTCAAAGCGCCCGGACGTCGATTTTCGGCGCATTCTCGGCAAGCGCGTCACGGTGTCGCTTCAGGTGTCGAAGGCGAAGCCGCGGATCTTCTCGGGATATGTAGTCGGATTCAGGCAGACCGGCATGCGCGGCCGGCTGCATGTGTATGAGGCTGCGGTCCGCCCGTGGCTCTGGTTGCTCACGCGGCGCAGCAATTGCCGGATCTTTCAGAACAAGAACGTAGAGGACATCGTGAAGGCCATTTTCGCGGACCCGGTCTACAAGAGCGTGGAATTCGGCGAGATCAAGTGGAAGGCGAACGCGCGCAAGCATCCTGCGCGCGAGTATTGCGTGCAGTATCGCGAGTCGGACTTCAATTTCGTAAGCCGGCTACTGGAGGACGAAGGGATCTACTACTGGTATCAGGATCGCGACGGTAAGGAGTCTCTGATACTGACCGATTCGCTTGCCACGCACGAGAGTGTGCCCGGGTGCGAATCGCTGCCCTACGGCGCGGTGATGAGCGTGGCGCCGGGCGCCGAATATATCAGCGAGTGGGAGACGCATCACGAGATTGAGACACGCAACTGGCTCGTGACCGACTACGACTTCAAGCATCCTTCGCGGCCGCTGCAGAAGAAAGCGGTCAAGAGCATGCCCGGCTTCGACGCGTTCGGCGATCTCGAGCACTTCGACTATCCCGGCGGCTACGTCGATCCCGACTACGGCGAAAGCCGGGCGAAGGCGCGGGCCGATGAACTGTGGACCGAGCCTTTGCTGGGCGGCGATGCGGCGATCAACTGGCATCAGGTGGATGCCAGAACGAACAGCATGAGCGTTCGCATCGGGAGCTTGTTGAAGCTGGAGCGCCATCCGCGCACCGATCAGAATGCGCAATATCTTGTGACGCGCACGCGCTATGAAATCGACCTGGCCGACTACGAGGCGTTCGAAGGCAGTCAACCGAGCCGATGCGAATGCTGGTTTTCGGCGATCGATGCGAAACAGCCGTTTGCGCCGGCGCGAACGACTCGCAAGCCCTTCGTCCAGGGACCTCAGACGGCGGCCGTGGTTGGCCCCGGCGGCGACGAGATTTACACCGACAGCTACGGGCGCGTGAAAGTGCAATTCTTCTGGGACCGGCAGGGTAAGGGCGACGAGAACAGTTCGTGCTGGATGCGCGTGTCGCAGCCTTGGGCGGGCAAGGGCTGGGGGGCTGTCGCGATTCCGCGGATCGGGCAGGAAGTGATCGTGGACTTTCTGGAGGGCGATCCGGACCGGCCTATCGTTACTGGACGTGTCTATAACGCCGAGCAGATGCCGCCTTACGAATTGCCCGCGAACATGACGCAGACTGGGATCAAGAGCCGGTCTAGCAAGGGCGGCAGCGGCGCGAATTGCAACGAGCTGCGCTTCGAGGACAAGAAGGGCGCCGAGCAGGTGCTGCTTCATGCGGAGAAGAATCAGGATATCGAAGTCGAGAATGATGAGACGCATTGGGTTGGGCACGACCGGAAGAAGAACGTCGATCACGACGAGACTACGCTTGTGAAGCATGACCGCACCGAGACGGTGGGGAATAACGAGAAGATTGCGATTGTGGTTGATCGCACAGAGACGGTTGGGGCCAACGAGAGCATCACGATCGGGTCTAACCGGACGAAGACCGTTGGGGCCAGCGAGACCGCAACGGTTACGTTGCAGCGGACGCATACGGTGGGGGTCAACGAGACGATCACGGTAGGCGGCGCGCAGGAGGTGACGGTTGGCGCGTTTCAGGCGATAACCGTTGGGGCATTTCAGGCACTGACTGTGGGGGCTTATCAGGCGGTGACGGTTGGCGCGGATCAGACGGTGGGGATTGGAGGGAGTCAGTCGACTAGTGTCGGATCGGATCAGTCGCTCGATGTGGGTGGGGGGCAGACTGTTACGGTGGCGGCCGATGCGAGTGAAGCGATTAGTGGGGCGCAGTCGAGCACGGTTAGCAAAGGGCGGACTACTTCTGTTGGCGAGGACGATTCGGTTTCTGTCGGGAAGAATCTCGTCATCGATGCAGGCGAGTCAGTCACGATCAAGACAGGTAGCGCATGCATCAGCATGAAGAAGGATGGGACGATCGAGATCCATGGCAAGGACATCACAATCAAAGGCAGCGGGACGATCAATGCCAAGGCCAGTAGCGATATTGTGATGAAGGGGTCGAAGATTTTGCAGAATTGAGTAGACAAAGTCGAGGTGGTGGAGGTTGGCGATGAGTGGCAGGGATCGAATGCTATGTGACGAACTCGCGATATCGGACGGTTCCGTCGACTGTCCGTCACCCGGCGGCGTGCACGAGCGGCAAGTGCGTGGACTTCCATCGCTGAACGAGATGGCCGGCCTCGTGATCGGCGAGCTCCTTGCGATCACCGAAGGCGGGCACGTACCGCTCGTGCGCTATCCAGGGCAAGAAGGGACAGCTGCAATCGCCGCTCAGACGCTCATCGATCTATACGAACCGCATGTTGGGCGCAACGTTGCGCTGATGTTCGACGGTTCGGATGTACACCGGCCCGTGATCATCGGCATACTGCGTGAAGGCGGCGTTGCACTGGATCATGCGGCCACCGGAAGTGTTGAAGTCGATGCAGACGGCGAACGAATGATTGTCTCTGCTCGCGAGCAGTTGGTACTCCGCTGTGGCAAGGCTTCGATTACGCTGACAAAGGCGGGCAAGGTACTGATCCAGGGCACTTATGTATCGAGCCGGTCATCGGGTGCGAACCGGATCACCGGCGGCGCCGTTCAGCTGAACTAAGGTGTCGCAATCGATTCTCGCGGTGGTGTCGAGGCATGTCGAAGACTCGGCGGATCTGTGGAACGCGCGTTCTATGCTGATAGGCGCGGCGCATGCGAAGCTGCATCACATCGGCCGTTTCGACGAGCGCATCGCCGCGCACCTCGATGGCATAGGGGTCGCTGGTATGGCCGGATGGCAGTGCTGTGAAGCGACGCTCGCAAATGCCAGTGCGGGCGCCCTCTTTACGGCCACGGTTCGTGCATTGGAGGATGCGGACGAGCGTGCCATCGACGCAATGCTTGCGATCGCCGAAAGTGCTGCTGGTATTCGTAAAGGTTTGCTATCGGCGTTTGGCTGGGTCAGCGCACGACAGTTGAGGGGCATCGTTCGCTTGCTGCTGGAGTCATCTAGCCATTTCCGAAAGGCGATCGGGATCGCGAGTTGCGTGATGCACCGCGTCGATCCTGGCCGGCTACTCGATGCGGCGATCAGCGATCCGGAACCGATGCTGCGTGCGCGAGCCTTGCAGGCAGCAGGCGATCTGGGGCGAGACGATCTGTTACCGCTATGTATTGCGGCGCTCAATGATCCCGATTTGCAGTGCCAGTTTTGGGCGGCATGGTCGAGCGTAATACTGGGCGACCGGCGTGCGGGACTCGCGAAACTCATCGAGCATGCGCACGAACCGGCACGGTTCAGCCGCAATCCGCTGCAACTCGCGTTGATGGCAACGGACCGCGATACGGGCAAGGCGCTGCTCACGCAGATTGCGAAGGAGCGCGGACCTCATCGAAACCTGATACGCGGGGTAGCCGCGGCAGGCGACCCGGACTTCGTGCCGTGGTTGATCGGTCTTATGTCAGACGCCTCGCTTGCGCGTATTGTCGGCGAGGCGTTCAGCTGGATCACGGGCGCCGACCTTGCGTGGCTCGACCTCGACCGGAAGCCACCGCAAGACATAGAAGTCCATCCGACCGACGATCCCGATGATGCTGACGTCGCGCTCGACGAGGACTTTGGCTTGCCGTGGCCCGACACAGAGAAAGTGAACCGTTGGTGGCACGGGAACGCGAATCGCTTTCACCGAGGCAGCCGCTATTTCGTCGGTGCGCCGCCCTCACGTGAGCACTGCGTCCAGGTGCTGCGTGAGGGTTATCAGCGGCAGCGGGTTGCTGCGGTATGTTGGTCCGCCCTCTCCGGGACGGACCGTGTCACGTTCGATTGTGCGGCGCCGACGTGGCGTCAGCGACGCTGGCTCGACCCGGGGCACGCGAAGCGAAGCTGACGAGCGTTGCTCACTCTAAGGCATTGAACCGGGTGGCTGTGCGCTTTCGGCTGCGCATTGGCGGGGTTATTCGACCCGACAGACGATCGCCGCACATCGACTAAACTAATCAATGCGGCTCCACGTCGTTCCGTCAAAGGACATGACGTCCTTGGCGCCAATCGACCACAACATGCCGGCGCCCGTCACGAGGTCATAGCATGTGCGAGCCGGGTCGTCGCCCATGTCGAGGACGTCCAAGCCGTTTTTGCCCAGCGTCAGCAAGTATTCGAAAGTCGCGACGAAAAGTCGCCTGTTGAACCAGGCGAGGCTCCAGATGTCATCGGAAAAGCCCGCTAGATCGACGACCTCCCACTGGTTGCCATTGCCGCGAATCAGCAGTCCGTTGCGGCCGCAAGCGTACACATTGCCGTCGCCTGCGCAGCAGATGTCCACGAGGACTGTGTTGACCGGGCTATCCTTGCGCGACCACGCGCTGCCGTCGTAGTGCCATATTTCGCCGTCCCACCCGCACGCGTAGATATCGGTTTCCGAGAAGCCGTCCACTGCCTCGAAACCGACGATTTCGTCTTCGGTAATGGGCGGAAAGCCGTTGTCGACCTCGGTCCACAGATCGACCGCGTCGCGTCGCCAAGCCTGTCGGCTCATGCCCACACAATAGACGTGATCGCCGATGGCACGAACGCCTCGCAGTGGTCCGCGATTTTCGGGCGCGGTCTTCCCCTTGCCGATGCGTTCTTCGTGGCGGTCGCCGCTACCGATCATCAGAACTTTCCCGAACTCGCCGACGACGCAGAGTTGTTCGAGCGGTTGCCGGGCAATCGCAGTTCCGGCCGCCAGCCACTCCACCTCGCCACCATCTGCCCATGCGTCCGGTTTCCACTGTACGATGCCGGTCAAAGGTATCTTGAGTGAACTTGCCTCGTCGGTCGACAGCAGTAGATACGCTATTTCCTTCTGGCGAATTGCACCGGTTACGAAGGAAAATAAATCAGTCCAATGTCCGGCCATGCTTGCCTCCGACCCAAGGTAGCGCGCTCAATCCAGTCCGGCGGCCGCGCGCGCCCGCCGGATATTTGCACTTCGATCCTTCACTTCTTTCGCGGCCTCCGATACGTCGGATTGTCCTTCGACTACAGCCTTGATCTTCGTGTTGTCCTCCACCCCGCACTGATTGTGATAAGCGTCCAACTGGGCCGTAATGCACTCTTTTGTGCACTGGGATTCCGGGAATGTCTTTTTGTGTGCCTTCGCGGCGCTTTCCTTGCTTTCGCCGTAGGTCGTCACTCTGTCTTTAACGCTCGGCCCTTTGCTCATTGGAATATTGCCTTCCGGGCATTTCGCGGCGGCGGCACTTTGGAATGTGTGCATCAGACCGTGTGTGCCCGTATTCTGGTTGACACCTTCGGCGCAAACGCAGGGCGCCATGTTCTCACTATAGTCTGACATGCCCTTTACGGCGACCGATCCGGATCCACCTCGGCCGGTGTTGTGGAGCGCGCTGGCTTCGATCAGATGGTGGCCTGTCTGCTGCGGACAGCAGTGCGACTTCGCGCTTTTGTAAGGCTGAAGGGCACATCGCCGCGCAGCGAGGCACTTGTTCGCGGCGGTCCGATTCGCCAGCGTGTCCGCCTCAGTGGATTCCTTTGAGCCGGCCGGTTTGCCGACTATGCCAAGTGAGGTTTTCGTACAAGGGTCCTGCTTTCCGTAGGGCGTGCAACCCTTACACGCTTTCTTTTCGTTGTCGATTTCCTCCGCGCAAAGCTCTTTCACATTGGCTGTGTCCTCTTCGTCGATGTAAGGCCACACCGGCGTATTGCCCGGCACCGATCCGTGATTGTGCGTGGTCGTATCGAGCATTCGCACGACGTTCTCGCCCTCGAATTTCACATCCATCGACCAAGCCGTGAAGTAGACCTTGCCCATGTTCTTGTGGGTCACCACGCCTTTCTGCGGCGCCGCGCCCGCTTCGTCGCCCGTGCTTTTCTTGAAGTAGCTCTTGTTTTTGAGCATCACCTCCTGGCCAGAAATCATCACAGTCGTCGAGCCATCGCTCGTGTCCGATGCTAATCCGGTGTTCGGATATGGAACCGGCACGCCGGGTGGTGTTGCGGGAGTGGTGGGAGGCGTCATGCACACATCTGGAAACGCGCAGATCGACTTGCCTGCCGCCTGCTTGCACGAGACCTCCATCATGTTTGCATAGACCTCGTTGCTCATGCCGCTGCTCCGTAACGCAGTGACAGCGCGGCCCTCTGGCCTGCGTCGTTGCCCATGTGTGCGAGGATGTTCGGACCGTGGGCGTAGTGTTTTTCGCAGGCAGCTTTGGCCAGCGAAAGAATGGTCATGCCAGACACCGCACCGACCTCGCCGGTACATTCAGCGGGATGCCAGATGTCGAACCCTTCCTTGCGAACGCGCAGCAAGCGCGACAGCGCCAACGCCGCTTCCTTGAAGTAATACTGTTCCCCGGCGTTATCCGTGATCCGGAAGTCCATCTGATGGATCTCTTGACCCGCCTCGGTCAGCGCCGTCTTGACGGCCCGTGAGAGGCCGTCGGCGCGAAGCGGTTCCTCGCTGTCGATATGAGCGGCTTCTCGACCAAAGCCAATGCCCGTGCATACAAGTGCTGCGTGGTCGCCGGGCCGTCCCAGCAGCAACGCACCGGCGCCCTCGCCCGGCATGAAGCCGTTGGAATTGCTTGCGGTCAGCAAGCGATCGGTCTGTTCGTAATAGAGTAGCGTCGGCCATGAAAGCAGGCTGTCAGTCGCAGCGACTAGCACGAACGGCACCCCATTCCTCTCGATCAACCCACGCGCCTGGGCGAGCGCGATGGCCACGCCGACGCGACCTTGCGGCACCGTGAGCACTTGCGGTGCGAAGGACGCACCGAGTTCCGACTGGATCTGCTGGCGTAGTTGATCATCGAGGCCCGCCATACGTCCGGGCCGTTCCGCTTCTGCGACGCACAGAATCAGCGGCAATTCGTGCCACTGACTCTTGCGTACGTCTTCCAGCGCCTCGTCGATCGCCATGGCGGCCATCTTGGCTAGCCTGGTGAGGCCACGCCAGGGTTGCTGTAGCGGCACCTGGTGCGCTTTTATCCATTCGCCGCGGGAGTCGATGAATCGCGTCTCCGACGGATTGCTCAGCTTGGCGCGGAACGCGGCGCAACTTGCCGCGGCGTTCAAACCTACCGACGTGATGAGACCGCTACGGAGAATAGCGACAGCGGATTCGCTCATGTCGGGTCCGTCACGTTCGGTGGCATCGGGACCACCATAATGGGAATCGGAAAGCTCACCCGCTCACGCTGTTGCCACCACGCCTTTCCTTTTTTGCCGACCAGCACCTGGGCAATCTCGAACATATTCTTCTTGAGTGGTCTCGACATACGCCACGTGAGGGTGAAGCGGCTCAGGTCCGGTTCGATCAACACGGTGTCGAGCGCGGCCACGTGGTCTTCACGCCCGCCGCGCTTCGGAAACACATGGATCGGTGCGACCAGATGTGGAATCGTGAAACGTGTGAGGCCCTCGGGGGTGAGATTGAACAACGTGACATCGACAGGCCCCGTTTTAAAGAACTCGAGCGGCACCTGTTGATCGGCTGGCGCGGCTTGGAAGTACTGATCGTCGAAATCCGGCGGCAAGAACGGAAAGTGCTGATCGAGCCATTGGTCGTCGTAGGTGCCAGCGTAACAGGATCGAGTCGACCACCCACGTCCTATCGGACCAAAGGCCATTGGTCGGTAGCTGCCACGCGGGTCGGACACGCCGCGCTCACTTTCTTCCGTGTGAGGCAACGGCGCGCCGTCGATCCAGTCCATCCTCATGTGTTTGTGGAAACCGCAGCCGACTGGATTCGGCATGAACGCCACGTGCTCTGCTGGGTCTTTGTGGCGGTTATCGGTCCCGCCGAATGCAAAGTCGTAAGAAAGGGGCTGCTTTACGAACGGGCCGGGTGAGGATGCGACCGGATTGAGGGGCCGATATTCCCAATGACGCGGTCCGACGACGGCAAAGCGCTTGCTCCAGTCGCCCACCCGGAGTCCGACTTCGGTGCGGGTCGTCGGCCGTCCGTTAGGCGCATAGGCGCTGCCCAGCATCAGGATGTCGCAGCGCGGCTTGCGCGGCGCGAAGTCGATTTCGTAGATGGGCGCTGAAAACCCGGGTTCGCCGGTGAACGTGTCGGCCATGAACAGTGGCCTTTGTTCGTCGTGCAGCGTGAAGTGGCCGGGTGGTTCGTCTCGATGAAGAAAGCGAAACGTACCTTTGATGACCACGACCAAGGATTCGCGACCGTTGGGCGCTAGACCCATGCTGTAGCCGGCAACCATGCGGGTGGCGTTGATCAGTTCCACGTTGTCGCGCCCGGAAGGCGATTTGTTCGACGGATGACCACCGCCCCGGCGTGCCAAGGCGGAACGATCAGTTCGCTGCGACGGTTGCGCAACGGGTCTCAGCTCGGTGTCGAATGTTTAACAGGATCAGACAATGAAAGTTAGACGAACGACCCAGAACGATTTTGAACGTCCGACGATAAGTGATAGGAGTTTTATAGCGGAGCCGGACAGGCAAGCGTACGGATGCATCTCGCAGATGCAGCGATGAAAACCGCGAGTGGCGACGTAAAGATCGCCCTGTCAGCCGTGCCGTGGGTCTGCTGCCGCTAGCCAGATTTTAGGTAGGCACACACTCGGCTGGGGAACTACCGATTGCCATGAATGTGACAATGGCGCGAACGACGAAGGGCGGCATCCAGCGCAATTCACCATTTGACCGGAGCTATATGAGCGTGGGCGAAGAATGAGGCACTGAGGTTGTTCTAGCTTGAAAACCGCTCAGAACGCGGCCTGCTTGCTGCCGCGCCCGATAGCAAGCCGACTTCCATCTCACTCGTTTGCAAGCGCAAACGGCCGCCCGGCATAAGCGTGGGGATAGAACGCTCCCGATAGATAGTTCCCAGATAGTTGGCTGACGGACCTTGTTGTGCAATGGTCTTGGTTGCCCTGTGTCCCGCGTCGGCAGGAACGAGAACGTCATCGAAGCTTCGTAAAACTGTTCCGCAAATCAGGGGGCGTCTCTCGATTTTGGCGCCTCTCAGCGATGCTTATTATGGTGCTTTGCGGAATGAAATAGGATGTAACTATATGATTTTAAATGGGTCTCGCTAGGACTCATAATCCGCCTCCGAAAGGACATCGTCGGTTCGAATCCGACCCGGCCCACCAATGAACATAAGGCTCTCTCGGACCATGCCGGATTGCCTTCAAAATCAGGGGTGTGGGTTTTTCTGCCCGAGAACGCCTTTACTAACTTAGGTCGTTTCTGCCCGATCGTTCCGGCTGGCTGTCCTTCGGGTGCGAGTACCGGTTCAAATGTCGACCGTCAGGAGCGCGAGCGCGGGATTTGCTATTTCTGGCGCGGTTCCATGAAACAAGTCGTGGAAGGGAGTTTTCCTTAGCGCCGTCGGCGATACGTGAAGACCCCGCCGAGGCAGTTAAAGCTGGCCGGAAACCGTGTCGATTGCAGGTTCGGCCGGCTTTGATTTCAGGTCGTTACACTTAGGCTTCGCCATGTGCCGCAGCACTCGGACTGAGATAGCGGGGAAGTGACGAGATGTCAGGCTTCAGCAGCGGTTTGCTGTAGAGGAAACCTTGGGCGACCTGACAACCATGGACATCAAGGAACGCCGCCTGCTCCATTGTCTCGACGCCTTCAGCGACAACCCGCTGCCCAAGGCAGCGTGCGATGGAAAGGATCGCCTTGACGAGCTCGGCATGACGCCGGTCGGTGGTGACCCGTTGCACGAACGTACGGTCGATCTTAAGTGTGTCAATTGGAAAGCGAGCCAGATAACTGAGCGCGGAGTAACCGGTGCCGAAATCATCGATCGCGATCGATAGCCCCATGTTCTTGAACGCCAACAGCGCGCTCGTGACTGAGTCGTCTTCCTCCAGCAGCACGCTTTCGGTGATCTCGAACTCTAACCATTCGGGGCGGCAATTGGTTTCATCGAGAATATCCTTTACCATCAGCGCGAGGTCGCGAGTCTGAAACTGCCTGGCCGACAGATTGATTGCCACCGTGTGACGCGCTCCGCCACCGGCGTTCCATTCGGAGGCCGCGCGACAGGCTTCGCGAAGCACCCACCTGCCGAGATCGACGATAAGGCCCGTTTCCTCTGCAACCGGCACGAACTGATTCGGCGAAATGTAACCTACGCCAGGCCGGTTCCACCTCAACAACGCTTCGGACCCGATCACTTCTGCACCGCGAAACGACACCTGGGGCTGGTAATGCAGTTCAAGCTCGCCTTGATCGATCGCGCGACGAAGCTCCGACTCGAGCAACAGGTGCGCGGTGGCTTTGATAGTCAGATCTTTCGTGTAAAAGCGAAAACCGCGACGACCTGAGCGCTTCGCGAGGTACATCGCCGAATCCGCATAGCTCAGCAGATCTTCGGCATCGATACTGTCGATCGGATACAGCGCGATGCCGAGGCTGCACGAAATGAACACTTCTTTTCCGGCCAGCAAGAAACGCTCGTCGAGCCTCTTGATGATCATCGCGGAGATCTGCTCCAGGGTGCAACGATCGGGGACCTCGGGCAGCAGAATGGCGAACTCGTCGCCACCGAAGCGCGCGACCGTATCGCCTGGGCGCACGCAGGCGAGCAGGCGCCCCGCCGCTTCACGCAACAGCTCATCACCGGCCGCATGGCCCATCGTGTCATTGACGCCCTTGAAACGGTCCATGTCTATCATCATTACGGCTGTCAAGCGACCGTGCGCGCTGGTGGAGATTGTCTGGCGCAAGTATTCGTTGAACAGGGCGCGGTTCGGCAGCGCTGTCAGTGCATCAAAATACGCCATGCGATGGATCTTCTCTCTCGACGCATGGAGTTCCGTGATGTCCCGCCCCACGGCAAGGACCGTTTCCACGGTGCCGTTCGGCCCCAGCTCTGGGGTCAGCCTGATCAGGTGGCATAGCTGCCGGCCCTCAGCCGGCCCCCATTTCAACTCGAATTCCCTATCGCTTGCCGTGGCGAATACTTCCTCGAGTTGTTCCTCGTAGAGGACCGTGTTTGGGCCGCCTGGATATTCGGTCGGCGTCTTGCCGATCAGTGCCTCTGCGCCCCCCTTGGCGAGCGATGCGAAAGTCGGATTGATGTAGATGCGTCGAAAGTCAAGTCCGTAGCGGGCAACCGTATCGGGCGAATGTTCGACGAGGGTTCTAAATTCCCGCTCCCGCCGGGCCAATGTTTCGTCGAAACGGCGCCGCTCAGTCATGTCTCGCGCCACACCGAGCACGCCCGTCACCGCACCATGCGCATCGAATACTGGCAGCCTGCGCGTCTCCAGCAACGTGCGTTCGCCGGTCGCGGGAGAGACCACCCATTCGTCATTGACGCAAATGCGCATGGCGTCGATTGCTGCCTTTTCGCGTTCGCGAAAGAAGTCGGCCAATCCGGCATCAAAAAAATCGTAATCGGATTTCCCGAGAATTTCAGCTTTCGACTTACCGACAAATCGCTCAACGCCGTGATTGCACAGCATGAAGACGCCAGCCGTGCTCTTTAGCCACACCATATCTGGAATGGTATGTAGCACGTTCATCAGCTGTGCGCGTGCCTCGGACAATTCCAGCGCCTTATCTTCGAGACTCTTGTTGAGTTGGAGAATCCTTTCGTATTGTGCGCGCTGCTCTGCTTCTGCCCGCTTGCGTTCGGTGATGTCCAGAATCGCCCCGATCAACCCGGCCTTGCGGCCCTGGCCGTCGTGAAAAACCGCCTTGCTGAATTCCACGTCGCGCATCTCGTTCAGCGCGTTTCGGGCCGTGAATTCGTATCGCTGGATGCCCCCGTTCGCGAAGAGATCCTCGTCCATGGCGAAATATGTTTTCGCCAGTTCGTAAGGGCTTGTCTCGAAGACGGTCTTGCCGACGAATTGCTGCTTTGTTATGCCCAAAAACTCTTCAAAGGCCCTGTTGAGGTGCAGATACCGTCCTTCCCTGTCCTTCGAGAAAACGGGAATGGGAATGGTATCGAGCAGCGATTCGAGAAAGGACTCCCGCTCGCGGAGTTTTGCCTCCGCACGCTTGCGCGCGGTGATGTCGAAATAGATCGCGAGCACGCAGCGATCACCGTCTCGAACCGGATCGGTTACGAACTGTACGAAGTAGTGTTCGCGTTGTGCCGCACGGATGCCGTCGAACGCCAGTTCCAACTCGCGCGCGACGCCGGTGGTAGCGACTTCGCGAATGGCATCGAGGTAATGCCGCAGCGTCTGCGGCGACAGCAACTCGGCATCGGTAAACAACACCCCGGAGCCTTCGGATGCGGCGCTCATCGTCGTTACAGCGGCTCGATTCATGTAGCGCCGTTGGCCATGCGCGTCGTAACGGATGACGGGCATATGCAAATCGCTGACCGGCACGCAGTATTCGTTTTCGCTGTTGATTCCAGGGTTTTCCATGCTGTCAAAGAGACTGTTTATCCACAACGCCTTCTACCCTGGAGTTCCCGGAATCGGCAACTTCACCAATACGCATCAAGGCAGGTCATCAGTACGGTAACGGCGGAAAACGGGGATTCTGAAGAGGCAAGCTGGTTGACGGCCGTAGAACGCATTAAACATGTCAACTTTGCGTCTTTAATGTCGTCAACCCGAAGAGACGTCGAACCTTGAATGGCATGCGGGGTTGCTGGGCTTCGGATTCCCGCGCGCGAATTAAAAATGTCAACTGGTGACCATATACGGACGTTTGCCGTGCCCTCGCACGGACGTTCGAACGGCAGCTCTGCCTGGACAAGGGACTCTTGTAAGGGGGCGCCGGCGACGAGGCAACGCCTACTGGTTTGACTCATCGATCCGCGCTATCGTTGCGGCAAACCAATTCTATGAGGCGAACATGGTCCTGCATCCCGACAATCACCTGATCCCCGCGAAACTCACCGCATTGCGTCCCACACAGATGACGGTGGGTTATCGCGAAGTCGTCGAGAAACGCGAGCACTGGAAGACACTCGGCAAGAAGGCGCGCAGCGAAGCCATTGCTTCGCACTGGTTTCCCGCTGTGCTCGGCCCGGAAAATCTCTACTACATCGTGGACCATCATCACCTCGGGCTTGCGCTGCTCGAAGAAGGTGTCAAGGTAGTGAAGGTAGCGATGCTCAAGGACCTCTCATGGCTGGATGACGCAATCTTCTGGCGCATGATGGAACATAACCAGTGGGTCCATCCGTTCGGCGCAGACGGCTCGCGATACGACTACGAACATCTCCCCAAGACGGTGACCGGGCTGGCGGACGATCCGTATAGAAGTCTTGCTGGCGAACTGCGCCGAGTGGGCGGCTTCGCAAAGGACGCGACGCCGTTCAGCGAATTCCTATGGGCCGACTTTCTACGCCCGCGGATAACGGAGAGCAAGATCCGCAAGAACTTCGCGAAGGCGCTCGATCAGGCGAAGGCCGTCGCGCACACGCCAGAAGCACGGTACCTGCCGGGCTGGTCCGGGATAATGGAAAGCCGTTGAGCAGACCTCCATATGTGGCCTGCTCTCGTTCCCTCTGAGAACTCACGTTTCCTTCAGGAAAGGACCCCAAAACCGCCACCGACAATACCCGCTGCACATACGACCACGACAATCCCGGAGACGAGCCACAAGTAAGCTCCACGAGGCCGATGCTAGGGAGGCAGAGCAGTGACGCTGAGTGCGATGAGTAATCCGCCGTCGCCATTCTTCGCCGCATCATTCACGACCGGCGTCAAGCGATTTCCCTTGAGCAACGGATTGCCTGAACCGAAGCTCTCATTGCTGACCGCACCCCACGCGCTGCATTGCGCTATGCAGGCCTCCATGAGCGACCGCCCCTTCCCTGCACCGAGGCCATGTCTGCCGTGATATGCCGAGGCGAAAATAAAGGAGGGGTCAAAGCCCGCATCCAAAGCACGGCCTCAACTAGGACACATGCCTCAAAAAGTCCTTCAACCGTTGCGTAGGCGGGTTATCAATCAGTACCCCCGGCTCGCCATCCTCCGCAATACCGCCCTGATCCATGAACAGCAGCCGCGTGCCAACCCGTTTCGCGAATCCGATCTCATGCGTCACGACGATCATCGTCATGCCTTCCATTGCGAGGTCCTGCATGACCTTGAGAACTTCGTGACGAAGCTCGGGGTCGAGCGCGGATGTCGGCTCATCGAACAGCATCAGCTTCGGCTTGATAGCCAGTGCTCGGGCAATGGCAACGCGCTGCTGCTGTCCGCCAGACAGCTCCGACGGATAGTGATTTGCCCGCGCTTCGAGACCGACCTTGTCAAGTAGCGCCATGGCCTGGTCACGAGCTTCGGTGCGCGACGCGCCGCGTACCTGAATGGGGCCGAACATGACGTTCTCGAGCGCAGTCATCTGTGGAAACAGGTTGAACTGCTGGAAGACCATGCCGGCTTCGAGGCGGATGGTGCGTATGTCCGATGCACTTCCTTTGACGCTCAACCCATCGACCAGCAATTCGCCGCCGCTAATCTTTTCGAGCGCGTTGATGCATCGAAGCATCGTTGACTTGCCCGAACCCGAGGGACCGACGATCACTACAACCTCTCCGTTCTCGATACGAAGATTGATGTCTTTGAGTACGGGCACGTGGCCGAAGCTCTTCGAGACGCTTTGGAATTCGACCATGCTCATAGTATGCGCATCCTTTTTTCAACCAGACGCAGCGACAGCGTCATCACACCGGTGAGGACCAGGTAAATCACCGCGACGACAGACCAGATTTCAACCGCACGGAAATTCCCGGCGATGATTTCCTGGCCCTTGCGTGTCAGTTCTCCTACGCCGATGACGATGAACAGCGACGTATCCTTCAGGCTTACGATGCACTGATTGCCCAATGGCGGGATCAGTCGGCGGAAGGCCAGCGGCCCGACGATTTTCAACAGTACGCGCGGCATCGACAATCCCATTGCAAGACCGGCTTCCATTAAGCCCTTGGGAATGGACAGCAATGCACCCCGTACGACCTCTGCGAGGTAGGCGCCCGAGTTCACCGTGATGGCGATGATGGCGGCAGTGAGCCCGTCGATTCTGAGGTGTGCAAGCAGTGGCAGGGCGAAGTAAAGAAACATCACCTGAACGACAATCGGCGTGCCACGAATGAGTTCAATGTAGACCTGCGCAAGGACGTTCAGCGCGAGGGGGCCGTACGCGCGGCACATGCCGGCTATGACGCCGACGACGAACCCTCCGACAAGTCCCACAAATGCAATGAACACCGTTAATTTCACGCCGGCCATCAAGTCTGGAAGTGCAGTCCGGATAACTGACCAATCGAATTCCACAAACCGCTCCTGGTTGATTCGTCGCTAGCGCAGCGGAACTCGCTGCGCTTCCTGCTCGTGACGATTACGACTTGGGCGGTTCGGAACCGAACCACTTCTTGTACAGCGTCGCGTAGCGGCCATCGGCCTTTATCTTGACCAGCTCCTCGTTGACCTTCGCTACCAGCGGGCTTCCCTTCGGGAAACCGATGCCGTATTTGTCACCGCTGACTGGCGTGCCGGCGACCTTGACCTGACCTTTGCCGGCGGTACTGATGAAATAGAGCACGTTCGGCGTGTCGTGCATGGCGGCGTCCACCCGGCCCGCCTCCAGAGCAAGATAGGCCTGGTCGATGTTCGGGAACTGGCGGATTTCCTTGGGCTTCAGGTGCGCCTTGATCCAATCGATGGTGGCCGTGCCGGTTTTGGCCGCGATGACTTTACCGTTCAGGTCGTCGATGGACTTGATGCTGGTGTTATCGGTTTGCACCATCGCAGCGAGCCCGCTGTCGTAATACGGGGCGGAAAAGTCGATAGCCTTCTTGCGCTCTTCCTTGATGGTCATGCCCGAAAGCGCGACGTCGATGTTCTGTGTCTGCAGGGCCGGAATCAGGCCGCTAAAGTCCATCGGCTGAATCTTGTATTTCCAGCCTTGGTCTTTCGCGATTTCCGCCCACAGGTCGAGATCAAAGCCGACGTACTTGTCACCCTGCTTGAATTCGAAGGGCATGAACGAGGTGTCGGTTCCGACGATGAGTTCCTTGTCGTCGGCGTGAGCGAGGGTTGTGCCGAGCATGGCGACAGCAACCATAGACAAGAGGAAGGAGCGACGTCCCATAATTTCTCTCCGCAGTGATTGGCAATGCCCCTGATAGTGTCAAGGGATGGCTGACGGATACCGGGCGGTTTCACAACATGCGATGTGTGATCCGTCAAATCGGCAACATGTGTTGTCAAGGCGGATATTACGACAACAAAATATTTGGCAACAGGTATTTTTGTTGATGAAAACCATGACGTGACAACATATGTTTCTTTGTGGGCCAATCCGGGGCATCGCGTTAGAGCTGTCGTCAGGACCCAATTACCGCGCACCCGCCCTTTTTCCCGGCGGATTCGCACCATCGCAGCGAGCCGCTTTTGCCACAGCCGCAATACTCGTGGCGAGCCGATGGGTGGCAGTTTCAATTTCGTCGTCGCTGAAACCTCCGAGGCCTAGTATCAAACCCATTGGACCTTTTCCAGCGGAATACATTGGGGACACCGCTCGTACGGCAACCCCGCTTTCGGCCGCTAGCGACGCCACCGACCTGTCGTCGACGCCTCCTCCAAGCCAGAGCACGAGGTGCATTCCCTGGTCACTCGGCTGCAACCAGGCGACCTCTTTCGGCAACAGTCGCTCGAGCGTCTCGATGATGCGTGCGCGGCGGTCCGCATAGACGCCACGAATACGCCTGATATGGCGGTCCAGGTGACCTTCCTCGATGAAGGCCGCTAGCACGTGCTGATCCGCGTTTGGAGGATTGCGATCCATGAGCACGCGCGCGCCGCAGAATGCCTCCACGAGGTTTTCCGGAACAACGGCATAGCCGAGCCGCAATGACGGAAACAGGATTTTGCTAAAGGTGCCGAGATAGACCACCCGGTCAGGGTCGAGCCCCTGGAGCGAAGGAAACGGATGTCCCGCATAACGCAGCTCGCTGTCGTAGTCGTCCTCGACCACCCAGGCGTTGTTTGAGCGGGCCCACGCCAACAGCGCGTTACGCCTTGCCATGCTCAATGGCATTCCCAGCGGATACTGGTGCGACGATGTGACGAATGCGGCCCGTGCATGCGGGCCCAGCTTCATACCCGCATCGACGTTGAGGCCCTCGGCGTCGACAGGCACCCGGATCATGCGCTCCGGGCGACCGGTGCTTTCGAGAATTGCAGTAATGCCTCTGTACGCCGGGTCCTCCACCCATGCCGATGCGTCGGCATCGAGCAGCACCTGGCATGAAAGGTAAAGGCCCTGCTGTGTGCCGCTTGTGATGATCACCTGCTCAGCCTCGCAGCGGACTGAGCGCGATTTCCTGACGTAATCGGCCACTGCTTCGCGCAGCGCCCGCGCCCCTTGTGGGTCGCCATACCCCGCCGGCGCGCCGGGTCCGCGGGCGCGCAGCCGGTTGCCGAGCCGGCGCCAGACATCGTCCGGAGCGGCAGGTCCCACCGGCACCGAAACAGCGAAGGGCGCCTGCGGTACTGCGGCAAACTGACGTGCAACCTGTGCAAACAAGCGGGCGCGTTCTGGAAGAGGGGCTGTTTCAACGGATGAGGAACGCCCGCGGGCATCGGCGGGAGGCGTCAGCGACTGCGCCACGCGTGTGTCAGCGCCAGGATGCGATTGTAGAAAACCCTCGGCGATCAGTTGCTCGAATGCCTCGATGACGGTTCCACGAGCAACATGCAACGACGCAGCTAGCGTGCGCGTGGATGGAAGCACCTCGCCGGGTTTGAGGTCGCCACGGCGGACGGCATCGCGCAGCGCCTGCGCGAGCTGACGCCCCAAATGACCTGCCGCTCGATCCAGCATGCCGATCGACGGAACCTCCACCGTTTTCGGTTTTCGAGCCATGGCTTTCTGGTCCAAAGAAAATGATCCAAACTGGTTCTACAACATAAACCAGTTTGCCGCCACAATTCTTTACAGACATGGAGCCCTGCAATGCGCAGGCCTGCCGCACCGGCGTTGCCTGAAATGAGGGCTAGCGCATCGCTGCACTCAGCACGGAGCCTATATGTACGTACCAACCCATTTTGATGAATCGCGCACTGAGGTGCTGCACACACTGATCGCCGAGAATCCGCTTGGCATTTTGTTCACGCATGGCAAGAGCGGTCTGGACGCCAATCACATCCCGTTTGAACTGAAAGCCGACGAAGGCGCATGTGGCGTCCTTCATGCCCACGTGGCCCGCGCAAATCCGGTCTGGCAGGACGTTGCCAACGGGGACGACGTGCTGGTCGTGTTTCGCGCTGGCGACGCCTACATCTCGCCCAACTGGTATCCGAGCAAGCTCGAGTTTCACAAGCAGGTGCCGACATGGAACTACAGGGTGGTCCACGCCTACGGCCAGGTGACCATCCGCGATGACGAGCGCTACGTTCGAGGGCTGGTCGCCCGCCTCACGCGTACCCATGAAGCGTCCCAACCCCATCCGTGGAAGATGACGGACAGCGCCAGCGACTACATCGATACGTTGCTCAAGGCGATCGTCGGGGTCGAGATCGAAATCACCCGGCTGGACGGGAAGATCAAGCTCAGCCAGAACAAGGAGGTGCGGGATATACGAGGGGCCGGATCTGCCCTCAACGAACAAGGAGAAAACGTGATCGGTGGCGCTATGCTTGAGTACGCCGCGACAAAAGGCACCGTAGAGGCGGCGATTACACCACGTGACGCTCGCGAAAAAACGTGACCAGCAACTTCGCCTGCGGACAATGCGATTTTGCAAGTCGTCGAACTCGTCGTGCTCGGGAAAGCCGTCAATGCCGGTCTGTCGGAAACGGATCTTGGGGGTAGAGGCCGGATTGCTTGTACGGCAGCGCCGGCCTCCGGGCGACGAGAAGGGGATGCGCTGCTCAAGCAGCCGGAAGTGCAAGTCGCGCTATTTCAGCAAAGTACCGCGCGCCGGTGAGCAAGATCTCGTCGTTGAAATCGTACGTGGCGTTGTGGAGCGGGATACCCCCTTCCTTCCCTGAATCTCCGTTGCCAATGAAAATAAAGTTGCCTGGCACCGCCTGAAGGAACGCGCCGAAATCCTCGGAGATCATCATGGGCTGCACGCTGGCATCGACCTTATCTGCGCCTGCGATATTGCGCGCGGCCGAAACGGCAAGGTCCACATATTCCGGTGAATTCACGGTAGGCGCGAATTCGTGCGTGTATTCGAACGTGCATTCGGCCCCGTGCGTATGGCAGATGCCTTCGCTGATTTCGCGCATGCGGGTTGCCAGCATCGCCTGGACCTCAGATGTGTAGCTGCGCGTATCACCCTTGATCGTCACGTTCGACGGGATGACGTTGCGGATACCGTCCGTAATGAATTCCGTGCAGGAGATCACCGCCTGCAGGCTCGGATCGAGATTGCGGGACACGATTGTCTGCAATGCCAGCACGATTTGTGAGGCGATCACGATGGGATCGACGCCCATGTGCGGCCTGGCTGCATGTGTGCCACGGGCCAAGATGCGAATGACGAAATTGTCTTCGCTAGCCATGATGCCGCCGGCGCGTGTGGCGAATGTGCCGGCGGGCATGCCGGGCATGTTGTGCGCGCCAAAGATCGCGTCGACAGGGTATCGTTCGAAGAGCCCGTCTTTCATCATCGCCTTCGCGCCGCGGCCATGTTCTTCGGCCGGTTGAAAAATGAACCGCACGGTTCCGTTGAAGTCCTTTCTCTCGGCAAGCAGGCGCGCCGCGCCGAGAATCATCGACATATGTCCATCGTGTCCGCAGGCGTGCATCTTGCCTTGCGTTCGCGAGGCATGCAGGCGGCCCGGTGCGTTCTCCGCGATATTCAGTGCATCCATGTCGGCGCGCAGGCCAATAACGCCGTGGCCATTGCCGACCGTGAGATTGGCGACCAGGCCCGTCCTACCAATTCCGCGATGCACGTCAAGGCCGAGTGCCTTCAACGCGCTCGCGACGTAGTCGGAAGTAGCGACTTCCTCAAAACCGGTTTCCGGGTTCTGATGGAGGTGCTGACGCCAACTCTTCAACTGCGATTGCAAGGAGCTTTCCATAACGCGTATTCCTTTTCGATGTCGATTCAGGTTGTTTTATCGAACCGCGGCGCCCAGCCAATGAGCCTGACGTGAAAGAACTGAGTCGGCCGTTTCGCCCACGCATTCGCTATAGACCGCTGGTGCCGTCGCTCCCTCTGTGCTGATCACCAGAACACGTGAATTACCGTTCAGGCCGGCGGCCCGCGCCAGCTGTGAATCTCGCATCAATACTTCGAGGCCGGCGTAGCCCGCGGCACCAGATTCGCCGACTACCAGCGGAATGTCTGCGCCGGTTCCTGCCGCGAGCCTGCGCATCGCCCCGATCGCGTCTTCATCGCTGATCGTCATGAAATCGTCCACGCACAGCTCGAGGATCTTCCACGCGAGAGGTGAAGTTTCGCCGCACGCAAGGCCCGCCATGACTGAATCGACGGAGCCGGTCGCTTTCGCGGCTCGACCTTCAAGCGCACTTTGATACAGGCAGTCCGCTTGTTGCGGCTCAACGACTACGAATCGCGGACGTTTGCTGCCATGAATCTCCCAGAGATAACTGGCAACCCCGGCAGCAAGGCCGCCGACACCGCCTTGCAGAAATACGTGCGTGAAGGCGCATTCGCTTGCATGACTTTCGGACTGCTCGACAATCTCGGCTGCGATCGCACCGTAGCCCTGCATGACGTCGCGAGGAATGGCTTCATACCCTTCATACGACGTGTCGGAGACCACGTGCCAGCCGTTTTCTTTTGCGAGGCGCGCGGCTTCTTCCACCGATTCGTCGTAGTTGCCACTAATGCGAATGATTCGTGCGCCATACGCAGCGATGGCCTGCTCACGCTCAACGCTCACGTTGGCATGCAGGACAATCACGCAATTGCATCCGAGCGTTTGTGCCGCAGCGGCCAAAGCCTTGCCATGGTTGCCGTCGGTCGCACTGATCACGACCAGGTTCGTGAGCATTTCCTTGTACCGTCCCTGGATCAAGCCCTCGGGATCGAGATCGTGCCCGGGCCACAAACGCAGAACCAGGCGTACCAGTGCGATCGGCGCGCCCAAGGCCTTGAAGCTGCCGAGTGGTGACCGGACGGATTCGTCCTTGATGCTCAGACGCGTCACGCCAAGTCGGGCTGCCGCATCGGGTAGATCCCATAGAGGCGTAGCGCACGAGCTGAGAAGATTCCAGTTCGAAAGCCATGCACGGCTCTGTTCAGCGGACTCAACACTCAGAATTGTCTTCAGTTCGTTGGGATAGTCAGCGTGCGACGCGCGCTTGTTGGTGATCAGCATTGCTGTGCGGCTCCATGGAATAAGTGTCCGGCACGACCGTCGGATTCCCGGCACGCGGGAAATCGACACGCCGGCCAATCACAAAATAATATTGCTTGACGCGGTCAAATTAATCGCTAAATCTCCAAGTGAGACGCAATAATTTCTCATTTTTGTACCGGAATTCCACACCATGGCTACCACACTCGACGTATTCGATCGCAAGCTGCTAGCCGAGGTCCAGCGGGACGCTCAACTCCCTCAAAATGAACTTGGCGCCCGGGTCAACCTCTCTACTGCCGCCGTGAACCGCCGTTTGCGCCGCCTGGCCGAAGACGGAGTGATTGATCGGTATGCGGCCATCGTCTCGCCGGAAAAGGTGGGGTGTCCTCTTACTATCGTTTCCATGGTGGAAGTCGAGAGTGAACAAATCGATCTGCTCGATTCAATGAAGCGGACCTTTGAACAATGCCCGCAGATCCAGCAGTGCTACTACGTCGCGGGTGAATGGGATTTCGTACTTATCCTCACGGTGCGGGACATGGAGCAATACAACGACCTGACCCGGCAGCTTTTCTTTTCCAATAACAACGTCAAGCGCTTCAAGACGCTCGTCAGCATGAGTCGGGTGAAAGTCGGGCTGGGCGTACCGGTGGACGTCGACGAGTGAAGTACGTCGTCTGATCCGGGGACCCGTGCACGCCGAACGCAACGCATCTGTTGCATCGCCGCCGGGACGCGGCCGACGATGCCCTCGACGATTTCGCGATGGCTCTCGATTATCCATAGCGACGAAAATGGCTTATCTGACGACGCTCTTGTCGTGCCAATCGCCCTGGCCGAACTGCCGGACAGTAATCGCGCCGTTGCGGACGTCGCCATTTTCGTCGAACTTGATCGGTCCTGTCACACCGTCCAGCGTCAGGTTCTGGAGCTTGGGCAGATAGACTTTCGGGTCGACCGAGTCGGCCGCCTGCATCGCACCGGCCATCGCCATCACGGCGTCGTACGCATACGGCGCGTAGAGCTGCACGGGCACGCCAAACCGCTGCTGGAAGCGCTTGAAGAAGGCGTCTCCCTGCGGCATCTTCGACGGCGGTACGCCCGCCAGCGTGCAGTACGTGCCGCTGTTCATCGCGGCTCCCGCGAGCTTGATGAATTGCGGCGTACACGCTTCGTCGCCCGCGATCAGTTTTGCCTTCAGTCCAAGCTTCTGGGCCTGCTGGGCAAACGCTGCAGCTTGCGTATCTCCGCCTGTGAAGACGATTCCATCGGGAACGTGGCTCTTGATGGTCGTGAGGACTGCCATCCAGTTAGTGGTTTTGTCGGTACCGTATTCACGATCTACAACGGTGCCCCCCGAAGCCTTGACTGCCTTTTCGACCTCGTCGGCCAGTCCCTGTCCATAGGCGGTTCGATCGTCAACGATCGCGATCTTCGTCGCCTTCAGCTCCTTCACAAGATATGTGCCGATGACCGTTCCTTGCCGCACGTCGTTAGCAACCATACGGAAGACGTTTTTATAGCCTTGCGCCGTGAGCTTGGGGTTGGTTGCGGACTCGGTGATCATCGGTATGCCGGCATCCGAATAGATCTTCGAAGCGGGGATCGATGTGCCGGAGTTGGCGTGGCCGACCACTCCCGCAACATGATCATCGACCAGCTTTTGCGCAACAGTCACAGCGGTCTTCGGGTCGGCGGCATCGTCCTGCGAATCCAGTGCGAACGTGACCGGCTGTCCTCCGATATGGAGTTTCTTCGCGTTGAGATCCTCGATTGCGAGCCGGACGCCGTTTTCATCGTCCTTGCCTATGTGGGCCAGTTCACCAGTCAAGGGTGATACCTGGCCGATCTCGACCGTGACGTCTGCTTCTGCCAAAAGCGGCTGCGCCGCGAACACCATCGTCAGGAGGAGGGGAATGAATTTTAGATTTTGCATGCTCGGGCGCTCGCCAGGTTACGTAGACGGTTTAGGGAAAGTCAGGCCTTTCCACGGTCTTTTTGATCGCGTCAGGCTATAACGATCGTAAAAGAGCGCTGCGATAGCCAAAATCCGCCGGTTGCACTGCGGTGCAATTTCTGATCGTTCTGATGCGGGAAAGTGAGAGATTTTTGACGTCCGCGATGACACCTGCCTTGCGTTGCCTGGAAGGTGGCGTCGCTGACATTGCGCAACGCGTCGGCTAAAGCTCCGCAAGCGCGTGCAGCGTCGCATTCACCCGCCATGTCGGACTGCCGCCGACGCGTTATGCGCGGGAGCAGATGGAATCGCGACGCCCTTGACGTACGCGTCGTGAAGCTTTCAGTTCTGAATCGGTATCCGGAGCGAGCGGATCCAGGGGACGGTGCCTATTGCATCTCTACAACGAGCAGACTCTGCCGCGGTGCTGCCGGGAAGGGTAAGCCGGCTACGAGGAAATTCATTGCTCCGCACTGGCGCCGGTTAGGGCTCGTACCCGGCTTTCATCGGCGGCAAGCTCGTGCGCATTTCCCGAATAGACGATGCCGCCATCGTCTAGCACGTAAGCATAGTCGGCGATCTCGAGACCCATGCGCGCGTTCTGCTCCACCAGCAGTACCGAAATCCCCTCATCGCGCATCTGCGACACGACTCGAAACACCTCCCGAACGATCAGCGGGGCCAAGCCTTGCGATGGCTCATCGAGAATGAGCAGCCGGGGATTGAGCAGGAGTGCGCGGGCAATCGATAGCATCTCCTGTTCGCCGCCGGAGAGCAGGCGCCCGCGGCTGAACTTGCGCTCGGCCAGGCGTGGAAACAGCTCGTAGATCCGCGCGATCGTCCACGGTCCGCCGCGCCCCAGTGGGACCTTCAGATTTTCCTCGACACTGAGATTGGCGAAGATTCTTCGCCCCTCGGGCACGTAGCCGACGCCGCTCGCGGCGATCTGGAAGGTCGGCCAACGCGTGGTGTCCACCCCGAAGATCGTCACGCGCCCCTGGCGCGCGGGCGTCAAACCTACGAGGGTACGCAAGGTCGTGGTCTTGCCGGCTCCATTGCGACCGAGCAATGCCGTGATCCGGCCCTCCGCAACCTCCAGGCTCACGCCATGCAGGATATGGCTCTTGCCGTAGTAGGTATGCAGCCCTTCGGCGGTGAGTGCGGCGCTCATTTGAGCCCCCACGCTCGGCACTTCGTGTCCTCGCTGCCCCCCGAGGGAGTGCGAGCTTGCCTGGAGCGGTCCGGCGCGGCGCTCATGTTGCGTTACCCAGATAGGCGGCCTGTACGGCCTCGTTGGAGGCGATCTCCTCTGGCGAGCCTTCGGCGAGGAGGCTGCCCTGGTCGAGCACCGTGATTCGATCAGCCAGATGGAAGACCACGCGCATGTCGTGCTCGATCAGCACGATGGTGAAATTGCCCTCGCTGTGCAGGTGGCGCACGAGCTGCGTAATCTCGTGAGTCTCCTGATCGCCCATGCCGGCGGTGGGCTCGTCGAGCAGCAGCAGGCGCGGCTTTAGCGCCAGCGCCATCGCGATCTCGGCAACCCGCTGGTCGCCGTGCGGCAGCTCGCCGACCAGCCGGTGCGATTTGCCGGCAAGACCCGTGAGCTCGAGCGTCTCCTCGACGTGACGACGAACCCGCGTCCGCTCGTTGCTGCTGATCCACGGGCGCAGGCGAAAACCCTCCGTCACCTCCGTACTGATGCGCACGTTCTCGAATACCGTCAGTTCGGGAAAAATCTCGGTGATCTGGAACGTGCGGGCGATGCCGGCCGCGACGCGCCGATACGCAGGAAGCGCCGTGATGTCGACTCCGTCGAACACGATCGTTCCCATGCTCGGCGGGAAAAAGCCGCTGATGAGATTGAAAAAGGTGGTTTTGCCTGCGCCGTTCGGCCCGATGACTGCGCGCAGCTCGCCCTTTTCGACGGTGAGCGATACGTCGCGCACCGCGGCCAGGCTGCCGAAGCGTTTGCTGACGCGTCTGACTTCGAGCACGCTCACGAGTCGCTCCTGCGCTGGATGAAGCCGAGCAGCCCGCGCGGGAAAAACAGCACGATCGCGACGAACAGCAGGCCGACGAACGACATCCAATTGACCGTGATGCTCGAAAGATAATCCTGCAGCACGACGAATACCGCGGCGCCGAGCAGCGGCCCCCACAGACTGCGCATGCCGCCCATCACCGCCATCATTACGAAATCGCCGGACTGGCTGTAGTGCAGCCCGCGTGGATCGGCGAAGTTGTTCAGCAGTGCGTAGAGCGCGCCTGCGAACCCCATGAAGAAGCAGGACAGCGTGAAGGCGATCCAGATGTGCCGATCGACGGGAACGCCGAGAAAGCGCGCACGCCGCTCATTTTCGCGGATTGCGATCATGGTGCGCCCGAACGGGGAGCGCAGGATGAAGCCCATCAAACCGATCGCCAGCGCAAGGCAAAACAGCACGAAGTAGTAGAACGCGCTGGCGTTCGACAGGATGTCGATCCGGGCCACGCCGAGATCGAGCGGCTGGCGCGAAAAGCCGCGCAACCCGTCATCGCCACCGGTGACGGAGCTCCATTGGAAGGCGATGTAGTAGAAGACCTGCCCGAAGGCGATGGTGACCATCGCGAAGTAGACGCCGCGTCGCCGCGCGATGAGTGCGCCCAGCAGTGTGCCGGCAATGCCGCCGAGCAGCGTGCCGCACAGCAGCGCGAGCGGTGTGCTCGGCGCTAGAAACTTCAGCGCGAAGCCGGCGCCATAGGCGCCGAGCCCGAAATATGCCGCGTGCCCGAAGGACAGCACACCGGTGAAGCCGAGCAGGAAGTTCACCGACATGGCGGCCAGTCCGAGCACGAGCACGCGCGTGCCGAGCGCGGTGTAGCCGCCGAGCAGCGGCATCCAATAGGGCGCCAGCAAGAGCACTGCCCAGAGTGCTGCGATGACGACCAGCCGGGGAGGGTGGAGGTAGTCGCTCATGTCATCATGCCTTCTTCGCCGAGCAGGCCGCGCGGCCGGATCAGCAAAACCACAGCCATCAGTACGTACATGATGGCCTCGCTCGCCGCGGGGAGGAACACCGCGGTGATGCCCGAGGCGACGCCGATCAGCAAGCCGCCGAGCAACGTACCGGTGAGGCTGCCAACCCCGCCGACGATGATGGCGATGAAGCTCGGCATCAGGAGGCCGGTTCCCATCGTCGGCTCCAGCCCGAGCTGGCCCGCGGCGAGCACGCCGCTCAGGCCAGCGAGAAAGATGCCGACGGCGAAATTGAGCGCGCGCAGCCTGCCCACGTTGATGCCGAGCGCCGCGACAGTCTCGAGGTCGAGCGTGCCGGCCCGGATGCGTATGCCAAGCCGGCTGTAGCGCAACAGCATGAAGAGCAGTGCAACCGCGATGGTTACAGTGCAGACCATGAACAGGCGGTAGCCGGTGATAAAGAAGAGCTCGTTGCTCAAGGGCTGAGCCAGCGCGGGCGGAATGGTCACGGGCTTGCCCTGCGCACCCCAGATGAAGCGGGTGCCGTCCTCGATCATGAAGGCGAGGCCGAACGTCAGCAGCAGGCTGTAGAGCGGATCGCGCCCGTAGACCCGCCGGATGAGCACCCGCTCGACGGCGAGACCGATGACGGCCGTGCATATCGGCGCGATCAGCAATGCACCCCAGAACCCGACATACGGCGTGATCGTATAGGCAATGTAACCGCCGATCACGAGAAAGCCGCCATGGGCGAAGTTGATCACGTTGCTCAAGTTGAGAATGAGCGACAGGCCAAGCGCCATCAGCACGTAAAACGCACCGATGATCAGCCCGTTGGTGACGTTGAAGAGGAGTAGTTGAGTCATTGGCCGCTCATATCCGGACGCAACCCATGCACGAGCCGCGTCGGGCAGCCTGGGTCGCTGTGTTGCCACGCATGCATGTCAGGTTCACGGCAACGGCTGCCGGCACTACCGCGCGGACATCGTCTTCGGGATCAAGCCGGCCACTGCAGCTTGCAGCCGGTCGCAGCCTCGGGCGGCGCAGTCTTGTCGCCAGCGACCACGCGTTCGACACGGAACAGATCCTCCGGGTCGCCCGCCGGCTGGGACAGCGCCTCGCCGACGAACGACGAAGTCATCAGCTGGTGGTCTCCCTTCCGGTAGTAACACTTGTTGGGCTGCAGCTTGACGTCGTCCGCGAGTTCGAACCCGCCGAGCGCCTCGGCGAGCTTTTTCGCATCGAGGCTCTTTTCCTTGTTGGCGACCGCAGCGAGCGTATGAACCGACGTGTAGCCGAACCAGTGGCGTGCAGTGGGGACTTTGCCGCCGTTCATCTTGCGGATGTCGGCGACGAACTTCTCGACGCCCGGGACACCCGGCTGCTTCCAGTACCACTCGAACATCCAGATGCCGACTCGCGCCTCCGGCGGCATCGCCTCGAGCGATTCGAGCTCCTGTTGAAGCCCCGCAATGTGGATCTGCTTGCCGATGCCGAACTGCGCGATCTGCTTCAGGCAGTTGACCATGTCGGAACCTTGCGGCAGCACCAGCAGAACATCGGGGTTGGCCGCGCGCGCCTTGATCAGGTACGCGGAGAAATCGGTCGTGCCGAGCGGCGTGAGCTCGTTGCCGGTCATCGTGCCGCCGAGCTTTTGCAGATCCGCCAGCGCGGCCTTCTGCAGCGTATGGCCGAAGGCGTAGTCCGGCGTAATGAAATGCCACTTCTTGCCGTACTTGGTGAAGAGGAGGTCGGCGACCGCGTTGGCCTCCATGCTGGTCGTATTGCAGACGCGAAATACGTTCCACTTGCAATCGCTGCCCGTGATCGTGTCGGTGTGGCCGCCCGAGACGATGTGCAAGACCTTCTTCTCGTTGGAGACCTGGGCGATTGCCTGGGCGATGCCGGAATTCACGTCCCCGATCAGAAACGTGACCTGATCACGATCGATCAGCTTGCGTGCCTTCTGCACGCCGGTGCCGACGTCGTTCGCCGAGTCTTCTACCAGCAGCTCGATGGGACGCCCGAGAATGCCGCCGTTAGCATTGACCTGTTGCACGGCGAGCCTCGCGCCCGTTACTTCATTCTGTGCAACTGCAGCATAAACGCCGGTCAACGGATCGACCATGCCGATGCGCAGCGGTGTCTCGCCGCGTGCCTTGATGATGAAGGGCGAGGCGAGCTGCAACGCTGCAGCGGCAGCGGCCCCCTTGAGCACCGTGCGACGACTAACGGCGCGGATACGACCCGGAGTTTTCATAGTGGTTCTCCCTGATTTCTTCACGTCGAACCGGTCAAACGCCTGAATCCTGAACCGAAGCGTGAGAATCCTCGGTCATCACAATCTTGATCTCGTTGGATGGGATCTACAAGATATCGTTTTGCCTCCCTCCGGCTAACGGACATCCGCTTTCGCGAGATGCGAACCACGGGTTGTGGTCGAGCGGGCGCCGGACATTTTCATCGCCGCCCGAGCTATTCCTTCACCTTACCAGCCGCTTGGAGAATCCGCTCCCGCACGACGCTAATCGCCTGTTTCAGTGCGTAAACCTCCTGAAGATAACGCTGAGGAATCCGTATCTGGCTGGCATGTGCATCAATGTTCTCGATTTCATCGCGCCACTGTGCAATCTGGTCCGGAGTTGGTTGCCTGTTGCTCCATATTTCGTCTTCCAGCGACTTGAGTTCGCGATACCAGATCACGAGCCGGCTTTTTATCCGCGCCTCCGCCATGCGCGGCAATGCCTGTAGCAAACCTAACAGTAAGGCCATGAAGGGAAGCAGGATCAGCAGGCGTCTTTCGATAAAGCTGGCCAGCCAGAATGGCAGGTAGCGCTGCAGGAAGGGACGGCCGGATTTGAAGTACCGCGTGCTTTCGTCGGAGAGGGGAAATTCCTCGGTGTTCAGGTTCGGAAACGTGCCGAGCGGCGTGAAGTAATCTTCGCCGCCATGGACGGTTTTTGCCGCGTCCAGCAGCAGGTAGACCAGGGCGGGGTGCATGGTGTCTTTGGTCACGAGCAGAGCCGTGGCGGCCAGCAGGGTGACATCGGCCTGCGGAAGATCGTTGACGATGCTGGTCGAGGCGCGCGGAAAAATAATCTTGGACAGAGAGGGGAATTTTTGCACCAGGGCATCGGCTTGGGCAAAGCTCATCAGCTTTAGATCGCTGTTCAGCAGCGTTGTCTGCATCGCAGCATCGGGTCTGCCGATAAAGAAAGCTGCATCCAGTTGGCCGTTTTCGAGGCCTTGATAAGCCTTGACCGCATCCATTTGCAGCAGCGTGGTGTTGTCGCTGGTGACGCCGCTATAGTCGAGCAGCACCTGGGCGACGTTAAGCAGGCCGCTACCGGGAACGCCTATCGCAATCCTCTTGCCGCGCAGTTGTGCCAACCGGTTGACGGTCGCGCCGCCGCGATAAAACACCCAGATCGGTTCATATGAAACGGCAGCGATGGTTTGCAGGTGGTCGGTTTCCTTTGGACTGGTGGTGCCTGACTGGATAAAGCCCACTTCATATTCGCTGTCCGGATTCGCCAGCCGCTGATAATTTTCGATCGAACCGGACGAACTGCGGATATCAAGTGTGATGCCATCGCGCTTGAGGACGGGGGCGTAGCGATCGGCAAAGCCGCGATAGATGCCCTTGTCCGCGCCGGTCGTGATGACGATCGTGCGCTGGATGGCGGGCTTGAGTACGGTCGCCGTCGCCCAGCCTATTGCCGCCAGCAACACTATCGCGCCAATGATGAGCAGCCGCCGGCGTCCCGGTGTCATGGGGGTTTTCTGGCTACGCTGAAGCGCTGGGTTGTGCTTGGGCATTGTGCTGTCCTTCCCCTCTGTGCTCTCTGGTTGAGCCTGATATTCTGCGCCGTCGGCATGTTTGCTCCACGGGAAGAAGCGATTTTGGTTGTCGGGTGCTGTGCGCGTTGTCTTTCCTGGGGATCAGGGAAGGAAACGTGCCTCATCCCGAATGGCCGGCCGCTCGCTTCGATTTCGCCCGGCGCGCGAGCATGGTCATTGCCTCGACAAACGCAGAGAACGCCATGGCCGCGTAGCAGATCACCTCCAGCCCCGAGTGGCCGAGGAAGTGCGTGCCTTTGTGGAACGCCATCAAGCTCTCGCTGCGGATCAGCAGCGCGACCATCGCGCCCGAAGCCGCTGCGGTCTGCGCGCCGTACCGGAAGCAGGCCACCACGGCGCGCACCAGCGTTGCGCCATGACCAGCACCGACGCAACTGTCAGATATTCTGGACTACGGCCCAACTCGCAGAATTAGCCCAGAAGAGACCTGCACCATCAGATAGTCGCCGCCGACGCCGACCCAGGAATAGCCGCGCGGAGGCGGAGCAAGCCGGTAGGCGCGCCAGTCATCGATCACATATTGTCGATCGCGGTATTCGGGAGGCAGACGATCACCCTTGCGCCAGTGTCCGGGCGCGTTCGCCGAGTTGCCCGGACCCTCGGGGTCGTGTCCAGGCGGAACCTGTTTCGGGCCGTGCCCCTTTGATCCTTGACCGTGATTGCCTTTACCAGGGTTGTCGTGCGGCGGTTGCGCGATAGCGAGCGACGATGCCAGCATACCCGTGACCATCAGCGACGCGAGAAGTACGCGGGATTTCTTCATGACTTATCTCCTGTCAGATTCGCAGCATGGGGGGGAAGCAATGAAACGGACAACCGGGTTAAATCCGGCCAGGTCCGTATGTTGATGGTCGCAGCCAGTCGTGCGTAAAATCTTTATGGCGTCCTCGTGCGCTTTGCCGGCGAGTACGATGCGATACCTCCATTGGCTTCTGGCTCCCCGTGAGTCCAGCAGCGGACGATCACAAGTTCTATGCGCCTAGCTGCGATTCGGCATTTGGAACCATGCGTCGACAAAAATGCCTTTGTAAATCTTCGCACTTCTCCATTCAGAATCAGGCCCATTAGCCCGTGCTGACTGTCGCCCGGGGGGCGATACCATTCGAGACTTGGGCTTCGAGTTCATCCAGTTGCAGCAGCAGGCTGTCCAGCGAGCGCAATTGCGCATTGGTCAGGTGCTGTGCATCGAGCAGTTGATGAAGCCGCCCCCGCCAGTAGGCGCCCGGCAGAATCGGACCCGCGAGGTCCCCGATCATTGATGCGCCCATCACCCGCGCAAGATGTGCAATTTCGACGTCGAATAACGTGGCCATGCTTTCCCTCGCAACGTTCGTTCTTGTTGTGTAACGAAGAGCAACTACAACCCTAGTCCAAATTCCGCAGATTAACAATTGTGTTGATTATTAGTCGCCTCGCTAAAGCCGGGAGCCTCTCATCCCAGAAATTCACACTGCATCACATGCAAACAGGCGGCCAGAGTTTCTCCCGGCATGACAGAAAATGTTAAAAATTTCGGTTACTGGTCGTTGCAATTTGCTCGATTTACTTACAGGGCCTTTCCGTATCCTTCAGCACACAACAATGAAGGAGGATTCCCCATGAAAACGATACTCAAAACGCTGACGTGCGTGCTGGCGTTTCCTCTCGCGCTTGCCGGATGTGGCGGCGGAGGTGGCGATGGCGGCAGCACCGCCACCGGCACGCTCCATGTTCAGATGACAGACTCCCCGTCATGCGGTTTCGACCATGTATATGTGACGGTCAGCAAGGTTCGCGTCAACACGAACGCGCAGGCCGGTGACACTGACGGCGGCTGGACTGACGTGGCATTGTCGAGCCCGCAGAAGATCGATCTGCTGTCGCTGACCAACGGCGTCCTGGCCGACCTTGGACAAACCGCATTGCCCACCGGCCAGTATCAGCAGGTTCGTTTGGTGCTCGCGCAGAATCAGGGCAATACGCTGGCGAATTCGATTGTTCCGACCGGCGGCAGCGAGCAGCCGCTCGACACGCCAAGCGCCACGCAAAGCGGCTACAAGATCATCCGGCCGTTCACGGTTCAACCCAACACGCTGGTCGATCTCGTACTCGACTTCAACGCGTGCAAATCGATCGTCCAGAAAGGTAACGGCTCGTACAGTCTGAAGCCGGTCGTGACCGCGACGCCAACGGTCGTGAGCGGCACGATCTCCGGCTACGTTGCGCCGGCCGAAGCGGGGGCCGCTGTCTATGCGGAGCAGAACGGCCACGTCATCAAGGGCACCGCTGCCGACAGCAACGGACAGTTCGTGCTGACGCCGCTCGAACAGAGTTCGACCAACGGCAACTATGATGTCGTCATCGTGCAGAATAACGTTGCAACGGGTATCGTGCGCTCCGTGCCGGTCGTTGTGAATACATCGACGGTCGTGGCCACGTCGTCGGCACCGATCGTGCTGCCGGCATCCGTCATGCACGTCGCAAGCGGGACAGTTCTGCCGGTCAGCGCGCAAGCCATCGTGCGGGCACTGCAATCGGTTAGCGGCCTCAGCTACGAAATCACCAGCGCGAACGCCAATCTGGATAGCGGTGCCTACGCGATGAACCTGCCAGCCGCCGCGCCACTGATCGGCACTTATTCGGGGAGCCTGCCGGTCGCGCTAACCGCGGTCGCAAGTGCCGCTGGACAGTACACCGCAGAAGCCGATAGCGTGAGCGGTGCGACCCAGTCGTCCGCAGTCAACGTATCGGTAACCGATCAGGCCAACGTCAACTTCGGTTTCTAAGGATCACTACGCGATGAAGAAGGAAGGGCGCAAGCCCTTCCTCGGGGAACCCCATGAAAAAAATCTTCTGTCTTCTGACTGCAGGTGCCGCCCTGTTGAGTGGCTGTGCGCTGTATGTGCCTGATTCGCCGGGCATGCTTGTCGTGCCGCAAGGCGGGCCCCAGGGTGGTCCGGGCAACGGTTTCTGTCCGCCGGGACAGGCGAAAAAGGGGAATTGCTGACGAGAAGAAAGATGAAACACAGAGGGCGCCTGCGGGCGCCCTCTGTGTTTCATCAAGTCGAATGACTGATGGCGATGTGCTGGCTGTGGTGAGGCTTCGCGCTCACCCGCGCATGCGAGTGTGAATGCGCGTGATCTGTGTGAGCGGCGTGAAGACTGTGACGGCTCGTTTGCGCGTCAGCGCGGTCCGCCTGCGTGTCCGATCGATCCGCCGCGCGGGCAAGGCCGACATCGTGGTCGGCTGAATTAAAGCCGTTGGTATTGCTGACTCCCTTGCTGCTCATGTGGCCGGCGGACATGCCGCCCGCGTTGCCGCCCAGACCACCGTGTCCGGCACCCCCGCTGCTTCCCGCTCCACCGCTTCCACCGTTTCCGCCTCCATTGCCACCCGCTGCCGCAAGGGCTGACACGGACGCAAGTGCCACGAGGCTGGCGGCAATCCATTGCACTGTTTTCATTTTCGCCTTCTCAAAGTCCACCTGAATGCTTCGATTGTACGAACGGCGCGCGCTGGTAACCGCGAACACTTGTAATTAACTGTAAGTTTCGTGGTCTCATAGCCACGGATCAGGCCTCGATTCCTCGGCCGATTGCGACAAACCAGGCAGATTGGCTCCGAACCAGATGTGGCTGGTGTCCGTTCGCAAAGTACGGAAGCAAACGCGGCGGAGGGCGGCCATCGTCAATACGCGAACGGTCGGTTAGGCCAATTACAGGTGTCAAAGCTGGTTTTTCGAACGTCTGCTCTACGCTCTGACAACGGCCTTTCGTCGGACGCTGCCATACAGCGGTTCGTCGGCGATTGCAGACGTTCGATACCGTGCGCGGGCAAACGCGTAGTGAGCCAGGGCTCTGCCGTCTCTCTTCCTGAATGAAGCGACGACGACAAATGCCTCCCCAATCTGTCCGCTAAGTTACTGACTTATTGGTAGTGGAGAATAAAAGGCGAATGCGCGGTCGGAATCTGTAATGCCATAAAGACATGTGAAAGCATGGTGTCGATTCTTGTTGAAGGGACGAGATAACGGCAATGAACAATGATGCGCTCGCGGGCTTTGCTGCGCGCGCATTATCGTCGTTCAGTCCAGCGGCACGGGCGAATTATGCAATGTGAATCGAGTGAAAGTAATTCGTTAGCAGAATCGCACGCCATTGACTTTTTTTTGTCCCTATATCGTCATTGCCACCCTATAATTTCTTCCCGTCGTAACGCTTTGTAAGAGAGGCAGCGTCTCCACGCAGGGATCTGTCCGTCGTTGCCACACGCCACATTACTGCTTGCTCGTCCGAGTAACGTCATGGAGGCGTTCGTGAAAAAAATTGCCAATGTAATTAGTACACCAACATTTAGAGGTGCCTTGCTTTGCGGCGCCGTTTCCGTCGCGCTTGCCGCGGCTATCTGGCCGGCTGTCGCGGAAAGCCAGCAGCAGGCTGCGGTAGCGGCTGCGGCAGTGAACACCGCGTCGCCGATCAAGCATGTCATCGTGGTGGTCGGCGAGAACCGCACCTTCGATCACGTATTCGGTGCTTACACGCCGCGCCGGGGGCAGACGGTGGCGAACCTGCTGTCGAAGGGCATCATCACGGCCGACGGCAAACCGGGCCCGAACTTCGCGCTGGCCGCGCAATACACGGCCAGTGCCACGGACCCGAAGCGCTTCGATATGGCGCCTGGCGGCAAGCAGCCTTATACGGTGCTGCCGGCACCCAATACCGGCAATACGGCAAGCGCGCCGAGCGATACCAGTCCGCCGCCGTTCGCCACGCTCGCCGCGGCGCAGGCCGCCGAGGGCGCAATGATGGAGCCTTGGGACGTCGTGCACCTGACCACCGGTGCGAGCGGTTTGCCGACGCATAGCGTCGATACGCGCTTCGGCTCGAACACGTATAACCTGCCGAACGGACCGTATCAGATCTCGCGCGTCGGTCCCGATTATGACCAGTACATCAACAGCCCGGTGCACCGCTTCTACCAGAATTGGCAACAGGCCGATTGCAGCCTCGATCACGCCACGCTCGATAATCCGAGCGGTTGTCAGATGGATCTGTTCGCGTGGGTTGAGACGTCGGTGGGCGCCGGTTCGAACGGCAAGCCGCGGCCCGCGAACTTCAACGACGAGACGACCGGCGAAGGAGCGACCGCGCTCGGCTATTACAACGTGAATACCGGCGACATGCCGTACTTCACGCATCTCGCGCGCGAATTCACGATCAGCGACAACTATCACCAGCCGGTGATGGGCGGCACGGGCGCGAACAGCATCATGATCGGCACCGCCGATGCGCTCTACTACACGGACGGCAACGGCAATGCCGCGAAGCCGCCGGCCGATCAGATCGAGAATCCGCTGCCGCAGGCAAACACCAACAACTGGTACACGCAGGACGGCTATTCGGGCGGCACGTATAGCAACTGCTCGGACAGTCATCAGCCCGGCGCCGGCACGCTGCGCCACTACCTGGACCGCCTGCCGTACAAGCCGGACGCGAAGTGCGCGCCGAACACGTATTACCTGCTGAACAACTACAACCCCGGCTACAACGGGGACGGCACGGTCAATACAAGTACGTTCACGATCCCGCCGTCGCCGGTGCGGACGATCGGCGATACGCTAATCGAGAAGAACATCTCGTGGAAGTACTACGGCGAAGGCTGGAATACGTTTGTGACTACGCCGGCCACGAGTGTCTACTGCAATATCTGCAACCCGTTCCTGTATGAAACCGCGATCATGACGAACCCCGCGCTCGTCAAGGCGCACCTGCAGGACACGACCGATCTGTACGCGGACATTGCGAATGGCACGCTGCCTGCGGTTTCGTTCGTGAAGCCGGGCGGTCTGCTCGACGGGCACCCGGAGTCGTCGAAGTTCGGACTCTTTGAATCGTTCGTGCACAAGCTGGTCGACAAAGTGCAGCGCGACCCGAGCCTGTGGGCTTCGACGGCGATCCTGGTCACGACCGACGAAGGCGGCGGCTACTACGACTCAGGCTACATCCAGCCGCTCGATTACTTCGGCGACGGCCCGCGCATTCCGATGATCGTCGTGTCGCCATACTCGCGCGGTGGCCGTGTTGCGCACCAGTACGCGGATCACGCGTCGATCGTGAAGTTCATCGAACGCAACTGGCATCTGAAGCCGATCACGGAAAGAAGCCGCGACAATCTGCCGAACCCGATCCAGTTGCAGACGCATCCGTATGTGCCGGTCAATGCGCCAGCCATCGGCGATCTGTTCGACGCGTTCGAGTTTCCGCGCACGCCGTAACGGTGTGGCGTGGAGGGCAGGGCCGGACCGGCTCTGCCGCTCTGAAGGATTGCACCGCGCGGCCGGCCTGGCGCGCGGTTTTTTACTTCCGGTGTTTCGTGTTTGTGTCTATGCATGCGTGCCGCCTCGAGCGCGCGGCATGCCGCCACTTTCGCTATCGTGCTGCGTGCGCGGTCGCCCGGACCGCCTTTCGTCATGCCGCAGCAGCGCTTGCTGCCATTGCGTGTGATCGTAGAACGCCCATTGGCAGGCGGGGCAAGTCTTCAGTCGGGACCATTTATCGGACACGATTGCTTGTGCCACGGCCAGGCAACTTGCGAACGAAGCCCTGAGTTCAACCCGTCACGCATCGCAACGCAAATGCCGCCCACTTGTTACAGTTAAGCCTTCGAGCATCGCTCGGCCGGCGAATGTGAGCGTCGACGATTGTCTGTCATTGGGTCGAAAATTCTTGGCGACCGCTGAACGTGCTAATGCGGACGCGTTCACCGATAGACCGCACACAGAGGAGACGCCAGCGCCTAACGCCGCTCAAGTGCTTTGCCGATCGATGATGGTAAAACCGGTGTCGATCTTCACCTGGGTTCGCACTATTTCGGAGCGCGGATCGGCAGCGAAGCGCGCGAGCAAGGCCTCTGCCGCCTTCGCACCAATGGTTATGCCGTCGATGCGAACCGTGGACAACGCGGGATAGACATGTGCCGCCGTACTCAGATCGCCGAAGCCCATGACTGCAAGTTCATGCGGCACACTTAACCGACGGCTTGCCGCTTCAGCGAGCACGCCTTGAGCTAACGTGTCCGAACTGCACACAATGATTTCCGGCGTCGAGGAGGCCAGGATCCGGCCGAGACCTTCCCGGCCGGCCTGCAATGTCGCGGGGGCAGGGAGCACCTCGAAAGCTGGCTCAGCAACGCCAAGCCTTGCCAGCTCGCTTTTGATGCTTTCGCAGCGGCGCAGGCCGCGTGGGTCGTCTACGGAGACGATGCCGAATTTCCGGTAGCCTTTGTCGAACAGGTGCCGGGCCACCTCTGTACCGACCTGCTCGTGCGAGAACCCGATCACCATGTCTATCGGCGTGTCGGTTAGGTCCCAGATCTCGACGACGGGAATCTTTGCTTTCGATAGCCGGTCGACCGTCGCATCGGTATGACGGGTGCCGGCGAGCACGATGCCATCTGGCCGCCGGCCAAGGATCGCTTCGACAAGCGCCTCTTCGCGTGCCGTCGAATACGCGGTAAGACCCAGCAACGTCTGGTAGCCCGAAGATGTCAGGCCGTCCATCAGTGACTGGACGGTGTCCGCAAAGATCGAGTTGGCGATCGTCGGGAGCAAGATGGCGACCAGCTTGCTCCTGTTGCTGGCAAGTCCTCCAGCGAGCATGTTGGGCACGTATCCCGTCGCGCGAACCGCATCGAGCACCTTTTTCTGTGTATCGCTGCGCACGAGTTCCGGTCGATGGAGTGCACGGGACACGGTCATCGGCGCGACGCCTGCCACACGAGCCACGTCGATCAGTGTCACGCTTTCGCCGGGGCTCGCTGGCACTGCCGGCTCCCGCTCAATCCTCTTTGTCATCGACTTGCCCTGTTGGCGATCCACTCGCGTCGTGCGGCGCCGTATGCCGCACGGGTTAGCTCAAATCCTTTGCAAGCTCGCGGACCATCCGCAGCCCGCCGGAATTAGACCATGAACGCCCTATCCACGACCAACCGCGGGTGAGCGCCGGTCCCAACTGTCTAAGTGTAAACCACGATGATTGCGCAATCATTATTAACTTGAATGATTGCGCAATCATAGTAGGATCGAGTCCATTGCTCGGAATCAGAGCCGGCAGGAGTCGTCCGCGACCGCACGGAACAGCTCAACAACCCCAGGAGACAGAAGTGGCAACGGAACCGAACACCGCAAGACGCACCAACGTCCGATGGTTCATCCTTGCGATGATTTTCATCGTCACGGTGTTCAATTACGTGGACCGGGCAACGCTATCGATCGCGGCGCCCAGCATGCGCCACGAGTTGGGCTTCGATGCGTTCACCATGGGCATTGCGTTTTCCGCGTTCGGGTGGGCGTACACGGGCATGCAGATTCCTGGCGGCCTGATCCTGGACCGATTCGGTGCGCGGGTCGTGCTTGGTCTGAGCCTGATCGTCTGGTCGGCGCTGACTTTTGTGCAGGGCTACGTGCATCTGTTCGCGTCCGCGTTCGTTGCGCTGTTCGCATTGCGTTTCCTGATGGGCGCGGCTGAGTCGCCGGCCTTTCCGTGTAACAGCCGGCTCACGGTGATGTGGTTTCCAAGCGCGGAGCGCGGCCTCGCAACGTCCATCTTCCAGTTGGCGCAGTATTTCGCGCTGGCTGTCTTTACTCCGGTCATGACCTATACGGTCAGCAGGTGGGGCTGGCATTACGTGTTCTTCACGACGGGCGCGCTAGGCGTGCTGATCGGACTGTGGTGGTTGAAGTCTGTGCGGGAGCCGCAGCGCGACCACCGCGTCAACGCGGCCGAGTTGGAATACATCGCAGCTGGTGGCGGACTTCCAACCATGGGCGACACCCCGCGACCGTTCAAATGGCGCGAGATCAAGTCGATTGCGGCTAACCGCATGATGATCGGGGTTTACATCGGTCAGTTCTGTCTCACGTCGATTACCTGGTTCTTCCTGACGTGGTTTCCCACGTACCTCATCGAAGCCAAGGGTATGTCGATTCTCAAGGTCGGCGTCGCTGCAGCGATACCCGCGGTGGCTGGGTGCCTCGGAGGCCTGATCGGGGGGCTGTGGTCCGACTGGATGCTCAAGCGTGGATTCAGTCTTACGGCAGCACGAAAGACGCCGATCATCACCGGCCTCGTGTTGTCAAGCACGATCGTCGCGGCGAACTACATCCACTCGACCACGACCGTGATCCTCGTGATGTCGCTTGCTTTCTTCGCGAAGGGCGTCGGCAATCTCGGATGGTGCATCGTCGGCGACGTCTCGCCGAAACACGCGATGGGCATCAGCGGCGGCATCTTCAATCTCTGCGGCAACCTCGCGAGCATCGTTACGCCGCTGGCCATCGGCTGGATGATCAAGAGCACTGGTTCGTTCGAGGTCGCACTCACCTATGTCGCGGCGCTCTCGCTGCTCGGCGCTTTCTCGTATCTGTTCATTGTCGGCAAGCTCAAACGCCTGGAGGAGGGGGAGTCCGACGGGACTTCGCCCAAGGGCGCGCCTGTTACCGCCTTGAACCCACGCCACGGCAACTGACGCCGTGAATCAAGCTCTCTCGCAAAGGATAACGTTCATGATCGCTACCAGCTCCCTCGCTTCTGGCGCGTCAAATGACCAGATCAAATGGATTCGTATTGCATCGACCATTCTCCCGTTGGCTAACCCCATCAGCGATGCCAAAGTCCTGACGGGTCGCCAGAAGCCGATGACGGAAATTGTCATCCTGTTCGTCGAGATCGAAACGGCCGACGGTCATCGCGGTCTCGGTTTCAGTTATTCGAAGCGCGCCGGTGGGCCGGGTCAGTTTGCCCACGCAAAAGAGATTGCGCCCGTATTGCTCGGCGAAGACCCGAGCGACATCGCCCGGCTGTGGGACAAGCTTGCGTGGGCGGGCGCCTCGGTTGGACGCAGCGGCATGGCCGCACAGGCGATCGGCGCATTCGATGTTGCGCTATGGGATCTGAAAGCAAAGCGAGCAAACCTGTCGCTCGCCAAACTGCTCGGCGCACACCGCGATTCCGTGCGTTGCTACAACACGTCGGGTGGCTTTCTCCACACGCCGCTCGAGGAGTTGCTGGCGAATACGGATGCGTCGCGTGAGAAGGGCATCGGCGGTATCAAGCTGAAGGTGGGCCAGCCCGACTGTGCGCTGGACATTCATCGCGTGCAAACCGTCCGCAAGCATCTGGGCGACATCTTCCCGCTGATGGTCGATGCGAATCAGCAATGGGACCGGCCCACAGCGCAGCGCATGTGCCGCACGTTCGAGCAGTTCAACCTGATCTGGATCGAAGAGCCACTCGACTGCTACGACGCCGAGGGCCACGCGGCGCTCGCCGCGCAGTTCGACACGCCGATTGCGACGGGCGAGATGCTGACTAGCGTTTCAGAGCATTGGGAGTTCATCCGCCAGCGCTCGGCTGATTATCTGATGCCGGACGCGCCTCGCGTCGGCGGTATCACCCCGTTCCTGAAGGTGGCGACGCTAGCCGACCACGCGGGACTGATGCTGGCGCCTCACTTTGCGATGGAGCTTCACGTGCACCTTGCAGCCTGCTATTCGCGCGAGCCGTGGGTCGAACACTTCGAGTGGCTCGAGCCGTTGTTCAATGAGCGGCTCGAGACCCGCAATGGCCGGATGATGGTGCCGACTCGCCCGGGGCTCGGTTTGACGCTTAGCGATCGCGTTGCCGGCTGGACCGCACAGGAAGTGGAAGTCGGAACTCGCGCTTAAGTTGTTCACACCAATGTCCCCGCCCAACGTCGGCGACTTGTCGCACGTGCGGAACATTCACACCGCCAGCGTAGCGGTGAGACTGTACTAGCGGGAGCGCTGCAAGGAGGCGCGTCACGGCATTTCCCTTAGGAGACGACCATGAACGCGCGTCAAAGATGGTGGAGTATAGGAAGCCTGCGGACAATCGCATTTGCCATCGCATTGGCGTTAATCGCGCTGGGGTCCGGTGTTATGGTCTTTCGATCCCTCGGGCGCCATGGCGATTGATTGGGTGTTCTTGTCGGTGCAGGCTCGCTCCATCAAAGGTTCGCCGCGCCGGCAACGCTTTCGCGCGTACGCTGCCAGCTTCGATAGTCGATCAGCGAGTGGAGATGTGCTTGCAGGTGCTAGAAAAGATCCAACTTTGCCTTACGTCTTGGGTTGCGTGGCTTGGGCTCGACGCCCACGCGCCAGTCGCGCGCGAGTACGAGCTTCGTCATTTTTTCGGCGGTGGATTCAAACGCCGGATCGTCTTGCGGTACATAAAGCCATTTGCCCAACACAGGATGCGGCTGCAAAGCGGGCATTTCGTCAATGAGCGCAGCGTGGCGTTCTTGCGATGTGCACACGAGCAAGCCATTCCACGGCTCGTCGCGATCGGCGACAACCAGACACAGCAGGCCATCGATGTATGCGGCATCGCTGCCGAACATCCTCTTGCGCATGTAGGTTGAATCGCGCTCGAATGCTTCGAAAATCCAGACGAGCGAGTTCCTGATGGAGGAGGGCATTGGCGTGAACCCGGTGGTTATGGAAGCGAGGATGAGCTTACATAATATAGCGGTCAATCCGCCCCGAATGTCGCCGGCACGTCGTCCATCAGCTTGTCCAGCGTGACTGGAAGATTGCGTATCCGTTTGCCGGTTGCATGATAAACAGCGTTCGCGACCGCAGCCGCCAGGCCGGTCACACCGATCTCGCCGATACCACGTGCACCGAATTCGCTCAGATGGTAGTCGGGATAGTCGAGCAAGATCACATCGATCTCCGGCTGGTCCGCGTGCACTGGGACGATGTACTCCGCGTAGTTGTTGTTCGCAGGCAGTCCGTTGCGCGAATCGTATTCGGCCGCCTCGAACAACGCCATCCCGATGCCCATCACAATGCCGCCTTCCACCTGATTGCGGGCCGCCAACGGATTGACCACCTTGCCGACGTCGATTGCGCTGACCACCCGTGCCACGCGCAGCCGGGAAATGCCGGGATCCCATCGAGCCTCGACAAAGTGCACGCCGAACGATCTGAACGAATAGCGGGACATGTCGGCCGCCTCGCTGTGATACCAGCCTTCCGCGCGGGCGAGACGCTGGCTCGCCAGGATGTCGGCGAATGAAACCTGCTTGTTACCTTCCGAAAGCGCGCCGTGCCCCACGACAAGCGAGTCCGGTTTGACGCCCGAAAACGGGCCTGACTCTGCAACGGCGTATTGCTTCAAGTGCTTGAGCGCTTCACGCGTCGCCCCGGCGATCGCCGACATCGCGCTGGCCGTCGCCCACGATCCGCCCGACACGGGTCCGGCCGGAAACGACGAACTGCCCAGTTCGACCTCGACCTTTTCCAGCGGCAGGCCGGTCAGCTCGCTAACGGTCTGCGCGACGATCGTATACGTCCCTGTCCCGATGTCCTGCAAACCGCACTGTGCGAGCGCCGTGCCGTCGGCACGCAACGTCACACGCGCCTCCGTAGGCACGCGGTAGGCTTCCCAATTGCACGCAGCCATCCCGTAGCCGATGATCTCGTCGCCCTCGCGCATCGAACCGACAGCCGGATTGCGTCGATGCCAGCCGAAGCGCTCGGCCGCGCGCGTCATCGCCTCCGGCAGATGATTACTCGACCACGGCAGCCCGCTGCTTTCGTCGAGCGTAGACAGATTGAGTTGACGGAAGGCCAGCGGGTCCATGCCAATGGCGAGCGCCACTTCATCGATGGCCGATTCCAGCGCAAACAGGCCAGGCGCCGCTCCGGGCGCACGCATCGAGGTGGGCGTGCCGCGGTTGACGGCGCTGTGGTTATGCGTGACCAGCACGTTTGGACACGAGTACAGACTCCTGGTCATGCCGCCGCATGCCTCGGTGTAGTCGTCGACGGTCGAGGTGCTGTTGTACGACTCATGGCTGATCGCGACCAGTCTGCCGGCGGTGTCGGTCGCGAGCTTCACGTGCTGGATCGTTTCGGGCCGGTGGCCGACCGTCGTAAACATCTGCGCGCGCGGCACGACGAGTTGCACTGGCCGGCCGGTCATCCGGGCCGCCGCACAGGCCGCGACTGAGTGCGGCCACGGCCAGAGTTTGCTGCCGAAACCGGAGCCAACGAACGGTGCGTGCACCTCCACCTGATCCGCGGTCAGGTCGAACACATTGGCAAGCACATTGCGATGATTGAGCACGCCCTGACTCGATTCGTAGACGATCAGCCGCCCCGCTTGCCAGTAAGCGGTCGTCGCGTGCATCTCCATCGGATTGTGCGTTTCGACCGGCGTCGTATAGGTCTGCTCCAGACGATGCGCGCCCGCATTGAAGCCAGCCTCCGAATTGCCGCGAGAATGCCCGCGCGGACCTCTACGCGAGCCGTGCGCATCGAGCGCCTGCGCAAGACTCTTCACCGCGTCGGCCACAACGTAGTCCACTTTCACGCGATACGCCGCTGCGCGCGCATGCTCAAACGTATCCGCAACGACCAGTGCCACGAACTGACCCGGATAATAGACCTGGTCGTCCTCGAAAGGCAGCCGGTGTTCGTCCACTTTCCCGGACGAAAGGATTTCGGCGAAATTCAGCGGCGCGTCGGGCGTCCGATGCAGCTTCAGGATATTGCCGTGATGCAGGACGTTCACGACGCCCGGCATGCGCCGGGCCTCGTCGTCGTGGATCGCCTGGATTTTGCCGCAGGCGATCGTGCTGTAGATGCCATACGCGTACAGCATGCCGCCGACCGGATGATCAGCAGCGTAAAGCGCTTTGCCGCTCACCTTGAGGCGGCCATCGATACGTTTGTGCGGAGTGCCGATGATCGGGGCGCTCATGAGATATCCTGGGCAGTGAGGTCGCGCAGATTGCGAACGATGGCCTGCTGACCGAGCGGCACCTTGTACGCGTTGTGCGCGTACGGACGAGCATCCCGGAACGCGATGCTCGCTGCACGTGCGTAAGCATCCATCGATGCAACCTGTCCCGCGAGCGACGCCTCGGCCTCGCGGGCGCGCCACGGCTTGGTACCGACACCGCCCATCGCGATACGCGCCTCGCGGATACGCCGTCCCTCCAGTACGACGATGACCGCGCTCGATGCCAGCGCGAACTGGTACGACGCGCGATCGCGCAGCTTGAGATAACCGGACTTGCTTCCGGCAAGCGGCCCATCCAGCGTGACGTGGGTGATCAACTCGTGCGGTTGCAGCGCGTGTTCCTTCCAGGGCGTATCGCCCGGCAGCAGATGAAAGCCGGCGAAGTCGATCTCGCGCGATCCCTGCGGTCCTTGCATGGTGATCCGGGCGCCGATTGCCGTCATCGCCACGCACATGTCCGATGGATGCGTCGCGATGCAGTGATCGCTTGTGCCGAGCACCGCATGTACGCTGCGGTTGTGTCCGCCGATCGCCGCGCACCCCGAGCCTGGCTCGCGCTTGTTGCATGGCGATAGGCCGTCACGGAAGTAGTTGCAGCGTACGCGTTGCATGACGTTGCCGGCCGTCGTGGCCTTATTGCGCAACTGGGTCGACGCGCCGGCCAGGATCGCCTGCGACAGCACCGGATAGCGCTCGCGCACCAGCGGATGCCGCGCGAGGTCCGTGTTCGTCACCAGCGCGCCGATTCGCAAACGGCCATCGGGCAGGGGTTCGATCTGCTTGAGCGGCAGCCGGTTGATATCGACCAGTCGGTCCGGACGCACTACGTCCAGCTTGACCAGATCCAGTAGCGTCGTGCCGCCGGCTAGATATGAAGTTTGACCGCCGTGGGCATGCCGGCTGACGGCCTGCGCGGCGGAGTCTGCACGTGCATAGTCGAAGTTACGCATCAGGCAACTCCTTCATCTTGGCGCGGGCAGACTGGATCGCTGCCAGAATGTTCTTGTAGGCCGCACAGCGGCAGATGTTGCCGCTCATCGCTTCGCGTACGCTGGCATCGTCGGCGGGAATGTTCGGATCGCGAAGTATTGCCACTGCGCTCATCATCTGCCCGGACGTGCAAAAGCCGCACTGATACGCGTCGTGCTCCCAGAACGCCTGCTGAACCGGGTGCAGTTCGCCGCTGCGCTCGAGACCCTCGATCGTCGTGATGCGGTCGCCCTCGTGCTGGACCGCCACCGACAGGCACGAATTGACCGCGTGGCCGTTGACGTGCACCGTGCAGGCGCCGCATTGGCCGTGATCACATCCCTTCTTGGTGCCCGTCAGGTGCAGGCGGTCGCGCACCACATCCAGAAGGATCGCGTTGGCCGGCACATTTAGCGTATGCGTCTGACCGTTCACGTTGAGCTGGATGCGGTGCTCGCCTGCGGAGGGCTTCCCCGCATCGTCAACGGGCTTGGAAGGCTCGTTGCGCGTGGCCGCTCCGGCAGGGGGCAGCCATGACGTCGCCGTTGCACTGACGACGCCGATCTTCAGGAAGTTGCGCCGCGACGGCTGGTGTGTCGTCTCGTTCGCTCGCTCGGGCAGGGGGGCTTTGTCTGTATCCGGAATACGCTCTGACATGCTCGACTCCTGGCTTTCACAACTTCACAGTACTTACCCTTCCTGGCGCGTAGGCCGGAACAGGATTTCGTTCACGTCGACTTCCGGCGGTTGACTGATCGCGAAGACGACTGCGCGCGCGAACGATTCGGCAGGGATCGCGTACTGCTCATAGAATTTGTTGATGAAGCCAGCAACATCAGGCTCGGTGACACTGTTCGGGAGTTCCGTTGCCACCGCGCCAGGCGAGATCACCGTCGTGCGAATGTCATAGGGTTTTACTTCCTGTCGCAGCCCTTCGGACAACATCAGGACGGCGCTCTTGGTAGCCGCATAGACGGCGCTGCCGGGCCGGACTGTACGGCCGGCGACGGACGAGACATTAATGATCTGGCCGCTCTTCTGCTGCTTCATGTACGGCAAAGCAGCAGCGATGCCGTACAGCACGCCCTTGATATTCACGTCGATCGTCTGGTTCCAGTCGTCGATTTTCAGACGCTCAAGCGGGGAGTGCGGCATGAGTCCGGCATTGTTGATCATGACGTCAATGCGTCCGAAGGCCTGCACTGCTGCGTCGACGAGTGCTTTAACGTCTTCATGGCGGGTGACGTCGGTTGCGACGGCGATTGCCTTGCCGCCATTGCGGACGATATCTTCGGCGCGCGACTGAATGCGCTCGGCGCGCCGTGCGCCTAGCACGACCTTCGCGCCCTGCGCGCTCAGATGCCGGGCGGTCGCCTCGCCCAGCCCGCTGCTCGCGCCCGTAATCACGATGACTTTGCCTTCAATATTCGATCCCATACACCTTCTCCGCTTTAAACCTGCAGGCGCCAGTCGGCCGTCGAGCGGAAGGCCCGTCGGCTAACGCAATTCATACATGCCGAAGACACCGACAGCGCCCGCAGAATTGGCGGTCGGCGTGGACTGTCTTCGATGTTAGTTTGTTGCTCCATGCTGAACAATGCAGGTAAAATTTCATGGGGTATTAAGGAAAATTCATCTATGCTGCGCGCCGGTCTTTCGGAACTGACTGCATTCATCACTATTGCTGAGCACCGAAGCTTCCGCGCGGCCGCGCGAAAGCTTGGCGTTTCTCCGCCGGCGCTGAGCCACGCGGTGCGAAATCTCGAAGAAAGTCTCAATGTGCGGCTGTTTAACCGAACTACCCGGTCGGTGGCGCTGACCGAGGCGGGCGAGCATCTTCTGCGGCGTGTAGGTCCCGCTCTCGCGGATTTGGAGGATGGGATCAACGAGGTGGCGTCGGCAGGCAACCGTCCGTCAGGGTCGATACGGATCAGCGCGGCCGAGGCTGGGGCCAGGCCGCTGGTCCTGCATGTTCTCCCGGATTTTTTGGCCGCTTACCCGGACATTCACGTTGAAATTGTCGTGGATACCCGGCTCGTGGATATCGTGGCGGAGGGTTTCGACGCCGGCATACGTCTCCTTGAAGACGTGCCGCGCGACATGATCGCTGTCAAGTTCGGACCCGAGCTAAGGTTCGCCGCAGTTGCATCGCCAGCGTATCTCTCTCGCCACGAGCCGCCCAAAACGCCTCAGGATCTTGCACAGCACCGATGCATCCGCTTCCGGTTCGTCAGTGGCGCCCTCTACCGCTGGGAGCTTGAATATCGTGGCAGCAGCGCCAGCATCGATGTCGCCGGGCCGATGACGCTTGGAAACACGAACCTGATGGTCGATGCGGCACTGGCCGGCATCGGCATTGCCTGGGTCCCGGACTATCACGTTACAGAACATCTGGCATCGGGCAGGCTGATCCACCTGCTTCCTGACTGGAGCCCTTCCTTATCGAGCCTGTGCCTTTACTATCCTGCTAACCGGCACCCGCCGGCAGCGCTCAGATTGTTTTCGCAGGCTGTGCGTGAATGGGCGAGTGCCGAATTGCGCTAGATTTCAGCAACGGGCCATCTCCTTGCCGACGTGTTCGACGAAGGCCTTGACCTTGGCCGAATGCCGGCGCTCACGAGGGCTCACCACCTGGATGGGGATGGCGGGCGGCGCCCAATCCGGCAAGAGCTGCTGCACCTCGCCGCTCGCGAGTTCCTGGTCGAAAAGCCACATCGGCGAATAGCCGATGCCCATTCCAGCGAGGACCGACGCTCTCATCACCTCGCTGCTGTTGGTTTGCAGGTTGCCTTCGACGCGCACGACGCGTGTCGTTCCCGTGGGTTCAGACGCTCCCGGCCCGGCCGTAAAACGCCAGTCATTGCGCATGGGCAGCTCCGTGTAGACGATGCAGTTGTGCTGCAACAGGTCTTCGGGAATGGCGGGCGCTTTTGTCCCTTTCGGCAGTGAACGCAGGTAGCTGCGATGGGCCACGAGCATCCGGTAGGTCGTCCCCACGCGTCTCGCGATCAGGCTGCTATCCGGCAAATCGCCAATCCGCACCGCTACGTCGATCCCCTGTTCCACCAGGTCAATGAAGCCGTCGTGAAGACGCAGGTCGATCTTCACGCCGCGATGCGCGGCCAGAAATGACTGAATCATCGGCATGAGCTTGAGGCGCCCGAACCCCACCGACGCCGCGATCCGCAGCCACCCTGTCAATTGCTGCTCGCCACGTCGCAAGGCGCCCTCGGCCTCCGCAATCTCCGCAACCAGGCGCCGTACCTGGTCGAAATAGCGCTCGCCTTCTTCCGTCAGCGCGAGCGACCGCGTGGTGCGTGTCAGTAACTTCGCGCCAAGCTCGCGCTCCAGCGCCGCGACCTGTTTGCTCACCGCACTCTGTGTCGTGTCGGACTCGTGGGCCACCGCCGAAAAGCTTCCTGCCTCGACGACGCGCACGAAAGTCTTCATGGCCTGCAGCTTGTCCATTGGTGCTCCAGATATTCCTGATGGGAATTAATCATATGAGCATACACCGTCTATATCAAGCATTTGGAATCAGTCAAAGTTCAGCCATCGCAAACGCGATTCAACGCAACCTCACCCAAGGAGCACTGACATGAACCAGCCCGTCGTCCTCATTACAGGTGCATTGACCGGAATCGGCCGTGCCACCGCTATCGCTTTCGCCCGCGAAGGAAACCGCGTGGTCATCAGCGGCCGCCGCGAAGAGGCAGGCCAGACACTCGCCGCCGAACTGCGCGCCCTCGGTGCCGAAGCTGAATTCCTGCGCGCCGACGTGCGTTTCGAAGCCGAAGTCCGCAACGCCGTCGAGCAGACCGTCGGGCGCTTCGGCCGCATCGACGTGGCGGTCAACAACGCCGGCACCGAAGGCCAGTTGGCGCCGATCGTCGAGCAATCGGCTGCTAACTACGAAGACACGTTCGCGGTCAACGTGCTGGGCACGCTGCTGTCCGTCAAGCACGAGATGCGCGCGATGCTGGCCCAGGGCTCGGGCTCGATCATCAACCTCTCGTCGATCGCGGGCCAGGTCGGTATTGCGGGCGCTTCGGTCTATGCGGCCAGCAAGCACGCGGTCGAAGGCATCACGAAGAGTGCGGCTCTCGAAGGCGCCACCGCCGGCGTGCGTGTCAACGCCGTGGCTCCCGGCCCGGTGGCGACCGAGATGCTCGACCGCTTTGCCGGCGGCAGCGAAGAGGGCAAGGCGGGCTTCCTTTCGACGATACCGGCGCGACGTGCCGCCACCCCGGACGAGATCGCCCAAACCATCGTGTTCCTCGCTAGCGACAAGGCGCGCTACCTCACCGGGCAGAGCATCGCAGTCGACGGCGGCTACACGGCGCAATGACGCGCCGGCTAACCCGCTTTATCACGTGTTTTTTTCAACCCAGGAGAATCAGCATGACCACCATCAACGTCCCTACTCGCGACGAAGTGTCCCCGGCCAACCAGGCCATTTTCGACAAGCTCAAGAGCAGCCTTGGCAGCGTGCCCAATCTGTACGCCACGCTCGCTCATTCTGAAAACGCGCTCGGCAACTACCTCGCCTTCCAGAACGCGAAGAGCAGCATCACCGGCAAGGCGCGCGAAGTCGTCAACCTCGTCGTGAGCCAGGTGAACGGCTGCGAATACTGCCTGGCTGCGCACACTGTCATCGGCAAGATGAGCGGTTTCACCGACGAGCAGATTCTTGAGATCCGTAGTGGCAAGGCGAGCTTCGACGCGAGGTTCGACGCACTGGCCCGGCTCGTGAAAAACATCGCGATCAACCGCGGACACGCGGACGAGGCGCTGGTGGTGGCCTTTTTCGCAGCGGGCTGGACCAAGGCCAATCTGGTCGACGCGATCGTTGTCATCGGCGACAAGACGGTGACCAACTATCTGCACGGAACGACACGCGTACCGGTCGATTTCCCGGCCGCTCCGCAGCTTCCTGCCTGATCGTTGCCGCGCCGGGCGAGCCGTGGAAGTAACGCGATGAGCGCGATGTGCGCCTTGCCCGGCCAACTGAAGAAATGATACGAATGAGCATTTTATCGAGCATTTTAAGACTTATAAGGATCATTTCTTCGGCTTAAAGTGAAGACTCCTACCCACCTGATGAAGGAGTAACACCATGAGCCGTATCACCGTACCTGCCGTTGAGTCCGCCACCGGCGCGACCGCCGAAGTCTATGCACAGGTCAAGAAGGCCGCGGGCAGCATCCCGAACCTGTTCGTCGCGCTAGGCGCGCTGTCGCCTGAACTGCTCAAGGCAGTCCTGAATGCCGAAGGCGTTCTGGCTTCCGGCACGCTCAGCAAGCAGGAAGTGGAAACGATCAAAGTGCTGGTCAGTGAGCTCACCGGATGCGACTACTGCCTGGCTGCACACACGATGCTGGGCAAAATGACGGGCCTATCGCTGGAGACGCTCAGGCTGATCCGCGCGGGCCAGCCTACCGGGGACGCGAGGCGAGATGCGCTGGTGCGCTTCGTGCGGAACCTCCAGCAGACCAGCGGAACGATCCGCGCAGACGAGTTCGCGGCGATCAAGGCGGCCGGCTTCACCGACGCGCAGCTTGCAGAGATCTCGTTGGGCATCGCACTGATTGTGTTCACGAACACCTTCAACCGCATTAACGACACCGACCTGGACTTCCCGCCGGTCAAGTAATGCGCAGCGGGGCAGGCGTTTCTTTGCGGCGCCTGCTTCTTTCGCTGCGGGGCATTCGGCAAGCGTGACGAACCGACGGGCGCGATGTGTCACGAGCCGCGTGGACGAATACATTGCAACTTCTACAGACGCAGCGTGAAAGATCATGAACATTCATTTCCGAGTGGCAGAAAAGAGTAGCGGGTCTTATCTGCATCTGGCATTTTTGCGGTGGTCCATGGTGGCCATCTTCATCTGGTTCGGGATACAGAAATTCACGCCCTATGCGGCCGACGCCATCGCGCCGTTGATTTCACACAGTCCGTTTATGAGTTGGTTGGGCGTGTTCGGCGTGAGAGGTGAAGCCCGGGTTGTAGGGACGATCGAACTGACGACCGCGGCCGCTCTGATCATCGGATCGGTGATTCCGGCGGTGTCCGCTTTAGGAGCGGCGATGGCGAGCGCCACCTTCCTGCTGACGACGTCCTTTGTTCTCAGTACGCCGGGTATCACTCAAATAAGCCCGACCGGTTTCCCGATCATTTCGACGTTGCTGGAACAGTTTCTGCTGAAAGACGTCGCGCTGTTGGCGGCGTGCGTCACGCTGCTTCTCGCCTCGTTGTCGCCGCGTGCCAAGGCTTCCTGAGGCGCTCGTAATTAGCCGCCTCAGAGCGAGGGGACCGGCCTGGTCCCGCGCACCGGACAACGCCGAAGGTTCTTCGGCCGAACTTATTCCGGTTCACGCGCCGAGCGGCGCCAATCCCCCGGTGTCATGCCCATGCGCTGCGTGAAGGCACGCCTGAAGGCAGCGAGGGATTGATAGCCCACGACTTCGGCCACAGTTTCGGTGGAAGTCGATGGCTTCTTCAATTCGTTGGCCGCCAGGGTCATCCGGATATCGGTCAGCAAATCACTCGCAGAACGCCCCACCTTGTCCTGAAATTGACGAACCAACGTAGCGCGCGACATATTGCAGAGCTGCGCTAATTCGGGGAGGGTCCACGGATACGCAGGCTCGTTGAACATGGCCGTCAGTGCGGGCGCGAGGCGTGGATTTGCGGCGAGGGCCAACAGGCCGAAAGGCACCGCATTCGACTCGCTGGCGGTGCGCAATGTCAGCGCGAAAAGCGCCGCCGACAGGGCGTTGAGCATCGCATAGCCGCCCAGGTTCACGGTAGTCGATTCTGCGCGAATCAGTCCAACCAAGGTTGCCAACTGGACCGCAGTCGCGTTCTGCTTGGTTGTATCGGCTTGCGCAGATGTTCGCACTACGAGCGTGGCGGGGAAATAGTCGCGCATCAAGCGATCGTGCGGGGGCGTGAGGACGAAGCGGCCGCAGAGCATATCGAGGCGTTCGCCGGTTCCAGCGTTTTCGCTGACTTCCACGTTCAAGCTTTCGCGCGCGCTGGCCGGCAAGGGCGCTGCGCCGCTACCGTCGTGAAGGACGTGTTCCGAGCCGTGAGACAGCAGCACAATATCACCCGCCACCAGGTGTTGTGGCGCACCGCTTCCCGGAATCTCCAGTATGGCTGACCCGCCAAGCACGACGTGATAGGGCATCTCGCCGGTATCGGCGCGATCGTAAGCAATACGCCACGGTGCGCCGTATAAGCAGCGGATTTCAAGCTGACCTCGGACAGGCATCATGACAAGCAGGCGGCTAAGCCAATCCAGACGAGGCATGGTGGTCCTTGTGATGAGACGAGTGAGCATTTTAGTGTCCAAAAAAAGACTAATCAAGCTCACTCGAGCGGCCTAAAGTGGATAAGATTCTGAGGATGCCCGAAGTGGGGTACGCGGACTCCGATCCGGATCAGACGAAGAGCAGGTGCGAAGCGCGACCCCCAAACATCCGTTCCAGGAGGGACGATCGTGGACCGACTGGCAGCGATGGAAACCTTTGTATGCGTGGTGGAGTCCGGTTCTTTTTCGGCTGCAGCGCGGCTGCTGAACGTAGGGCAGCCAGCCGTTTCCAAGTCCATCGCGCAACTCGAAGAGCGGCTCGCGGTCCGACTGCTGCTCCGCTCTACGCGCGGGTTGACGCCGACTGAGGCGGGGAATGCATTTTACGAACGCGCGAAGCGCGCGATCGAAGAGGCCGACGAAGCGGACTTTGCGGCAAGGGGATCGGCTGGCGCCCTCTCGGGTCGTCTCAGGATTTCAGCGGCAGTGACCTTTGCGCGAATTCATATCATCCCGCGACTCCCAACATTTCTCGATCGACATCCGGAACTGAACATCGATATCGTGCTCGACGACGAGAATATTGATCTGCTGGAAGGCGGCATCGACGTAGCGTTACGGATGGGGATGCTCGGCGACTCGAACATGACGGCGCGCAAGGTCGGTCACAGCCGGCGTTGCGTCGTTGGCACGCCAGCCTGGTTCGCGAAAGCCGGCGAACCACGGGTACCCGCCGATCTGCTATCGCATCACGCGATTGTTTATGAGCAAGGCGGCGGCGGAAGTGTATGGTCGTTCAAACGAGGCAATGCGGAAACGTCGATTGTCGTCGCCGGGCGCGTCCGCGTGAACGCCGCGGAAGGCGTGCGCGCGGCAGTGCTCGCCGACATGGGTGTCGCAATCGCGTCCGAATGGATGTTCGCGCCGGAAATCGCCAGTGGCGCGGTAAAACCGGTGCTCGCTGACTGGGAATTGCCTGGCATCGACCTGTGGGCAGTTTTTCCGAGTGGACGCATGGTCGGTGCAAAAGCACGTGCTTTCGTCACGTGGGTCGAGGAGATGTTCGGCGCATTCGATACAGCGGCTTGACTCGATGAGCGTGCCCGCTGACACCTCCCAGGTAGAGGGTCTTCAAATTGAAGCCTTGCCGATCGAGGCACCGCCATCGACAAACAACGTTTGACCCGTGATGAAAGCAGCATCTTCGGACAACAGGAAAGCGATGGCCGCAGCAATCTCGGCTGGCTTGCCGAAGCGTTTCATCGGGACGGCAGCGAGGTAGCGCTGCTCGCCTTCGCTTCCTGGCGCGTTGTTGGCTCTAAAAAGTTCGGTTTCCGTGGGGCCGGGCGCCACGGAATTAACCGTGATGCCGGTGGTCGCCAGCTCAAGTGCCCAGGAACGTGAAAAGCTCACCAAGGCGGACTTGGCGGCAGCATAAGCTGTACGTTCCACGATGCCCAGGACAGTGAGGCTCGATATGTTGACGATTCGCCCCCAGCCTTGGGCGCTCATCCTGGGCAGGAGTGCTTGCGCGGCCTGTACGGCCGGATGCAGATTGAGCGACATGACGGCGTCGAGTGTGTCCAGATCGATGGCGCCCAGCCGCTGCGGTTTCACCAGCCCAACGTTATTGACCAGACCATCGAACTGGTATTCCGATGCAAGTTTGTCGAGCGTGGCCTGCGTTTTCACGCGGTCGGACAGGTCGACGGACACGAGCGTTCCTGGGAAGTCAGGGTCGTCGCCCTGACGTGCCAGTCCCACAACCCGGTGCCCGTCTGCGTTCAGCCGCTGTGCGACGGCCCGGCCGATGCCTTTGCTGGCACCCGTTACTAGAAAAGTGCGTGATTTCATATTGTCTCGATGGTTAGACGCCGGTCGCCCGTTTGCTCTTGCCGGACCTTGAAGCGTCGGGACGCCGGCGGTGCAAAGTACGGGGCCTTTCCGCCTTTGAAATCCGCTTTGAATGGGTCGAGTTTCGCTTGAAGTGACATGACAATCTCTTCTGCAGACAGGGGGATGTGTTGAAGTTGCATTGCGTTGGACGGATAGTCCGCCGATGCAAACGAAGGGAGAAGGCATGCCGGCCGAATAACAGTCATTCCGGCAAGGCATAAAGGCTTGCGGTATCCGCACAAGTGGGGCGCGGTGTGCCAGGCACGGGCGATATGTTCGCCCCCGGTAGCGGATCAGAATCGAACTTCAGCGGCTACCGGGAGCGGTCCGTTGAGAGGGCAGGTTAAAGATATGGACGTTCGAATGTAACGTCGAATATGTGAACAGACCCTAACCCATTGGAACTGGCGCCGGGCGATCCGGATCGGTTTTGGCATGTATATTCGGACTGCAAAAGGTGCAATCCATTTGCCCTTTACCGCTTGTTCGAGCTTGCGATACAGATCAAGCGGCCCACCGATCACTGTTCATCGAGGGGCGCGCGATCCGGGGCGGAAATACGCACCAGCAGCCGTCGTCGTGCCGAAAGAAAAAGATTGCTCGGGAGCCGCTCGGCGCTAATGCCTCGACGTGCACGTAGCGTCTCCTATCTTCGCGTAGATGCCCAAACTGGACGACGCGAATTTGAGTGTTCGGGGCAGGCGCAAGCCACTTTTCCACCAGGTAACGCAGGGACTTCTCGGCGGTGTTCATGGTCAGCTCCTTCGATCGCCCATCCCTCGCCGGCCAGAGACTCAAGTGCTGAGACCTGAGCGCACTGCGACGGGGATGACTACAGCGTAGGTCCGGCCGTAAATAAACGATAATTAATGTTTTTAACAGTAACAATAAATTATTATTTATGCATTGTCCTTCCTGGGCGAACGCGGCCGCTCACTCGATACGCCGAAACGAGCAGCCGGCGATGGCTTGCGAGACATGTGAGCATCAGTGACCGAAGTAGATCGTGTGGCTACCTTCGTTTGCCCGCGGCGCACCCGCCTGCGTGGAGCCATCCGACACGCCGCCTACACCCGAGTTTCCCGGCGCCGTGGCATCCTGCGCTTGAAGGCGCGCCTCAGCCGCCTGAATATTTGCCGGGTAGTACAAATCGTTGGCGGCGGGCCGATATCCGGCCTGCTCTACTCGAACCAGATCCGCGCGTACTTCGGCGCGCGTCAACGGAGCAGTGGCGTCCTGTGCGAAAGAAGCAATCGGAGTGGCAAGTGCACCGGCAATCAGCGCTGCATAGATAAGGGCTTTCATAGTGAATTACCTCCTGAACTTAGGTTTGGTTGGCTTCACGCTGCGATGGATGAAGCCTGCGATCTCACTGCCTCGTGGAAACGGGAGTGAACAACCCTTATTCTGTACAGCGAAGATTGATGCACACTGACGCTCGCATTACATTGACGTTATCTTCGATCCGCCGTCAGGAATGACGGATCTGGCCGGGAAGAAGACCGCACCGGCGACAGTCAATCGACCCACGTGGCTGCCTTGCGCTCCCCAGCGCACGGAACGGGTGGGACGGCAAATAGTGGGAAACAAGCGCGAGAGACATTTGCTCAGACCCTAGGGAATGCCTACGCTTGAGCCGCAGCCGTCCAGCGTCGTAAAATCGTGGCACATCGGTTTGGGGGCCCAGCAATGTGTCTGGCTTCTCGTTGCGATTTCAGCCGCGATACCCGGCAACGCCCAGCGTTTTTTCGACCCGCTCCTCGCGATGAGGCCAGCGGCGGTCGCGGAATTGTCGTTAAATCCGCGCCATGAGCCCGCTCATTTCCGTCAAAAGGCTCAGCAAGAGCTTTCCCGGCGTGAGGGCGCTTCACGAAGTCCAGTTCGAGCTCATGATGGGTGAAGTCCATACGCTGGTGGGCGAGAATGGCGCAGGCAAGTCGACGCTGATGAAAATCCTCGCCGGCGTGTACACCCGGGATTCCGGCGAAATCCTCCTTGACGGCCAGCCGGTCGAGTTCTTGAGCCCGCGCGAGGCGCAGGCCATGGGCGTCTGCATCATTCATCAGGAACTCCAGTTGATGAATCATCTGACCGTCGCCCAGAATATGTTCATCGGCCGCGAGCCGCGCGGACGCCTCGGCCTGTTCCTCGACGAAGACAAGCTCAATGCGCAAGCGCGCGACATCCTTGCCCGCATGCATGTGAGTCTCGACCCGCGCGCGGTTGTCAGCACCCTCACCGTCGCCAGGCAGCAGATGGTTGAGATCGCCAAGGCTCTGTCCTTCGATTCGCGCGTCCTGATCATGGACGAGCCTACCTCGGCGCTCAACGACGCCGAGATCGCCGAGCTCTTCCGCATCATCCGCGAGCTGAAGAGCCGGGGCGTGGGAATCATCTATATCTCACACAAGATGGACGAGCTGAAACAGATTTCCGACCGCGTCACAGTATTGCGTGACGGGGAATATGTGGCCACCGTCGCCGCAAGGGACACCAGCGTCGACGCGATCATCGGCATGATGGTCGGGCGAACTTTGATCGACGTCGCGCCTTCTAACAGCGCCGCGGACAAAGGCGAGGTCGCGCTCGAAGTAAAAAATCTGAACGCCGGCCCGCTGGTCAGAGACGTGAGCTTCACGCTGCACAAAGGCGAGATATTGGGCTTTGCCGGCTTGATGGGTGCCGGTCGCACCGAGGTCGCCCGAGCGGTGTTCGGCGCCGACCCGATCGAATCCGGCGAACTTGTCGTGAGAGGCGTGAAGGCGACGATTAGGACGCCGAGCGACGCGGTGGCGCACGGTATCGGCTATCTCTCGGAAGACCGCAAGCGCTTCGGCCTTGCGACCAAAATGGACGTCGAATCGAACATCGTGATGTCCAACTTGCCCAAATTCCTGTCGCTCAACTTTTTCTTGCGCCGCGCTCAGATACGCCGGACAGCTTCCCATTTCATCAATCTGCTTGCCATTCGTACGCCCTCCGCGGCGCAGGAGGTGCGGCTACTCTCCGGCGGCAATCAGCAGAAAATTGTCATTGCGAAATGGCTCGAGCGCGACTGCGACGTGCTCTTCTTCGACGAGCCGACGCGCGGCATCGACGTCGGCGCCAAGAGCGAAATCTACAAACTCCTGCGCTCGCTCGCCGGGCAAGGCAAGGCGATCGTGATGATCTCGTCGGAACTGCCGGAAATCTTGCGCATGAGCGACCGCATCGTCGTGATGTGCGAGGGCCGCATCACCGGCGAACTCTCGGCCACGGAGGCGACGCAAGAGCGCATCATGCAATTGGCGACGCAGCGAGAAACTTTAAAAGCGGCGTGAGCCTCGAGAGGAGAGGTCCATTTTATGACACTGCGATCGGATACTTCGGCGCTGGCTAATGAGGGGCGGCCGTCCGGCCTCAGAGCCCGCATTTTCGCGCCGGCCGCTCTGCAAAAGCTGCTCGCCTTCGCGAGCCTGATCCTGCTGCTGTTTTTTTTCAGCTTCGCCTCGCCCGCCTTCATGCAGACGGACAATATGCTCGGGATTCTGCAGGCGACGGCGGTCAACGGCGTTCTGGCGATCGCGTGCACGTTCGTCATCATCACCGGAGGCATCGATTTGTCGGTCGGCACGTTGATGACCTTCACGGCGGTCATTTGCGGCGTGTTTCTGACCTTCTGGCATTTGCCGATGTGGACCGGCGTCATTGCTGCGATTGGGACGGGCGCGATCTGCGGAACCATTTCGGGAACCCTCACGGCGAAAATGAAAATACCGCCGTTCATTGCCACCTTAGGCATGATGCTGCTGCTGAAAGGGCTTTCGCTCGTCGTCTCGGCCGACAAGCCGATCTATTTCACCGACACCGAAAATTTCTACATGATCTCTCAGGATTCGCTGATCGGTTATGTACTGCCGAGCCTGCCCATTCCAAACGCGGTCCTGATTCTGTTTTTCCTTGCGGTCGCGAGTTCGATCACGCTGAATCGCACGGCGCTCGGCCGCTACACATTTGCGCTCGGCAGCAACGAAGAAGCCGTACGCCTTTCCGGCGTGAATGTCGATCGGTGGAAGATCGCCATTTACGGTATGGCCGGCGCAATTTGCGGCGTCGCCGGGCTGCTCATTGCCTCGCGCCTGAATTCGGCCCAGCCGGCGCTAGGGCAAGGCTATGAACTCGAAGCGATCGCCGCCGTGGTGATCGGCGGGACCTCGCTCAGCGGCGGTGCGGGCACGATTCTGGGCACCATCATCGGCGCTTTCATCATGAGCGTGCTGACCAACGGCCTGCGCATCATGTCCGTCGCTCAGGAATGGCAGATCGTGGTGACCGGCCTCATCATCATTCTCGCGGTCTATGCCGATATTTTGCGGCGCAAGAAAAGCTGACGCTGCACAGGACAAGATCAAGAAAGGGAGCGCCAAAGGCTCCCCCCAGCGGCTGAAGGTTAATGGCCCCCCTTAGGAGGAGAAACACCATGTTGAAAAGAAGATTAATCGGTGTCGTGGTCGGCGTTGGCGCTCTCATTTGTGGGACGAGCCTTGCGCGCGCGGACGAAGCGTACATCCCGCTGATATCGAAAGGCTTCCAGCACCAGTTCTGGCAGGCCGTCAAAGCGGGCGCGGAACAGTCGGCGAAGGAGCATAAGGTCAGGATCACCTTCGAGGGTCCGGAAACCGAGGCCATGGTCGATAAGCAGATCGACATGCTCTCGGCCGCGCTCGCCAAGAAGCCCCAGGCGCTCGGCATCGCCGCGCTCGACAGCAAAGCGGCCATTCCGCTGTTGAAGCGGGCGCAGGCCGCCAAAATGCCGGTCATCGCCTTCGACTCCGGCGTCGACAGCGACATTCCGCTGACGACGTGTGCGACGGACAACCTTGCCGCAGCCGCACTCGCCGCCGACAAGATGGCTGATGCGATCGGCAATGCCGGTGAGGTCGGCGTGATCGTGCACGACCAGACCAGCCGCACCGGCATCGATCGCCGCGACGGCTTCCTGAATGAAATGAAGACGAAGCACCCGAACGTCAAGATCGTCTCCGTCCAATATGGCGGCGGCGACCATCTGAAGTCGGCGGAAATCGCCAAGGCGATGATCCAGGCCAATCCCAATCTCAAGGGCATTTTCGGCGCCAATGAAGGTTCGGCGGAAGGTGCGGCGATCGGCGTCAAGGAATCGGGCAAGAAGCTCGTGCTGATTGGCTACGACTCCGGCAAGGAGCAGAAGGAGGACATCAATTCGGGGCTGATGGCCGGCGCCATCACGCAGAACCCGGTCGGCATCGGCAAATGCGTCGTCGACTCCGCGGTGAAGGCGCTGAAGGGCGAGAAGCTGCCTAAGAAAGTCGACACGGGCTTCTATTGGTACGACAAGAGCAATATGAGCGATCCCAAGATCGCCGCCGTGCTCTACGATTGACCGTTGCCGCCAGGGCGCGGCCGAGAGAGGGAGGGTCGCGGCGCCGTTCGGCGCCACGGCCCTCTTTGCTCATCGGCGCGAGTCGAAAGCTGTCGACCAGGAGAGTGTGCAGATGCCCACGATCACCAAGCTGTCTGTCCGGGACATTCGGTTTCCGACCTCGCGTTCACTCGACGGCTCCGATGCGATGAACGCCGCGCCGGATTACTCCGCCGCCTACGTGACGCTCGAAACCGATTCGCCGCGGACGCTCACAGGCCATGGCCTCACCTTCACCATCGGGCGCGGCAACGAGATCTGCGTGAGTGCGGTACAGGCGCTTGCCCCGCTGATCGTCGGCAAAACGCTCGAGGATATCGCAGCGAACATGGGCGCATTCTGGCGCGCGCTGACCTCAGACAGCCAACTGCGCTGGATCGGCCCGGACAAGGGCGCCATTCATCTGGCGACGGCGGCTGTCGTGAATGCGGTCTGGGACCTGTGGGCAAAAGCGCAAGACAAGCCAGTGTGGAAGCTGCTAGTCGACATGAGCCCCGAAGAACTCGTGCGTTGTCTCGACTTCCGCTATGTGACCGACGCGATTACGCCGCATGAAGCTATTGCCATGCTGCACCGCCATGCAAAAACCAGGGGCGAGCGCGAAAAGAACATGCTGGCGCGCGGCTATCCGGCCTACACGACTTCGGCCGGCTGGCTCGGCTACGACGACGACAAGATCCGCCGGCTCGCGCGTGAAGGCGTCGCACAGGGCTGGACGCACTTCAAGCAGAAGGTGGGCGGCAATCTCGAAGAAGATATGCGCCGAGCGCGCATTCTGCGTGAAGAAATCGGCGAAAACCGCAAGCTGATGATGGATGCGAACCAGGTGTGGGATGTCGACGAAGCGGTTGTGAACATGCGGCGCCTGGCGCAATTCGATCCGTGGTGGATCGAGGAACCCACGAGTCCGGACGACATTCTCGGCCACGCGGCCATCCGCCAGCGGATTCAGCCGATCGGCGTGGCGACGGGCGAGCACTGCCATAACCGCGTGATGTTCAAGCAGTTGCTGCAGGCGCACGCAATCGACTTCTGTCAGGTAGACAGCTGCCGCCTGGGTGGTCTGAACGAGGTGATCGTCGTCCTGCTGATGGCGGCGAAATTTGGCGTGCCGGTGTGCCCGCACGCGGGCGGCGTCGGCTTATGCGAGTACGTCCAGCACATTTCGCTTTTCGACTATATCTGCGTGTCGGCGTCGCTAGAAAACCGGGTGCTCGAGTACGTGGATCATCTGCATGAGCATTTCGTCGATCCTGTCGTGATCCGCAGCGGCCGTTATATGCCGCCGCAACGTCCCGGCTACAGCATCGAAATGCATGCGGCGTCGCTCGATCAGTATGACTTTCCTGAGGGCCCGGTCTGGCGGCCCTAAGACACGCGACGGAGGTTTTCACCAGCGACGCGCCCCTTCACGCGCTGGTGCGTTCCGGGAAGCCAGTATCTGCCGGATCGTGGCCAGCGACTGCTCGGCGGCCGCGCTTGGACGCAGCCGGCGCAGCGTACTGAATCGCGGCGCAGTCACCCCGAGCGTTCGGCAGACCGCCGACAGGTATGGCTTCGCCGCTCCGCCGCACTGCTGCGCCGCTTGCGCGATTGCCGCGTCGCCGACCTGCGCCCGCAGCCACGCGAGCGTGCGGCGGTCCCCTTCATTCTGCACGCGCACCAGATGCTCCATGACGACCTCCGGAACTGTATATGCAAACATACTGTATATATATACAGGTTCCGCAGGTTTTTCAAGGTTCAGTCCGTTCAATTAACGAGGCGAACGGCGAAAGACCCTCGGTCAGGCACGCGTCAGAAGCGAATTCAGGCCGCGAGTTCGGGCGGCAACTTCCCGCCGTTCGCCGCCAGCGCGACCATCACCTGCTTGTGCAGCCAGATGTTCATGCTCGCCGAGTCGTTCATGTCGCCGCCGTACTTCAGTTCCTGGGCGAGTTGCTTGCGATGTTCGAGGCTGCTGTCGACGCCGAGCGCCTTCATTGTGTCGACGATCGACGTGCGCCAGTTCAGTGTTTGCCCGCTTTCGCTGACAAACTGGTCCATCACGGCTTCGACGTCGACGTCGGTCAAAGGCGCGGGGGCTGGCGTGGCATCCGGGGCGGCAGCCTGCGCTGCCGCGGGATCCGGTGTCGGCTCCGCCGCGGGCGGCTGTTGATCCGGCTTTGCCTTTCCGAACAGCTTGTTCACAATATCGCCAAAGATGCTCATTCTCGATGCTCCCAACAGGTTGATCATTCACGGAAACACCATACCGTTCCCGGTACGCGTGCTTTCAATATGCTATCTGACGTTTGCGTCTACGCCGTGGCAAATTGTTTAACAATGGTCAGTTCCCGGGCACGTCACGATTCGGCAAAGGCCGGCGGCTGCACGAATCCGCCAAATTCGCACTCGGCTAGTTCAGCAAAGGCGATGGGCGTCCGGTCTTCAAGGTAGGGACCTATCGCCTGGAGCCCGATGGGCAAGCCGCTTTCCCCCAAACCGATTGGAAATGCGGTCGCGGGCAATCCAGTCAAAGTCGCGAGACTTTGCCATAGGGCCTGTTGAGCGTAGGCAATCTGCCTGCCATCGATTTCCAGACGGCGCGAGCGGATGTCAGAGTGGTCATGCGTGAAGGCCGTTGTCGGCAGTACTGGGCAAAGTACGAGATCCCATTCCCGAAAGAGCTGGCGCCACCGGTGCATCAGGGCAACCCGGGTGCGATCGGCAGCAATCCAGTCGCGATGGCTGAGCACAAGACCGCGTGACTCCATCGCCGCTTCACTGGTGTCGCTCGCGGGTAACTCGGCAGCCCGTTGCTGAAGCGCGCGATATTCCTCAAGTGGCATGTCTGCGCCCATGAATGACAAAAATAGCTGGCCTAAGGTGCGCATCACGAGCACCAGATCGGGCAGCAAGGCACTCCCGGTTGCCACGGTGCAGCTGGCTCCCTCAAGCTGCTTGCGAAAACGTCGCATGGCCGCGCGTACCTCGTCCGAGATCGGCACCACCGGATGGTCTTCAAGCATGAGCACCCTGAAGTCGGCAAGCCGGGTATGGCGAGAGGGCGGAAGCTCGAGGCGGTAGGCCGCCGCCTGCGCGTCGTCGGGGCCGGCCAGCACATCGAGGGCCAGCGCGAGATCGCCGGCGCTGCGCGACATGGGTCCCGCCACGACGAGGTCGGGATCGACGCTCACCGATAACATTGGACTGCCTGGCGGGCCTGCGCCGCGCAGAGGCACAAGGCCGTGGCTGGGCTTATGGGCGTAGATGCCGCAGCAATGCGCCGGAACCCGCAGGGAGCCGTAAAAGTCGCTGCCGAGTTCGAGCGGGACGAACCCAGCCGCCAAGGCAGCCGCCGAACCACCGGACGAGCCGCCGGGCGTGCGCGTGAGATCCCAAGGGTTGTTGGTGACGCCGTACACGGGATTGTAGGTCTGCCAGTCGCCCAGCATTGTGGCGACGTTGGTCTTCCCCAGAATGACGGCGCCCGCATGCTTAAGACGTTGCACGGCGATCGCGTCCTCGGCAATCCCGATTTTCTCGGTGCCAGGCATCCCCCAGGTCTTTGGCAACCCCGCCATGCCGAAGGACTCCTTCACTGTCATCGGCACGCCGAGCAGCGGACGACGTTCGCCTCGCCTGAGGGCGGCATCTGCCTCTGCCGCGGCCAGACGCGCACGCTCGAAGTCTCGCACCACGACGGCATTCGTCAAGCCGTCGTAACGTTCGATACGAGTCACGGCTTCGTCAAACAGTTCGACGGCCGAGATCTCGCGGGACTGCAACGCGCGCGTCATTTCACGGGCTGTCTTGAAGATCATATCGTTCTCCTTATCACTGATCGTTCTCGTTGAACCAACGTGCCTGTGCATAGGGGCATCGTTTTCATGACAGTGTTTAGGGTGCACTATATGCCTATGACGCGAGGGCTATTTGATTGTTCTTGCGCAATTTCCATTGATCGTGTCAGCGCTTGATGCCGGTCGCGCAATTTCAAGCAATTGCTGGATGGTGCGATCATCCGATACAGGCCCCCTGTGGCCAATCCTGCCCACGACCAGGAGAGCGCTATGTGCGGTCGTTATGCTCGAGCCCGCTACGGCATCGACTACCTGATCCCTCTCGCCAGCGACCGCGATACGCGCTGGCCGCTCCTGAACGACTCCACGCCCGCCGATACCCCGAGCTGGAATGCAGCGCCGGGCAGTCGTCAGCCCGTGATTTATCCGGACGGCGTCGTACGACTGCTGCATTGGGGCTACCGGCCCGCATGGGCCGTCGCGAAGGGCATTCCGCAGATGATCAATGCGAAGATCGAAAAGGCGACCAGCTCGGCATGGGCAGCGATGTGGAAAAACGGCCGCATCATCGTGCCGGCCGACTACTGGTACGAATGGAAAACGGAGAGCAATGGCAAGCAGCCCTATGCCATCCAGGCGAAAAGCGGCGAACCGTTGTACGTTGCAGGCCTGACCAATGTTCGTCCGGACATGGAGCAACGCGAAGGCGACGGCTTCGTGATCGTGACGTCAGATGCCGGCGCCGGGCTGGTCGACGTCCACGACCGGCGGCCAGTCGTGTTCTCGGCTGACATCGCTCGTGAGTATCTGGACACGGCAACCTCCGCCGAACGCGCCATTCACCTTGCGCGAACCGCTGCCGAACCACCCGAGGCGTTCACCTCGTTTCCCGTGTCCCGCAAAGTCAACCGGTCCGGACCTGATGGGCCGGACCTCGTCGAACCAATACAAGGTGACTCACCGTAGGTGGCAGATTCAGCCGCTTGTGCTGCCTCGAGCATGACGCACCTGCCGTTCGCTGCGATTCCTGCGCGCTTCAGGAGCACCGCGAAGCTATCCCGGGCATGGCCCTGTCGACTGCCGAACCTGCAATTGCGCATGCACCTCGTATCCGTGTTGCGGGCGTTTGCCATCAAGCGCGTCGAGCAGGTGCTGTGCCGCGAGCCGTCCGATCTCGGCGGTGTCGACGCGCATCGTCGTCAGTGCCGGGCGCATCTCTTTCGCGATCGCGAGATCGTCGAAGCCCGTCACGGACAGTTCACCGGGAATCGCGATACCCAGTTCCTCGGCCTCGCGCAGCACGCCAAGCGCGATGTGGTCGTTGCCGCAGATGATCGCGCTCGGGTGCTCGCCGGGCAATTGCCAGATCGAGCGCAGGCTACGCCGTCCGAATCCGATCGTCGATTCGCCTTCGAACATGTGCTCCGGCCGTACGGCGAGGCCGTGGCGTTCGAGCGTCGAGCGGATGCCCGCGACGCGCGCTTGCACGCGATCGTTGTCGCGGGTCGGCTGGATGCAGACCGCGAACGAGCGGTGCCCGAGGCCGAGCAGATGTTCGGTGATCTCCGCGTAGGCCGCGTGATTGTCGAAGCCGATGCAGATGTGCGGGCTGCCCTCGCGATACGCATACGTGACCGCATAAGGCACGCGATAAAGCCGCAATGCTTCGAACAGTTCGGGCGGATGCGCCTCGCCCACGACGGCCATCGCCTCGACGCCGCGCGCGAGCATTGCGCGCACCTGCACGAGCGCCTGCGCGGGATCGTAGTTCGAGCAGCCGAGCACGAGCGTGATGCCGCGTGCCGCGAACGCGGCCTGCATACCGCTCACCTGCGAGGCGAACACCTGGTCGTCGAGTGTCGGAATGATGATGCCGGCAATGTGGCTGCGCGTGGATGCGAGGGCGCGTCCCGCCGCATTCGGAAACCAGTTGAGCTGGAGCGCGGCATGCTCGACGCGCTCGCGCACGTTCGCCGAGACCTTGTCCGGCTCGTTGTAGACCCGCGACACGGTTGCCGTCGATACCCCCGCGAGCTTGGCGACATCGGAAAGCACGGTGCGGCCCGTGTTGCGGCGGGCACGGCTGGTCGGGGTCCGGGCGGCGGCCGGCGGGTCGAAGGAGTCGGACATCGGGTCAGGAAGCAGAGGGTGAGTGGCGGGTGAGTGGAGCAACGCCCGCCATCTTACCGCCGCGTGCGCGCGCGACGCGGGAGCGAACATGGCCGTCGGCGCTGACGTTCTGGTTATCGCGAAGCCCTGACGGGAGACGCCCGTGAACCTAGCAGCCCGCGCCGGGCGCGGCGATGCGCGCGCGGAAATGCTCGGTGCCGGCGACGATCTTGTCGAGCACCGCATCAAGCGCCCAGAAGCGTTCGCGCACGTCGTAGTCGATCACGCGGCAGCGAATCGAATCGAACGTGCCGATGCGCTGGTGGTAGATCTTCGCGAGCGCCGGATAGCCGAGCGCTTCGGATACTGCGGCGAGCACGAGAAACGTCGCCAGTTCCCCGGCAAGCGCCTGATCCTGTGCCGCGTCGTTGCGCAGCCACTTGTACAGATCAGGGTGGAAGTTCGTGAACACGCCGTTGAAGCCTGCCGAGCCGGCCTTCATCGCATCCCACGCGATTGCCGCGTTCGCGTTCAGGATTTTCAGCGGCGAACCCTGCGCGAGCGCGACGCGCCGCTTGACGGTATCGAGATCGCAGCTCACGTCTTTCAGCATGATGAAGCGGCCGGTATCGATGCACATCTTCAGTTCGTCGTCGGAGAGAAGCCGCCGATACGGCGCCGGGCATTCGTAAAGACCGAGCGGAATGTCGGATGGAAGGCGCGTAAGGAGCCGCTTGAGATTCGCGGCGAAGACCTCCGTTCCCTCGCGCTTCGGGTCGAGCCGGTTGGTCACGAGCACGATGCCCTGGGCACCCGTTCCTGCGGCGACGTTGAGCTCCTCTGCCTGGGCGTCGGGGTCGTCGGAGATGTGGCCCGACATCACGACGGGAATGCGGCCCGCCACCTTCTCGACGACGAACTTGCCCAGCGCGCCGCGCTCGGCAAGGCTCAGGAACTGCATCTCGCTCGACTGCGCGACGGCGAACAGCGCGTCGGAGCCGTGAGCGATATACCACTCGATCAGGCGTTCGAGCCCGGTGTAGTCGATCGCGCCGGACGCGTCGAACGGGGTCAGCATCACGGGGACGATGCCTTCGATTGAAGTGGCGGTTTGCGTAGCGGTCGTCATGGTTATCTCTCGGAGGGGTTTGTATGGGTCGGGACGCGAACCGACGTCACGCCGACGCTCGAACGGTCTCGGCGCGCGCGGGATGGTCCGTGATCGGCTTGCGCACGAGCAGCAGATAGCTCATCGCGCCGACGAACGCGATTGCCGCAGCCGTCAGCAGTGCGGGTACGAACGACCAGTTCTGCGCGATGTAGCCGGTCATGATCGGCGCGAGCGCGCCGCCCAGAAAGCCGCCGAAATTCTGAATCGCGCCGAGCGAGCCGACGCGGTTCGGCGGGGCCGCGGCTGTCGCGAGGGCCCAGGAACTTGCGGATGCCGCGTTGGCGAGGAAGATCACCACCGAGATGCACAGGATCGCGATCGTATTGCTCTCGACGAGCGCCGCCGGAATCGTGAACGCGACCATGCCGAGCATCGCGATCACCACCGCGTTGCGGCGGCTCGCGACCGGGCTTGAGCTTCGGCTCGTGATGAGGTCGGAAAACCAGCCGGCCGTGAGCGAGCCGAGAAAGCCGCAGAAGAACGGCACCGATGCCGCGACGCCCGTATGCATCAGGCTCATGTGGCGCTCCATCGTCAGGTAGCCCGGCAGCCAGGTGAGGTACACCCAGTTCAGGTAGACCGAGCCGAAGAAGCCGATCAGCATGCCCCACGTCGTTCCGTGCGAAAAGAGCGAACGCCAGTCGGCGAAGGTCAGCGAGGGCGCCGGCTTGCGATCCGCTTCGTCGCCTTCGAGATAGCGCCGCTCGGCTTCGGTCATCGTGGCTTTCGCGGGATCGCGATACGCCGCAAGCCAGACGGCCGCCACGATCAGGCCGGCGATGCCCGTCACGATGAACGCCCAGCGCCAGTGAAACTGCACGACGAGGATCGACAGGCAAAGCGGCGCGAGTGCCGTGCCGAGCGGGGACGCCGAGTTGAAGATGCCCGTCGGTTTGCCGCGCGCGCGCAGCGGAAACCAGTTGCTGACGACGCGTGCCGCCGACGGAAACTGCGGCGCCTCGCCGATGCCGAGCACGATCCGCGCAATGATGAACCAGCCGAAGGTCGAGACGAAGCCGCCGGCAGCCTGCGCGAGCGACCAGACGATCAGGCCGATGCCGAGCAGCTTGCGCGGCCCGATCCGGTCGACGAGCCCGCCCACCGGCAACTGGAATAGCGCATAGCTCCAGGAGAACGCGGAGAGCAGCAACCCCATCTGACCGAGCGACAAACCGAGGTCATGGCGGATCAGCGGATTGGCGACGGCGAGCGTCCCGCGGTCCATATAGTTGACGATGCCGCTCACCATCAGCAGCGTGAGCGCCACGATCTGGGCGCGGCGGATTCGCGGTGGGACCTGCTCGTGGCTCGGGGTTGCGCTCATGATCGTTGTCTCCGTTTCATGTTTTCGGTTGAGGTGCGGCGGGCCGCGCCGATACGATGTCGGGCGGCCGGAAGTTGCGCGTCAAGTTCGTCCAGTTCGGCGCGCGTCGGGATCGAGGTCTGTGCGCCTTTTCGCATCACGCTCAGCGCGGCGGCGATCGTGTTTTCCTCCGCTGCCGACGGGAGCGGCCTTTTCCAATTGAGATTCCTCAATGCGTGTTAGCGCTTACATTTTGAATCGCTGCCGAGACGTTAGCGCGTTATTTCTGCTAATCCGGCATAGATGGCATCGTGTTAGCGCTTACATTGTGGGTCGCACCGGATGGTGTTGCAAGCGCGAGAGCGGGTTTGGCGGGTAAACACCGATCATCCGCGGCCGAATGCCCGCGTCTGGTTTGGACGTTGCGCTCGTCGTTTCTGAGAGGGGCGCGCAGTCGCAGGCGCCGGTTCAGTTGCGCCAGGAGGTCGCGCCCGCGTTGTAGCCCGGCGAAGAAACGATGAACCACACTAGCGGGCGGGTTATTGGAAGGCGCTTCTCGCCGCGCAGGACATCGCCTTCCTGCTGGCGATCAAGGTGTGAACGAACAATAGAGTTCGACACAAGACAATAGACTTTGACACAAAATCTGCTCAACCGCCCCTTGGGCCGGGTGGGTCCCATTCGCCTGCGGGTTGCGTACCAGAACCGCATTCGCGAGTTAGGCTTCGCGTGGGGAGCAAGGGTACAGGCGAAAGCATTCCAGGACCACCTGATCGAAGAATTGGGCGACGCGTTTCTCTCCGCAGTGGATCCGGCCTTCGCCGCGAAGAGGATGAGCTTCTGGATACGCTTTGGCCCCGGCAACAGCAAGGCATGCGATATGCGGGTTACGCGGCACCTGCTGCTGGCGATGTATCTCTTTGGTACCCGGGACGATCTCGCATTGAGCCTGCAGCGCGTGTCTGAGAGCGAGACGGCGATCTGCCGCACCAGCACGCTTGAGGACGGTCCGACAAGTCCTGTGGAGTCGGTGCCGTCAACACCGCGTGCAGCGTACCGACGCCGGATACGTGACGAACTGTCGAGAAATGCGGGAACGACAATCCAGGACCTATGGCGCAAGGCATACCGTGTCACCTCGTGACTCTACGAGCATGACCGGCAGTGGTTGCAGGAAACGCTCTCAACGCCGGCCGCAGATAGAGCGGGCGGTAAGTCCACGACGAAAACTGTGTCGCCGGACGACGAGCGTCTTGCCGCCAATGTCGATGCGACGGCCGCTGCACTACCCGCCATGCCTGGCAAGCCGCAACAGGTGACGAAGGAGCGCCTGCTCGCAGCACTTCCGGTGCGCATCGCCGACACTCCCCGGCACCGCGAACGATATCCCAACACGCTCATGCGGGTTACGGACAACCGCGAGTCCACGTGGCACTTCAGAGGAGCCCAATGGTTGTGGTGGGCGTATGCGGTACTTGGCGCACGGGGGGCGTCCCGCTGGCGAGAGAAGCCGTGAACCTGTCTGGCGTAGGTCATTACGCGGCCCATGCAATCATTGAATATTGCGGATGGGAACCTTTGTTGCCGCTTGCCGCGAAGTTCGATGCACTGGTGAAACTATCCGAAGTGGGAATTACACTCAAATGGGAGGGGCCGCCTGCATGGCAAGGGCGAGTCATCGGTGGGCGTGCGTACCAGCGTGGCTCGTAGGCGGAGCGCGTACACGACATCAGCAGCTAGGCCACCTCACGTGGCAGGTCATGCAGGTGGAGATGGACGGCGCCGGGCGTCAGGCACTCACGGTCGTCGAACGTGTTATCGAGCATATCGGGTCACGCGCCCGCGACGGCGCGATGCTGCCCAATAGCGCCCCGCGTCGCGAGAGCCTGCACGAATGGCCGTCCCCGTGCGCAACCTCCTTGCGCCGCCGGTGCGTCAGTAGCACGCCAAGAATTGGGCGTATCACGTAACTGAATCTCAAAAAACAACAGAACTCCTATTTATTGTTGTTTAGCAGATCTGTTGAAAATTTCAGACGCTGGCCAGTCAGGCCGATTGACCTTTTATCGTTGCAACCCTAGATTTTCCTGCCCGTAGCTGCGAATGCAACGATTTCGCCTCGTTCCTTTCAACCGGACAAGGGATGCGTGATGAATGCTGTGACGAAGAGCTTTACAGATGCGCTGCGCCACCCGAGCGCGCGGCTCACCCAGCATCTGAAAATATGGATCGGCACGCTCGACCTCGGCCTCGACGTGCTCAAATTCAAGGTGCGCGCGGGTTTCTGCAAGGACTATACGGTCGACATCACGGTGACGTCGCAGCGCCTCGATATCGACGGCAAGCAATGCGTCGGGCGGCGGGCGGGCCTGCAGATCGACGAGCGGGCGGCAGTCCCCTCGGCGAGCTACGTCGAACCCGTCGACCATGAGGCGGCCACATTCAACGGCGTGGTGACGCGCTGGAAGCGTATCCGTGTGAGCCGCGACGAGGCCGCCTACCGGCTGCGCATCGAGCCGCGGTTTGCCGCGCTGTGCAAGCGCATGGTCAGGTCGGACACCTTCAAGGACGTGACGTTCCAGGAACTGGTGACGAAGGTGCTGATCGACCGGCAGAACTTCGACGCTTTCGATGTCGAATTCCAGCTGGAAGGCGAGCAGGAGAAGATGGAACAGGTCGTGATGTACGAGGAGTCCGTCTGGAATCTCGTGACACGGCACGCGAAACGCAAGGGCTATTTCTGGTTCTACAAGCAGGGGCGAGGCCGGAAGGGACAGCTTGACACGCTCGTCATTGCGGACAATCCGCGCGCCTATATACGCTCGATCAACGTGCCCCTGCTGGCCAACTCCGGTCTCAACAGCAACTGGCATGAGGCGGTACTCGAAGTCAGCGAGCAACGCGAGCTGGTGGCGGCCACGCTTGAGTTGTGGGAGCGCAACTACCGCACACCGGAGGACCCGCTACGGGCAACGGCGAGCGTCTCCGATGACGCTGACGACCGGTCGGTATTCGGGCAGATCAGCCGCAGCGCGGAGTTCCATCTGACGCAGGAGCAGGGCGAGGCGCTCGCGCAGACGCGGCGCGACGAGCAGATCGCGCGGCAGGCGACGCTCTCGGGTACGACCAACGCGAAGGGCGTCGCACCGGGCGTGGTCATGAAGCTGACCAACACGAAGCTGGCGAGCGCGGAATATGGCTTCGTGATTACTTCGATGAAGATGGAAGGCAGCCGCACGCAGCCCGCGCATACCCGCTTCAAGGCGATGCCCGCGCACCTGACGTATCGTCCCAGATTCGTTTATGAGCGGGACTGGCGTTTTCTGGAGGGTCCGGTTGTCGGAGTTGTCACGACGTTTGACTCCGCGCCTTACGGGTGTATGGACGAATACGGGCGCTATCCGGTGCTGCCCAAGTTCCTGCAGGGATCGGGCAATACCGACAAGCAACTGCTGAAGCTGCGCCTGCTGCGTCCGTCCTCGTCCTATCAGGGCGGCTTCCATTCGCCCCTGCTGCCGGGGACCGAGGTTATCCTCGATGCGGCCCACCACGATGTGGATCGTATCCACATAGCTGGAGCCCTGCACGACTATTCCCATCCTGACGTGGTGCACGGGGCGCAGGCCATGTTCAGTTACGCGATCTGGCGCTCGCCGCTGCGCGGCGCGGAGATCGTGTTCAACGACCTGCAGGGCAAGGAAAGTGCGCGGATCGCGACAGTGTACAGCCAGTCGGCGGTCAATCTCGGTTATCTGCTCAACGGCAAAAAGCTCCAGCGCGGGGAAGGGTTCGAGATTACGGCCCAGGCGTGGGGCACGATGCGCGCGGCGAAGGGGCTGTTCTTCTCGGCGGACGCAGCAGCCGGGGCCGACACGCCGCACCTGGACATGCCTGCCGCCGTCGCGCAACTAAAGGCCGCCCTGCAGCGCGTGACGGATCTCGCGACGGCGACTACGCAGACCGGTGCCGACCCTGCCGACCGCGCCACACAGGTGGCGCTCCTCCACGGGCTGAACCAGCTTCGCGACGCGGGGCTGCTCGCGAGCGCACCGGGCGGCATGGCGTTCGTTACGCCTAAATCGGCCCAGCACTCGGCGGGCGAGAACGTGATCGTCACCGCAGGCAAGGACATGGACGTCAGCATTACCAAACGTCTACGCATGGCGGCGGGCGAGCTGATTTCGCTGTGTGCGCACAAGCTTGGCCTGAGCCTGACTGCGGCAAAGGGGAAAGTCTCGGTTGCAGCGCTCACGGACGGAATGGACCTGTTCGCGAAGCAGCAGTTGCGTGTCGCCAGTGAGGGCGCGGACGTTCAGGTCGCGGCGAAGTCGAAGATCACGCTCAACAGCGGCGGGGCCTCGCTTGTCATCGAGAACGGCAACATGACGTTTCACTGCCCGGGCGCTTTCACCATCAAGGCAGCGTCGTTCTCCTTCCAGGGGCCGGACAAGGCCCCTACGCCGCTGCCGTCCCTGCCGAAGAGCAGCCTGAAAATTTCCGACCAGTACTCCTCGTCTCACTAAGCCCATGATCATCAGCCCTCCGTTCCTGCCTGTTTCGGGTCTGACGTCCAACGATGCGTCAAAGCCGGACCCCATGATGGATGCCGTCGATCAGTTCGAGATCGGCCATCACGGAGTCTATCCGGTCGCCTTCGACCGGCGTTTTCACTGCGGCATTCATCTGGATCCGGGAGAGCAGCACGAACAGGTGCGGGCCATCGCCGATGGTGACGTTGTGGCCTACCGGGTCTGCAAGAGCGCCCTATCCGACGGCACGACTGATCCGACGACCGGGCAGCCGTTGCTGAACTCGAATGCTGGCTTTGTCCTGCTCAGGCATAAGACCGACACAGGTGACGGGCGGTCGATTACGTATTACTCGCTCTACATGCACCTGCTGGACATGACCAACCAGGAGCAGTTTGCTCCACAGCCAAACCATCCGCCGGAGGAAGGATCGCCAAATGCTCTTCCCAGATGGCTGCTCGACACGGCGGGAGGCAAGGATGGGGGCGTTCAGCCAGGCGGCACGAAAAAGGTGTATCGCAAGGACATGCTTGGCTATGTCGGCCAGCATCAGGGTGTGCGGCATCTGCACTTCGAGATCTTCATGAGCGACGAGGACTTCATTGCCTGGTTCGATCAGGACGGCCACAAGGTTCAGCTCGGTGAGAAGAACCCCGTTCAGCCTACGTCGAGCGACTATTGGGGGCATACCTATTTCGTCATTCAAGGTCCACAGGATTTCGTGCAGCAGCCGGCAGGTGCGGATGACACTTGGTTCCCCCGGCTACCTGGCGGCTCAATTGGCGAACACGACACGCTTTATGTCGAGGCCTGGTTCAACAAGGGGCGGCGCTATACGCAGGCGTGGATCGATTGCGGCAACAGCGACAACGTTACCCTGCTCACACCTGACCCTATCGCGGACTCGTACGACAACGACACGAGGCAGTACGAGTACGACCTCTATGACCGCTCGGTAGCCCTTTATTCGGCCTGTCCGAGTGACGGCTATGAAATGCTGCGGTTTGGGCGCATTCTTTCACATTCGGTCGCTTCGGGTGCGGCCCCTGCCACCTGGGTTGCGGTGCCGTTCGACGGGGACGGCACGCAGGGCTACATCAACATCGCGCCGGACGCGATCAAGAAGTTGTCCGACGCCGATTTCCCGTTCTTCAAGGAGTGGCAAAAGGTAGACGAGGACAACACGCCGTTCAATCACGATGGGCTCTGCGGGTACGATGAACTTTGCCGCCTGACCGGCGTTGCTGATCCGCAGGCGACGTCCGGCATGATCCAACCGCTCGAGTACGACAAGAATAACGATAACGCTGCGAATCAGCAGCTCGCAGGCTACGTACAGAACGCAGAGGGCATGCGCGAAAAGCTAAGAGGGCTGGTGTGCAAGGCGCGCAGCGAGTGGGATCCGTCCAACAACGACGCGCGGTACCAGGGATTGAACGATCCGGATGGCTTCTTTGGCAAACAGAAGGATACCAACCCGAACGGGTACACCAGGTTCATTGAATTCCTGAGCAAGTTCCAGTTTCTCGACCACACGCCACTCGCCGGACAGAAGCTCTGGTACTTCCACCCATTGGCGTTTATCCGGCATTTCAGAAAATGCGCTTGGTTGAGCAAAAAGGAGATGCTCCAGCTCATTCCGTTCTTCGTTATTAGAAAACCGGGATCGCACAATTCAAACCATCAGGGGGTATGGGAGCAGCCAAATCTACGCTTTGCCGAGTCTTTGGTCGATCAATACGGATCAAATTTGAACAATTCGATGAGAAAGTTCAAACTTGATACCCCTCTTCGACAGGCATGTTTCATTGCAAATGCCACGCAGGAAACGGGCTGGTTTCACTACCTTACGGAGGGAAACCGTAGCGATGACGCGACGGATTTGCATAATGGTTGGTTCGGGCGGGGATTCTTGCAGCTAACAAATGCCCACGGGGATATGGGAGGTGGCAATAACAATTACTATAGGTACTTTAGATTCTTTGGTCGCGGTCCGAGTTTGCCACCGGGGGCGCAGGAGCTACGGTGGCGCAACGAAATCGGGAGAGATGTTTTTCATGCGAGCCATAGTGCATGTGCCTATTGGGTTTGGTCCGGAAAATCAATGCCATCGGAGACCTATCCGCTTCGTCCGAAGGTGGATAGTGCCAATAAATATGCGGATATTGCCGGCATAAATGAAAGAAGGATCATTCGTACAAATGCTGGAACTAAAGTGTGGTACTACAACCAGTCCTTTACGAATTGTGCTGCGTCGGTGAATTATCCGGGTTCTACAGGACAGAATCCCCCAAACATGAATGGTCTGGTGGATCGATCAACGTCATTCACGAATGCGTTGATGGTGCTGGCCGATGTTCCTTTTTTCAAAGGGCCGAATCAGGAGAATCTAATGTGGCCGGAAAATTTCTCACGAAGGAAGGTGTTATGAGAAACATCGTGTTGACAGGTGTCTTATTCTTCTCTTTGATTTTGGGGGCAAGTGCGGAGTCGATAAATCACGAGCCGGACGATTTGAAGAGTAATGTGTCATTGTTGACGAATCAGTGTGGGTATGTGCTCGGAAAAAATATTTTGAGCGAAATTTCAAAATCATCTTCAAAAATAAATGATCAGATAATTTCGTTTGATTTTTACGTTTCGTTGAAACCCGCCGATAGACCAATCCACGGAAAGCTTTCGTTCGGATGCTTCACGGTTGGATCTGCTGCGCCGAAGCAGGGTGTGGCACAGAGGCCGACTGCAGCCGAGGAAATTGCCCAGGCAGATTCAGGTGGGCGCTACGCGCGCAACGTTGTCTGGCAGCGAAGGTATGAGGGCAAGGGTTGGAGTGGAACTATCGCATACGTAAACTCAGTTTTCGGTGATCAAGAAAATTTAAATATTCCAGACTATTTCCTGATATGTCCAGATAAAGGGGGTTTGGCATGTTTCTCTTTTGAAGTTGTAAAAGCGAAGCTTAATAAAAAAGAGAGTGACAGAATTCCTGAATTGCTCGAAGGAATTGGGGTCGGTGGTTTTTAATCGGAGGCTCCTGAATCATCCGGTAAGCGACAATAAAGTTTCTCTGTTTTTCGATAGCCGTTAATTGAAATCTGTCGATGCCGCGGTGAAGTAATATGGAATCCAATCAATCAGGCAACCGTTATATGCAATCTCCCATCCGCAAAGGCGACAAACTGGAACACGGCGGCGAAGTCACCGGCGGCTCCCCATGGACCGAATTCATGGGCAGGCCGCTTGCCCGCAAGGGCGACGACGCGATCTGTGACCAGCACGGACCGACCACTATCGACGAGGGCTACGACAAGTTCCCCGACCGCGATGGCAAACCCGCCGCCATGCATCATTACCGCTGTGCCTGTGGTTGCCGCCTTCTCTCGTCGCTGGAAAACGTCGACATCGAATAATGCCCGTCGACCTCTCTCCCGCAGGGCGCCCCCACGCGTATCCCCGGCGGATGCGTTTCTGGCCGTGGGCATTTACCTGGTTCGTCTGCAATGTGTGCGGCCCGGTGATCGTTTTGCTCGCCTGGCCGAAAGGCGAGCCTGCGAGCGGCCTCAGGTTCTGGAGCTGGATTGTTGGGGCGCCGAACGGGCTGTTCCTTGTCCTGCTCGGCTTTGGTCGTGCAGGCTACGAGGTGCTGTGGTATCGCGCGTACTGGCGCAACCATCACCGTGATCGCTGGCTCGCGGAGAAGATCAGGTTCGCGCAGCGTCCGCTGCACGTACTAGGCGCAGGTTACTGTCTGCCGCTTGGCAGTAAATCCCTGTCCGACGTGCTCGCAGGGAAAAGATCGATCCTGAAGGCGCAGGCACCGCGGCACGGCTCGGGGAAGGTTTTGTGCAACCGTTTTGAGGACAATGACCCGTTACTGGCTGGTCCGTCCATGACGGATGAAGAGGAAGGCCAGGCGAGTGACGCAGCGGTGCTGGCGAAGGCTGCTCCTGTTGTGCAGATGATCCGTGTTGCGCTTGAACCGCTCGTCGGGAGCATTCAGGCATTAACGGGATACGAAAAGGCATATTGGCCCCAGGTGCGCGTACTGGCGGAGCCGGAAGTCGCCAGCGTGCGTCTGGCCCAGGTTCGTGACGCGATGCGTCTGGCGGCGCTTCCGCCGCTTGAGGTTCAGGCGGTCCCGGCAACTGACGGGTTGCTGGCGGCCGATGCCTGGCTCGATGCGCGCGAATACCGTCCGCTTCTCGTCGTCGCGGCAATGTGGTACGACGACGACATCAATGAAGGCCTCGCCGAGGGGTGCGCCGCTGTGCTGCTCGACGCCGGCTATTTCAGGCTTCCGCAGGAGGTCAGCAGAAAAGCTGTGCTGCACAGGCCCGTTGCAGGCGATGCCGGTGAACCCGAATACGGCTTCGCGAACTCCGCGAGCTGGGGCAAAGCCGATGCTGCTTCAGTGAAGCGTGCGTGGATAACCCGTCCGGTTGAATACTGTGATCGAGCCTTGAGCGCCGCCGGGTTTGTGGCCGCGGCCAAAGACGCCGCGCAGTGCCGGCTGGATCGTATTGTCGGCGACATGCGCGCAGCGAACGGCCTGCTGGCGATTGCCGCTGCCATCGAATCTGGTGCCAGTGACGGACCGCAGCTCGTCGTCGATGGCCCGCAGTCGGCCATTCTCCATGTCTTACCCCAAGATCAAACGGCTTCCACGCATGGCGATACCCAAAAATAACCTGCAGAACATGGAGCCTCAAGCCGCCTCCACCGTGGAAGCTCCGAGCCGGGTTGCAATCTGGGGCCTGCCTCTCGCAGCCCTGGTTCTTGCCGTTGCCGCACTCGTGCTGGTCTGGTTCCGGAGCGAACGTCTCGGCATTCCAGATGGCACGCCTCGCACACTGGTACTGATCAGCATTCCGGTGTTGCTTGTTGTCATAGTGATCATTCATCTGGTCGCGATATCGACCGGCGCATACGCGGGCGCTGCCAGACTGTTGCGCCTTCGAACCGGCGAGAAGGGGGCAGCCTCAACGACGGCCAGGCCGCTCAAGCGCGACGCGCGCCTGCAACGCATGGCCGAGGAACTGCGCGTTGCGCAAGGCTGGTTCTGGCGCCGCCGCCTGCGCTGGCTGATGGTGAACGGTACGGACGAGCGGGTCGATCAGGTCGCACCCGGCCTCAAACAGGCGGGCGTCATGCACGTCGACGAGACCGTACTCGTCCACGCGGCACCGGACGGCATCGAGGCCGGGAAGTGGCTCGGCCAGATCCGGCAACTGCGCCGCCGCCGCCCGGTCGATGGCCTGGTGCAGGTTGTCCGTGCCGACGAAGCTGATACGCAACTGCCCCGCACGCTCTCAACGCTTGCCACCGCGCTCGGCTGGGCTGCGCCCGTTACATTCCTGCACCCGGTAGAGGCGCACGGCAGCCCGTCGGAGCAGTTCGACGCCGTCGGTACTTTCATGCCGAACGATACGCGCAAACAGGCACAGGAGGCCGCCGCCAGATTGCCGGCGCTGCTGGACGAGGTCGAGCAGAGGACGGCGCACGCAGGCGTACGCCTGTGCGGGGAGCCGCAGTGGACGACCTGGATGCTGGAGATCTCGAAATACGTCGGTGACCATTGCAAACGCATCGCCGAGGGCCTGCAGGGCCTGGCTGCGTCAAACTGGCTGCGCGCGCCGCTGGCAGGCGTCATGTTCGCGCCGGTCTTTCCTGGTGCGTCCGTCGTGCCGGTACCAGTCGCCAACGGAGACGACACGCCCGTCCAGCCAGTCGAAGGGCCGCCCGCACAGACGGTGACGCGCGAACAGCCAGCGGCCCTGCTGCCGGTGTGGCGGGAGATCGCGGCAGGCTCGCCTAACTATCGGGGCCGCCGCGCCGGCTTTTACTGGCCCGACGCGCTCGCGATGGGCGCCCTTGCCTGTGCAGTCGTCTGGACGGTCGCGCTGATCGTATCGGGCCTCGGCAACCGGACACTCGTCAAGGAAGCCGAAGCGACTGCGACAGCGGCGCTGGCGACTACGCCTGGCACACCGCGGGCGATGCGTACGCTGCTCGCTCTGCAGCATCAGATCGACACGCTCGAATACCGGCGTCAGCATGGGGTGCCGTGGTACCTGCGCGCAGGCCTCTCGCGTAACGATGACCTGCTCGATGCGCTGTGGCAGCCCTACAGGACCGTCGCCCTGCGTAACCTGCGGCAACCGGTCGTGCAGGCGCTGGAAGGGCAGCTCGCGCAGCTCTCGCAGGTCCGCGCCGACGAGCAGCAGAGCCACGATGCACAGCAGCTCGCCTACAACCGACTCAGGGCCTACCTGATGCTCGCCACGCCGGCACGCGCCGACGCGCCGTTTCTCAAGGCGCAGATGCTGGACGTGTGGCCCGCCGTAGTCGGGATGCGCGCCGGCGAATGGCTCGACACCTCGCAGCAGCTTGCGGGCTTCTGGGCGGACCACCTCAAGGCACATCCTGACTGGCGGATCAGCACGTCGATACCGCTCGTCACACAGATGCGCTCGACGCTCGTCAACCAGATTGGTCTGGCGGCGAGCGACGATGTGCTTTATCAGCGCGTACTCGACGACGCGCGCGGCAAGTACGCGGACGTCTCGCTCGCGACGCTGCTCGCCGGGTCGGACGCGCATGGCCTGTTCACGACGACGCAGACGGTGCCGGGCATCTTTACGCGTGCAGCCTGGGAAGGTGTCATCGGGAGGGCCATCGACGCCGCCGCGAAGGGGCAGCACGTCAAGGCGGACTGGGTGCTGAGCGGCGACCAACCGACCGCCCAGGTGAGTGCTACCGTCGTTGAAGGAACGGTCGACGCGGCGCGCGCCGCGCTCGATGCGAAGCACGAAACCGACGACCTCAGGCAGCGGTTGCGCGAGCGTTACTTCACGGACTACACGGCGGCCTGGACGACCATGCTCAACAGCTTCCAGTGGATCCCGGCGACGAGCTTCTCCGGCGTGATTGACCAGCTGACGCGCCTGACCGATGCGCAGACTTCGCCGCTGCTCGCGGTCATGAAGTCGGTGCAGTATCAGGGCGAGGCGGGCCGTCCCTCGCAGGCGCTGACTGATACGCTTGTACGCAAGGCGCAGGGGCTGCTCGGCGGTAGTGGCAGCGATGCGACACAGGCTCCCGTAGTGAACCCGCTGGACCGCTCGTTCGGCCCGCTGCTGGCGCTGCTCGGCGACGCAAACGCGGCAGCGGTCAGCGGCAAGGCGGTCAACGGCAACCCGGCCAACGCCGCCGCGTTTAGCGGCGTCAGTCTTTCGCGCGTACTGACAGCCGATACGACCGTGCGCCTGAAGCTGCAGCGGATCCAGTCGAGTCCGGATGCGCAGGCGATGGCGCGCTCGCTCGCGCAGGCGGTCTTCCAGGGCAAGCTCTCGGATCTGTCGCAGGCGCGCGACGACGCGGCGCTGACCGCTGCGAGCCTCGGTGCGCAGTGGGCAGGTTTCGGACAGACGATGTTCGTGCAGCCGCTCGACGCAGCCTGGCAAGCCGTTCTCCAGCCTGCCGCCGCGAGCCTGAATGAGGCGTGGCGTGCGGGCGTGACAGCGCCCTTCGCGACGACGTTCGCCTCACGCTATCCGTTCTCGCCGACGAGCGCGGACGCGTCCTTTGCCGAGTTCGGTCGTTACGTGCGGGCCGACACGGGGCTGATCAACCGCTTTATCGAGGTCGAACTGTCCGGCGTGCTCAAGCGCCAGGGCGACCAGTGGGTACCCAACGAACTCGCGCCGCAGTCGCTGCAGTTCGACCCGAAGTTCCTCGCCATGCTGCGGCTGATCGGCCCGTTGGGCGCACGCCTCTATGCGCAGGGCGAGGCCGGTTATCACTTCGAGATCATGCCGCAGCCGACGCCCAGCGTGACGCGCACGGAGCTGACGGTAGACGGGCAACAGGTCGTCTACTTCAACCAGCACGAGACCTGGTCGCCGCTCGCGTGGCCGGGCAATGGCCTAAGCGGCCACGCGTTGCTGACCTGGCAGACGCTCAACGGGGGACTCCGTATCGCGTTCGACGCGACAGGCGACTGGGCGTTCCTGCGGATGCTGGAGAAAGCCCAGGTGAGACCGCTCGACGATACGCGCTACGAACTGGTCTGGAATGCCGGGACTGGCAGCGAGGCCGCGAAGGCTGCTTCCGCCACGGCCGGCGACACGCCAGACGGTACGGCGGCACCGCTGCGTTATGTGCTGCGCACGCAGGCGGGGGCGGGGCCACTGGAGCTGCTCAGGCTGCGCGGTTTCCGCATGCCGGAGCGCATCTTCGTGACGGGCCGTGCCGGAGTGATATCCGGACTGCCCTCCCTGCCACCTTTGCCCCCGGAGTTACAACCATGACCGCGCCGTGGAAGAAGCACCAGCTTGAACATGAGACGCCGTTCCTCAGGTATTTCGACGGGGAAATGCGCTATCTGCGCGAGGCAGGCCGCGAGTTTGCGCAGGCCCATCCCGACGCCGCGCGGCGCATGGGGATGCTCTACGGCGAACCCGAGGGGCCGATGCGTGCGGTCTACGAAGGTTTCGCACTGCTCATGGCGCGGCTGCGCATGAAGCTCGACGATGGGATGCCGGAAGTTACCGACGAGCTGCTCGATAACCTGTATGAATACGCGGCGCGGGCGATTCCCTCCCTGTCGATCCTTGAGTGCACGCCCCTGAACCGCACGGGCTCGACGGCGGCGCAGATCCCCGCCGGGGCCGTGGTGCGCTCGGCGCCCGTCGGTCCCGATGTGGTGCAGTGCCTGTACCGGACGACGCAGGCCGTCGAACTGCTGCCGCTCTCGGTGGAGGACGCGCACGTCGCGGTACGCGCCGACGGGCGCACCGTCATCCGCCTTACGTTCGGCCTCTGCCTCGGAGAGCAGCGCGAGCGCATGGACCTCTCGCGCATCCGCCTGTACCTGCATGGTGACCGCCCCGCCGCTGCGGCGCTGTACGCGGCGCTGACGCGCCAGGTCGCGTCAATCAGCCTGCGCCTCCCGTCGGTGCGCAACGGCGAACTGCAGCGACTCGATAGTGTGTGCTTCGAGGCTGCGGGCTTCGGCCCGTCGACGCGGCTATGGCCGGTCATGGACCCGAAGCGTGACCAGCAGCTCGACCGCGAGCAGACCATGCTGGAGTATTTCGCGTTTCCGCAGAAATTCCACTTCGTCGACCTGTGCGGCTTCGATACCGCAGTGCTGCCGGCGGGCGAAGCGCAGATGACCTTCGAGATCGAGCTGGCCGCTCGCATGCCCGGCGATCATCCGGTCAGTCGCGACAGCTTCCGCCTGTTCTGTACACCCGTCATCAACCTGTTCGAGGTCGACGCATTGCCGCTGCAGCCTGCCGACTGGCATGACCGGGAACACCGCGTCCGCGTGCAGGAAGGCGTCGCGGGTTACGTCGAGCCGTACGACGTGCTCGCGGTCATCGCCGCCCACCCGGAGGACAGCGCACGGCATGAGTACCGGGCGTTTACGAGCTTCCGGCATCGCGGCTGGATGCTGTGTTACGAGAAGCCGGAACGGTACTTCCATACCTCGACGCGTTTCGGCGCGCGGGGGCGGGAACTGTGGGTGACGCTGGCGGGCCAGCTATGGGCGGGGACATACCGGAATGCTCAGGACGATGAGGACCGTCCCCACCCGGACCGCTACCTGACGGTGCGCGCGCTCGCGAACAACGGACGCCTGCCGCGTATGGCGCTTGCCGAGGCAACGATCACCGAAACGGTATCGGGTTTTACCGGCATCGCGTCGGTGCGCAACCTGACGGCGCCGACCCTGCCGCTCTATCCGCCGCGCTACTACCCGGGATATGACTGGCGCGTGCTCGGCCACTTTACGGCGGGCGGTGCGAACGAACTGAACCGGATTCACATGGAAGGCGCGCCGGCGCTGCACGAGACGCTGGAGCTCTACGACTGGGCACCGGACGACGGGGTTTCGCGACGCATCGAGGCGATCAGGGATGTGCGGTTCTCCGAGAAGCAGGTGGTGGAACGTGCATACGTCCAACGGATCGCCTGCGTACACGTTGAGCTCGACGCGACCGCCTTCGACGGGCCGGGCGATGCGGTGCTGTTTGGTGACGTGCTCAACCGCTTCATGGGACGTTACGCGTGCTTCCACCTTTCCATGCAACTGGTGCTGATGATCGACGGCAAGGAGACGGTCTATCCGCGCATCGACTTCGAGGGAGCGCCTTTCTGATGAGCACCCGGATCATGCGGGGCGCGCTCGGCGTGGGCCTCGCGCTGGCCCTCCCGGCGTGCGGGATGTGGCAGTCGGTGAAGGATGGAACCGCGGACGCCACGCGCGCGGTATTCGAGACGAAGGTCAGGCAGATGAGCCTCGTCATCGTGGCGCGCAGCGCACTGAATCAGGACACGCGCGGCGCGTCGCTGCCGGTCGTGCTGCGCATCTACCAGTTGAAGGATGAGCGGCCCTTTGCAACGGCGAGCTACGCGCAACTGCTCGGCGGCAGCGATGCGCTGAAAGCGGCAACGCTCTGGAGCCGGGACATGACGCTGGGGCCGGGGCAGACGCTGAAGCTATCTGAACCGATGGACGAGGCGGCGAACTACGTGGGCGTGGCGGCGTTCTTTCGCGATACCTCCGACGCCGAGTGGTCGGTACTGGTTCCGAAATCGCAGTGGAAACAGACAGATCCCGTCAGGCTGGTGGCTGCGGGGCGTAATCTCGAGCTCGATACGGAGCGGCAAAAATGACGAATCCGTATCTCCGCATGGCAGCCGTTGCGCTGCCCGTCCTGATGGCTGCGCTGGCAGCCGTCGCGGCCGAAGGACCGATAGCGGGCGTACTCAGCGACGCGGCTCGCGTATGCCAGCAGCTCCGGGCGACCGGTGCCTCCGACATTGCGAAATCCATGGTGCTGCTGCGGGCGAAGCTGCCCCGGGTGCCGGCTGACGATGCCGCCGCCTTCGAACGCGAGATTGCCGCGGGTGTGCCCGATACCACGGCCGGCGTGCGCAGTCCGCTCTATCACGTCTGGCTGGCAGGGCGGTATCTGGACCGCGCGACGCGCCAGATCGGCACCATTCCCACCGCGACATCGCCGGGGCTTCGTGCGCTGATGTTCGCGGATAGCGCGAACACGGCGGCGGGTTATGTCTCGATCGCCACCAACGCCCTGCTGCTGGGCGCATCGCAGCGGGCGGGTGCCGCGCGTGGCGGGTCCATCCCCAGCGACGCGCAACTTGGGGACTATGCGCTCGGCCTGCAACAGATCGCGCTGATGCTCAACACGCTGGTCATGTGCAACCTGCGCCAGCCGGAGAAGGCGTAGCGCGCCGGGTGCGCGACTGACTGCGTGACTGGCGGAAGCTGGACACGCGTTTCGCACGAAGCTGGACAGTCGGTGCGCAGCGACGCGGCGTTTTCGGTCTTCGCCCTGATACCGGGCGATGTCGTGGCCCCGTGGAGCTCACACGTCACGGTCGCGGTGGCTTTTGCTGCTCGCCACCCGGTTGATTCGTAGTCCTGCTGGTAACACTAACGCGGCCGGCGGTGACGGACACGCAAATCGCGAGCCGGGCTCGTGGCGATGATCGGCCGGGCCTTGGAATTGTGCAAACGGATTAATGGATATGCAACGCAGGACGACGACCAGTGCCCCAGCAGGTGAGCAACGCAGATCTCCGGCGAAACGCCGCGGGCCTGCCCCTCTGGCGATCGAGGAGATGCAGGCCATTGCCGCGCAGCGAGGCGGCAAATGCGTGTCGACGGCATACGTGAACGCTAATACCCGCCTGGAATGGGAATACGCGGAAGGGCACCGGTGGCTTGCCGTGCCGAACAGCGTAAAGCGCGGCACCTGGTGCCGGGTCTGTGCCGTAAAGAGTACACGCCGGTCGCTGGCCGATGCGCAGCGTGCCGCCGCCGGTCTGGGCGGCCGCTGCCTGTCGTCGGAATACTTCAACGGGACCACCCCGCTGTGGTTCGAGTGTGCGGACGGTCATCGCTGGCAGACGACCCCGGCTACTGTCTTTGCTGGCCACTGGTGCCAACTGTGCTGGGACAGGCGACGGCGCCATACGATCGAACAGATGCGGGAGCTTGCCGCGAGCCGCGGTGGCCAATGCCTGTCCGGTGATTATCTCAACCAGCACCAGCCGTTACGCTGGCGCTGCGCACAGGGTCACGAGTGGGAATCGAAAGCAGCCATCGTCAAAGGGCACTGGTGCCCCCAATGCCAGCGCGAACAGAGTCGCACAGGCATCGGCAGGATGCGCGAGATCGCGGCGGAACGCGGGGGCCAATGCCTGTCGGATCGGTATGTCAACGCGCACGCGTACCTGCAGTGGCGATGCGCCCGGGGACACACCTGGGAAGCGGCGTCGACCAGGATCCAGCAGGGCCAGTGGTGTCCATACTGCAGTGGCCGCCGCTATTCGCTCGCCGACATGCAGGCGCTGGCCCATACCCGAGGCGGTGAATGCCTTTCGGATAGCTATCTTACCGTGCAGGAAAAACTGCGGTGGCGCTGCGGGCAGAGACACGTCTGGGAGGCCACGCCCGCGCTCGTGGTCACGGGAAGCTGGTGTCCGCAATGCCGGCACGAGCGCAAGCAAACCCGCGATATGGAACGGATGCACGAACTGGCCGCGCTGCGCGGCGGGCGGTGTCTGTCGGAAGGTTACCAGGGTGCCGCCACGCCGCTCGAATGGCAATGCAGCGAAGGGCATGTCTGGCAGCAGGCGCCTCGCCTGATGATCCAGCGTGGCTGGTGGTGCCCGTACTGCAGCGGCCGCCGCAAATACACGCTGGCAGACATGAAGGCGATCGCGCAGGCGCGCGGCGGAGATTGTCTGTCGGAGACCTTCCGGTCTTCGCACGACCGGCTGCAATGGCGGTGCGCGAGGGGCCACGACTGGACGGCGAAGGCGTGGAATGTCGTCTCCGGACGCTGGTGTCCGTCGTGTGCACACCTGGACAGGATCCGGGCAAAGAACGGCTGGAAGCGCCGGCGATACGAAGCGTGGGGCAAGCTGCGCGACCCGCATGGGTTGGACCGGTAATGCGCAGTGTGCCAGCCACCCCGCGACCGCCTGCGCGCTACTGATTCCGTTTCGCAAGTGCATGGAAATCAGAAGCCGCACTCTCGGTGGCCAGCCGGCGGTATGAAAGCGACAGAGCATGAGCCACTTCTTGTGCCAAACTCTAATAGCTTGGCGTGAGATCACACTTGTCGCTAAATACATGATTTTATTGCATGTGTTGTGTCAAACTCTATTGTGCGGTCACACATGCACCGGTCGCTTCTCCTGCGCAATTCGCGCGCTTCACTTTTCCCCGTTGACGCTTCCTATCGCGTCCAGTTCAGCGAGCACCGTGTCCGGTAAGGTCCATTGTGCCGCCTGCATGTTTTCACGCAGATGTTCGAGCGACGAAGTGCCCGGGATCAGCAGAATGTTAGGCGCGCGATGGAGGAGCCAGGCGAGTGCCACCTGCATCGGCGTCGCGCCGATCATCTGGGCGACCTTGGACAGCGCTGACGATTGAATCGGCGTGAATCCGCCAAGCGGGAAGAACGGCACGTAGGCAATGCCCTTGCCCGCCAGTTCGTCGACCAGCGCGTCGTCGTCTCGATGGACCAGGTTGTAATGGTTCTGCACGCAGACGATCTCCGCGATGCCCTGCGCCTCGGCGACCTGGGCCGAGGTCACGTTGGAGAGGCCGATGTGACGCACGAGCCCCTGACGCTGAAGTTCGGCAAGGGCCGCGACCTGCTTTGCGATCGATCCTTCAGTCGGGGCGTGGACGCTGCCCATGATCCGCATGTTGACGACGTCGAGCGCGTCGACACCGAGGTTGCGAAGATTGTCGTGGACCCCGCGCTTGATATCTTCCGGCTCGAGTGCCGGTAGCCACGAGCCGTCTTCACCACGGACGGCACCCACCTTGGTGACGATCACAAGGTCGTCCGGGTACGGATGGAGCGCTTCACGAATGAGCTGGTTGGTGATGTACGGCCCGTAGAAGTCGCTCGTATCGATGTGATTGACGCCCGACGCCACCGCTTCGCGCAGTACCGCGATGGCCGCGTCACGATCCTTCGGCGGCCCGAATACGCCGGGTCCGGCAAGCTGCATGGCGCCGTAGCCCATACGGCGAACGGGGCGACCTGCAAGCGGAAATGTATTGATGGATGTGGACTTCGACATGGCGCTCTCCTTGATGAATGCCGAGTGCCAGTATGGAGATGTTTGCGTTGTTAGATAATCCGATCTAAATTGCACGGGTTGTTTAACAAAGTGAACAATGGCCATGGAGTTCAACGATCTTGCCGCGTTCGTTTCAGTCGCGCGCGCCGGCGGCTTTCGTGACGCAGCCCGAATCAGTGGCGTCTCCGCCTCGAGCCTCAGCATCGCCGTACGTCGTCTCGAGTCGAAGCTCGGCCTGCGGCTGCTCAACCGGACGACACGCAGCGTGGCGCCAACCGAAGCGGGACTGCGTCTCATCGAAAAGCTGACGCCATTGTTCAGCGAGATGGAAGGGGCGCTGGATGTCCTGAACGGGTTCAGAGATAAGCCGACGGGCACGCTCAAACTCAACGTGCCGGCGAGCGCCGCGCGGATCGTATTGCCAACCATCATTGCGCCATTCCTCAAGGCTTATCCCGACATCCGCGTGGAGGTGGTGGTCGAGGATGGGTTCGTCGATGTGCTTTCGATCGGCTGCGACGCGGGCATTCGCTATGACGAGCGACTCGAGCAGGACATGATCGCCACCCCGATCGGGCCACGTGTGCAGCGTTTCGCTACGGCTGCGGCTCCGGAGTATCTCGACACGCACGGCAGACCCGAGCACCCGCGCGACCTGCTTTCTCACGCATGCTTGCGCGGCCAGTTTGCCGGCGGCGCGAAGCCGACCTGGGATTTTGAGCGGGGCGGCGAGGTGGTGCGACTGGATCCTCCGGGACCGCTGCTGGTCAGGCCCGGCGCGGCAGTCGACCTTGCAATCAGTACGGCCGTAGCAGGGGTGGGCGTCATCCACATTTTCGAAGATGTGCTGCGCCCGCATCTCGATAGCGGAGCATTGGAGCCGATCCTGGAGCCGTGGTGGCAGCGCTTCTCGGGGCCGTTTCTTTACTATCCGGGGCGTCGCCACTTGCCTGCGCCGTTGCGTGCCTTTGTCGATTTTCTGAAGGCGAGTGAAAGTATCTGACGCGCTGGCGCATGCTGCTGGCAGGAGAACGGCTGGCCAACTCCAGCGACTCCAACTCCAGCGACTCCAACTCTACGATCGCCTGGCGAACGTCTCCGTAGTGGGCTAGTGGGCCTCGCGCCTACGTGGCGACCCGACACCTGCGCGGAGGCGCCGCGCCGACGGCGTTTGCGGTTTGGTGGCATCATCGTGTGCAACTTCACACCACTGCAGGAGCGTATGCTATGGCGACTTATATTGTCTTTACACGAGAAAGCACGCAGGATCAGGGCGAACTCGACACCTACCACAGCAAGGTCGGCGAGACACTCAAAGGTCACCCGGTCAAGATTCTCGCCGCCTACGGACCTCAGCAGGTGCTCGAGGGCGACGCGCCGGAGGGCGTCGTGGTCGTGGAGTTTCCGTCCACGGCGGCCGCGCGCGCGTGGTACGACGGTCCGGCGTATCAGGCGGTCGCGCAGCACCGCTTCAACGGGTCGCGCTATCGTGCGGTTCTCGTCGAAGGCCTATGACGAAACGAGGGACGAGCGAGCGGAGAGGGGGGATGCTTGTCTCGTATCGCGCTCACGCGTTCAGCCAGGATCGTGCATATGAAGACTCTATTTCTGGTCCCTCTTTGCGCAGCTTTGTTCTCGTTCAGCGTTGCGGCGTACGCGCAAGTCGACCAATCAGACCCGCAGGCGCTGATCAAGACCGCAACGCAGCAGATATTCGACGAGGTGCGTACCCGGGCGATCGAGCCGGACGATATCCCCCGCATCATGGATATCGTGAACAGGGACATACTTCCTTACACCGATTTTCGCCGCACCACGTCGCTCACAATGGGCCGCTACTGGAGGACGGCGACACCGGCGCAGCAGCAGCAAATGGTCGAGCAGTTCAAGATGCTCCTGATTCATACGTATTCGGGCGCTGTTGGTCAGCTCCGGGCGGATCAACAGATCGAGTACCCGCCGTCGCGCATCGCTCCAACCGATACGGACGCGGTGGTGCGCACGATCGCAATGAAGAACGGACAGCCGGCGGAGATCGACTACCGGTTGTACAAGACGCCGCAGGGCTGGCGTTTATATGACCTGAACGTGCTCGGCGTTTGGCTGATCCAGACCTATCGGCAGCAGTTCAGCGACAAGATCCAGCAAAGCGGCGTGGACGGTCTGATCCAGTTTCTCACTGAGCGTAACCAGCAGCTTGCTTCGGGAAAACAGTAAGTGACTGTTGGGTAAGTTGGCGATGGGCGTACCGGGCTGTTCGCCAGTCTCATGAAGGAGCATTCAGCATGTTGAACTACCCTGCCGCTTATCAATCCACCAAGGGTTCCGCACTCGACGTCGATAAGGCGTTCTATCAACGCGTCGCTTCACAGCACGACACCCGCACGCTGGTCGAATCGATCGTCGTGCCGATCCGCGCGGGTCAGGCGTGGACCGTGCTGGCCGGCCATGTGTTTCGTATCGTGACGATCGAAGGTCCGCAGGTGGCCGACCTGAATATGTGGAGCCTGCACAACCCGCGCGAGCGCATGTGGGCCTCGCGCACGCGCCAGTTGCAGCAGGCGCACGTGAGCACGTTCGACCGTCTGTGGTCGACGCTGCCGTTCCTGCGCCCGATGGTGACGATCACGGATGACAGCCTCGCCGGCTACGGCGTCGACGAGCATGGCGGCCGCGTCCACGACCTGCTCGGTACGCGGTGCGACCCCTATGTGAACCGGATGCTGACCGGCGAGGATTTCCATTTCCACTGCCACTCCAACCTCACACGCGCGATCGCTCCGTACGGATTGACCGAATACGACGTGCACGATGTGCTCAACGTCTTCCAGTGCACCGGCCTGAATCTGGAAGACAAATATTTCATGAAAGCATGCCCGGCAAAGAAGGGCGACTACCTCGAATTCTTTGCCGAGATCGACTTGCTGTGCGCGCTGTCGACCTGTCCGGGCGGCGATCTCTCGTTGCCGATGTGGGGGCCGGACGCGCGCGATCCGCTGGAGGTGTGCCGACCACTCGGCATCGAGATTTACCGGCTTGCACCGCAGATGCTGGATGGATGGGCGCCGCCATCCGTCGCTGCGTACAAGGGGCAGCATGGAATGACACTGCAGCAGCCGCAATGGAAATGCGGTTGTTGATGATCGATCACCATGCACGGCCGATGGCCACCCGCATTGGGTGGCCACTGATCTTCCGGGCCGAAAGGCAGCGGACGACCGACAGTTTGTCGAAGCCGTACTGACGAGTCGCGTGTACGATATAAGCGGTTGACCATGAGTTTCAGGAGGCGACATGAATGCGGTGTGCCCACTGCACGGGCCAACGACCATCATCCGCACGAATGCGTACGGGTTCCCCGTCTATGCGTGCTGCTGCGACGACGTGACCTATGTGACGCCCCCGGATGCATGTACGAGGGCGCCGACGCAACGCGGACGTGATCCGCAGCCCGAACAACCGAAGACCAGGAAAGAATGACACTGACGATCAAGCCCGCATCCTGTGTGGCGACCGGCAGTCCGTAGTATGTGGACCGCTCCGGCTTGCCGGGCAGATGCGTCAGGTCGGCGCCCGGGTCAGGTGTTTTCACCACCGGGTCGAAAGGTCCGAGGATCTGGTCAGGGGTGCGCGGCGGCGTCGACTGCGCAAGCGCGAATCTGAACGGAGCGCACGCGCCGATCGCGCCAAAAACTGCGGCTATCCGCAGCACATCCCGACGATGCAATCTCCCGTTCGTGTTCATCGTTGTGCCGCTCGCCATGGTCCTGCTGCCGCCCGGCTTGAGTCCTGCCATTCTCCCGGACCATGGCCCCCGCTCCAATTGTTGACGTCGTCTCCCGGGACGTTGTGCGGCGCGCACCGTACGGCATTGCGCGTTGCGCAACACGTCCCGTGCATCTGCTCACTGTCCGCCGTAGAGCGCGTTCAAGCGATCCAGCGTGCCGTCCTGCTGGGCGCGCTGCAATTCCTGTTTGACCTCCGCGCGAGTCTTGCCACGGAGGGCACCGCTCCCGCTACTGCCCACGGACGTACCGCCGACGGCGTCCGACGTCATAGCTGCGTTGCTGTCGGAGGCCGTGCTGGATGTGTCAGTGGTGTCACCCGCATAGGCGAGCGTGGTGCACAACGTCAATGCGGCTATAGGGATCAAAGTCAGAGTCTTCATCGTATTCTCCTGCAGGGTGCATGACATGCCCGACGCCAATCGAATCACGCAGTTTGCGCCGGGATTTCGTGCCGCCTCGAAAGGCATCAAAGGTTCTTGCGAGGACGCGGCACGCTCTTGCAATACCAGGGCAGAATGTCCTTTATTCTCGAGTTATCTCCTTTTTTGCATCTCCTGCAACTTACTGCCTGGGTGTTTATGGATGTTCTGCTGGTTGTTCTCGCCGGAACGATTGTGGAATTATTTGTCGGATCTTTAAGCAGAACGTCGGTGTAACTTACGCAAGCCAACTCAAGGCTCCGTCCGGATGGGCAAGTCATATCTCCCGCGGCCCATCATGCTTGTCCGGCTCTTCGGCGAGCCGACGGCGGCGACTCCGATGACTTGCCCGTTGGTCAGGTTCTGGGCCCAATACGCTTCTATTTCCCCGACTAAGTCCGGCGGCGGGGTGCCGTAATTTTCAGCGGCTGCCTCTCCCCGACCCGCGATGAGGGCCCACCGGAAGAGCGCTAGCGCAGCGTTCGCGCCAGCCTTGTCCTTGGAGTCGGCTTTCATCAAGATGAATACGACACCAGGAATCGGCCAGGCTTGGTCGCCCGGCGGATTGGTGACGATTTGGTAGAAATCGTCCTCACGACCCCAAGCCACTGTTTCCACCGCAGCCTTGAAACTCGCGGCCGACGGCTCGACAAACGCGCCACTTTTATTCTGAACGATCGCATAGGCCAGGTGCGCCGGCGTGGCGTAGGCCAGTTCGACATAGCCGATCGCGCCCTTGATCCGCTTGACATATGTGGCGACGAGCTGGCTGTTCGTGGCGTTGATTCCCACGGGCCATTTGACCGTCAGGCCGCTGCCCACCTGCTCGCGCCATTGCGCACTCACCGCGCACAGGTAGTTCGTCAAGTTGAAGGTCGACCCGGAGCGATCGCCGCGATGCACCACGACGATTTTCAGATCAGGGAGCGCAAGGCCGGGATTGACCGCCCTGATGGCCGCGTCGTTCCATTCGGTGATCTTGCCCAAGTAGATGTCCGCCAGCAGCGCACCCGTCAAGCGAAGCTGTCCTGCGGCAATGCCATCGAGGTTGACCACCGGCACGAGGCCGCCCGCCGCCACCGGAAATTGGATGAGTCCAAACGCGCGCAATTCGTCTGGTTTCAGCGGCATGTCCGAGGCGCCGAAATTCACCTTAGCCGCTTTCAGCTGATCAATGCCGTTCCCCGAGCCAATGGGATGAAAACTCACCTGCTGGCCGGTTTTGTCGTAATAGGAGGCGGCCCACTTCTGCACCAGGGGATCGAAGAAGCTCGAGCCGGCGCCCGTGATTCCTCCTTCCGCCTGCGCTGCCAACGCTTGGCTCGCGACGATGCACGTAACCGCGATACGTCGAAACACCGGCCATAGGTCGCGGGCCGTTCCGGAAATGAGTGCGGAGATCAGAACGACAACGGTTCGCTGGAATTTGGTGTTCATGGCGGCGACCCCCATTGAGCTTTTGGGTTGCGCCTGCCCACCTCGCCCAAGAATTGCGGCACGCCGGCAGGTACCACTGCACTGTATGCGCTGACCACATGCGCATGAATAAGGCAACCTTCCTAAACGAGGCTAGGGGATTGCCTTATTCAGTGACTGGGCTCCGCCTATTGGCTCTCGATCCACTGAATTGCGAAGCGCATCAGCTCCTTGCCGTTACGGATATTCAGCTTTTCTTTGATGTTGGCTTGGTGTGCCTCGATGGTCTTGACGCTCCGATTCAGTTTCGCGGCGATTTCGCGGGTACTGAAGCCGAGTCCGATCAGGTGCAGGACCTCGAATTCCCGTTCCGAAAGGCTCGCAATTGGGCCCGCCGGCATTTTTTGGGGACCCGCAAGGGACCGCGCCAGCTTTTCATGCATGGCGGCGCTCAAATAGATATTGCCTGCCAGCACTTCGCGGATAGCGCTCACGACATGCTCTGTGGCCTCGAGTTTCATCAGATACCCGTTTGCCCCGGCCCGTAGTGCGCGTTCGGCAAACAGGCTTTCGTCATGCATGCTGAGGACGAGGATTGCCAAATTTGGGTAGCGGTGGCGGAGGGTCTTGACAAGATCCACGCCGGAGTCCGATTGCAGACTGATGTCCACAATGGCCATGTCGGGCTGGCAGGCCATCGCCGCCAAGGCTTCTTCGGCGCTGCCGGCCGCACAGCAGACGTGCAGGTCCCCTTGCAGATTCAGCAAGTGCGTCATCCCCTCCCGGATGATGGGGTGGTCATCCACGATCAGAATTTGAGTTGCACGGCCAGGGCTAGACGATTTCCCGTGCATGGCCCGGACCCTCCGGTAGCGGATAGCTGATGGCGACCGTGGTGCCACCCAAAGCATTGCGGGCCACCGTGCAAGAGCCGCCCAGAAGGCTCGCCCGGTGACGCAGGTTGTGAAGTCCCAGTCCTGAGGCACGCTCCATTTGTTCCGGGCCGACGCCCAGCCCGTCGTCACTGATTGAAAGCGTCTGCAAACCGCCTATGCGCTCCAGGTCGATCCAAATGTGACGGCCTTTGCTATATTTCAGCGCGTTGTTGACTGCTTCCTGTGCCGCACGGTACAGGTTGATCTGCGTCGGCGGATCCAGTAAGTCCACATCTGGCCTGATCCGGAGCACGCAGTCTATGCCATTAAGCGTGCGAGCCGTCTCCGCCAGCGCATGAAGTGCGGCCGCAAGGCCACCATATTCCATGGCGACCGGGTCCAGGCCATGGGCAATCCTGCGGGTCATCAAGGACGCCTGCTTCACCAATCCGACGATGGTAGCGGCATCGGCGGCGGCCGGGTGGCCCTGCGTCTGCAGTTTCTGATTCAAGGCGGCGCTGTACAGACCCAGGCTGGTCAGGTGTTGCCCAAGTCCGTCATGCAGTTCCCGGCCGAAGAGTCTCTGCTGCTGATCGCCGATCTGGATCAGTTCTCCTTCCAACACACGGCGCCGCGCCATCTCCTCCTTTAGTTCATTGTTTGTCTTCTCCAGGTCTTCGGTTCGCTCCTGGACGCGCCGTTCCAATTCGATGTGGGATGCCTGTAGCAGGCTATGGACGCGCCGCTCCTGAGCACGTGCCGCCACCAGCAGCAGTCCGGTTACCGCCACGACGTTCGCAAAGGTGCACCACCTTACGAGGCTATCCACCGGAGATTCGGCGGCGAAGGGGCCCGTGCCGTGGGTGGTACCCCAGATGGCCACGACTGAGACCATCAAGGTCGCGATGCTGGTGCCCAGGTGATCGAAGCGCAGAGCCGCCCAGATAATGAACGGAAAGATCGCCAAGGCTGCAGGATAGTAGCCGTGACCGGCAAGTTGCGGGGCGTCGAAGATGAGGTAACTCACCCAGAAGGTCGCAATGGTCAGTCCACACGCTTCTACGGTCTGCTCCGCGGAGCGGACAGGGTTCGAATACGTGAGGAAGCTGAACAGGGGCGGGGCCACGACCAGGACCCCCATCATGTCACCGAGCCACCATTTCAGAAAGGCTGCGCCGTACTCGGTGACCGGCACCAGGCCCGCTCCGAATAAAGCGGTCGCGCCAATTAGCGCACTCACTGCCGTACTGAGCGCCGCAGCCAGGACGATGAGGGCTAACACGTCCTTGATGCGATTGAGGGTGATCTGGAATCGGGCTACGCGGTTCAACAGTATTGCTGCCGTCAAGGCTGCAACTGTAGCGCCTGCGCTAATCGCCGCGGCCACGGGCAAGGGCACGCCCACGGACACGTTGGCCACGAAGGAGCCAATGACGATTCCGGGGGCAATTTCGAAGCCCAGAGCGAGCAGCGCAACAAGGGCGATGCCGCTGGAAGGCCACACCAGAGACACTGCGCCGCCCACTATCGCATAAGCAAGACCTACTTTTGCGCCTGCGTAGTACGCCAATGCCACAAACCCGGTGCGCAGCAAGAGCCTAAACCTGGAATTGCCCCGAATGATGACCATGGTTCGCTTCAAACCCTTTACGCGAGCGATGACCCACGCGTCCCGGCACAGCCCGCAAGCAGCAATCCTGATGAACCTATCTATATGGCGAATTTGAGGCCGGGATGACGTAGGTCTCACTCCTCATATCAAGACGACCAAAACTACCACTATCAACCAACGTCAGAATTCTTCTGCGCGCCATCGCACATACGAAGGATCATCGTGGCGGTATAGGGTGAGTCCGTTCAGGCTTGGTGACGGCCATCCGCCTGACAGGAAACGTGTGGAACGTTGAGTTATTACGAGTCGCCCGTCCCTGTATCACGTGCGCGTATCTCTATCTCGGGCAGCCTTGCCGCGGGCTATCGGGCGCTACGTTTTGATCGGCGCGACGGTTCCTGCTGCTGTGCCAGGAGGCGATTGGCCAACTCCACGCCATCGACACAATCTCCCGCAGCCCAAGCTTCGCTGAGCGTGGTGCGAAGCGTGCGTAGCGTCTTTCGTTGCGCACGCAGGGCGGTCATGAGCTGCTTGATCTCGTCGAGCCGCGTATCGAGATTGCGCAGCAAATCCTCTTTCGGACAATCCTCGTCACTGGCCAGGGCCTCACGCAGTTTGTCGAGCGGGAAGCCCAGATTCTGCGCCAGCTGCACCATGCGCAGGCGCCCGATGGCCGTGTCAGAGTAGACGCGATAACCGTTGGCACTGCGCTCCGGTGCGGGCAGCAAGCCGCTCTGCTCATAAAAGCGGATGGCTGACGGCGCGAGGCCGGTTTTTTCCGCCAGTTCGCCGATTCTCATGACGCTTGACCTTCAAGTTGACTTGAATCTTAGTATAGCGGCATCGCTCATCATGCACACTGACTTCGCCATGACTACATCGCTGTTTACACCCGTGCAGTTGCCCAACGGCAGCTTGTTGCCCAACCGTCTAGCCAAAGCGGCGATGGAAGAAAATCTTGCCGACGCGGGGCAGCTACCTGGCGAGACCATCCACCGCCTATACCGCTCGTGGGCCGAAGGTGGCGCAGGTCTTATCGTCACCGGCAACGTGATGATCGACGGCCGGGCTCTGACCGGGCCTGGCGGGATTGTGCTTGATGCCAATACGCCCCTTGCACCGTTCACGCGATGGTCACAAGCGGCACGCAGCAACGGTGCACAGGTGTGGATGCAGATCAACCATCCGGGCCGGCAGGTGCGGGCGGCGATGGGCGGCAAGGCGTGGGCGCCCTCGGCTGTCCCGTTGGCGCTCGGCAAACACAGCAAGCTGTTCGCGCAGCCGAGCGCCATGAACGAGGACGAGATCAGCGAGACCATTGGCCGCTTTGTGGCGACGGCGCACGCTGCCGAGCAGGCGGGGTTCACAGGCGTAGAAATTCACGCCGCGCATGGTTATTTGATCTCGCAGTTCCTTTCGCCGCTGACCAATCGCCGCTCCGACCGTTGGGGAGGCGATCTTGCCAATCGTGCCCGCCTGCTGCTGGAAGTGGTGCGCGCGGTACGCGCAAGGGTCTCACCGGGTTTTTGCGTGGCCGTCAAACTGAACTCCGCTGACTTTCAGCGCGGTGGCTTTTCGGAAGAGGACGCCCGGCAAGTCGTGCTGTGGCTGAATGAACTGCCGGTTGACCTGGTCGAGCTATCCGGGGGCAGCTATGAAAGCCCCGCGATGCAGGGCAACACCGCCGACGGCCGCACCCTCGCGCGCGAAGCCTATTTCCTCGAATTCGCCAGGGATCTGGCTGGCGTCGCCGCGATGCCTGTCATGACCACCGGCGGCATCCGGCGCCGCGCTGTGGCCGAGCAGGTGCTGAACAGTGGCGTCGCAGTCGTAGGCATGGCTACGGCGCTCGCCGTGATGCCCGATCTGCCTGCGCGCTGGCGGTCAGGCGCGGATCTGGGTGCGCACATTCAGCCGATTGAGTGGCGCGACCGGGCACTCGCGGGGCTCGCCCGCATGGCACTCGTCAAACGCCATCTGCGTATGCTCGGCGCAGGACGTGCGGCACCTGTCCAGTATTCCGCTGTCTTGACGTTGATCCTCGATCAACTGCGCACGCGCCGGCTGACGCGGCGTTATCGGCAATGGAAGCAGGAGCACGCATGAAGCGTCAAATGCGTGACGGGGAACCTGGAGAAACACCGGCTATGGGAGAAGCATGTTTGTAGCGCAGGCATGACTGAACATGACTTATTACCTGCATAGCAGATGGGCGCCGGATCGAAATGTCCGTGGCGAGTGTCCGATCTTGACGCAATAGCCGGCCAGTCATTTCGCTTGATAGGCAGAGACGGGTCAACCTGAGCCGGTTGTCATCCGGCTCCGTCCGGCCACAATCAGCCATTCGACATCGGCATTCAGATCGTTGAAAAACTGTTGCAACTCCTCCGACGAAACCAAAGCTAACCCATGGCCGATATGAATGAGTCGACGCAGTCGATCGGACGTGAAGCGTATGGCGAGTTTGCCGAGCGCTACGCAGAAGCCGTTACGACAAAGCCACACAATGCGCTCTACGAACGCCTCGCGACAATCTCGCTCCTCGGCGATGTCATCGGTTTGCACGTTCTCGATGCGTGATGCGGGCCCGGTATATGCAGCGAGCAGGTCAGGTTTCGGTGAGCCGAAGCCGTACGCGCAAGCCTATCGTCGTCCTCTTTCCGACATTCTGAACGGAAACCGAGAGCAGCTGGCTGTTGGATCGCTTTGTCGAACCTCGACCGCTCGCCGAGATGCAGAACGTCTCGGAACGCTTGCACGCGGAGCTCTCACAAGCCCCAGCATACTGCGCGCCGCTTTAGCGATTAATTCGATTGCTTTCCCCTATCGCATTGATCGTTAAATTTCAACGGTCTAGGTTTGATTTTCTGCCGGCAGAAAACTACACCAGGAGGTGTCATCTCGAAAATTTGCTGCCACGGTCCATGGAGGATGATATGTCTGACAAGCGACACACCGGAAGTGTTAGCGAAAGCGAAAGCCCTGCCATCCCCGCGCCAACTCCAAAGGTCAGCCGACCGATGAGGAACGAGGATTGGTGGCCGAATCAGCTGGATCTTTCGGTGCTTCACACGCACTCGCACCTGTCCTGCCCGTTGGAAGAGGAGTTCGACTATGCCGAACAGTTCAGGAGTCTTGATGTCGAGGCGCTGAAGCAGGACCTCATCAAGCTCATGACCACATCCCAGGATTGGTGGCCGGCCGACTACGGCCACTACGGGCCCTTGTTCATCCGCATGTCCTGGCATGCCGCCGGCACGTATCGCATCGCCGATGGTCGCGGCGGCGGCGGCGAGGGCCAGCAGCGGTTTGCGCCGCTGAACAGTTGGCCGGACAACGCCAATCTCGACAAGGCGCGCCGGCTGCTCTGGCCCATCAAGCAGAAGTACGGCCAGAAGATTTCTTGGGCCGATCTGCTGATCTTGGCCGGCAATGTGGCTTATGAATCGATGGGCTTCAAGACCTTCGGCTTCGGTTTTGGCCGGCCCGACGTCTGGGAGCCCGAAGACATTTTTTGGGGTCCGGAGGACACGTGGCTGGGGGACGAGCGCTACAGCGGCGACCGGGAACTCGCCAAGCCGCTCGCCAACGTGCAGATGGGCCTGATCTACGTCAATCCCGAGGGACCGGGGGGCAACCCCGATCCGCTCGCTGCGGCCAAGGACATCCGCGATACTTTTGGCCGCATGGCTATGAACGACGAAGAAACCGTTGCGCTCATCGTGGGCGGCCACACGGTCGGCAAGACGCATGGTGCTGCGCCGGCGGTAGGGAATGTCGGCCCGGAACCAGAGGGCGCCTCGATCGAGGAGCAAGGCCTAGGCTGGAAGAACAAGTTCGGCAGCGGCAAGGGTTCCGATGCGATTACCAGCGGGCTTGAAGGCGTATGGACCAACAATCCGACCAAATGGGACAACGGGTTTCTGGAGAACCTGTTCAAGTACGAGTGGGAGCTGACGACGAGCCCTGCGGGCGCGAAGCAGTGGACGCCCAAGAATCCCGAGGCGAACGACACTGTGCCCGATGCACACGAGGCGTCCAAGCGGCACGCGCCGACGATGCTGACGACAGACCTGTCGCTGCGAATGGATCCGATTTACGGGCCGATTGCGAAGCGCTTCTACGACAACCCAGACCAGCTTGAGGACGCGTTTGCCAAAGCCTGGTTCAAGTTGCTTCACCGCGACATGGGTCCCCGCTCACGCTATTTGGGCCCCTGGGTCCCGGAGGCGCAGCTTTGGCAAGACCCGATACCACCCGTCGATCATGAGCTGGTCAGCGAACAGGATATCGTCGCCCTCAAGCGCACGGTCCTCGACTCTGGTTTGTCCGTCCCTGAATTGGTTTCCACAGCCTGGGGTGCTGCCGCCAGCTTCCGTGGCACCGATAAACGTGGTGGTGCCAACGGCGCGCGGATTCGCCTGGCGCCGCAAAAGGATTGGGAGTCCAATGAGCCGCCGCGGCTGGCAAAGGTCCTGACAGCCCTTGAGCGCATCCAGAAAGACTTCAACGGCTCGCAGTCCGGCGGCAAGAAGGTTTCGCTCGCCGATCTGATTGTCCTCGGCGGGTGCGCTGCCGTCGAGGAAGCGGCCGGAAAGGCTGGATACAAAATTAGCGTCCCGTTCGCGCCGGGTCGCACCGATGCCTCGCAGGAACAGACGGATGAGAGCATCTTTGATGTGCTCGAACCGATCGGCGACGGGTTCCGCAACTATTTCCGAGCGGAAGACCCTGTGTCGCCGGAGACCCGTCTGCTGGACCGGGCCAACCTCTTAAAGCTGACCGCGCCCCAGATGACGGTTCTCGTCGGCGGCATGCGCATGCTCGGTGCAAACCACGGGCAATCGAAGCACGGCGTGTTCACCGACAAGCCGGGCACGTTGAGCAACGACTTCTTCGTGAACTTGCTCGACATCGGCACAGCGTGGAGACCTTCCGTCTCGGACAAGAACGTGTACGAGGGCAATGATCGCACTACGGGCAAGACCAGGTGGACAGCGACGGCTGCCGACCTCGTCTTCGGGGCGCATTCTCAATTGCGCGCGCTGGCCGAGGTCTACGCGTGCGACGACGGGAAGGAGAGATTCGTGCGCGACTTCGTGGCGGCGTGGAACAAGGTCATGAATCTCGATCGCTACGACCTGCTCGGCCGGGGAAACGGTCGACGCGCGGTTGCAGCCGCGCTCTAAACGAGTGTGACGACACCGCTGCAGCAAGCGTGGGCGCACCTCCCGAGGGTCGCCTGCGCCTCGTTGCTCGGGCGCGTCGCTCAACATCATGTGAGGCAAGTCCATGGATCAAGACACCGCGAACCTGATCGCTCGCCTCAACTCGGTTGCTGTCTCCGTGGAGGACTTGATTCTTGCGAGCCACGAAGTTCATAACCTTCCGCCTGAGAAACGGAATTGGGAGGGGCGGACGAGCTGCGTTGCGCGTCTCTTTAAAGGGCAACATTACAAGGCGTTTGCGGTTCATTCCAGGCTGCAAGCCGTGGCTGCCCTTATCACAAGCGGCAAACTCCCTCCGGCCCTTGTCGCTGAAATGAGCGAGGGCGGCCGAATGGTCGCTGAACCGATATTTACTGCTGCTGCGAAAGAACCAATTCTCTTTACGGAGAAGGAGCCGTTCTTCAATACCGAATCCTTTATTGAGGCTGTACTCCGACACAGTGGCGCGGAGGGACATGCCTAACCGCCTTGCCGATTACACGGCGGGAGATTATTTCAAATCGGACCCGCGGCGCCGATCTTCCAGACAGCGCAGGACGCGCTAACGTGATCGCAGTGCACGTTTACGGTTAGCAGCAGTGGACGGCGCTTCGGGTCGCTGGTACTGGGTATTGAACGTCCGTTTCGGAGTGAGACGACAGTCCGTTGTGGGTGGTCGTGGGCAGCCATTGTCTTCACTCGTTTCTCTTTTTCTGAGTGATTTCTTCTCTTGTCTCCGATTTGCACGTCCGTTCATGGACGCGCTTCTTTTTCTCCTCGACGACTCTCGATCAGCCTGATCTGTTCATCAGCTTCTGCAACCCGATTTCGGAGGACGTGTGAACGCGCGGATCCGATCCGGGCTGCCGCTGCCCGTCAATCGTCGCAGGTTCGATACGTCAGACGCCTGTGCCGGATGTGCTGTTCGTGGTTGTCCGCAGGCGGCCGATATGCCGCTCTTCAGTGTGTCCTGGCGCCGTCCGACATCGCCGGCCGCGCCACCCCGCCTGCAGGACGGAATACGGGCGCTTGTATGCCGCTGACGCGTCCGGGCATGGCTGGCGCCTGCATGCCAAGGCCGCGACCGGACGGTACGAAGCCTGGCGCGACGTGCGGCACCACCACAGCGGTTGGCCGCGGCATCTGCGCTGGAGGCGCCCGCAGTACTTGAGGCGCCTGTACGTGGGGCACCTGCGGTGGCTGAGGTACCTGTGCGCGGGGCGCCGTCCATACCTGAGGCGTCTGCGCGTGAGGCACCTGCGGTGGCTGAGGTACCTGTGCGCGGGGCGCCGTCCATACCTGAGGCATCTGCGCGTGAGGAACCTGTGGCGCCGGCGTCACCTCTGCGCGGGGCGCTGTCCACACCCGAGGCGTCTGCGCATGAGGACCCTGCGGTGACTCGGGCACCTGTGCGCGGGGCGTCGTCAATACCTGAGGCATCTGCGCATGAGGACCCTGCGGCGCCGGCACCGGAGCCGCCTGCGGATAAGCGCTCCCCCGCATCCCCGCGACGGCCGGCACGGTGCGCGATGAAGGAACGGCCAACGCTGCCGGATTTCCGCGCGAGGCCGGGCGCGCATCCGGCGACGCGGCGTTCGACGCAAACCGGCTCTGCACGACCGGGTCGCGGTACGGAACGCCGTGCCGATGCCACGGATCGTGCGTCCACTCGACTCCCGACGGCCGATGGTGGCGGTCCAGGTCGGCGAAGCGGTCGCGGTCGAGGTCGATGTGGTGCCGATGCCAGTCACAATGCTCCCAACCCCACAGCGGAACGACTACGGCTACGCTCACCCAGCCAAAGCCGAACGGACCGGGCACCGCGTTGTAGAAGTTATTTGGGAAATAGTAGGGTGGATAAGCGGGATAAGGCCAGGCGCCATAGGCGACCGTCGGGTTGTAGACCGGAACGTAGACGGTGTCCGCGCTGGCGGGCTGAATCGTGATGTCCTGCCCGACCTGGTTGACCGCCTCCTCCGGTATCGACTGCAGCGTGCCTGCCGCCTGCGCACGCTGGCGAAGGCGCTGGATCGAATCCATGACCGCCGGCTGGCTGGCCAGAAAGGCGTCGCCAATGCGCTCGGTCCACTCGAGGTTGTCATCGAGCATCTTCAGCACCTGTGGAAACGGCACGAGCGACTTCACACTCGGATCCCAGGGCTGCTGCTCGAGCGCGTCAGTCAACTGCCCGCCCTGAAGCGCCGCGTTGCCCGGCTGCTGAACCCAGCGATCGGCTTCGACGACTTCCAGCGGATAGGTCGCCGCCATCAGGATCTGGGCGACCAGCGGATCAGGATAGAGCGCGATCGGCGCGAGCGTTTGATCGAGCTGCTCTGCCGTCAACGGCGCGGCGGCCTGCGGCGCCGGCTGGACCTCGCTCTCACCATGCACTCCCGATGATGCTCCGAGGATCAGGCTTGCCAGCATCCCGGCGAGAATCCGGAACATGGTCGACTTCATCTTCCCTCCTCGCAAGGCGCGATCCACGCAGATCGGCTGCGGATCGCCCTCGAACCAGACATCGCTGGTCTGTTGCACTTTTGACTCCGTTCGAACGTGCGAATTCGCGAACGCGGGGCAACTGCACGGTCGAAATCGTTACCGCTGTTACAGTTCCACGGAAAGAACGATCGGGACGGGCGGCAAATTCCATCGCCGCCCGCGCGATCGGGTTCCAACGCGGGGATTGCGCCGTTGTCAGGGCGATTACATTGGGATGTTGGGATGCGCGGTGCGCAGCGTCGAACGCTCGAGGTCGGACCGAATCGTGAGTGACGCCCGGCCTGCGGCGCCCTGCGCGCCGGGTGCCGAAACGAGAGGCGCGCGTCTAGCTACAACTGGTTGTATATGAATGGCACTTCCACGCCGAAAGGGGATCTCCGTTCTGCAAGACAGTGAACGGCGGATCGATTACGGCCGACTGCATCGGGCAGTAGTCGGCCAGAAGCTGACGACCGAATCGGTCTTCCGGCAAGCCTGTGCGCGTCGCTTGCGCGTCCGAAAGCAGACATCAAAACGGCTGTGTGACGAGTTCGCCTGAAGCTATCGCACTCCAGCACGCGAAGCAACTAGCGCAGCCACAGTCCGATTTTCCTCATGCGGGCCCGATCTCGTAGGGCACCGGCGTTCCACGTCCCGAAAGCCAGCGGGTCCGCATAAAAGGTCAATCCTTCACGGAAACAGAACCGCGCTTTCGCGGCGCGCGCTTTTCGCTTTCCGTTTTCAACGCGACCTCGGCACGCTTTGTTTGCGGCGTGCGGTTGGAAACCTGAATGCGCCGTCCTGCCGCAAAGGCTTCCGCGCGAGCGGCACGCTCGGCAGCCCATGCTGGATTTACCTGAGTCTCGACCTGGCTAAAGGTAAACGGCAGATCCGCTTCTTCGGGTTGCCAATCGATGCCGATGACCGCACCGGTTCGACGATGCTTCATCGTCACAGCGCCTTCAGCCTTCGGATCCAGCCCGCAGTGCCGCATTCCCCACAAACGAAGGGTCAGCATCATTCCGTCAAGCTCACGCGCCTTGTCGGTGATGCAGTAGGAGTGCCGCCTGGGTCGCTCCTGATAGACCCGACGCTCGATGAGCCCGTTGTCCTCCATTGATTTGAGGCGCTGGGTAAGCAGGTTGGGCGACATCCCGGTCTGTGCCTGAATGCCGTCGAAGCGATCATTCCCCATCCTCAGCTCGCGCAGGATCAGGATCGTCCAGCGATCCGCAATGATGGCAGCCGCGCGAGCGAGGGGGCAAAGCGTCTCGCCAGTAGTCTGTTGTTTCATCTTGATCTCTCGCAGAACCCTGCATTGTGAACCTGTCGGCTCTGCAATCCAAGATCGCCACCGTTCGCCGATCCCACGTTATGTCCTTTACAAATTTAGTGACTTCAAATATTGTAGCAACTGGATCATCTAACCAAAGGGACATCCGGTATGGCAAACCAGTCGAACTCCGAGCTGACGTACGAACCTGAGCTGACGGGGCTGTTGATCGTCGATCCCTACAACGACTTCCTGTCGGAGGGCGGCAAGCTCTACGAACTCAGCCGCACGACCCTCGAGGCGAACAATGTCGTCGAGCATATGCGGCAGGTCCTCGCTGCAGCTCGTGCAGCCGACGTGCAGGTCTTCATCGCGCCCCACCATCGTTGGCGTGAAGGTGATCTGCACAGTCATTGGAAGACGACACCGCCTATCGGCGCGGCCGCTGCCAAGGGACGCAGTTTCGCGGACGGAACCTGGGGTGGAAGCTTTCACCCCGATTTCGAGCCGCGTCCCGGTGAGGTCGTCGCGCAAGAACATTGGCTCTCAAGCGGATTCGCCAACACGGATCTCGACCTCCAGCTCAAGAAGCACGGTGTGCGCAAGGTCATCGTGATCGGCATGCGCGCTAACACGTGCATCGAGTCCACCGTGCGCTTTGCCGCCGAGCTCGGCTACGAAGTCACGCTAGTGAAAGACGCCATCGGCAGCTTCGGTCACGCCGAGATGGACGCCTCGCTGCAGTTCAACTTGCCGGCTTACGCGAACGCCATTGTCTCGACCGGCGAGATCGTCGCGAAGCTGTCAGTTTGACAATCCGGAGATCGACAAGTGACCGATGAAGTCATCGCCAAATCGGTGGCTGAAGCCACCATTCATGCGCCGCTTGCGTCCATCGATCTGACCGAATGGGTCTTCACGCTGACCGATAGCGAATATCAGGCCTGTTCGAAGAATCACATTGCGGCGGCTGCAACGCTCACCCCTGAGGGCAAGCGTATGTCCATCAATGTGGAGCGCGTTGGCAATCTGATGGTGCAGCACTATGTCGAGGACATCGCAGCGCGAAGCCATTGTCGTCTCGTGTCGTTGTCGGACTCAATCGGTCCGGACATTGGCAGCTGCGTCAAGATCGTCGTGATCTGGTCTTTCAACGTCGACGCTATCGATGCGGACACGACGAAGTTGACTAACAGCGTTGAAGTCCGCTCCGCCCCGGGCTATCTCGAGGTGCTGGAGAAGCGTGGTGTGCCTTTCGCCAAGGCAAGCGAGTTCGCGCAGCAGGCTTTAACCGCGCACAATGCCGAGGAGACACCCCTGTTCGCCAAGGACATCGAGGGTAAAGCTCTTGCCAAACGGTGGGGGTGAGATAGCGCCTGTCAGGTCGCATTCGATGAGCGCGGCGTGACCTTCCGCTGGAAGGACTACTGCGCGAAGGGACACACCCGCTACAAGACCATGACGCTCGAAGCCGGCGAGTTCATGCGCCGCTTCCTGCTGCACGTGCAGCCCAGCGGCTTCCATCGCATCCGTCACTACGGACTTCTGGCCAACCCGGTGCGCCGATGATCGTCATCGATATCCTCCAGCGCACCGCGCCCATTCGCGCACCACCCATGCCGCGAGGCGAGACATGAGCGCAACGCTTCCTGGACGTGCAACCCGATCGTCGGCTCTGCCAAAACAAGCAACCTTTATGCGCGGATCGTCTTACAAAGTAAAGCGCTGCTTGCCGGCCCGTTAGAGGCATTCCATCCGGACCCTCGGCGTCAGCCCCGACCATTGTCATCTGTTCGGCAAAGAAGACCGGGCGTTCGAGCGGAGGATTGTGGAGGTGCTGTCCGTTGCGTGATTCCGGTTACTTGCGCGTACCACCTCCGTGCGATCCGCTCGCTCCCGACGGCTGAAAGTCACTGCCGAAGCCACTTGAGTCGTGCCCGCCGCCGTGGCCTCCGGCGTGCGCTTCGCCGTGTCCGCCGCCTGCCATGGCGCCACCGTGATGAAAGTCACGATCATGGTCATGGCCGCGATGAAAATCGAAGTCACGGTCACGGTCATGGTCATGGTCATGGTGGTGATGGTGATGGTGAAAGTGGTCGATATCGACAAAGCCGAGAAAGCCTCCTTCGTACAGGGGGTACCCATAGCCGGGACCGCAGTAATATTCAGCGCCCGCAGGATTGGTCATCATGTACTCCTGATCACAGGAATTCATCGATGTGTCGTAAGGCGCCGCGGCACAGCCGCCCAGCAACGCGGCTGCAAATACCCCCGTCAAAGGGGGCAAAATCATGTGCTGCACGGTAAGACCTCATCTAATGCGGCGGAACGACTCCGCTAAAGATTTAGACCGCGGCGGGGCACGCATGTCCGGGGGCGTGCAGGGGAAATTCGTTACCGCGTGTGACAAAAGGAGGCCGCCAAGCCCCTCAGGCCCCGCATTTTCTCTTCGCTCCCATGTGAGCAACTGCTTACGCTTCAAGCGCTGCGCGCGCAAACCTCGTTTGTCACGAGCCCCGGACAGATAGGGGTCTAGCCGAACTGCGGTAAAACGGCATGGATTTGCCGGTTTATATAACCCAGACGCTTATGATAGGAATTCGGCGTACTTTGTTCATCCGCCGTCAAGCATCTCTGTCGCAGAACGCAATAAGTTTGTCACCGCGCGTGGCCGGGGCGCGCGGTCAATGGGTACCGCGATGGCTCCGTCGTGCGTTGAACGATCAAGCTGCGGCCCTACCCCTGACCGCAGGTTTCCAGCGGCGAGTAACGCCTTAGTGCGGCCATGAGGCGACGGTCGCGATGTCGCGTTGAACAGCTGACATTCTGCATAAATCGGCCGCTCGGGCATGTAACGCGACACCCAGCATCCGCAGCTAAGTCGTGCGTGACTCTTTTGTGTGGTTTGTGTGAGCTTCGAACGCGGAGACGATGCCGTCAATCATTGCTGCGATGCGCGCGGTATGCCGAAGGTCTTGATGCGTGACGAGCCAGATTTCGTAGACCGCCCCACGTGCGGGTTCCGGCCATATCTGCACGAGTCCGTCGTGTTCAGCCAGATGTATCGGAAGCTCACCGATGCCGATGCCGGCCTTTACCGCGGTACGCAGCATGAGGCTGGAATTGAAGGTCGATACGATGCGCCCCGCGTGTACCGGTTCGCCAGCAAGAGTCGGTGATCGATTACCGGTCCAGTTTCCCTGATAGACGACAAGATCGTGGCCCGCGAATGCGGAGCCAGCGGCGGGCTTGCCGTGCTGCTCGAGATAAGCATTCGATGCAAAGAGCGCCATGGGCCAGCGAGCCAGGCGCCGCGCGACGAGATCGGGATTGTCCGGCCTGACAGACCGGACCGCGATATCCGCTTCACGCTTTGCCAGATTCAGCATGCGCGTCGACGTGTCCAGCAGGACGCGCACTTCGGGATGCGCAGCATGCAGGCGTTCGATGGCGGGAAGCAGGAAGTCGAGCGCGATCGAGTCGGTACTGGTGACTCTTACGTCCCCCGCAAGCCGTGTATCCGTGCCTTGAGTTCGTCTGACGAGTTCGTGTGCGGAGCGTTCCATTTTCTCCGCTGATCTCAGCGCGGCCTCGCCTGCGGCAGTCAACGCGTAACCCTCAGAGGTGCGCAGGAAGAGCGTTGCACGTAGGGCGTGCTCTAGTGCCGCAATCCGTCTGCCGACCGTCGCCTGATCGAGATTGAGCGTCCTGGCCGCTCCACGGAGCGTTTTTTCGCGCTCCACCGCGAGAAACACTCGCGCGTCGTCCCAGTTCATCGTGCCGCCCTCCTGATGCAAATTTGCATCTCACCACGTGAATAATGCTGCACGTATTCATCAATGTCGATGCCTATACTGAACGCAAGAGTTCCTCGTTCAATGATCCGCCCGGATCAATCGAGCCTCATCTATAGAAGGAGTGGTATCCATGTCTGCTTCAACTTATCGTGTGCCGTCGTCCATGACGGCCATTGAGATCAAACAGCCCGGCGGCCCTGAGGTCATGGTGCCGACTACGCGCCCGGTGCCGATGCCGGCCGCCGATCAGGTTCTGATCCGCATCCACGCGGCTGCCGTGAACGGCCCCGACGTTTTCCAGCGCAAAGGGCTGTATGATCCACCCCCCGGCGCTTCGGACATTCCAGGGCTGGAAGTGGCAGGTCAAGTGGTTGCCGTCGGCTCCGACGTGTCCCAATTCCGGATCGGCGAACTGGTGTGTGCATTGATTCCCGGCGGTGGCTACGCAGAATATGCCGTCGCGCACGCCTGCAACACGATGCATATCCCCAAAGGCCTGACGTTGGTGGAAGCGGGGGCTATGCCCGAAACGTTTATGACGGTATGGCTGAACCTGTTCCAGCGCGGCAAGCTGGTTGCCGGCGAATCGGTGTTGATCCATGGCGGCGCGTCAGGTATCGGTACCACGGCGACCATGCTGGCGAAGGCATTCGGCGCTGCGAAAATCATCACGACAGTTGGCTCGCAGGCGCATCGGGAGGCTAGCCTGGCGCTAGGCGCAGACCTCGCGATTGACTACCGCGAGGAAGATTTCGTCGCCGAAACGAAGCGGTCTACCGATGGAAGAGGCGTCGACGTGATCCTCGACATCATTGCCGGCGACTACGTGGCTAGAAACTATGACGCCGCAGCCATGGACGGACGGATCCTCCAGGTGGGCGTGATCAAGGGGCCGGCGAAGGATCTCAACATCTTGCCGATGCTGACGAAACGTCTGACGCATATGGGCTCAACATTGCGATCGCGCACAGCCGCAGACAAGGCGACCATCATCAATGAACTCGAGCGGCAGGTCTGGCCGCAAATCGAGAGCGGCAAGATCAAGCCGGTTGTCTACAAGACCTTTACGCTTGCCGACGCTCGCGGCGCTCACGAGCTGATCGATTCCGGCACACACTTTGGAAAGATTGTCCTTACGACAGGTGCCGATCTCATTGGCTGAAGCCTGGCTTGCCGGTTTCGTGATGGACGTGAAGAAAAAGCGTTACTTTTAAAGGTCACGATCTGCTCGACGATCGGCCGAAGTCGGTTCGAAAACGGACGGAGGTGGATCGCGCCTGAATGACTCAGACGGGGCGAACAGCGCCCGCGACGGCGGTAGTGAGCTGACAGGTTTGCGGCAGTCTCGCTGCCGCACTCGATGCCGGCTAACATCATGACTGGCATCCGGACTCGATGCATATGCAGACTAGGTCATCCAATCGACATGGGGCGGGGCCGTGAGCATCCGCAAGCTGAGGATTCGTGCACTCGCGTTCTGCGTAGCGGGCGCGTTACTGGGCAGCGGGGTCGCATTGGCAGACGAAGTCAAGGTGATGATTTCGGGCGGGTTTGCGTCAGCCTATCGCGAACTGGGCCCGCAATTCGAGGAGGCGACCGGCCGTAAGCTAATCACCGTCTGGGGGCCCGCGGTGGGTACGGCCGCGAATGCGATCCCTGTGCGGCTTGCGCGCGGCGAGTGGGCCGACGTGCTGATCGTGGTTGGGTATGCGCTCGACGAACAGATCAATGCCGGCAAGGTCTTGCCTGACAGTAAGGTGGACTTCGCACGCTCGGCAATCGGCATGGTGGTTCGCGAGGGGACGCCGAAGCCGGATATCAGCTCGACCGATGCATTGCGGCGAGCGCTGCTCGCAGCGAAGTCGATCGTCTATCCGGACAGCCCGAGTGGCGTCTTTGTCGGCAACGAACTGTTCTGGCGTCTCGGCATCGCGGGGCGGATGGAGAGCAAGAGCCGCATGATTCCGGCCGTGCAGGTCGCCGATGCCGTCGCGAATGGAGAAGCTGAGATCGGACTTCAGCAGGTCGTCGAACTGTTGCCGGTGAAGGGGGTGACGGTGGTCGGCAGTTTGCCCGCAGAAGTGCAGAGGTACACGGTGTTCTCCGGGGGCATCGCCACCAATGCGAAAAATCCAGCCGGCGCAGAGGCGCTGATCCAGTTTCTGTCGTCGCCGGACGCGGCGCCCGCGATTTCGAGGACTGGGCTCGAACCGCTTTCGGCGATGCCTGCGAAATGAGCGAAACGCGTCTCCTATGAGACATTCGACGGCCACGACCAGATTGACAACAATCGTCGGCATATAGGTGCGGCCGAACGTTAGCTCAATCGATTGGCCACTATTGCTGCGTGAGCATCAGGTTCAGGTTCTGAACCGCAGCGCCGGATGCGCCTTTGCCAAGATTATCGAAAACTGCAGATAGCAGCACGTGCCCGTGCTCCATGTTGGGAAATACGCTCAAGCGCATGTCGTTCGTACCGTTCAGCACTTGTGGATTCAGGTGCTTTAAGACGCACGACTCCTGCAGCGGCAAGACATGCACGTGGGCCGCCTCGGCATAGTGCCGCGCGAGGCATGCGTGTAACGCGGCGCCATTCACGTCAGGCGCCAGTAGCCGCAACGCCAAGGGCACTGTCAGCACGATGCCCTGGCGGAACGCACCATACGCAGGGACGAAGATGGGTCGTTGCGCGAGCCTGGCGTGCTGCTGGATCTCCGGGGTGTGCTTATGCGCGAGTTCCAGACCATAGACGTGATAGGAAGGCGCGTTGACGGCGCCCTGCCGCTCATGCTCCTCCACGCCGGCACGTCCGCGTCCCGAGTAGCCGGACACCGCATGAATGCTGACCGGATAGCTGTCTGGTATGAGCCCGGCGTGTAGCAGGGGACGCAGCAGGCCAATCGCACCGGTCGGATAGCAACCGGGATTGGTGACCCGACGTGCGTTCGCGATGCGTTCCGCCTGTCCCGGAGCCATCTCCGGAAAACCGTATGTCCAGTCTGGCTGTGTGCGGTGGGCGGAACTTGCGTCGATTACCCTGACTGCAGGATTGACGATGGTATCCATCGCCTCTCGCGCGGCGTTGTCGGGTAGGCAGAGGATGGCGATGTTGCAGGCGTTGATGGCCTCGGCGCGACGCTTCGGATCCTTGCGTTCCGAAGCGGGAAGCGTAAATAGCTTCAGGTCGCTTCGGTCGCGAAGCCGTTCATGGATTTGCAACCCGGTGGTGCCTTGGTCGCCGTCGATGAAAACAACGGGAGAGCTCATGCGCGAAATACTCCGGTGACTGGGCCACAACAAGTAGAGCGAGCCCCTATCTTCCGCGCACCGCTAGAATAGCGAAAGTTGAATTTCATAACGCTAACATTCAGCTTTTCTGAATCTGGACGCCGACATGCGAGAGATCAGCCTGGACCGCTTGCGCACCCTGGTCGCTATTGCCGACCGTGGCTCATTCGCCGACGCGGCGCGTGCGCTGCACCTGGCGCCGCCAACGGTCAGCCTACACATCGCTGAACTGGAAAACCGCATTGGGGCCCCGCTCCTGTCACGGAAGCGCGGACATGTTCGACCGTCGGCGATAGGCGAGATGTTGGTAGGGCGCGCGCGTCGACTGCTGGCCGACGCGGAGCAGGCGTTGGACGACGTTCACCGCCAGGTGCAAGGGCTCGCCGGACGCGTGCGGCTCGGGGCATCGACCGGCGCGATCGCGCACCTGTTGCCGCAAGCGCTCGAGGTGCTGCGCCAACACCATCCCGCTATCGACATTCAGGTTGCGGTACTCACTTCGCATGAAACGCTAACCCGACTGGCCGATGGAACGCTGGATGTTGGGCTGGTTGCGCTGCCTCAGTCCCCGGTGGCTGGACTCGTAATAAAGCCTTGGCGTCGCGACCCCGTCATGGCCTTCGTGCCGGCACATTGGCGGTGTCCGGCTCGTATCACGCCTGAGTGGCTCGCTGCTCAGTCTCTCATTCTAAATGACACCACCACGCGTCTCTCGCGTCTGACTGCGGAGTGGTTTGCGACTGGCGGTCACCACCCTGCACCGCGCATTCAGCTCAACTACAACGACGCAATCAAGAGTCTGGTCGCGGCAGGTTACGGCGCAGCGCTGCTGCCTCATGAGGCCACTACGCCATTGCCCGACCAGCGCATTGCCATGCGTCCGCTGCGCCCTGCGTTGTGGCGTCGCCTTGGCGTTGCACATCGTGCGGGGTACGTCGAACGTTCCACCCAACACGTACTCGATGTGTTGTGGGATTTCCGATTGGCGTAGGAATTGCCATTTGCCGCCTCGATTCGTTCTCGCTGGAACATTAGCCTATTGCACGCCACGACGAACGAAGAGCCGGTTTGTAGAAGTTTGACCGGCCGAATTGGGTCGCATGCGTCGGCTGCGGCGAACAGTAGCGTCGCACTACTTGATCGTATCCGCGGCGGCCTTACACACAGATGCGTCCTGATCGCCCGTGCCGCCACTACAGCCGATAGCGCCGACAAGCTTTCCTTCTTCTACGAGCGGAAACCCTCCCGGCGATGCCACCAGCCCCGCATCCAGCGTGCTCACGTATGCATGTCCGGTCTCGAACTGGTTGTAGAAGACCCGGGTTTCACGACGAAATCTTGCTGACGTGCGGGCCTTGTTCTGCGATATCGCGATTGACGCATACTCGCGCCGTCCATTCGTTCGAATGCGAGGAGTTCGCCATGCGTGTCGACGACAGCAACGTCCATTTTCCAGTCGTGTTTCTTCGCTTCGGCTTCTGCAATCGCGAGCAGTCTCTTCGCAGTGTCCAGACCAATCGCAGTGCCGTAGGGAATGTCGAATGGCATCTTGTCGGGCGTCCCGCCCGCGGAGGGTTGTGAGGCTGGGGTTTGCGCTGTTGCAGCGGTTGCTATGACGAGGCAGGCTGCGCACGCGATCTGGACGAGGTTTTGCATCACACCATCTCCCATTGGTTGGCCCAAGGCGCGCGCGTTTGCCTATTGCCGGAGTGCTTTGCACGGTGGCCCTTTGCCAACGTAACGCGAGCAGGATTGGCATGCAAGGGTCGCTCGCTCATCACGAACGCAACGCGATTTGCCACACAGTCCCGCTTTCGCCACGCCACGGTACTCACGTTTCAGCTACGGCGATCACAGCGCGCGCGGTCCCGCACAAACCGAATGCCCGACGCGCATCGGCGTTTGACGTGTACGCGACACTGGCCGGGCGGACCACGAACGGCCGCCAAGTCATCTGAAATTGACCTGGACAGACCTGTTGTTCGAAAACAAACAGTCACTGGGAGACATGTTTGTCAAAGCAGGACATCTTTTTCCTCCAGCCCTTCGGAATGCTTCGCAAAAGCTCATGCGAAATATTTATTTTTCTTTGTTTTCATGCGGTTAGGCGATTCTTCAAGGCCCGCGATCTGAGCGTGGCACACCCTATGCGTTTGTGCCTGTGAGCGCAACGAATAGTGCTCTTTCCCAAACCGAAGCAAACCCAGGAGATTTACCATGACCTCGCTGATGATCAAAGACCTCGCACACGCCGAAGAACTGTCCGTCAAGGCCCTCTCCGCTGTACGCGGCGGCAGCAACTACAACGTCGCAAACGTCAACGCTGCGTATGGTGGCGGCTTCGCCAGCCCGGCCGTCGTGGTGGCGCCGGTCACCCAGACCGACACGCACACAAAGGTCGAAATTCCCACTGTCCAGAATTTCGGCGGCCTGCAGTTTGTCGCACTGTGAGTTAAGCAGATTGGAGAGTCCTTCTGACCGGTGATACCGTTCACCCCCGACGGGGACTCTCCACCGCTTGCAACGAATCGCGTTTTCCAAACCGAAGCAAACCCAGGAGATTTATCATGACCTCGCTGATGATCAAAGACCTCGCACACGCCGAAGAACTCTCCGTCAAGGCCCTCTCCGCTGTACGCGGCGGCAGCAACTACAACGTCGCAAACTACAACGCTGCGTATGGCGGCGGCTTCGCCAGCCCGGCCATCGTGGTGGCGCCGGTCACCCAGACCGACACGTACACGAAGGTCGATATTCCCACCATCCAGAATTTCGGCGGCCTGCAGCTTGTCAAGGCATGAGTAGAGGCACGGGAGAGTTGCACCGACGGGATGCGGTCCGATCCTCCGACGTGCGCTCTCCGCGATGTTCACAAGCGAGAGCTGCTCCGACAGGAAATGGCGCGTCGGTCGGTTCTGGCACCCGAATAAAAAATTTTGGGCAACAGGATTCGGTTCAGATCTGAATCGATAGCTTCTCAACAGGGGAGCACATTGTCGGGGTCTGGGCGGTTGGTCCAATCAACGTAGTTCGTTATCCTCTCTGTACGCCGAAAACGGTCGTCAGATTTCCAGGTGTGGAACGGTTGATCAGGGTCGCGTGCCGCCGGTCGCGAAAGCCAGCACGCGGTCAAAAGCGCGGTCGCGGGATGACTAGTGACGCAGACGCTCGCGTCACGTTCAGTGGGCGGTTCTCGCGTGTCGATACTGGTGGGGACCTCCCGCCGCGCTTCTCTGAGGCATATCCATCACACGTCCTTGGCGCTGGACCAGTACACTACCCGCTCCAGCAACATACTTGATGCGCAGGAAATTGGCGCTCAAGCCGGGACCGGTCGCCGGGCCCTGGCAACCCAGTTCTGCCGAAAGGTCAAGCGGCACGACACGCGTTGCGCCATTCGAGTACAGCGAAGGTGAGAAATTGCGGAAGGGCACGCGCGAGATGAGCTTCGCGCCAATCGGATTGGCCGACGAGGTGTACTCGAAGTATTGCGAGTCCCTGGTTGCGGGGGACGTTTCAGCGAGGGTGGCCGGGGAGGTTCTGTTCGACATGGTCTGCTCCGGTGAGTGAGGAAAGCTTCGCGCAGGTCCTGTCATGCGGAGTGGCTTGCGTCGGAAAGCTGAACTCACTTTAGGTGTGCGTCACCGACCACAGAAGTGCCCAACATCGAAATCACTGTTGCAGAAAGAGGTGTACTGTGCGTCCGCTTCGGAGACGTCTGGTTGACCGAATTGGGGTGACTCCGGCCGTTCGGCACAAGACGACGTTGAGCCAGATTCGGTCCGCGCTGAATTTCTCAGTTCATCGTTGTCCGCATCGCCCGATATTCGCGTCGCACGATATCCATCAGCTCCTCGACCGACGTGCTGGCTGCCTCCCGCTGGTAAGTGACCCGTCCGCGCTGCATCAGCATCACACGATCCGCGATGTCGAGCGTTTGCGCGTAGTTGTGCATGATCATGACGATAGACAGACCACCTTTGTTCTTGAGCCGAAGGATCAGGTCGATGATCAGTCCAGCCTCGCGGGCGCCCATCGCGGCGAGCGGTTCGTCAAGCAGCAGTATCCTTGCATTCGAATTGACCGCGCGAGCGACCGCGATAGCCTGTCGCTGCCCGCCAGAAAGCTGCTCGACCGGCAGGTCGACCGAAGGCACGTGCACGCCGATTTCTTCAAGACACTCCGCGGCGCGCTCACGCATTGCGCGATTGTTCAACAGGCGAAACGGCCCTCGACGTATGATTTCCCGGTTCAGGAACATGTTGTGATAGATGCTCAGCGAATTGGCGAGCGCCAGATCCTGGTAGACGCATTCAATGCCGAGTGAACGGGCGTGATCAACGGAGCGAAGCATCGTCTCCTCGCCGCCTACAAAAAGCTTGCCGCTTGTCTGCTGATGAAAGCCAGTCAGAATCTTGATCAACGTCGATTTGCCTGCGCCATTGTCGCCAAGGACGCCAAGGATCTCGCCCTGTCTTAGCGTCACCGTCACACCATCGAGCGCGGTGACCGCGCCGAAACGCTTGACAATATCTTCGCCGCGCAGCACCTCAAGCGCCTCGGACATCACAACTCTCCCTTGCGCGCAAGACGAACCACGTGGATGTTGAAGATCATGGCCCCGAGGATCGCCGCGCCGAGAATCATGTTGAAGGTGAAGGCGTTGATGCCGATCAGCGTGAAACCGTCGTTGAGAATGCCAAGCACCGCCGCACCGATCAGCCCGCCAATGATCGTGCCCGATCCACCGGCGAGGGGCGTGCCGCCAATCACGGCGGCGGCAACTGCAAGAAACATGATCTGATTACCGCCCGCTTGCGGATCGATCGACGTGATACGAAAACCCTCCAGAATCCCGGTAAAGCCGGCAAGCAGCGCGGCGAGAATGAAGTTGCCGAGCTTCAGGCGCCTGACCTGTATCCCCGCTTCGCTAGCGCCCAGCGGATTCGCTCCCGAGGCGATCGTATGCAAACCCCAGCGTGTATGACGAAGCAGCACGTGCATGACTGCGGCAATGGCAAGCGTCCAGATGATCTCGCTGTAACCCCATTCCCCCATGAACGCCGCAAACGCTGAATTCTCCGGCGGCGAAACCGGTGTGCCTCGTGAGATTGTCAGCGTGAGGCCGTTCACGAAGAACAACGTACCGAGAGTCGTCACAAAGGATGGGATGCGCAGGTACACCGTCACTGCACCGTTAATCAGCCCGACGAGGCCTGCTGCAATGACGCCGGTGAGCATCGCAAGCCATGCCGGCAAGCCTGCCTCGAGGGCAAAATGCATGATGAAAGGCGCAAACGCGAAGACCATCCCGGCGGAGAGATCGATCTCCCCACCGATCATCAGCATGATTTCGCCGAAGGCAATGATCGCCACCGGGGCGATGAACTGCGAGAGATTCTGAAGACTCGCGCTGGTCAGCAGGAAGTCATGGTTGACTGTCTCGAAGTAGATGCTGAGGATCAGCGCGACCGCAAAGATGCGAATCTCGCTGGAACGCCCGAGCGCGCTTGACCAGCGCCTCGGAGGTCTAGCGGTTTTTTGAGCGTCCGTCACGGAAGACGTCACCCTTTGATCGCACCTGTGCGTGGCACGATCTGGGCTTTCGTGCTCTTGCCTTCATAGCGCGTCGACGTGCTCAGGTACGGATCGACTGTGCCCTTGGTGACGAACTTCAGGCCGGTGTTGACATTGGCGGGCCCAACGAGCCCGCCGGAGGCGAGAAAGATGAACGCCTCGATCACCGTATAAAAACCCTGCACGTAAGGCTGCTGGTCGATCGTGAAGTCGAGGAAGCCCTCGTGAATCAGATCGACCGTGCGCGGCAACAGATCGAAGCCGCCGCCGTGGACGCCTTTAGACGGCAGATTGGATTCTTTCATCACTTCGGCGACGCCCTGGGTGCTGCCCGCGTCCACGGCAAACATGCCTTTGAGATCCTGGTGGCCGAGAAAGAAGGACTTGATCTTCGAAAGTTCTTCGTTGACGGTCGCGCCGGTTGCGATGGTCTGCACGTCGATCTTCTTGCCCGATTTCTTGATTGCAGCTACCGCACCGTCAAGCCGGGGCTGAATGTTGAGCTGGCCTGGCGTTGCGATAAAGAGCCCGACGAGGCCGCTATCGATGAGGTTTACGATTCGCTCGCCCATCTGGTAGCCAGACAGATAAAGATCCTGGCCGATATAGGCAAGGCGCGGATTCGTCGAACCCGAGGGCGCATCGGCGTTATAGGCGAACACGGGAATGCCGGCGTCGAGCGCGGCCTGGATGGGTTTGTCGAACGCCTTGGGGTCGACGATCGGTACGGCGATTGCGTCAGCTTTTCCGGCAATCGCCGCGTTGACCGCGTTCACCATTTCGCCGATGTCGGCATTGGCCGAGCCGGTCCATTGATAGTCCATCCCCAGCAAAGCGGTCGCGTCCTGGATGCCGTATTGCGTCGGAACGAAGAACGGATTCGTTGTGACATGGTTGACGAATACGATCTTCCATCGCTTGTGCGCCGGGAACGAACCGGCTTCCGCCGCCTGGGCCGGCGTGATCATTCCACCCAATAGCGCCAGTGCTGCAGACAGGCCCGCGCCCTGCAGCAATCCCCGACGCATGCCTTGCACTTCGTCCTTGTCTTCCTTCGCTTGCGCCATCTCAATCTCCCGTCTCTTGGTTGTTGAACACTTCACTGTCCATGACGGCGCAAGCAGGAAAAGCTCCGGCAAGAAAAGCACCGGAGCTGGGCATCACTTCTTTCATGAAACCCACGTGCACGCGCGTACGCATGACTACCCTCCAGAAAATGCTATATCACGCCCTTTTTCCTATTAATCGATGTATACCCTTAACTAGTCCGACTAATTAATTTGCGCGGTGCAGCGCAGCTTTCCGCATTCGCATCCAGCAGTACAGCACAACACGATGACGGGACTGGTCTGGCTCATTGGCCGCGGGTCATGCGTTGTCGAAATGATCTGCACTATGTGCCGCTTTAATAGTATTACTATCGAGTTAGCGTCTGGAAGGAGAGGGGCATGAAGAACGGAAAGCGCCCGCTACGCTCTGCCCAATGGTTCGGCTCAGCCGACAAGAACGGTTTCATGTACCGAAGCTGGATGAAAAACCAGGGCATTCCCGATCACGAATTTCACGGCAAGCCAATTATTGGGATCTGTAACACGTGGTCCGAGTTGACCCCGTGCAATGCGCATTTTCGAAAGCTTGCTGAACACGCGAAGCGCCGCGTGCTGGAAGCAGGCGGCTTTCCGGTTGAATTCCCGGTGTTTTCCAATGGCGAGTCGAACCTGCGTCCCACGGCTACCGGCATCTGTACGTAGAGCACGTATTGCAGGCCGATGAGGGATGTGACTTCGATTTTCTGGTGGGCTGCCGGGCGCGGAAGTGCCGCGCCATTCGCATTGAGCGGCGCAGGCTCTGCCGCTGCGTTCAGGTAAGGGTTACGCCGGGTACTGGCTGCCGGCTTCCAGAACGCTTTCGGCGTCCGCGCGCGCATTGTCGAGCTGGACCAGACTTGCATGCCGCGCGCCCAGTGGGTCGCGGCTCTGGATCGCAGTGAGAATCGCCTTGTGACGCGGCAACGAAAGCGCATGCGTCTCGGGATGACGACTCGTCAGCTTGATCGACTCCGACAGGGCAAGGGACAGCATGTTGCCAATATAGGCCAGCAGGTCGTTGTGTGTGGCCGCCATGATTGCCCGGTGAAACTCGAGGTCGGGAGCCAGTAGCGCGCTTGCGGTCTCCGCACGTTCCATCTGGTCGTAAGCCGATGCAATGCGCGCAAGATCGTCGCTTGTCGCTGCGGTGGCGGCGAGCGCAGCCGCCGTGGGTTCGATAATGCGGCGCACGGTCAGGAGCGAACTGAAGAACTCGCCTTCCGGAACACTGTTGATCGTCCAGTACAGGACATCGGGGTCAAGCATATGCCACTCCGCGCGAGGCTTCACGACACTGCCGACGCGCGGTTTCGACACGACCAGTCCTTTTGCCACCAGCACACGGGTGGCCTCGCGCAGTACGGGGCGGCTAACGCCATAGCGCTCGCACAGGACAGCCTCAGCGGGCAACCGCTGGCCCGGCTGTACCTTGCCGCTCACGATATCCATGCCGAGTTCCCTCACGATGCGGCCGTGCAGGCTCTTGCGCTGTTGCAGATGACGGTAGTCCATGGTCAGCGATTGCGGTCTTGTCCGGCTCAGTCCTGTGCCGAACGGTGCAGCGTTTTGGACGGCACTGACCTCGTCGTCGACACGGATACAGGTCTGTTTCGTGGAGATCCGTTGGCGGTCCAAGCATAGCACGCGACATCTGGCGTGGCCCGGACGCCGACGCGTGCATTCGACCGATGCTGTGGTGTTACCGCGGTCGTGCCTTTTCGCGACGAGGGTGTTGCCGTCCTTCGGCCAGAAAGCAAGCTGTTGAAATGCCGGTGAGGGCTCGTTCAGGGGCGGTCATTCCGAACAAGTCCGCCAGTTATTGACCTGATTATGTCTTGCATTCCCAAACGGTCTCTTTTGGTTAGCTCGTTGAGGCATTGCGCTCAGTTCGATTTCATAAAATCGTCAAAATAGTCAACCCGCTAGCCAATATAAAAATTTAAAAAGGCATTTATTCAAAAAAACAGGATATGCGCCTGGCATATCGAAATTCTGTTAAATGAGCGTCATGACGGTATTTATTGTTTCTAGATAGATTAATATGCCGGGTTTGAAGCGCCGTTAACCAGATAATACGATCCATGCCGCAGAATCGGAAGAAACGGTCCGCAGCGAGCCAGTCGCGCAGAAGGCCGCTTGGCAAGACCATGCTATTGCCGCACAAGGCCGCTTACGTGCGCGAACAATCGCTGCACTGGCACCTCGCCTTGGCAGCATTTCGGGCAGGCAAGGGCAACGGCGATCTATTGTCAGAATTGGTGAAGGCGCTTTATCTGGCCTGGTATCTTCAGGAAGCGGGATTCGGTGCGGCAGAGCGAGAACTTTATCTTGAGGCAGAACGCATCCTGGACAGCGCGGCAAGAGACACATGCAAAAACATCTGGCGCATCGAAGCAGCCGACTGTTTGCCGATCATCACGATTCTCGATTTGCATGAAGAGCAACTATTGTCTGCACCGGTGTACGCGGTCGGCGAAGCTAAGCAGCGCTTGCTGCATTTCGGAAGGAGCGACAAGCGGTCGCCGTGGTAAGCGGCCAATGCCAGAAAGGGGTATGGCTGGCACCAGACGGTCATTCGATGAGATCCAAGGTCCGAATGTCACCTGCTGCGCATCTGTGAGAGAGCGCCAAGCACGATCAGGGTGACAGGCATCATCCGTCATAATGTCGGTCATCGATAACAATGGCAGTTATCGGCCTCCAAATCGAACGCACTGAGCTACCTTGCGATCCTTTCATCGGGAATGCCGCAGGATGACGTAACGTATGGGGGACTCAATTTTTCGCCAGGTCAGAATGAGGTTTGAGGAGCTTATGTCCACGAACGCAGACACGATCACGGACCAACTGGTCGCGGGAATCGCAGATCGCATGGTCGAGGAAGGCCGGAACGTTTCCCCTGTGACCATTTGGCCGGAGATTCCCGGCGGTTCGATTGTTGCCATTGCGGCGGCCTTGCAACGCTGGCGCGAAGCGCGGCAACCCCTCACGCCCCACGTGCACGTCCAGCCCGGGTTGCCGGAGCACATTGCCGAAACCATGATGAGCGCAGCGGACCGGCTCTGGATGGCGGCTCAAGACGAAGCCGACAGGGCGGTCAGTCAGCACCTGAGTGTCGTGAATCAGCACCTCGACGCTGCACGCGCGGAACGGGACGAGGTTTTACTCGAGTACCAAAAGACGGCGGAAGAAGTTGCGACCGAGCGTGAGCGGCATATTGCTCTGACGAATGCGCTGAGTGCTTCCGAGGATGCGTCAACACGCCTCACCGCGGAACTCGCTTCGGTCACCGGCCGCGCCGAAGCGGCCGAGGCTCGAGCGGCGGAACTGGCGCAGCGTGTGTCGGTGGACGAGGCCGCGCTGGAACACACCAAGGCCGAACTTGGCGAGGAGCGTAAGGCGCGTGAAGAGCTGGCCGCTGCTGTTTCGAGTCAAAACGATGAGATCGCGCGGATGAAGCAGGAGCTCGATGAGGCGCGGCAGGAGATCGCCTCGTTGGGCTACGAGTGCCAGGCGAAGTTGGTCGAAGCGGATAGAGCGTTGCAGGAGGCTAGCGCGGCGTCATCGCGCGCAGAAGCCGCTACGGCGCAGGCGAACGAGAGTCTCGCGCGGGTCGCTGCGCTGGAGGCTGAGCGGGACGAGGCGCGCATTGCGTTCGAAACAGAGCGCCAGACAAGCGCAGCGCGGAGCGAGGAGGTGTCGATTCAGTTTGACGAATTGCAGCGCGTCGGCCGGGAACTTGAGGCGGCGCGGGAACAGATCGGCGCTATGACTGAGGCGAAAGCGGCTGTGAGCGCTGAGCTGGCCCGGGTTTCGCAGGATGCGTCTGTGGCGAGGGAGCGGGCTGAGGCCGCCGAACAGCATGCGACGACGTTGGAGCAGCGCCTCGTAGAAATCGAGCAGGCGAAGTCGGCCGAAGCGGAACGGTGGGCGCAGGAGGCCAGCGCGGCATCATCGCGCGCAGAAGCTGCCACGGCGCAGGTGAATGAGAGCCTCGCGCGGGTCGCTGCGCTGGACGCTGAACTCGATGAGTCGCGTACCGCGCTCGCAGCAGAGCGTCAGACAAGCGTAGCGCGGAGCGAGGAGGCGTCGATTCAGCGCAACGAACTGCAAGGCGTTGCCCGTGAGCTTGAAGAGGCGAGGGAACAGGTCAGCGCTGTGACTGCAGAGAAAACGGCCGCGATCGCTGAACTGGCCCAGGTTTCGCAGGATGCGTCTGCCGCGAAGGAGCGGGCAGATGCCGCCGAACAGCGTGCGGCGACATTGGCGCTGCGCCTCGCGGAAGTCGAGAAGGCTCGAGCAGAGGAAGCGCGACGCAGCCATCAACTTGCCATTCAAGCGGGCAAATCTGCGACGGCGGATGAAGTCGCTGAGTTACAACGCCAGATCTCGGCACAGGCCAAAGCACATGAGAAGGCTTTTAACGAGCTTCGCACGATTGCTGAACAGTGGGTGGCGCACGCCAAGGACCTTAAGGAACGACTCGGTTCAGCAAACGAGAAGCTATTGTTCATCGACTCACGTAGCACAGGGGAAGTGGCGCTCATCCGGAAACTCTCGTCTGAACTTGAGCGCCTTAAGCCAGATAGCGAGTTGATATCCCGCGACACACAGCAAAAGCTTATCGGGGCGACAATGGCCGAGCGACTTTCTCAGAAGGGTTATCGGTATGACCCGGCGACGGCGGTTATGTCGAAAGTGGAGCGCTGATGTACGTATGTCCCGGTTCGAGAGATGGCATCGCTCGAAATCCTGCTGAGCAATTCTATTCGGCCGTGACATAAGCAGTCCTTTTAATGTCCGAACTGCCTCGACCTCCCCTCCTTATCCCGACACAACCTGCAACCGGCAGAACTAATGCAGTTCGCATGAAGTGACGCGACGTACGTTGACAACCGCCGTCACTGCACTACGATGTGCTTAGGGCTATTCCAGGTGGCTCGGCGATCTGCTGCCGCCCTTCAGGAAGCGGGCGCGAAGATAATCGCCCATGCATGACAGCTTCGTGATGCCGAAACAATGATCGTTTTGCGGTTGTTTACGGAGAATGATATGCACGAGAAAACTGGCTGTTGTCCAGCGGAGTCCTCCAACAGCGTTGAAAGACGTACCTTGCTGAAGACTGCGTTGAGCGTCGCAGCCGTCGGGCTGGCGGGAGGCATGGGGGGCGTTGAATCGGCTTACGCGGCGGCGCTATCGAAGTCTGAGCGAGACAGGTTGACGCCGGACCAGATTATCGAGGACCTAAAGCAGGGAAATAGACGTTTCCGTTTGGGGAAAATGCTGCCTCACGACTATTTGGCACAAAAGAAAGCTACTGCCGGCGGGCAATATCCGGCAGCGGTGATCTTGAGCTGCATTGACTCCCGGGCTCCGGCCGAGATCGTCCTTGACACGAGAATCGGAGATACTTTTAACGCGCGTATTGCGGGCAATATCGCCAATGAGGATCTCATTGGAAGCCTGGAGTTTGCTTGTGCGGCGGCCGGCGCTAAAGTCATATTGGTTATGGGGCACACCGGATGCGGCGCAATCAAGGGCGCTATTGATCACGTTGAACTGGGAAACCTGACCGGTCTCCTCGTCAAGATCAGGCCGGCTGTGGATGAAACGCAGTACGCTGGTGACAGAAGCAGTAAGAATGATGAATTTGTCGATGCGGTGGCGAAAACCAATGTTCGGCGCACGATCGACGCAATACGAAATGGCAGTAACGTGCTGGCCCCGATGGAGAAGGATGGAAAAGTAAAAATTGTTGGAGCGATGTACCACTTAAACGGTGGGGTCGTCGAATTCTTGGTCTGAAAATCGAGGTGGCGCATGCGCTTGCCCTGCGTGAGCGCCCCCGAGACAGTTCCATGCCACTAATCAGAATCAGCAGTGAAACATACAAGCGAAAACTAACAACATGGATCGGCGAAGGCGCGCTCAACTACAGCGGCAAGCATCATGGCGGCGGCATTAGCTGGAGGCGGATTGACCTTTGTGGGGCGATAGATCGCATCGCCCACAGCGATAGGTTGTGCGCTCAATGCGCATATCCCCGACCGGCTGGCTGTGGCAAGCCGCCAAATCTGCTCGCCGTATTTGCAGCCCTGTGGATCGCTCCATGAGACCGCGGCCGTTCGCGCACTGATTCGCTCGAGCAGGGCAATCGCAACGGCACCGTTACCATTCGACAGACGGCTTGATCCCTGCGAATCGATTAAATTCCTGACGCGAGCCGTCAACTGATGCGCGCAACCGGCATCAAGTTGCCCGACAGTGCGCTGCCATGCGATGTTGTCCGTCACGTACTGATCCATGCCAGTACTCCTGTCAGAAGTGGGGGCTTCAGCTCAGCCGTATCTTCGGCTGCACGAAGCCGTTAATCCGCTCTGCTGTCCAAAGTAATGTGGCCTTGCCGAAACCATGCAACGCCTGCTGATGCTGGCGGTAGAGCATGGCGTGGCTCAGTTGCGCGAATCGGCCCTTGATAAACCCGCCCCGGAAGAACCCGAATTGTCCCAGCGTCCCGAAAGCGTTGTAGTCGCTCAGCGACACGAGCGCGCCTAAGTCGTGAAACGCAAAGTCGGGTAGTGAGCCTCCGCCTAGCCAGCCCGGCAAGTGCTTCGCAAGAAACTGTGCCTGTTGCGTGGCGACCTGCGCGGTAGGCGCGAGAGGGCGCTCATGGCCGGCGAGCGTCAGCGTCGAGCAATCACCGAGAACGAAAATTTTGTCGTCGTCCTGTGCCTGCAGCGTTGGTCTGACGTTGATCTGATTGGAACGATTCGCCGCGATGCCATCCAGCTTGCCCAGAAAATCAGGCGCCTTGACGCCCGCCGCCCACACCATCAGATCCGCCGCCTGCTTACTGCCGTCGGCGAGCCGAAGTCCATCGGGTTCGGCTGCGGTCACGCGCGTGCCCGTTCGCACGGTGAAGCCGATATTGCGCAACTGCGCCTCGCTGGATTCCGACACCGCCGGCGGAAATGCCGCCAAAATGCGCGAGGCGCTTTCATAAAGCGTGAGGTTCAGGCGTGAGCGGATGTCAGGGTCGCCATAACTCGCGGCTACTTCGAGCAAGCGGCTCAATTCCGCCGCCAGCTCGACCCCCGTCGCCCCAGCTCCGACAATCGACACGCGTAACGGACTATTCGTCACAACACTCTGGAATATGCGGACGCGCAAGGCTTCGTTAAAAACCTCGGCCTGCGCCTGGCTGTCGATGAAATGGCAATGCTCCGGCACGCCGGGGGTGCCGAAATCGTTGGCGCGGCTACCCAGCGCGAGAACTAGCACATCGTATTCGACCGTACGTGGGCCGATGACGACTTCACCGGACGGCGCCCTGAGTTCGGCCAGCTTCACGGCGCGCACATTCCGGTCGAGGCCTTCCATTTCGCCTGGCTGGTAGTCGAAACCGTGTTCTCGGGCGTGGGCGAGATAGATGACCTGCTGTTGCTGGACATCGCGCGTGCCAGCCGCGATGGTATGCAGCATAGGCTTCCAGATATGCGTGGCGCTTTTGTCGATCAACGTCACGTGAGCGCGCCCGCTGCGGCCGTGCGTATTACCCAGCCGGGTCGCCAGCAGAAGCCCAGCAATGCCGCCGCCGACGATGACGATTCGGGTGGCCTGATTCATTGTCAAATAATTCTACGAGTGATGAATTATTGCGATGCTAAGGCGTAGATGGATTCATGTCAAACGTAGGGCCACTGTTATGCGCAGGGAGCACACCGGTTAAACTTCCAGACTTTCGTTGGAAACGATCTACGGCTGCTGATGAAACATCCGAACGACAACGCCAAGCCTGCTACAGCGACCGCCTCGCCGCGTCGGCCGCGAGGTCGTCCAGCCAGCAGCGACGCGGGCGGTGCTGATGCGTTGCTTCGCAGTGCACGCAACGCGTTCGCGAGGAGTGGCTACGATGCGACAAGCGTGCGCGAAATTGCCAGGGTGTCGGGTGTCGACCCCGCGCTTGTCACACATCATTTTGGTTCGAAAGAAGCGTTGTGGATTGCCGTGGTAGATCAGATCGCCGACGAGGCAGCGCCAATGATCGCGAAGACCGCCGCGTTGCGGGCGACGTCGGGTCTGGGGCCGCGAGCGCGCGTCGAGGGTGCCGTGTCCATCCTCATCGACCAAGTGTTTCTGACGCCGGACGTAGGCATGTTTTTTTCGACTGCCGCAACCGAAACTGGGGAGCGTCTTAACCTCCTGATTGAGCGAGTGGTCCGGCCGTTTCATGACGTGTTTGTGCCGTTGCTCACTGATGCGATTGATGCAGGTGAGATTTCGCAGCAGGACCCCGACATCATGTTCATGATGCTCGCCAACGGCATTAGCAAAACCGTCGCCTATAGCCATATGCTAGGTCCGTTCTCATCCTTACCGCGGCGCCCTAAGGAATTCAAACGTGCCGTTCTGGCGACCGCATTAGTCATGCTCGGCTGAACTGCTGCGACCGTGCACGGATAGACTTCCATCGATCGACAGCTCATCGGTTCCTGATACGCTCGCGGGGTCTTGTCGCATTAAGGCGTTGAGATAAGATTCGCGTCCAAACCGCTTGCGAAGGCGAAACGCTTTCTCCACTACCGGCAACAGCTTGAGCGCCCAGCGGTGCACGGTCGAATGATCAGCGCAGATCCCATGCTCAGCGACCATTTCTTCAATGTGACGCATGCTTAGCGGATAGGCGACATACCAGCGTACGCACATCAGGATCACGTCGAGCGGGCAATGCCGGCGCTTGAGCACGCGCGCCACGGCTGGATTCAGGTTCTGCTTCATGGATCACATCATTCGTCTCGCGGGCTGCAGCATACATCGCCTTATTGCGACAAAGCCTTCAGCTTTGTGTCAGTCGGATATCGATTCTAGTAACTCGGCTTTTTGAGCGCGACAACTTGTCATCACACCAGCAGAATTCAAAGAACGTGGCGACAGCAAAGGAGTGCTACAAGAAACCGCATGGACTGGAGCATCAACTGTCGCTCATTGCCCACGGCACCACGGCGAGGCTCTCGGCCAGATAGTCGAGCAAGGCCGTCACGCGTGCGGGTCGCAGGACGCCCGGCGGCGTGACGAGATTCACATTGATCTGCGCGATGCGCCACTCGTGCAGGACTTCTACCAGCTCCCCGCGCTCGAGCGCATCCCAAACGATGAATTCGGGCTGCAGCGCGAGCCCCTGCCCGGCAAGCAGCGCGGGACCGATCACGTCCGCGTTGTTGCTCCGGATTCTGCCGCGCACGTGTACCGCGCATTGGCTGCCCGATATGTGAGTGAACTGCCAGAGTTCGGGGGTCGACAGGTTCGTATAGATCAGGCATGTATGCTGTGCAAGGTCGCGGGGATGTTCAGGTCGTCCGTGGCGATCCAGATAGGCGGGCGCTGCCACGAGTGGCCGGCGTATCGCACAGAGCCTTCGCGAGCGCAGCGAAGAGTCGCCGAGCTCTGCGATGCGTATGGCCAGGTCGAGACCGGCTGCCACCACATCGACCACACGATCGGTGAGCGACAGGTCGATGTCGACTTCCGGGTAGCGCTCGAGAAACGCGGGAATCAGCGGCGCCAGGTACTTCACTCCGAACGACATTGGCGCAGTCACGCGCACCGTTCCTCGCGGTGTGAGCGCCTGCGCCGACGCTTCCGCTTCCACGGCTTCGCCCTCGTTCAGGATGCGGATCGCACGCTCGCGGGCCATCTCGCCAGTCAGCGTCAACGAAAACCGGCGCGAGGTCCGGTAGAGCAGCGCCGTGCCGAGCCGCTGCTCGAGCCGGGAAATTGCTTTCGACACGGTGGGCTGCGACATGCCGAGGGCTTCGGCAGCCTTGGCGAACGAGCCGGTGTCGGCGACGCGGGCAAAGATCGCCCACGCCTCGAGATCGGGAAGTGTCTGCATGAAAAATCTGGAATGGATGCTATTCCGTTCATTCTATTCCTTTGCGATTCCGGCTCCAATACCATCTCGGCGCTGGACCTGTGTTCACTCCACCCAACCTAGAGATGACGATGCCTCAAGCTCAAGCCAAGCCGGGAAAGCTGCTGCTTTCCCCATCCGACCATACGCTGATCCTCATCGACCACCAGTCTCAGATGGCGTTCGCCACGAAGTCGATTGATCCGGTTCTGCTACGCAACAATGCCGCGCTGGTTGCGAAGGCCGCGAAGGAGTTCTCCGTTTCGACGATCCTGACTACGGTGGCGTCGAAGACTTTTTCGGGTCCGATTTTCGACGAGATCCGCTCGGTGTTTCCGCACGATGAGATCATCGATCGCACGACGATGAATACGTGGGAGGACCCACGCATCGCCGATCGCGTGAACGCGATTGGCAAGCCGCGCCTCGTGTTCGCCGGACTGTGGACGAGCGTGTGCATCGTCGGCCCGGCACTATCGGCGCTCGATCAAGGCTTCGAGGTATACGTGATCGCCGACGCGTGTGGCGACATCAGCGACGAAGCGCACGAGCGCGCCATGGAGCGGATGGTGCAGGCGGGCGTGCGGCCGATGACGTCGCTGCAATATTTGCTCGAGCTGCAACGTGACTGGGCGCGTGGTGAAACCTATAACCAGACCGTCGCGACGTCGATCGCCCACGGCGGCGGCTACGGACTCGGCCTCATCTACGCGAAGACGATGTTCGGCGGCGGCGAAGGCCACTGAGCGCCGCACACGACACCCACGCCCTATGCGGCGCGGCGGCGGCCCGGCAATGTGCGGGCCGCCGTTGTCGATCCCGACGAAGCGACGAAAGCACACCCATGAAGCCCTATCTGTTCTCACTGGGAGCCGGCATCCTCGTCGGCATCATCTACAGCCTGCTCAGCGTGCGCTCGCCGGCACCGCCGCTCATTGCGCTGCTTGGCCTGCTCGGCATGCTGGGCGGCGAACAGGTAATACCGGTCACCAAGCGCGTTTTTTCAGGCACCACCCTGTCGGCTGCATGGCAGGACGCCCACTGCACGAATCACGTCTTTGGCGTGCTGCCGGGCCGACAGGCATCGCAGCAGGTAAGCCGCGAGAAGGCCAACACCGAGGAGAACCGTTCATGACTACCTCTGCATCCATTCCCGATCTCATCTTGTGCAACGGCCGCATCACGACGCTCGAGCGCTCGAAGCCGGTGGCGAGCGCCGTCGCGATCAAGGACGGCATGTTCGTCGCCGTCGGCAGTGACCCGGAGGTCGTCCCGCTGGCCGGCGCGGCGACGCGCGTGATTGACCTGAACGGCCGTGCAGTCGTGCCCGGCCTCATCGACAACCACACGCACGTGGTGCGCGGTGGCCTGAATTTCAACATGGAGCTCCGCTGGGACGGCGTGCGCTCGCTCGCCACGGCCATGGCGATGCTAAAGCGCCAGGTTGCGATCACGCCGCCGCCGCAGTGGGTGCGCGTCGTCGGTGGCTTCACCGAGCAGCAGTTCGTCGAGAAGCGGCTACCGACTCTCGACGAGCTGAACTCGGTCGCGCCGGATACGCCCGTATTTATCCTGCATCTGTACGACCGCGCGCTATTGAACGCGGCGGCGCTGCGCGTCATCGGTTATACGAAGGACACGCCGGAACCGCCCGGCGGCCAGATCATGCGCGATAGCCGGGGCAATCCGACCGGGCTGCTGCTCGCGAAGCCGAACGCGTCGATCCTGTACGCGACGCTCGCGAAGGGCCCGAAACTGCCATTCGACTATCAGCTGAACTCGACGCGCCACTTCATGCGCGAGCTGAACCGGCTCGGCGTCACGAGCGTCATCGACGCGGGCGGGGGCTTTCAGAACTACCCGGAAGACTATGAGGTGATCCAGAAGCTCGCGGACGAAGGGCAGATGACGATACGCCTCGCGTACAACCTTTTCACGCAGAAGCCCAAGGCCGAAAAACAGGACTTCCTCAACTGGACGAAGACGTCGAAGTACAAGCAGGGTGACGACTACTTTCGGCACAACGGCGCGGGCGAGATGCTCGTCTATTCGGCTGCGGACTTCGAGGACTTCCGCGAGCCGCGGCCCGACATGCCTCAGCAGATGGAAAGCGAACTTGAGGAAGTGGTGCGGGTGCTCGCTGAAAACCGTTGGCCGTGGCGCCTTCATGCGACCTACGACGAGACCATCAGCCGCGCGCTCGACGTATTCGAGAAGGTCAACCAGGACATTCCGCTCGACGGCATCAATTGGTTCTTCGATCACGCGGAGACGATCTCCGAACGCTCGATGGACCGCATCGCCGCGCTGGGCGGCGGCGTCGCGGTGCAGCACCGGATGGCCTATCAGGGCGAGTACTTCGTCGAGCGTTACGGCGCAGCGGCTGCGGAGGCGACGCCTCCTATCGCGAAGATGCTCGCGAAGGGCCTGAAGACGTCGGCAGGCACCGATGCGACACGCGTCGCGTCGTACAACCCGTGGGTTTCGCTCGCGTGGCTCGTCACCGGCAAGACAGTTGGCGGCCTGCGCCTCTACCCTCGGCGCAACTGTCTCGACCGCGAAACGGCGCTTCGCATGTGGACCGAGAATGTTACGTGGTTCTCGAACGAGGAAGGTCGTAAAGGACAAATCGCGACGGGTCAACTGGCCGACCTGATCGTGCCCGACCGTGACTTCTTCGCGTGCGCGGAAGACGAAATCGCACACACGACATCTTTGCTGACGATCGTCGGTGGACGTGTCGTGTATGGTGCTGGAGAGTTCGCTGCGCTCGACAACAGCACCCCGCCGCCCGCGATGCCCGCCTGGTCGCCGGTGCGCAGGTTCGGCGGCTTTGCTGCGTGGAAGGATGCGCAGAGCGAGGGCGGAGTGCCGCTGCAGCGGGTCGCCGCCGCGTCGTGCGGCTGCTCGACGGCGTGCGCGGTGCATGGCCATGACCACGCCCGTTCGTGGTCGAGCAGGGCGCCCGCCTCCGACCTGCGCTCGTTCTGGGGCGCGCTTGGCTGTGCGTGCTGGGCGGTGTGAAATGGCGCGCGAAAAAGAGGCAACGACGCGGCGCTCAGGCTCAACGTCCGTCGAATGGACACGCTCGCCGAAGAGCGTCCTTGCGGTGAGATGGATCGCATTGCTCGGGCTTTGCTCGGCCTATCTGCAGGGCGGTCTTGTGAAGGCCCTGGATTTCAGCGGGGCGGTGGCGGAGATGGCTCACGCCGGACTTGCGCCTGCCGCACCGTTGGCCGCCGCGACCATCGTGCTGGAGTTGGCCGCGCCGCTCGCGATCCTCACAGGTCGTTTTCGCTGGCTCGGTGCGCTCGCGCTGGCTGCGTTCACGCTGATGGCGACGTTCCTGGTCAACCGGTTCTGGGAAATGGCGCCACCCAATCGCATGCCAACCGCTAACGCGTTTTTTGAGCATTTAGGCCTGTTGGGCGGATTTCTGCTAGTCGCCTGGCACGATATCGCCGACAAGCGAGCCCGTCGGGTCATGCGCCATGCCAACACAGGTTGATGCTGTATTGCGTACCCGCGCTGTCGACAGGATCAAATGCCTGCAGATGAGTCGCTGTTCCCGAAAAGATATGTCTTCACGATCGGTGGACATGTCAATCCGAACGTGAATTACATCGAGCGCCATCACAAGCCGGGAAGCTGTTTGCATACAACGCTCGCCGCAATTTCAAGAGGAATGCATGCCACAAGGGATCGCTGGATGAAACGGTATTTGCCGACGTTGTTGAGCTTTAACGGAGGCTATGTCGACACGGCCGGCTTTCTCGCGCTGCACGGCTTGTTTACGGCGCACGTCACCGGAAACTTCGTCACGGTGGGGGCGACGTTTGTTTTTGGCACGACAGGTGCCGTAGCAAAACTGCTCGCATTGCCGGTGTTTTGCGTGACGGTGATGCTCGCGGGCACCATGAGCTATCGACTGTCTGTGGCCCGCGCGCCCGTGCTGCGCATCATGCTTGGGATTCAATTGCTGTTGCTCGCACTAGGCGCGGTGCTAGCGATCCGTCTCGATCCACTCACCGACGGGGACAACTGGATGGCGGTCGTCACCGGCCTTGTACTCGTCGCCGCAATGTCGATCCAGAACGGGCTGCACCGGCTCCATCTGTCGGATGCGCCGCCATCGACGCTCATGACGGGCACCGTCACCCAGATCATGCTGCAGCTGGCTGACCGCTTCCGGAGGGTTCAACCTGCGGCGGTCGGCGGCCCATCGCCGCTCGTGCGGATGGCGGCGAGTGTCGCGAGCTTCGCGGTGGGATGTGGTGTAGCGGCGGGCATGTACCGGCTTGCGGGCAACTGCAGTTTTGCCGTGCCACCGGTGCTCATCACCGTCGGGCTGTTCCTTGCCGGAAAGGAGCAGGGCTAGTGGCGCACGGGCTGCCACGTGCAACAGCGTGGCCTCCCTTTACGGACGTATGGGATCAATGGGAATTTGAAGATGGAGAGGGATCGATGAAGATATGCATCGCGGCCGGCATGACGGCCGCAGTTCTTGCGTCCGGCACTGTTTGTGCTCAAAGCAGCGTGATCCTCTACGGGCTCGTCGATAACGGCATCACCTATCAAAACAGCAGCACGTCGCTCGGCTCGACGACTGGCGGTCACTCGGCGGTGAAGATGTCGACGGGCGTCTGGCTAGGAAGCCGGTTCGGTCTGAAGGGTGCTGAGGACCTGGGCGGTGGCTTGAAGGCCGTCTTTCAACTCGAAGCGGGCGTGAACACCAATAACGCTACCTCGCAATTCAGCGGCGGCATGTTCACGCGTCAGTCGTGGGTGGGGCTGTCCGACCCGCAATACGGCGTGCTGACGGCAGGCCGCCAGTACACGGCGTACTACACGCTGCTGTCGCCGTACACGCCGAACAACTGGCTGACCGGCTACTTCGGCGCACACCCTGGCGACATCGACGCGCTCGACGTCGACTACCGCGCTAACAATTCGCTCGTCTACATGTCGCCGGATTTTTACGGCTTCACGGTTGGAGGCTCGTACGCGTTCGGTGGCGTGCCGGGCAGCCTGAACGCCGGCTCGACCTGGAGCGCGGGCGTCCGGTATGTCCACGGTCCCTATGGCATCGCTGCCGGCTTCCAGCGTGTGAATAACTCGACGCCGGGCGGCGGTGCCTGGGGTGCGGAATCCACGCTGTCGAACGGCGGCGCCCAGACAGCCGTGTCGGCGATCAACAATGGGTATAAGACGGCGCAAGCGCAGCAGCGCGTGGCTGTGACGGCGGGCTACCTCACATCCGAGTGGGACGTCACAGCATCGTACTCGAACGTGCAGTACATCCCGGGCGTCGGCTCGACATTCCGCAACCAGGCGACATTCAACACGGCAGGCGCCGTGCTTCGATGGAAGCCTGCGGGCCGGTGGGCCCTCGCGGGTGGCTACAGCTACACACGCGCAACCCGGTCGAACGGCATCACGAGCGCAGCGCAGTACCACCAGTTCACGCTGTCACAGTTCTACTCCCTGTCGAAGCGCACGGGCCTCTACGCAGTCGAGGCTTACCAGCGCGCAAACGGCATGACGCTCAATGGCGGGGAGATCATCGACGCAACGGCATCGATCGGCAACGGTTTCAACAACTCGCCGTCGTCATCGCGTAGCCAGGTCGGTGCGGGCATCGGCCTGATCCATAACTTCTGATCATCGAGGCCGAGCCTCGGCGATCAACGAGTCCTCTTTTGCTACGGTCACGATGATCTACAGCGGATGGCCCTTTTTCGTCTTCCAGGAGAAGGTCCGCGCAGACCCGACTATTGAAATCGTCGGCTGCGATATGAGGAGCATTTGAAATGAAATACCTGCCACTTCTGCCCATGGCCGGGCTGTTCCATGCCGGCGGGCCGGTCTGGGTGAAGCCCGATTCTGTGCTGCGATTCCGATCAACTGACCGCGGGTAACGGGCGATGAACACCAAACCGGACTCGCCGCCTTCGAAGGTGGCTGTGAACCTGGGCAGGTTCGACCATACGGTCCTCGTGTTACAGGGTGGCGGTGCACTCGGCGCGTACCAGGCGGGCGTGTACGCAGGTCTCGCCGAAGTCAGACTCGCAGCCGACTTGGATTGCCGGCGTGTCGATCGGGGCAATCAACGCGGCACTGATCGCAGGCAATCCGCCGGCGCGCGGCGTCGAACGGCTGCGCGAATTCTGGGAACGCATGTCGGCGCGGGCGTCGTTCATGCCGCCGGCGTCGCTGGACCTGTTGTGTCGCAGTAAGAGATGATCGGTGGAATTCCGGCGATACAAAGTCGCGGATGATGAGTGAATTGATGAGGACGCTGAACCCGGCGGTGGCCAAGGTACTGAAACGCCTGCACTATCCGCTCGATGTGATCCTGACGTGCGTGCGTTGGTACGTGGCCTATCCGTTGAGCCTGCGAAACCTGGAAGAGATGATGGCTGAACGAGGCATCGCGATCGATCATTCAACCGTGCATCGCTGGGCCCTCAAGGTGTTGCCGGTGCTGGAGAAAGCGCTTCGCCGTCGCAAGCGCCCCGTCGGCAAGAGCTGGCGTGTCGACGAGACCTACGTCAAGTCAAAGGCCAATGGAAATACTTGTATCGCGCTGTCGACAAGGTCGGTAACACCATCGATTTTCTGTTGCGAGCCCATCGGGGCAAGGCCGCGGCGCGTTGGTATTTTGAAAAATCGATCGCCCGGAATGGCGAACCCGAGACGGTGAGGATCGACAAAAGTGGCGCCAATCTGGCCGCGCTGGAAGCCATCAACGCCGAGCGCGAAACACCCATCAAGATCCGCCAGACGAAGTACTTGAACAATGTCATCGAGCAGGACCATCGCGCGATCAAGCGGCGCCCCCGACCCATGCTCGGGGTCAGGAATTTTCGTTGCACCCGCATCCTGCCTGGTGGCATCGAGGTGGCGCACATGATCGCCAAGGGGCAGATGAAAGACGACGGTGCCCGACAGACTCCCGCCGAGCAGTTCTATTCATTGGCTACGTAAGTAATCCTCTTCACATAAGGCCTTTCTCACCCTGTAACCGTTATCGCGACAAAGCCCACAGTCATTCCTGTCGAGCTTCGGCCCGATTCGGCAGCACTTTGCGCTCAAGCGACATCTTCTACGCGCCTCGCTGTATCGCAAGCAGCTCTGCTTCACCGAACTCACCCAAGATCCGTCTGCTTTCTGAGCAGTGGATCGTTCTATCGCGCCGTTGCGTGATCAACACTTCAACGTGACAACGCCCGTCAGCCCCATGACATTCGAAAAGAACTGGTTCGCGGCTCAGCGAGGCGAAGCCGCGTAATTCGCCCAGCTATGGGATTCGTCAAACGGGGGCAAGGTCAGTAGCGAAGGTACCAGCGCACGCATACAACAATGATCTCCCGATCAAAATGCCGTCCATCGAACAACCCCTCCACACCTTTCTGCTTGCTCATCACCAACTACCAGTTCATCAGGCTTGCCACTTTAACTGGTTCCCAAAGCCTATTTGCACCAAAGCCGTACAACGATGGTTGGCGAAAACATTGATCTATATCAACTAAATCTCTGTTCGGCTTTACCGAAATACACACCATACCAATTTTCTCGAGTATCTTTCATTAAGCTTTCATTTGCCAGGCAAATACGGGAGATACACGATGCCTATCGAGAAACAGGTAGTTCCGTTGTCGAATGGTCTGAAAGTCTACGTCGAGCATCGTGTCTTCAATCCGGCTTTCGAGACGGTCAATCAGAATCCGCAGATACCAGACAACTAGCAGTGCAATATCTATATTTTCGTCAATTTTCGCACAAATTTTATGAAAATATAGTGAATAGCAATTTTTCAACCTTGACCAGCAATCCGTATTTGGAAATCATATGCACAACAGTGACTTGACTACAATTCGAGACTGGCGCAGTCTCGGAAAATTTGGCCTTGAAACCAATTCAATCGAACTTCGAGCGGACTCGACGTGGGACGTCAAAATCTTGCGCATGCTTCTTTCACGGCATGGTATTTTGGTTTTTAGGAATCAGTTAATCAGCGATTACGAATTAATTCGGTTCGGTCGGCTCATCGGAAATGGTGTGCTGGAACCCTCCGCACGAAAAATAAGCCACGGCCAGATTGATAAGCACGTGGCGTACTTAACCAACCTCAAGGGGTCGGACGGTATACCGCTCGGCTTCGGAGGCGACACCACCGATTTTTGGCATTCCGATCAGGAATTTCGGGAAAATCCAGCGTCGCTTGCCGTCCTTTACTGCGTGATTCCCGCTCCGATTGGGGGGGAGACATGTTTCGCCACCACTGCAGTTCGCCACGCAAATTTGCGCGAAACTCGCTTGCCAAATTTGCGTGAACTTTGGTCTACTCGGCGACCAGCCAAAACGCACGATAATGTTCCTATGATTTGTACCTCACACCCCGTTATCTTTAAAAATAAAATAACGAATGAAGAATTTTTATACGTCAGTGAAAATACAATCGACTTCGAGGACGAGGATGGCAGAAAGGTGGATTGCGATCGGAGTGAATTGCTAGCGTCAATCCTCTCTGAGGAAAATCAGTACGTCCATAGATGGGAGGCTGGCGATCTAATTTTGTATGACAACACTCAACTTTTGCACCGTCGGCAAGAATTTAGCGGCATCCGACTACTCAAAGCCCTGAAAATATTTCCGGACGGAGACATTTTGACACCTCCGCTTGGGCGACAATCTATTTAATAGGCGGATGGCGTGAATTCTAAAATTTTTTCATTATCTTCCAGCGTAACGGCGGACGTGAATCATCTTATTCACGATAGCAATCTAAAGTACATAAACGGCTCATCCCTTTCGCCCTTTCCAGCTCAAAGCATTCGCGTTGGACGAGCAGGTGGGCTTCCCTTCGATAGTTTAACAACCGATGTGGTGTCCGGCTGCCTCTCAGAACGTCAAGCGTGCTATGGAATTTGTTTCGCTGCGCAGTCCGCATGGACACGTGGAATAGATTTCGGGAAACGCGTTGCGAATGAGTTGAATCCAGAGCTTGTCGCTCAGGATCTGGCGCGATTGCCAACCACGCAGCGCTACCTAAGAAACGGCTGGAACAGTGATCCCTCGTGGGATTGGATAACCGCGCTAAATTTGGGGAAACTGGTTCATCAGTCGGGTCGATTAATTATTTTTATCACGAAAAGCTTCACGCATATCGCGCACGCGACGTTGGCAGGACTTGCAGCTATCGGTGCCGAGATGCGCGTCTCAATTAGTGCACTTGATAACGCTTCGCAACTTCTTCGCCGTCTGAAATTCATCCAAGACTACCGAGCGGCTGGCGGCACTGTTGTGCCGATTCTTATGACTGCCGTCTATCGCGAAAATCAGCTGGACGCTCGACAACGGGATCTGGTTGCATGGCTCTGTGACCATGACCTGCCAGCGGCTGAAAACAGCCTCCGATTTCCGCTTAACTCCTCAATTGTCGATGTGATTGATCTTAAGAAGACTCGACGGATTCACGCGACGGACGATGTTTGGAGCGGTCGACTTTATGATGACAAGCTAATATTTCCAACGACAACGACAATCCCTGATTGGTATGAAGGTATTCCGTCGAGCTACCTTTCGCAATTGGACGCTAGTTTCATTGAATCCCTATTCATTGACCCAGTGATGACTCACGAACAAGTCATGGGAGCCTCAAACGAGTTGCGGCACCCTCATCAATGTGGCGTCGCCATGTCTAAATGATATATAAATTCGCCGGCGCCTGCCCGCCTGAAACAGAAATTTACTATCACCTAATTTTATGAAAATACTGGATGTATCGACTTCGAAAGATCAGGGATGCAAGTATCTGATCACGACGGAAAATTTGCTGGAGAGCGTTGAATCGACGTTCTTCCTCTATGGCGAGGAGAAGAAGCCATACCTTTGTATTTCGAGTCAATTCGGCTGTGCAGTCGGTTGTATTTTTTGTGAGACCGGCAAGCAAAAGTCGATGGGAGACTTGGGCGAAGACCAGATTATTCAGCAGGTAACCCTATGCCTGGATGACGCACGGCGCAGATATCATTTGCACGAATTTGACACTGTGTTATTCGCCGGGATGGGAGAGCCAATGCTGAACATGAAACAGGTTTGTCGAGCGTCGACTCGCATCAAAGCGGAAGGCTTGGCGAAACGAGTAACGCTGACAACCGTCGGAATTAGCAATAAGTTTAATGAACTTAACCAAACCTCGTTCGATGCGCTTTCCATATCGCTGCATGCTACCACCGATGAAGTCAGAAAATTCCTGATTCCGGTCAGTTCGCAATGCAACATCGAAGAATTGGTAGTGAGAGCCCGCGATTATCATAAAAAACGGAATGCGAAGATCTACTTTAACTACCTGCTTCTAGATGGCGTAAACGATACAGACTCCGATTTGAAGCGTCTTTGTTCGATGTTCAACGGTGATTCGTTCGTGATAAAACTTAAGTATTTAAATAAAGTAGAATCCTCCAATGGAGTCTACCTGAATCCATCCAATCGCTTTGAACTGTTTAAAGACACGTTGAAATCGCGCGGAATAGAATGCGTGATTGACCAGAGCATCGGTGTTGATGTCCTAGGCGGGTGCGGACAGCTTCGTTCGAAATCTCGTGTTATGCGTCGAATGAGTCGGCATTGAACGGGCAGTCCGCGCGTTCCCGACGTCACGCAGCAACTTTGCTGGTGATATTACGGTTGCGGACAGCGCCATGAACTGCGAAGCGAAGTAACTGCGCTTGAGCCAAGCATTTGAATTTGTGGGGGTTTATTGTGGAATCGGGGCGACTCGCACGTCCGGTTCTTAGGGGGTGGTGGCGCAGTAATGCGCCGCCGCTACCCGACATCGGCGTTGACGCGGAGTCTGGCCTGTTTCACACCGTCATCGGCACAGCGGCCAACGTTCACGACATCAATGCAGCCGAAGCGTTGTTGCATGGCGAAGAAACGGATGTGTACGCTGCGCCGGCTATCAGGGTATCGAAAAGCGTTGCGAGGCTGAGGCGGTGCGCTGGCATGTTGCGATGAAACCAGGCAGGTGCAGACAACTGGATCTGAGTAATCGTCTGGATGCGATATACAACCAGATCGAACGCCTGAAAGCTGGCATCCGCGCCAAGGTCGAACATCCGTTCCGCATCCTCAAGCAACAGTTTGGCTATACAAAGACACGATACCGGGGCTTGATGAAAAACACGGCCCAGATTACGACGCTGTTTGCGTTGGGTAACCTGTGGATGGCGCGTAAGGCAGTGCGCAACGCGTGAAGCACACAGGCGTAGACGCCATGAGTCTCGGCAAACACGAGTCGCCACGGCTGAAAAGCCCTGCGATCGAGGTATCAGTATGCTTCCGGCGTCGATACAACACGGGCAGCAAACTGCCGACGCACAGAAAACGGGTTGTGCGGACCTTCCCTAGAACGACCCTACCAGTGAGCCGAGTGCAATCACCGCGATGAGTGCTACCAGTGCACCGACGACCGCCACCATGACTATGTCGCGATAGCTCTCGCGATGCGTCGAGCCACACACGGCTAGCAGCGTGACGACGGCGCCGTTGTGCGGCAGGCTGTCCAGCGTGCCCGACGAAATAACTGCCACCCGATGCAGTAGCGCGGGATCGATGTGGTGTTGCGCGGCCAGTTGCAGATAGGTGCTGCCGAGTGCGTCGAGAGCGATGGTGAGACCGCCGGACGCGGAGCCGGTCAACGCCGCGAGCAGGTTCGTCGACACCGCGAGCGATACGAGCGGGCCGCCGCCGATGCCGAGCACCCATTCGCGAACCAGCGCGAACGCGGGTAGCGCGGCGACTACCGCGCCGTAGCCGACAAGACTGCCCACGCTCAAAACGGGCAGCACGGCGGCGTTGGCGCCGGCGTCGATGCTCTCGCGCAGCGCAGTGAGCCGGCGCCGATTCACCAGACTCAGCACCACGATCGCGACGCCGAGCGCAACGCACACGCCCCACACTCCGCCGACTGCGCCCATCGACGTCGATCCCCAGCGCGCCTCAGCGAGGTACGACGCATCGATGCGCGGCAGCACCAGCACGTTCATCACCAGGTTGATGCTAACGACAAGCACGAGCGGCATGACCGCGACGCCGAACGACGGTAGATCCACGCTGACACGGCCGTGAGCGATCTCGCCGGGGTCGAAGCTTTGTGCGACGGTTGCCCGTTCGCGCACGAGCAGCGTGTCGTGCGCGGGCGTGCTTGCCACGCCGCTTCCATTGAAACCCTCGCCACGCGCGTGGGCGCGCGCTTCTTCGCGCGCCAGCCACCACAGGCCGAACGTGACCATCAAAACGCTCGCAATGATGCCGAGGCCGGGCGCCGCGAACGGCGTGGTGTCGAAAAACGGCATGGGGATCGCGTTCTGGATGGCTGGCGTACCCGGCAGCGCCGACATCGTGAACGTCGACGTGCCGAGCGCGATCGCCGCCGGTATGAGCCGACGTGGAATATCAGCCTCCTGGAAGACCGCGAGCGCCATCGGCGCCAGCACGAAGAAGGCGACGAACAGGCTGACGCCGCCGTAGGTGACGATCGCGCCGCCGATCACCACGGCGAGCATTGCGCGCCGCGCACCGAGTTTTTTTGTCATGAAGTTCGCGATGGTCTGCACCGAGCCGCTGTCTTCCATCAACTTGCCGAAGATCGCGCCGAGCAGAAAGATCGGAAAGAACTGCGCGAGAAAGCGCGCGGCGCTCGTCATGAAGGTCAACGTCCAGTGCGCAAGAACCGGCTCGCCGGAGATGGCGGCCGCTACCATCGCCGCGGCTGGCGCGACGACCAGAACGGTCCAGCCACGATAGGCGAGCCAGATCAGCGCTGCGAGGCTGATCAGCATGCCCGCCAATCCAAGAAGTGCCGCAACGGGGGTGAGCGCAACAGGGACCATGACCAGGCTCCATTGAAGGATTGGGGCACACAGGGCCACTGCATCATAGTAGTAGTGCAAAAGAAAATACAGCGAATAGCAGTCAGTCGAACGCGACGCGTCGGAATGCCACAATTTTGTAATAATCAGCGAGGCTGGCAGAATCCGCCGATGTTGGCTCCAAAGTGCATATTTTTTGCATTGTTTACGACATTTATGTACCAATATCTTATTGTTGACCTGAATAAATTTCGTGATAATTCCATTCAAGTTTGACATTGAAGGGAAACTGAAATTGCCTTGGAGTAGCTTCTGCTCGTAACAAACAATCTGAAAGACTCGGCAAGCGTTGTAGCGTATGCGATGGGCATTGGACTGGCTGTAGCAATACGTCTGTAAGAATGGCCAACAACTGAGAGGGTGCAATGAACACGCAATGGTGCCGACCAGCGTTTCGCCCAGCCGTTTCTCCCGCCAATATGCAGAAGACATTGCGTCGGGCAGTTGTTGTCATCGCGTTATGCGGCGCATTAGTCGCATGCGGAAAGCAACCGGCGTCAGTTATCGACGCGGGGCCACAACAAGTGCAACTGGTTTCAGTGTCGCCTTTTCGCGGAGGCGAATTGCGAGAGTTCACCGGGCGAATCGAACAGACGAGTATTTCTCCGCTCGCTTTCGAAGTCTCCGGCCGGATTGTCGAGATTGCCGTGCGCGACGGGGGGGCGGTAAAAAAAGGCCAGTTGATTGCCCGCATCGATGCCGAACCTTATGAACTTCAATTGCGCCGCGCCGACGCCCAATACACGCAACTGGCGGAAGATCTGAAGCGCAAGGCGGTGCTGCACGACGAAGGGATCCTATCCGGCGCATCATTCGATCAGTTGAAGGCCGCAGTGGAGATGGCCTTGGCGCAGCGAGACCTCGCGCGTCGCGACTTGCGCAATACACGCCTCGTTGCACCGTTTGATGGCCGCGTCGCGCGACGCAATGTCGAGTCACAGCAAACGGTCTCAGCGGGCATGCTTGCGTTCAACTTCGAGAATGTCGGGCGCCTTGAAGTCGGGGTCGAACTGCCACAGAGCGTCATCGAGACGCTTTCTGCCAGCGCTGCGCTGAGCGGGAAGGCGTGGCTGCCCGAGCGACCCGAACAGCCATTCGATCTCGTCTACCGCGAGCGCTCCACACTCATTACGCCGTCCGCCAGCTCATACCGTTTGCTGTTCGGCGTCGCTCAACCGGTGAAGTTGCCGCTACTACCTGGCATGATCGTGCGGGTACGACTCGATCTGGGGCCACAGCACAACGATAGCCCGGGATTCGCCGTGCCCGTCGGCTCGTTGTCCGTCGCGCCGGACGGCCATCGCAGGCTATGGCGGTATGACCGGCCGAGCGGCCAGGTTCATGCCGTGCCGGTTGACGTCCGCGCCATCAGCGGCGGCGACGCGGTGGTGGCGGGAGCGCTGAACGTGGGCGATCAGGTCGTGGCCGGCGGGGTACAGTTCGTCGCGGAGGGTCTGCACGTTCGTTCCATGGACGCAAATCCGCAATGAAACTCGCCCGTCTCCTGATTGAAAGGCCGCTCATTGCGTGGGTGATCGCGCTGCTGTCGCTGGTTGGCGGTCTGTACGCCTACTGGAATATCGGCCGTCTTGAGGACCCGAAGTTCACGATAAAAACGGCCGTCGTGGTGACGCTCTATCCGGGTGCGAGTGCCGCTGAAGTCGAGAACGAAGTCACGGACCGGCTCGAAAGTTCGATTCAGCGGATGGGGCAGGTTGACTCGCTGAGATCGCGCTCGATGCCCGGCTATTCCGAGATTCGCGTGCAGATTCGCGATGTGTACTCGTCCGAAGCGCTACCGCAGGTGTGGGACGAACTGCGCCGCCAGGTGAGTGACGTGCAACCGCGTCTGCCACCGGGCGCGGGTCCGACCCTCGTGCTGGACAAGTTCGGTGATGTGTACGGCATGTTCTACGCGTTGACCGGTGACGGCTACACGCCCGCGCAGCTCTATGAATACGCACGCGAACTCCGCAAACAGTTGCTCACGCTGCGCAACGTGTCGGACGTAGTGATCGCCGGGAACCAGCAGGAACAAATCACCGTCGCGATCGATCAGGCGCAGTTGATGGCGAACGGCCTGTCGACCGATGCGCTCGCGCAGACGCTTGTCGTACAGAACGAGGTGCGGTCCGCCGGCCGCGAGCGCACCGGCGATGTCTCGATCCGCATCTCGCCCACCGGCGCGCTCAATTCGCTCGACGCAATCCGCGCACTGCCGGTGGGCTCAAGCGCCGGGCCGCTACTGCTTGGCGATCTCGCGCACGTCACGCATGGCTATGCGCAGAATCCGACCCAACTGATCCGCTACAACGGCAAGCCTGCGCTGACGATCGGCATCAGCGCGCGCGAGAACGTCGACGTCGTGAAGGTCGGCGCGCAGATCGAAGCGAAGCTCACCGAACTGGGGCACGCCGCACCGCCCGGCATAAAGCTGAACGCGCTCTATGACCAACCAGAAATAGTCGACGCGAGCGTGAAGGGGTTCATCTTCGAGGTTTTCCTTTCGGTCTCGATCGTCGGCATCGCGCTCGGCATAGGACTCGGCTGGCGCGCCGGCGTGATTCTCAGCGCCGAACTGCTGCTGTCGATCCTCGGCACGCTCGCCGTCATGTACGCGGCTGGGATCGAGCTGCAGCGCATCTCGCTCGGTGCGCTGATCATCGTAATGGGCATGCTCACCGACAACACGATCGTTGTCTGCGAAGGCATGCTCGTGCGTGTGCAGAAGGGCATGTCCGCCGTCGAAGCGTCCGGCGAAGTGCTCGCGCAAGGTATGTGGATACTGCTGGCATCGACGGTTGTCGGGATACTCGCGTTTTCCGGCATAGGACTTTCGCCCGATTCGGTGGGTGAATTCTGCAAATCGCTGTTCGCGGTGGCGGCGATTTCGCTGTTGTTAAGCTGGGTGATCGCAATTGGGCTGACACCGTTGTTCGGCAGCTATCTTTTCCGGCCCGCCGCGAACGTGCCGGCGGACCCGTTCGACACGCGCCTTTACCGACGCTATCGCGGGTTGCTCGTGTGGGCGGAGCGCCGGCGCGCGCCGGTGGTCGCCTTCCTCGCCGTGCTCACGGCGTTGTGCATCTGGGGTTTCCGTTTCGTCGAGCAGAGTTTCTTTCCCGCCTCGACGACGCCAATCTTCTACGTCGACATGCGCCTGCCGCGCGGCGCTGACATTCACGCCGTCGCTGCGAAAACGCACGCGGTCGAGCAGTATCTGCTCGGGCTGAAGGACGTCGCGAACGTTGGCACGTACGTCGGCGGCGGCGCGACGCGTTTTTTCCTCGTCTATGATCCGGAGACGCGCGATCCGGGCTATGCGCAATTCATTGTTACCGTGAAGGACGCCGCCGCAATCGACGCAATGATTCCAGACGTCGTGGCCCAACTGGAAAAGCGCTTTCCGGACGTGCTCTGGTCGGTGACGCGACCGAACTTCGGTCCGAGCAGCGGCGCGAAAATCCAGGCACGCTTTCTGGGTCCGGACCCGGCGGTATTGCGCGGTCTCGGTCATCAGGCCGAACGGATCCTGCGCGAAGACGGCGGATTGACCGCGATCCGCGATAACTGGGACGAACCGGTCAACGTCATCCGGCCGCTATTCGACGACGTGCGCGCGCGTTCGATGGGCGTCACACGCCGCCAGTTGAGCGACGTGCTTGCCTACGCGACTGAAGGACTGCCCAGCGGTGTCTATCGCGAGGAGGACCAGTTGCTGCCGATCGTCGTGCAGGCGCCGCCCGAACCGCGGGGACTCGAACGCCTGCGTGATCTGCAGGTCTACAGCGCGGGACTACAGCGATACGTGCCGGTGGGCGACGTGCTAGACGGCATCGCGCCGCGGACGGAGGAGGAAATGATCTCGCGCCAGGATCGCATTCGTACACTCACCGTGTCGGCGGAACCCACGTACGGCGCCAACAGCGTCGCCGCGTTCAGCCGCGTGCACCACGCAATCGAGTCGATCGCGCTGCCGCCCGGCTATCGTTTCGAATGGGGCGGCGAGCAGGAGTCCTCCAGCAAGGCGAAGGCGAGCCTGTTCCAGCAGTTGCCGCTCGGCTTTATCGCAATGGTGCTGCTCGTGCTGATGATGTTCGGCCGCCTGAAGCCCGCGCTCGTGGTGCTGCTGGTCGTGCCCATGTCGATCTGCGGCGTGACGCTCGGCCTGATGCTGTTCCGGGGCGCATTCGGTTTCATGGCCTTGCTCGGGCTGCTGAGCCTCGTCGGCATGATGATCAAGAACGGTGTGGTACTCGTGCAGGAAATCGACGAGCAGATCGCCGCGGGCGTGCCACGCATGCAGGCCGTCACGTTCGGCGCCATGAGCCGGCTGCGGCCCGTCGCGCTGGCTGCCGGAACGACCATCCTCGGGATGATTCCGCTACTGTGGGATCCGTTCTTCAAGGACATGGCGATCACGATGATGGCGGGCCTCGCGTTCGCGACCGTGCTCACGATGATCGCGGTGCCGGCGCTTTACGTGCTGCTGTTTTCGATCAGGAGCTCGGAGTGGTCGGCCGACGCGCGCGCGGAGGGGCAGCATGAAACCGCTTGAGTCTTACGCGCGCAACCGGATGCGGCGGCTGTTGCCGGTCTTGCTGGTCGCGTTCGGCTTGTCCGCGTGCGCGCCGCCGCTGAAGCTCGGCGAGCCGGCCGCGCTGCCCACGCAATTTCACGAAGTGGCGCCCGTCAACGCGGACACGCAACCGGCGCTAAGCGATGCGGAACTCGCACGATGGTGGACGCAGTTCAACGACCCGCTACTGACGCAGTTGATCGAGCAGGCGCTTGCTCACAACTACGACATCGCGCTCGCGGCGGCGCGCATCGATCAGGCGCGGGCCGGCGTGCGCTTCGCGTGGTCGCAACTGCTGCCTTCGGTCGGCGCGGGCGTCGAAGGCGGCAGCTATCACGGCGGCGCGACCGCGCTCGAGTTTCAGGAGTTGCTGGGCATCGACGATCTCAATGCGCAGTTCTGGCGCGTGGGCCTGCAGACGCAATGGGAAATCGATGTGTTCGGCCGGGGCCGCGCGAGGCTGTCCGCTGCGCACGCGCTGACCGCCGCCGCCGTAGGCGATGCACAGGCGGTGCGGCTGGCGACGATCGCTGTTGTCGCTGATCTGTACACCGCGTACCGAGGCTTGCAGGAGCAGCGCACGCTGCTCGAGAAAAGCCATCAGGTCGCTGCGGATTTTGTCGTCATCGCGCAGCATAGCTATGATGCGGGCGCGGTGCTGAGCACGGACATCGACGCCGCTCGCGCGGGGCTCGCGCAGGTGGACGCGCGGCGGGAGGAAATCGGCATGACGCTTACGCAGACGCGCCTTGCACTCGAACAGCTGTGCGCCGTCGCGCCTGGGACCTACGCTGCCGGGCTGGAAGAGGAACAGCGCCTGCCGCAGCCGCTCGCGGCCATTGCGCCAGGACAGCCGGTCGATCTGCTGATGCGGCGCCCCGATCTGATCGCCGCCCGCGCGCGTCTGCTGGCGAGTGTGAACCAGTCCGACGCGGCGCGCCTCAACTACTGGCCGACCGTGTCGCTCAGCGCGTTGCTCGCGCGTAATGGCTGGACGATCGCGGGGCGGAGTCTGGGCCCGAGCACGTTCTGGCTGTTCGGCGCAGCACTGTCGCTGCCGCTCATCGATTTTGGCGCGCGTCGCTCGCAGGTCGAAGCCAACGACGCGCAGGCTTATCAGGCGTTCGTCGCCTATGAGAAGACGGCGCAAGGCGCGCTGTATGACGTCGAGCAGGCGCTCGGGCGGCTCGCGCGCCAGCAGCAGTTGCAGACCGCGCGTGCGCAGGAAGTGACGCATCGTAGTGACGTGCTCGCGAAGACGATGCGGCAGTACCAGGTCGGCAACGTGGGCCGTCTCGACATCGATCAGGCACGCGTCGCGCTTCTCAACAGCCAGTCCGCGCTCGTGACCGGCGACATGGGGCTGATTCAGGCGCAGGTCGCGCTGTTTCGTGCGATGGGTGGTGGCTGGCAGGCAGCCGCGGCGCCGCAGCCGGCAACCGACGAGCCGGGTCCGTCGGCGGCAAACTGAATGTGAACTCCGGCGTGACCTGAACGCCAAACCGAGAAGGGGAACACGATGTCCAGCGAACGCATTAAGACTTTCCAGGCCGCACCCAACCGGGCCACCTTGGCAATCGATCTCGCCCTGCAGGGAGGCGGTGCGCACGGCGCGTTCACCTGGGGCGTACTGGAGCGGCTCGTCGAAGAGCCGTGGCTGCAGATCGATAGCATCACGGCGACGTCGGCCGGTGCGATGAACGCTGTCGCCTTCGTGCATGGCTACCTGCGCGACGGTCCCGACGGCGCGAAGGCGTCGCTCGAAAACTTCTGGCGGCGCGTGAGCGAAGCGGCACGCTACAGCCCGATCCAGCGCACGCCATTCGATCGACTGACAGGAAACTGGAGCCTCGACAATTCTCCCGCTTATGTCTTCTACGACCTCTTCAGTCGCCTGTTCTCGCCGTATCAGGTCAACCCAACCAACGTTGACCCGCTGCGGAAAATCCTCGAGGACCACATCGATTTCGGGCCACTGGCGCAGGCGCCGATCAAGATGTTTGTCAATGCAACCAACGTTCGCACCGGATTGCCGCGTGTGTTCCGCAACGCGGAGATCACTGTGGACGCAGTTCTGGCGTCCGCGTGCCTGCCACTGGTTCATCAGGCGATCGAAATCGACGGCGACCCGTACTGGGATGGAGGCTTCTCCGGTAATCCGTTGCTGACGCCGGTTATCCGCGAAAGTGAGGCGCGCGACATGCTGCTCGTCCAGATCAACCCGGTCGAGCGACCGGGCGCGCCGAAGACAGCACGCGACATCCTCAATCGCATCAACGAGATTTCGTTCAATTCAAGCCTGAAAAAGGAGTTGCGCGGCATCGCGATGCTCCAACGCCTGCTGGCCGACGAAGGCGATTCGGCGCACGTGCCCTCCTGGGCGGAGCAATGGGCCGACGTGCGCATGCACCGGATCACCAGCCAGAAGATGGTTGAGCTGGGCGTTTCGTCGAAGCTGAATGCCGAATGGGAGTTCCTTTGCATGCTGCGAGACGATGGCCGGCGCTCCATGGAGGCGTTCCTGACAGCGCACGGCGACGATCTCGGCGTGCGCTCGTCGCTCGACCTCAGCGGTCTGCTCGACACATTGCTGGAGCAGACCTAGGATTGGCGCGAACTTCAGGATCGAGAGGATGGCGGACTGACCGACGCCGCGCAGACTGCGGCAGACGCAACGAGCGGACCCGATCACCCACCGCGATCGACGTACGCGCTGGACGGGTCGGATTCCCCACGCGCCTGCGCGGCCGCAAGATGCCGCTTCAGTCGCGCGAGGTCTTCGGCAGACCATCCCTGGATGCCCGTGACAGCAAGCCATGCATCGAGATAGTGAGGCGCCGCGTAAACGTGGCCGTACCCTGGAGGCGTCGTTGTCGCTGTGGCGAGATCGAGCGCAAGCTGCAGAAACGTGACGACGGGACGCCATCGCAGCGCCGGGCTCACATCCGGTCCGCGTGGGGCCATCATCCAGTCTGGCTTGCGATACAGGCTACTGTAGTCGAAGAACGTGATCGCATCGCTTGCATATTGCAGATAGACGATACGCATCGGGCCCCAGCGGCCATCCTGGCCAACGCCGTTCTGGTTCATGAATCGCACCAGCGCGCCGTCCCGGATCTGTGGCAGCCACGATGGCGAGCCGGGGTTGCGCGCGTCGGTAAACGATCGCCATAGTTTGCTTGTGAACGGCGGCCCACTCCAGAGTGCACCCTGGAATGGGTCTCCGACTGTATCGAGCAGGTGGGCGGATTGCTCGGAATTCATCGCGCCGAGACTGAGGCCGTGCAGGTAGAGCTTCGGACGCCGGTCCTTGGGCAGCGAGGTCCAGTAGCCGTAGATTTCGTCGAACAGCGCCCGCGCGGAACGTGCGCCGTAATCTGGCAGCACCAGCAGCGAAAGCGGGCTTGACAAATAGGAATACTGAACGGCGACACTTGCGATATCGCCGTTGTACAGATACTCAACGCTGTCGATCGCGGCCGGGTCTACCCAGCCTGTTCCCGTTGGCGTGATCACGATCAGTGCGGCGCGGTTAAAGGCGTCCACGCGTTTCAGTTCCGCCAGAGCGAGCCGTGCGCGCTCGTGCGCCGTATCGGCCGCGCGTAATCCAACGTAGACTCGGATCGGCTCCTGCGCGGGGTGCCTGGAAAGGGCTTCGATCGCACGCGCGCCCGGCCCGGACGAGACGAATTCGCGCCCCGCCCGTCCCAGGTCATTCCAACTGAGCAGCGACGCGGCACTGCCAGTCTTCAGCGGCGCGGTTGGCTGGAGCCGTTCCGGCTCGATGAGCGCGTCGTACTGCTGGTAGGAGGCGTCCAGCACCCGGAACGCGACGCCCATAATCACGTCGGTCGCGAGCAACCAGAGCAGCACGAACGCGACCACGGCGCTGGTCACGTTCGCTATTCGCCGCGGAACGAATCGGCCGATCAGGGCGGCCACGGCGCGCAGCACGAGCGCGAACAGCCTGGCTAACGCGATCAGCACGAGCGCGGTCGTTGCGGCAAGCGCGACGACGACGAGCGCGTGTGCGCTGCTCACTGGTGCGACGTCCATCAGCTTGCGCACGGAGTCCTGCCACCCATTCGAGAGCCAAAGGAAACCGATGGCGATGGCAGCGCAGCACACCGCAACCATCCGCGCGGCGATGCGCTGCGTGCGCATGCCCGGTGGCGGCAATTCCATGAAGGTCCAGAGCCAGCCCGCGAATGCGCCGATTCCGTAACCGATCGCGAAGCCGCCGCCCGACAGCACGCCTTGGGGCAGCGACGTACGGAGACCCAGTGTAGGCGTCAGCGTTGCGGCAAAAATCAGAGTGCCAACAAGTACGCCGACGGACGACAACGGGCTCCATAAGTTAACGTGCCGGTGGCGCATCATGCAATCCTCATTCCTGGTCAGTTAGGCGGCGAGCGTGAGCCGGACTATCCCTTCTGCTGCAGGTCCTTCAGTTTGCGCGACATCCACTGCACGTTGTAGAGAATCACCATGTTTGCGACGAGGTGGTTGTACTTGATCACCTTGCGCTGCTCGTGGCGGACGTTTTCCGCGATCACGCCTTCGCCGCCGAACATCAGCCATTCGGGATAGTGCCGTCCAATCAGATCCCAGTCAATCGCCTTGCGGCACAGGCTGTCGATATGCTTGTACTTGCGACGCCGGTTCGTCGCCACTGCGGGGAGGGGGCGGTGCAGTGGCCGCCTCCAGTAGCGGCTGCTCCGCGCTCTGCTCGGTCGTTTGTTGACGCGGCAGGTTGGCCGCATCGAACGGTTAGTGCTTAGCGGGAACCGGATGCTGCGTAGTGTCTGCTTCTACGCTCGTCGCGGCCTTGGCTAACGCTCGTTTGCGCGGGCCGGGCTTCGTGGCTGCCGGTGTTTCCGTCGTCGCTATTTGTGATGCCTCTGCAAGAAGGCGCGCAGCACGGTTCGCGGTGATGCGGCTTTGAGGGATGCCCTTCGCATCGAGTGCGATCACCTGGTACAGTTCACGGTCACACTCGAGCTCCTGCTGATATTGCTCCGCCGTGTCGACAAGCAATTCAAGCATGGTCTGCTGACGCCGTCTTTCGTCGCTCGTGATAGCAGGATTCCTACACATTGAGGACGCAAGTGTGATCAGCGTGTTGAGTTGGCTCAAGTGCCGGTTGCATAGATCGAAGGAGGAGAGCGCAAGCTTTTCGTACTGGAGCGCGTCGACAGGCGGGCGTGAAGCGGGTTGTGATTGTTTTGTGGGTTTGCTGCTCATAGTGCGACCTCCCTGGTACATCTCGGATCGCCCGACACTCGCTTGGGTAGTGGGTGAGCGGGCACGTAGCGGGATTGGAAGACCGGCGCTGAACCAAACCGGCGAGCCTTGCGGCTCCCCCACCACGGCCCGCCCATTGAAAAGCAACAGACGTGCAGAGGTAGACGCACGACCCGCCTGAGCGGGTGTGCGGGTTCAGCTAGCAGGCTTCCAAACCTGACCGCCGGGTGTTTCCCGATGGCTTATTGATTATAAATCAGGGCAGCTACCTAGCGCTCAAACAAGCGCGCTAAATGTTTGCGTTTGGCTAATTGGATAAGGCTTCGACGGAGGTTGGCGTGTTGTCGCGAATTCGGAGGCCGCAGAGGGGGCACGCGGTTAGTCGTCTCTACGTCGACAGTCAGCACGCAGGCGTATATGGGCTTCGTCAGTGTCGGAACTGCGCCGTCGATGGCGGTTCATCGGCCTTAACAGACATTGGATCTGCTTGGGTTCTACGTCAGCAATGGCGTGGATTGCTGACGTTTCCGGCATTGAGCAGGCGGACGGCAAGCTTCCTGCATCGGCGAACTCACACTCCCGACCCGATGTTGACATTCAGGTCGTCGAAACGACAAGGGCCGTTTTTAAAGTCCAACGGTCATTCGCTTACGCTGAGTCGCCTGCAGCTTGTCGGCCGTATCGGCCGCTCGCAGTGGAACAACCACGAAATCGAGACAGAAGCCGGGCCCATTCTCTCCATGGGCAATGACTTTTCCTCGCCCTCATCTGCCAGCGACTGTGCCAATCGGTGGTTGGTATCGCAGACTACTTGTCGGTGGACTTGCCGTAGTTCTGAACGAGGTAGTTCACGATGATCTCCACGTCTTCTTTAGGAATCGGCGCACCAAATACGTTGATCATCTTGGCAACTGACGCGTTCCAGCCGGCCTTGTTCAGAAAGGGCGAGTTCATCTGGATATAGTCGAGGCTGTGGCAGGCGGCACACTGCATCGCCTTGTCTTTGCCCGGTCCTTCTTTCAACATGACCTCCGATTCCTGCGCCGCTGCGGCATCGATAAGAATGAGCACAAGGGCCAATGCGGTGGCAACCATTTGCGTGAGCGTGTTCATACTACCTCCACGTACATGCGCTGGATCACGTTGTGGTGATAGCCTGCAGGATTGTGAATGAGTCGCTCGACCTGTGTTTCCCCCGAGCGGCTGGTGGCGCGCGCCATTACCACCATCGAACCGCGCTCGCCCGCCGGCACGGCGAGCGTGAATTCGCGGAACGAGAAGCGGCCAAGGTCGCGACCGAGTTCTGCTTTCTGCCAGCTCGCGCCAAAATCGATCGACACCTCGACGCTTTCGATGCCTGCACCGCCATCCCACGCAATGCCTTTCAGTTCGATCGGCTTGCCGTGCGGAATCTGCTGCCCGCTCTTTAACGAAGTGATCAGCGAGTTCACTACCATGGTAGTGATCGGCTCGTTCGCACTCGCCACCTGCGATTTGAAACCCGGCGTTTTGAACTTGCCGCGTGGCAGTCGGTACGCGGTGCTCATCCAGAAGTTCTGCTCGGGCTTGGACACCACCCTGACGCTGTTCAATTGTTTGACCCAGTACGTAGCGGTCCAGCCCGGCACGACGAGGCGCGCGGGAAAGCCGTTCCAGTGTGGTAGCGGCTTGCCGTTCATTTCGAACGCGACCAGGGTGTTCTCGTCGAGCGCAACTTCCACCGGCAGCGATTTGACGAAGGCGGGCGTCTTCTCAATCACGGCATGATCTGCTGCGCCGAACACCACTTCGAGTGCATCGCTCTCTACACCTACCTTGGCAAGGATGTCCTTCAGGCGCACACCGCGCCAGACCGCATTGCCCATCGCGCCTACGCCCCACTGCACACCGGCAACGTGCGGCTCGAACAGGCCGCGGCGGTTGCCCGAGCACTGGCATACCGCTGTAATCTCGGCCGGCTCGAAACCCTTCCTCAGTTGATTCAACGTGAATTCCAGCTCGCGTCCGGCACTTTCGCCGCCGACACTGAGCCTCCAATCGGCCGCTCGCACCTCCGCAATCCCGGCCAAGTGATAGCGCACGAAGAACGCGTTGTTCGGTGTAATCGGTGTGCGGAAATACTCAATCGGTGTTTCGAAGTTGGGCGGCCGATAAGTCTTCTTGATCAGCGGCACCTTGCCTGGCAGCGCGTACAGATGCTGTTCGGCAAGCGCACCATCGGGAATCTCGGCGAAACCCAATGCAGCCGAGCTGCCCACTTCGGCAGCCAAAATCTGCAGCGGTCTGAGCACCGCGAGGGAGCCCGCTCCGGCAGCACCCACCAGTAATTTGCGGCGCAATCCACTGTTAACGGACTTTTTCATAGAAGCGCTCCGCAGGCTGATAACCGGAGCTTACTTCACGCCGGTGGACAGGCAAACTAGGGTTTTCGGTGGACCGTTAGCTATGGTGTGCAACTCGCTGCGAGACAGTTCGATTGCATTCGCTATGGGCCAACTCCTAAATAATCGGTGATCGATTGCGGGGCTGCTGCGGCGGCGATGCGACGTGCGGCGCCGGACCGAAGATGACCGTTGTCTGGCTGTAGGCGACGCTCGACCGACCGCATTGAGACGCAAGTCACTGGCCGCAACTGGCCGGCAGTACGCGTTCACCAACCCCGCCGGAAAGCGGACGTTGAAGACTCCAACGTCCGCTCTGTAGAACGTTCACCGAACTGGCGCTCTCGGCCAGTAAGGGACGTACAACATTGCCACCTGGATCGTTGACAAACTACAATCGTTCAGCCACGGCGAACCCAATATCGCACACCAAGTAACACTATCAGCGGCGCAACAAAGGAAGCCGTCAGCGTGATTTTGCGAATGAGTACGGGACCATACCCTTCTCGTCGACGATCTATCGCCATAGGCTTCTTGCCAATCGCGTTTAACCTTTCGGCGATCAGCGCCAGATTCGACAGAAAGCGGTGGCCGCCGGTCGCGTCAGCATCTACGACGCCGGAGCTGACGCGCACCGATACAACGTTTCCTGACCACTCGACGCTACAGCGGAAACTCGACAGCAATAGACTCAGCGCAACGCGAAGGCTGTCATCGGCACTTATGAACTCACTTGCTGATGTCGCACCCGGTCCGTAGACGAACACCCCTTGAGCGATCTCAAAACGCGGTGGGGAACGGAACACCAGTGCCAGCAATGATTGACGACGCGACGTGAAACCAATATCGACGGCACGATCTACTTTGCAAACCATCGAAATTGTCGATAGACCCCGGAACCGAACAATCTCGGCTCCGTAATTTTTGGCAAGAACATCAAACGGCAGAATCGGAGTCATTTTATTCGTTAGATGAACGCTGACCGCACGACTATACGCCGGACGGCCGATCTGCAAAAAGTTATGCCCAATTCGGCAGGAGCGTCTGTATCAGCGAGCTAGGCAGTGTCGCTACGTCCGCTTTCTGCAAGCGCGACCGGCTCCTGTGGGTCGTCAAGCGTCTATCGCGGAGCTTTCCCTTTGGAGCGCAACGGACAGCCTTTAACGTAACTGAGATAACGAGAGATGTTGAATCGTCGAGAACTGGATTTGCGAATACATTCTCCTCGACAGTTGACCGACGTTCGTCGCAGGCATGCGGCAGCAGATCAATTTAACTACCGGGTTGCGTACGGAATCGCGAAACGAGCACGGACAAGCGAGGCGGGAATGCCTCCGGCGGGGACATTGCGGAAAGGACTCAGCGAACCGCCCGCTGCCCTTCCGGACTGCTAGACTGGAAGCTGCAACCCATGGAGGAGGCATGATGTCCATCTACGTGGTGAAGACCGGTGAGCAGTTCCTCGCCACCGGCGAGGACGGCGACGTCGGCATGGCACCGGCGATTGAAAATGCCATGTCCTTTCTTTCGTATGAGGAAGCGGAAAAAGCGGCGAACGAGCACGCCGACCCCGGATACGAAATCTTGGCCGTCTGCGTTACCAGACTGACGCGCAGTCCGTTGCTTGGCGCTCAGTGAGGGAGGCCGCTAGCAATTTCGCTGGCGCCATGCGATATGGTCCTCCTGTTGGCTGCGTCCGAAATCATCCGCGAATCGGCTGCATCGCGCATCGAGATTCGCACGAGGCGGTCAACGTGCGCGTTGACCGCCTTCATCACGGGCTCATGGCAGCGAACGACGAACCGTCTTCTACGAACGCTCCCAGGAGTGCGGCAAGCCCTCCATAACTTGCGGTACAGAGTGCGGCGCATGGAGACCCGTCACCCTTGTTATTCACCCAACACCCCACCGCCGTTTCCGTGGCGTGATGAATACCGCCACTTGGCGGCCGCCACGGTCTCGCGCGCCTCGTGGGCACGGCGCTGTTTTGTCTCATTGCGGCCAAAAGAGGTCAGTCGACATCGGTAGAAAGATCGTCGACAATCGCTACGCTTTTCCTTGCCGGAGGCTGATTTGAGACGAACAGGCAGTCGCTCGGGGTATCTGATCGTTGAATGGAACAAGGGAGACGACGCGCAAATAGATGAGCTAACTCAGCGTTGGCCGCAACTCGTTCTGAGACGTTTCGTTGCCATCGCGAGCTGCGATAGTGGTCCATATAAACCGACCGAGGCGGAATTTGCTGCCGGATGGACGCAGGCCGGCACGCTTGCTGTAAGCCCCCGGATCAGCGCCGTATCACAACTCCCTTCTCTAGGCTTTGACGAGTGGTATGTCAATGGCAGCAACACTCGCTTGTCGCCGCATGAAAACTTCGTCAATCGCTTCCAATTCAGTACGCTTGCCAGGAAGGATGAATTCACGGAGAAGTTCTGGAAGCAGGTAGTTGAGTTGCAACCCTTACATGTGCTGGGCGCGGGTTTGCCTTCGCTCTTTTTAGTCACGCGCGATGAAGTGATTTTCATGGCAATAACACGGGCTGAAAGTTAGAAGTAAAGACGGCCTGATCGGCGGACGGGGCACGGCCAGAAGCGGCCGTTTAGCTGCGTCAGCAAAATCGGAATGCGCACCTGAGAATTCCGAGGTAGCCTTTCTCTTGTGTATTTGATTGGCTGTTAGCGGAGGCTGCGATGTATAGAAGTACCGATATCAATAATTTTCGCCCGCCATCGGCGGTCGAAAGAGAACTGATCTCCGAATTGACCGCTGCCGAGTTCCCCGGGCGAGCGGAAGTGATCAAGCAACTTCAGCAGTGTGTCGTGCGACTTATCGATGAGGACGGCAGTCTTGAAATTGGTGTTCCGCACGCAATGGCGGCACCAGTGTTGCATCGTGTTCCAACTGAGTTATATGGCCCTGATGTTGATGGAGTTCAAATCAGCGTCCTCCTGCATGTCGTTGATGGCGTTTGCCGCGAAATCGAGATCTACAAGGTAGACGGAACCACTATCCAACGAATGCCAGCAATTTGGCATCGATTCATCCCTGGACCGGACGAAACGGAATGAATTTAGGCAACCTTCCTTACCAGGTTTATACCGATCGGGAGCGTGCGCTAATTACGGGTCAGTGCTATGACGGAAACCATTTCTGACGAAGAAAGCTTCGAATACTCGCTGCGTAATTTCTTGCAGTGGCTCGAAGTCGTGATGATGGAACCAGTCGAACTTTGCAACACATGGGGTAACTACAATGTTGCGTGGGAGCTTATTTCGGACTTAAATGCCGACGGTAATGTAGTGCTCAAGGCGGGCTGTAGTTATCTGAGCGAAGAGCAAAAACGAGAGGTTAGTGCGTTTTTAGACAACCTCAACAACATTCCAAAATCGCTACTCGTTTCGGCAACAACCATTTCGGCGAACCAAGACGCAATGAGCCATCCGTGTTGGGTGCCATACCGAAAAACCGCTTGGATGCTGCTGCAAGTGCTTGAGTCCGCCGCGGCAAGAAATAGGGCATATTTTTCTAACCTATGAACCGAGCATCGCAATCCATCAGAACAGTTGCAAGTGGCGCTTCGCGCCGCTCGTAGCCGCCGCGAAAATTTCGACATCGAATGGCTGCTCTCGTGCAGAGCATCTGTCCGGTTTGGGTCGTGATCTGCCCTTCCGCTGCGGTCCCGAGTGCGCATCGCATTTCATTTGGACCAGGGAAGTCAATATACGAGCTTTGCCTTCGGCAAGCGCTGCGAACACATGGGCGTCCGTCGGTCGATGGGCAGCGTGGGCGACGCCTACGACAATGTAATGGCGGAGAGTTTCTTTGCCAGCCTGGAGCGCGAACTGATCGACCGCGAGAGCTTCAGGAGCAAGGCCGATGCGCGCATGGCCGTGTTCAGTTGGCTCGAAGGCTGGTACAACCCAAGACGTCGACACAGCGCACTCGGCCAGCGCTCACCCGTCCAATTCGAGAAAGAAGAAAATCAGGAAATCAATAACCGCCGCCCTGAGCACGGATTACCCCCCGCCCGCGTCTGCGTGGCATGCGCCACGCCGGCCGGGGATAACCCTGCGCAGTCATGAGACTGGAATTCCAGTCTTCAAGCTGTCCACGGAGCCGAGGTAAGCCCAATCCTAGTCTTTACGTTCGTGTGGAACGACTATTTCTGGGCGCTTTGTCTCACCACGGGAGACGAGGCGGCGCACTACCGTGGGTGTCGCCGCGCTCAAACGCCAGTGGGTGACGGCGTGGAACCTCGTCTCAGCGGCATCGATACTGGCGGCGCTGCCGCCGGTCATGACGTTCTTCGCCATGCAGCGGCACTTCGTTGCCGGGCTGACGTTCGGGGCAACGAAGGGCTAGGGCGATAACCTATTCGTGCAGCCACGTGTCGATCTGGACCACGACGTAGTCCGCTATGAGTTTTTGCAGGTGAGTCGTCGGATGATAGGCGTCGGCGAACATGTAGATCTTGTCAGCATAAGGGGAGACATACGTCGAGCGCGAGCAGAAGAGCGCGCTGGTGTCATCGGCTTGAAATGCCGGGGGCAGGTTTGTCGGCGCGCATGCTACGTTGGTGCCGATGCTGCCGTCGAAGCGAAAACCAAGTTGGCGATAGTTCTTTGATACTTCATCAATGAACGTGAACGCGTCGATCCGCAGCACGGCCGGCGATGAAGGGAGCGCGTCATCCAGCGCGGTGTTGAATACCTGCGCCAGACGCCGAAGCACTTTTGCGGAGCCCGGCAGTTGCTGCTCGAGAAGGCTCGCGATCGGCGCCTTGCTGATATCCGGTACGTTTTGTACAACGATATGTGTGGCGCCGTGTTGTTGCACATTGTGCACCAATCCCGCAAATTGTTGCGCTGCCTGTCTCAGTGAAGGTAGCACTGCCAGCAAAGAGGCGCCCGGATCGCCGCCGTTCGCAACCATTCCCGCCCATGCGCCATAGGCATCCTGAACGTCATTGGCTCCGCCTTGCATCAGTACGAGTTGCTGGCCGGTGAAGCGTGTATGCGACTGAAGATAGGCGGCCACCTGTGAGGTCAGTGGAGTCTGTAACTCGCCGGTGTCGCCCGTTGCGTCGCCGGGGTTCGGCGGCCCGGCGACTCGGGCGCCCCCTTGGGCGTAGCAAAATCCTTCCGGATGAACGACGCTCGGTTGCCCGAAGCCGCCCGTCAACGCGGGCGTGAGGCCCGACCCATAATGTTCCGCGATAACCTGTACGGAGATAGCGCCCGGATTAGTGGTGTAGGTGCCGCCGCCGAATTGTCGGGCGTACGCGTAGGTGCCAACGTCCGAAAGACTGTCCCCGAACGAGACGACCTGCATGAGGCTTCGTTGCGGATCGGCAGAGTCGGCCGATGCGTTCGATGAATGGGACAAACCGATGACACTGCATGTCAGCGCAAGGAACACGAAACGACGGACTGTCTGCATGGGGCGCTCCGGGGTAGTGTGGTGTATCGAAGAATAACCTTGTTGCGCGGTAAGCACTACCTCGATGCTTGATCGTTGCACGGGGGAACTGTGGGCAGCAAACGTTTGCGGCGACGACAGTGCGTGTTCGAAGAGTTCGTAACCGGCACGGACACAGCTAGGTATCCTACAAATCATTCACGGTAGGGTCGCACTCGGTCGGGTACGAGTGACCGTTGAACATTGGAAGCCGCCGCTGAGATCGCGCTGGGTTGACGGGCCGAAGTGGGTCGGGAGTGTGAGTTCGCTGATGCACGAAGCGGCCGTCGGCCTGCTCGATGCCGCCACCGTCAGCAATCCGCCACATTGCTGACGTAGAACCCAGCCCGTCTCAATGTCGGCAATGGCCAAATATCAGCCGTTTGCAAACCTCGACTGGAACTACTTGACAAGCTATGTCACGGATAACGCCGGACTGCGGAGCGTGTTCGCCAGAATGGTTTCGCGGTGGCAGGCCAACTCCGGTCGCGCCTCTCCCCCCTACTTCACCGCCCCCAAAGCCAACCCCTTCACCAGGAACCTCTGCAACCACGCAAACACAATCGAAACCGGCAACGTCGCACAGAGGGTAGCGGCCATCACCAGATGCCACTCGACGACGTACTTCCCGGCGACCATGTCAGTCACTTGAACGGTCAAAGTCTTATTCTCCGGCGACCGAATCAACGTATAGACCACCGCAAACTCATTCCACGCATTAATAAAAGTAAAGATCGCGGTAACAACAATCGCAGGCACGGCCAACGGCAAGAACACCTTAAAAACGGCCCTGGTCCTCCCACACCCCTCAAGCCAGGCCGACTCTTCAAGATCCCTTGGCACAGTCTGAAAGTACGAAGACAACATCCAAACCGCGAACGCGATATTAAAAGCCGCATAAGAAACGATGACCCCGATCCTGGAGTCAACCAGATTCCCATCCCCATAAGGGATCATCGCGGCCAACCTGAACAAGCCAACAACCAGCAAAATCGGCGACAACATCTGCGTCACCAGCAGAAACTGCGAATACAACCCCTTCCCGCGAAACGGAAACCTCGCCAACGTATAAGCTGCCGGCAAGCTCACAGCCAACGCCAACGCGGTCGACAGGAAGCTGATCACGCAGCTATTCCTCAGCGCCACGCCAAAATTAGCCGCAACCCACATATCGACAAAATTGCTCCATTGCCAATGCACCGGCAACCACCGTGCCGGATACACAAATACTTCAGAAGCCGGCTTCAACGCAGTAAACAACATCACCGCAAATGGAAACAGCACCACCACAACCAGTGGCGACAGCGCGAGCCAGCACCACAGCGTGCGCTTCATCTTGACGCTGAGACTCATGACGGCTCTCCTTCTTTCGCGGGCTGCAGGCGCAGATAGGCGATCGAGAAAACAAACAGCATGACGAGCATGATCAGCGACACCGCCGCGGCTTCGCCGGGACGTCCCAGGCGGAAACCAAGCTCATAAAGATACGTGACGAGAATATGCGTACCGTTGTCGGGGCCGCCTTGCGTCATCACCCAGATGATCGGGAACGAGTTGAACACATAGATCACGTTCAGCAGAATCGCCATGTTGACGAACGGCCGCATCAGCGGCAGTGTCAGTTTGCGAAACTGCTGCCAGGCGCTGGCGCCGTCCATGCGCGCAGCTTCGTAGATATCGCCCGGTATCGACGACAAACCGCCAAGCAGAATCGTCACCGTAAAAGGAATCGACACAAGAATGCCGACCGCGATCTCCACCGGAAACGCGAGCTCCGGCGTAGCAAGCCAATGAATCGGACCGCTGATGAATCCGAGCCGCTGCAACGAGACGTTGACCATGCCGTAGTCATCGTTGAAGGCCCAGCGCCACACCACGGCAGTCATCGTCAACGAGACGGACCACGGCAACATCACAATCGTGCGCGCCACGCCGCGTCCATAGAAATCCTGATTGAGCACAAGCGCAACCGGCACCGAAATCAGCACCGTGCCGCCCACTACGCACACGGTCCAGACAATTGTCCGTTTGGCGGCGGCGAGAAACGCGGGGTCGGTGAAAATCGTAGTGAAATTCTGCAGACCGGTGAAATCGCGAATCGCGCCGAAGCGCGACACCTCGTGCAGCGATTGCCACACGATGTTGAAAATCGGATAGCTGATGATGAATAGCGCCAACACCAGGCTCGGCGCAATCAGCAACCAGGGCGCTTGCAGGCGCGAAGAAACGGAGGAAACGGAACGGCTCATGCGTGCTCGATCGTAAGACGCGCCAGCATAAAAGCTGGCGCGACGGGATGGGCCGGATAGTGCATTACGACCGAAACGCGCGCCGCCTTCGCAACGGCAGCGCGCGTTCCGTGTTCAGCGAACCACTACGAGATCAATGACCGAGCGACTTGTTCGCTTGCGCCGCCGCTGTAGTCAACGCGTCGGCGGGTTTCGCCTTGCCCAGATAGATCGACTGCATCGCATCGGACACGGCCTTCGCGGTGTCTTCCCAACCGGTCACGGTCGGCGCGAAGTGGGCCGTCGGCAGCAGTGCGACGAAGGCCTTGGTGTCCGGATCGTTGAACGCCGGATCGGTCGCCTCAGCCTTGGTGGTCGGCAGGAAGCCTTCGGTCGTCGTGAACTCGACACGCGGTTCCTTGGTGAACAGGTAGTCGAGGAACTTCCATGCCGACTTCTTCACCTTCGAGTTCTTGAACATCACGATCGAGTCCGTCACCGCATAGGTGGCGTGCGTCGTGCCCATCGGGATCGGATCGATGCCGTACTTCAGGTTGGGTGCCTCTTTCTTGATCTGCTTGGCGAGGAAGGGCGCGGAGATCATCATCGCGACGCGGCCCTGCTTGAACAGATTCTGCACGTCTTCACGGCTGAAGCCGGTGACGCCCGGTTGCGTCAGCCCCTGGTCGATCATGGTCTTGTACAGCGTGGCCGCCTTGATGCCGGCCGGCGAATTGAACGCGGCCTTGCCGTCCTTGCCGACCACGTCGCCGCCGTTGGTCCACAGGGCGTAGTAATAGTAGACGTCGGTTTCGATTTCCTTGCCTTGCAGACCGAAGCCGGCAACGCCCTGCGCCTTCAGCTTCTTCGACGCCTCGATCACGTCGTTCCAGGTTTTCGGGCCGTCGGGATAACCGACCTTCGCGAGGAGGTCCTTGTTGTAGTAGAGCGCGCGCGCGGACGCTGCGATCGGCAGGCCGTACACCTTGCCGTTGATCTCGCCCGGTGCGAGGAAGGGGCCGATGAAGCGGCCCTTGAAGCTCGGGTCCATGTAGCTGTCGAGCGGCTCGGCGACGTCGTCCTTCACGAAGTCGAGCAGCCAGCGCGTGCCGACGATCGCCAGGTCGGCGTTCGCGCCGCCGGAAATGTCCGTTTGCAGCTTTTGTTGCAGCGTGTCCCAGTTCACGTCTTCGATCTTGATGGTCGTGCCGGGATTGGCCTTCTCGAAGTTGCGGGCCATCTTTTCGAAGTACGGCGCGGTGGCATCGCTGTAATGCGCGACGGTGACGCGGACCGTGTCGGCGTGAGCCGCGACGGCGATACCTGCAAACGCGAGCGCCACGGCAACTTTGCCGAGCGCGAGGGAAGCACGGGCATGCAACGACATTTCTCTCTCCTGTGTCGATCGGAGTTTGCGCTTTAGCGCTTACTCCGGGCCCATCCAACGGTGTCGATCGGAGTTTGCGCTTTAGCTGTCGACCAGAGTTAGCGCTTTAGCGCTTACTTTGGTCCCATGCAAAGCACTTACTCCGGTCCCATCCAACGATGGTGGGGGGTGGTCTGCTGCCGTCGCCGGCCGCTTGGGGTTGAATTGTTTGAAAAAATCCTACATGACGAAAAATAGCTTGTCACGTAGGGTCTGCCATATTTTTTCTTAGCCAGTTTTGTGCATAAGATGCTGTAAAGCAGGAGTATTTTGTGCACCGCGAAGAAACGGACACCCAATCTTCGGGATGGTTAGACAACTGTGTCGGCAACGGGTTTGTAGGAAATTTACACGGTGGGCCGGCTGCGGCAACCAGTTTCAGGAACGAGGGCGGATATGAATCGTGTGGTGTTGGTAACCGGCGCCTGCGGGGGAATCGGCAGTGTGTTGTGCAAGCGCTTCGTGGAGCAGGGCGATACGGTGCTGGCGCTCGATATCGATGCGAACGCGCTTGGCGCGCTCAGCGCCCAGCTAGGCGAGGCGCACGTCACGCCGATTGCGGTCGACCTCGGCGACGCTGCCGCGGTCCAGCAAGCAGTGGCCGATGCGGTCAAGACGCGCGGTCCGGTAGATGTGCTGGTCGCGAACGCGGGCGCAGCTGAAGGCCTGACGCTTGCCACGACGGACGCCGCCAGCTGGCAACGCGACGTCCATCTGAATCTGAACGGCACGTATCACACGGTGGAAGCGGTGCGCACGTCGATGATCGAACGGCAAAAGGGCGCGCTGGTGCTGATCGGCTCTGTGAACGGCATGGCCGCGCTCGGTCATCCGGCGTACAGCGCGGCGAAGGCCGGCCTCATCAGCTACACCAAAGCGCTGGCGCTCGAACTCGGCCGCTATGGCATTCGCGCGAACATCGTCTGTCCGGGCACCGTGAAGACGCAGGCGTGGCAGGCGCGGGTCGACAAAAATCCGCAGGTCTTCGAGGATCTGAAGAAGTGGTATCCGTTGTGCGACTTCGCCACGCCCGACGACATCGCCGACGCGGTGCTGTTTCTCGCGTCGCCGATGGCGCGCGTGATTACCGGCGTCGCGCTGCCGGTCGACGGCGGCTTGATGGCAGGCAACCGCCTGATGGCCGAAGAACTGACGCTCGAACCGCTTTGAACCGCTTTGAACAGATGAACGCGGCGCGTGCTTTGCGTCAATGAAACGCGACAACGAGGCCGCACCACAGCACGACTATGAGGACAGCATGGCAGCAGTGCAACTGAGCGGCATCTTCAAACGCTACGGCGACACGCAGGTGGTGCACGGCATCGATCTGCACATCGACGACGGCGAGTTCGTCGTGCTGGTCGGCCCGTCGGGTTGTGGCAAGAGCACGCTGATGCGAATGGTGGCGGGTCTCGAAGAGATCAGTGGCGGCGATCTGATGATCGGCGGCACGCGTGCGAATAGCCTTGCGCCGCAGCAGCGCAATATCTCGATGGTGTTCCAGAGCTACGCGCTCTATCCGCATCTGTCCGTCTACGAAAACATCGCGTTCGGGCCGCGGATTCGCAAGGAGTCGTCCGCGAGCTTCAAGCCGCGGATCGAAGCCGCCGCGAAGATGCTGAATCTCGGCGGCTATCTGGATCGTTTGCCGCGTGCGCTGTCCGGCGGTCAGCGGCAGCGCGTGGCGATGGGCCGCGCGGTGGTGCGCGAGCCGTCGCTGTTCCTGTTCGACGAACCGCTGTCGAATCTCGACGCGAAGCTGCGCGTGCAAATGCGCACGGAAATCAAGGCGCTGCATCAGCGTCTGAAGAATACGGTGATCTACGTCACGCATGATCAGATCGAAGCGATGACGATGGCCGACCGCATCGTCGTGATGAATGCGGGGCGTATCGAACAGATCGGCCGGCCACTGGAACTGTACGACCATCCTGCGAATCTGTTCGTCGCCAGTTTCCTCGGCTCGCCGTCGATGAATTTCGCCGAGGGCGTGCTGGTGAACCGAACGCAGGGGCAAGGCCTCGCGTTGAAACTCGACGACGGTGGCGAGATTGTTCTGGAGGGCGCGCCGGCTTCGGCAACTGTCGGCGCAAAGGTCACGCTCGGCGTGCGGCCCGAACACATCGAGACGTTAGCGCAGACGCCGGACGCCACGATGGAAGTCGAAGTGGTCGAGCCGACTGGCGCGGAGACCCATTTGTACGGGAAAATAGGCGGCAGCACGTGGTGCGTGACGACCCGCCAGCGCTCGAAAATCGAGCCGGGTCAGCGCGTGACGCTGCGCCTGCCGGCCGAACATATTCATCTGTTCGATACGGAGAGTGGACGCAGGCTTGTCTGAACCGCGTGTTGCCCGACTGAAGCTGATTGAAGCTGCGACGCGACGCGGATTCATTTAACCCTTAAGGAACACCGGGTGTCCGCACCGAACTTGATTCCCCACATCCGCGGCGCACTGGCCAATTTGCGGCCCGCCGAGCGCAAGGTCGCCGACATGGTGCTGAGCGACGTCGACTTCGCCATGCGCGCGAGCATCACCGAGCTTGCGCAGCGCGCGGATGTGTCCGAACCTTCCGTTACGCGCTTTTGCCGCGCGATCGGCGCGCATGGGCTGCGCGACTTCAAGATGCAACTGGCGCAGAGCGTGGCGGGCGGTTTGCCGTACGCATCCACTGCGGTTGCGCGCGACGACGATGTGCAGACGCTGATGGACAAGGTGGGTGAGGCTGCGGTCGATGGCATTACGCATGCGTGTGGTGCGTTGGATCCGGCGGTGTTCGAGAGTGCAATTGCGGCGCTGGCCGGCGCAGGTCGGGTTTTCTTCTTTGGCGTGGGCTCGGGGTCGGGACTCGTTGCGCAAGATGCGGCGCTGCGGTTTTTGCGGCTTGATATTTCGGCCACTGCATTTACCGATGGTCATCTGCAACGTCTTTACGCGGGCCTTATGGAGCCGGGTGATGTGGCGTTTGCGATTTCGCATTCGGGACGCAGCGTCGAAGTGAATGAAAGCATTCAGATCGCCAAGGAGCGTGGCGCGACTACGATTGCGCTGACTAATGTCGGCTCGCGATTAGCGTGGTTGGTCGATATTCCGCTGCTGCTGCGCGTGCCGAGTCCAATTGATCCGAATACGCCGGGCGTGTCGCGGCTCGTGCATCTGTGCATCATGGATGCGCTGGCGATCGGCGTCGCATTGAAGGCGAGGCCCAAGACGCTTGAAAAGATGCGGCACGCGAAAGCGCGGTTGTCGTCGCATGAGCCGGAGGCGGCGGGGGATTAGCGGCTGGCGTGAATTGCGAACGGACACAGGAGGTCGTGGGGATTGACTGGTGCGGTGGCGCTGCGATTTCGATTGCTCGGCTCCTAAAACGATTACAAATCGGCAGTTTTTCGAAAAAACGATTACTACGCAGTTACGGCGAAGGCTCATTAGTTCAGCCTTCGCTCTTCACCGCCATCCATCCAAACCGCCGCGACAACCTCAGGGTGGCCGCGCGCAAAGTCTGCGCCGGCCCACCCGCCAGTTCGCTATCGAAGCTGCCGGTCGGCCCCATTACCGCGAGGACCAGACAGATACTGCCGGTATGGTCCAGCACCGGCGCAGCCAGAGTGTTGATGCCCGGCACCGGCCGGCTCAATGCAGTATCGATGCCGTCCGCGCGGATTTGCGCGAGGCGCTGAGCGTAGTGTTTGGCCAACTGTGGCGACGCTGCTTCTTTACCGCCCGCCGCCGCTGTTACCGTCGTGAAAATCTCCGTCGCATCGGCCCCCGCCAACCGCAAATGATCCTGCGCCAGCAAGCCATTCCGCACGTCGTCCGCGACGTAAGCGGCGAACACGCGGCCGATGGCGGTATTGACGAGCGACATCACCGTGCCGACCCGCAAGCTCACATGCAGCGGCCGCGCCGATTCTTCCAGACGCACGACGGTCGGCCCTAGCGGCCCGAGCACCGCCATCGCGACGCTCATTCCCGTCGATGCAGCCAGTTCGACCACTTCCGGTTCGGCTTCGCGCGTCGGCGATAAGCGTTGCAAGCCGATCAAGCCAAGCTCCAGCGCGAGCGGACCGGCTTCGAAACAACCCGACGCGTCACGATTGAGCAAACCGATCTTCAGCAGGCTGACCAGATGCGGAAAGGCCTTGGCCGGCGGCATGCCCGCGGCGGCCGCCAGATCGCGCAATGTCAATGGCCTGGCCGCCGCGACCAGCGCGGCGAGCAACTCGCCGGTGCTGTCGAGCGACTGGATGCCGCGCTGCGGTTTCGCATCGGCGGCGACGGCGTTAGAGGTGTCGAGAGAGTCGGTCACGATGCGGAAGAAGCGAGCAGGGAAGGCGCCGCGGCAAGTTCGGCGCTAATGTCTCGAGCCGCGGCGAGCAGCGCGCGGGCGATCGGGCCGTCGGCGGCCACGTCGATTGCACCGGTCGAGCCGATTACCGTCAGTGCGAGGCATAGGCGGCCGTCGGCATCGAGCACCGGCGCGCTCAGGCTGCTGATTCCCGGGCTCGGCACGTCGACGCTGCACTCGAGCCCGCGTGCGCGGATCCCGGCGAGCGCCGCTTCGAACGCGGCACGCTCGCCGGGGGGCGTCATCGGGCTATCGGCGGCGCCGGACTGGTTCGCCCACATGCCGTCCAGTGTGGCGCGCGGCAGAAAAGCGCAAAACACACGTCCAGTCGAGGTGGCCGGCAGCGACATCACCGTGCCCACATGCAGATTCACGTGCAACGGAAAGCCCGCGTGCTCATATCGAACGATGGTCGGCCCTTGCGGCCCGGCAATGCAGATTGCGACGCTGAAACCGATCGCTTCGGCCAGCGCGGCTACGCGCGGTACCGCGGCGCGGAACGCCGGCTGGTTTTCCAGATGCAGTAAGCCGAGCCGCAGCGACAGTGGGCCCGGTTCGTAGCGGCCCGAAAGCTCGTCGCGCTTGATCAGACCCAGCCGGCTCAGGCTCACCAAATAGGCATGCGCCTGTCCCGGCGCGATCTGCGCACTGACGGCGAGATCGGACAACGCCAGCGGCGTGCGCGCCTGCGCGAGCGCCAGCAGCACGCGGCCGCCCACTTCGACGCTCTGAATGCCGCGTTGGGTCTTGCCGCCATCCGCCGGTTCGCCGCCGGTGGTGGCTTTGGCTTTGCCCACGCCCGATTTCGCTGCTTTGCTCACACCCGTGCTCGTCCGTAAAAAGGGTCCATGTTAAACGAAGGCCCGCGAAGGCCCACGCCTTCATGCCATCATCTTAGGCGCTTTGAAATTTGCGTATAGCGATACATTTCGCTATTGACAAATAATCTGGCCCGGCCATAAGATGCATTCACCCCGACATACCGGTGCAGTCATAGAGTCAAAACGGGGCGAGACAAGCCTCCAATACAGTCAGCCTGCGCAGCAAGCGCGCGCAGCCGGCCGTCTCGCCTCACGTCCAACTTTTGAGGGAGACAAGCATGGCAAAGGCATTCGCATCCCAGGCCGACCTGGAAGTCAAAAAAGTCACGTGGACGCAGTTGTCCGAGAACGCCTATGCGTACACCGCTGAAGGCGATCCGAACTCGGGCGTGATCGTCGGCGACGACGGCGTGCTGATCGTCGACACCACCGCCACGCCGGCCATGGCGCAAGACCTCATCGCAAAGATTCGCAGCGTCACTGACAAGCCGATCAAATACGTCGTGCTGTCGCACTACCACGCGGTGCGCGTGCTCGGCGCGTCGGCATATTTCGCGGAAGGCGCGCAGCAGGTGATCGCGAGCCGCGGCACGTACGAGATGATCGTCGAGCGCGGCGAAGCGGACATGAAGTCGGAAATCGAACGCTTCCCGCGTCTGTTTGCCGGTGTCGAAACGGTGCCGGGCCTGACCTGGCCGACGCTCGTGTTCGAAAAGGAAATGACGCTGTTCCTCGGCAAGCTCGAAGTGCGCATCGCGCATCTGGGCGCGGGTCATACGAAGGGCGACACGGTGGTGTGGCTGCCGTCGCAGAAGGTGCTGTTCTCCGGCGACCTGGTCGAGTACGACGCGGCGTGTTATTGCGGCGACGCGCAACTCGAACAATGGCCGGCCACGCTCGAAGCGCTGCGCGCGCTGAACGCCGGGAAGCTCGTGCCGGGCCGCGGTCCTGCATTAACCACGCCGGAAGACGTCAACAAGGGCCTCGACTACACCAAGGACTTCGTCACCACGCTGCTGCAACAGGGCCGCGAAGCAGTCGAACAGAAGCTCGATCTGAAGGCCGCGATGGCGCACACGCGCAAGGCGATGGACCCGAAGTTCGGCCACGTGTTCATCTACGAGCACTGCCTGCCGTTCGACGTCTCGCGTGCGTTCGACGAAGCGAGCGGCATCACGCATCCGCGCATCTGGACCGCGCAGCGTGACAAGGAAATGTGGGACGCGCTGCAAGCCTGACAAGAAAAAAGCGTACAGCAGAGCAGAGATGGACGGAGACACAAGATGAGCATCAACTACCAGACGCTGTCGTTCGACTATAAGCCGTGCCGGGAACAGAGCGAACCAGGCGAACAAGGCGGCACGGAGCACGCGGCCTATCCCGTGATCGTGGTCGGCGCGGGCCCGGTGGGCCTCGCTGCCGCGATCGATATCGCGCAGCAGGGCGTGCCGGTCGTGCTGGTCGACGACGACTGTTCGTTGTCGACCGGTTCGCGGGCGATCTGTTTTTCGAAGCGCTCGCTCGATATCTTCGACCGGCTCGGCTGTGGGCAGCGGATGGTGGACAAGGGCATCAGCTGGAATGTCGGCAAGGTGTTCCTGAAAGATGAACTGGTGTACACGTTCAATCTGCAGCCGGAAGCGGGCCATCACCGGCCCGCGTTCATCAATCTGCAGCAGTACTACGTCGAAGGCTTTCTGCTGGAACGCGTGCAGGAAATGCCTGATCTCGAGATCCGCTGGAAGAGCAAAGTTGTCGGCGTGCAGCAGAACGGCGCGCCGGGCACCGAGGACGCAAGCGTCACGCTGACGGTGGATACGCCCAACGGTCCGTATCCGTTGCGCGGCCGTTATGTGGTGGCCGCCGACGGCTCGCGCAGTCCGATTCGCAATCTGATGGGACTCGACAGCAAGGGCGTCACGTTCAAAGACCGCTTCCTGATCGCCGACGTGAAAATGGAAGCGGACTTCCCGACCGAGCGCTGGTTCTGGTTCGATCCGCCGTTCCATCCGAATCAATCGGTGCTGTTGCATCGGCAGCCGGATAACGTGTGGCGGATCGATTTTCAGTTGGGCTGGGACGCCGATCCTGTGCTGGAAAAAACGCCGGAACGTGTGATTCCGCGCGTGCGCGCGTTGCTTGGGCCTGACGTGAAGTTCGAACTGGAATGGGTCAGCGTCTATACGTTTTCGTGTTTGCGGATGGATAGCTTCCGGCACGGCAACGTGCTGTTCGCGGGCGATTCGGCGCATGGCGTGTCGCCATTCGGCGCACGCGGCGCGAACAGCGGCGTGCAGGACGCCGAAAATCTCGCATGGAAACTGGCGATGGTGCTCGCAGGCAAAGCGTCCGACGCATTGCTCGATACCTACGCCAGCGAGCGCGAATTCGCCGCCGACGAAAACATCCGCAACTCCACGCGCTCGACCGATTTCATCACGCCGAAGAGCCCCGTGAGCCGCGTGTTCCGCGACGCTGTGCTGAAGCTCTCGCGCAAGCACGCGTTTGCACGGCAGTTGGCGAATAGCGGCCGCTTGTCGGTGCCGGCGGTGCTGCGTGATTCTCCGCTGAATACGGCGGACAGCGATCGCTTTGAAGGTCTGATGGTGCCGGGCGCGTCGTGCGTCGATGCGCCGGTACTGGCGGCCGGGCAACCGGCATGGCTGTTGCGGCAACTCGGCCAGCAATTCACCGGCGTGTTGTTCTGCGGCTCGCAAGGTGTGGATTCAGCGGCGCAGGCTGCGTTGGAAACATTGCGCGCCGGACCGATTCCGTTGAATCTCGTCGTAGTCACGAGTGGCGATGCGCGGGCCGCGGTGGCACAGGGCGCGAACGTCGTGCACGACGCCGAAGGCCTTGCAACGGCGCGTTACGACGCGACGCCCGGCACGTTCTATCTGATTCGTCCTGACCAGCATGTCTGCGCGCGTTGGCGGCAATTCGATGCGAGTGCCGTGGAAGGTGCATTGAAGCGGGCATTGTGCGTCGAAGGCACGGCGTGAACGTGCGGTCAGTCGCACGTAGGGCACAGCCAGCGCATCAGCAAAAAAATAGCAGGAGACAGTCATGACATTGAACACGCAACCCAATCTCGCCCGCCCAGACGATTTCTACGAGGCGCTGATTGACATGCATCGCGATCTGGACGAAGCGCAAAGCCAGTCGGCCAATGCGCAACTGATTCTGCTGCTCGCCAACCATATCGGCGATCACGCGACGTTGCTCGAAGCAATCCGGTACGCCCGTGAAGGCGCGGCCGACACCCCGGTTCGCGGCGGCGCGGCACACCCGCTGGCCGCCTGAGCCGGCGACACCGGCAACAAGCAAACGCAGTAACGCACGTGGCGGTTCGCGTCACGTGCAATCCCCCACGGTACGCGGCGCACCAACACCGCCGCATACCGTTCCAGTAGAAAACAAAAAACGCGGCGCATCAGACGCCGGACCCATCGGGTCCGTTGGACCCTCACGTTTGGAGAAGACCGATGAGCCAATCTTTCGTCCCCGCGCTCGAGCCGGGCGCATCTGCCGTTGTGCAAGACGACGTGCTGTATCGCAAGGTCTCGCTGCGGATCATTCCGTTTCTGTTCCTGTGCTACGTGGTGTCGTTTCTCGACCGCATCAATATCGGCTTCGCGCAGTTACAGATGAAGCACGACCTCGGTTTCAGCGACGCAATGTACGGTCTCGGCGCAGCGGTTTTCTACATCGGCTACGTGCTGTGCGAAGTGCCGAGCAATCTGTTGCTCGCGCGCTTCGGCGCACGCCGTACCTTTACGCGGATCATGCTGCTGTGGGGCATTGCGTCGGTCGGCATGATGCTGGTGTCGAAGCCCACGCACTTCTACCTGCTGCGCTTCATGCTCGGCGTGTTCGAAGCGGGTTTCTTTCCCGGCATCGTGCTGTATTTGACCTACTGGTTTCCGGCGCGGCGGCGCGCGGCGGTGCTGTCGATTTTCTTCGCGGGCGTCGCGGTGGCGGGTGTGCTCGGTGGTCTGGTGTCCGGCTGGATCATGCGCGACATGGGCGGCGTGATGGGGCTATTCGGCTGGCAGTGGATGTTCGTGATCGAAGGCGCACCGGCCATCGTGCTGGGTCTGCTCGCCGCGTTTTATCTGGTCGACGGGCCGCAGCATGCAAAGTGGCTCAACGCTGCCGAGAAAGCGCAACTGATCGCGCAACGCGATGGAGACCGCCGTCCATCAACGGACGCGCATTCGTCGCGTGCTTTCATGCAGGCACTGCGCAATCCCCGGGTCTATCTGTTCGCGTTCATCTATTTCTCGCTGACCTGCGCGTCGCTGACGCTGAACTTCTGGATGCCGCTGATGATTCGCGACTTCGGCATTCACGACGTGCTGGCGATCAGTCTTTATACGGTGATTCCGAACGCCGTCGGCGCGGTGGGTCTGATTCTGATTGCGCGCCACTCGGATCGTCGCGGCGAACGCCGCCGGCATTTTGCGGTTTGCACGATGGGTGGCGGCATCGCGCTTTCGCTCTTGACGCTGCATCTGAGCAGCTTCCCGGCCATGCTCGCGATTCTGTCGCTGGCCGCCGTGCTGATCTTCGCGGCGCTGCCGATTTTCTGGACCGTGCCGTCGGGCTATCTGTCGGGTACGGCGGCGGCGGCCGGGATTGCACTGATCAGCAGCATCGGTATCACGAGCGGGATTGTCAGTCCGTGGGTGATCGGTCAGATCAAGACGCACACCGGCAGCATGGACAACGCGTTGTATCTGCTGACCGCGCTGCTGTTCGTCAGCGGTGTCGCTTTACTGCTTGGCGTGCCTAAAGAAACCAGGGGTGTCTGAAAGATCGAACGGGTTTGGACGTCATATCGGGTAAAGTCGCGCTATTGTCTTGCGACCTCGCGTGTGACGCCTGAATTCTGCGATGCATTTCGTCGACCCTGTTCTCTTACCGCATGAAGGCCCGTCCGACGTTTCGTTGTGGCGGGTCGATTTCGCTTTCAATGCGTCACTGGACGACGCCGCTTTCGCGCCGCTTAGCGATGACGAGCGCGCCAGAGCCCGAGCTTTTCGCCGTCACGAGGACGCGCTTCGTTTCGCGACGGTGCGCGTGGTGCTGCGTGCGCAACTCGCGCAGCAACTTGGCGTCGCGGCGCACGCCGTCCGCTTCACGCTCGATGCAAACCGCCGTCCCCATATCGCCGATTCCGACGCGTTCGATTTCAACGTGTCGCATGCGGGTGCGCATGGACTTATCGCGATGTCGCCTTGCCGGCGTGTCGGCGTCGATATCGAACAGCACAGCGACACATTCGATTGGCGCACGATCGCGTCGTTGACGCTCGATGAAAGCGAAGCGGCGTGGATCGAGCACCTGGACGCTGCGCAGCAAATCGCCGCGTTTTACGACGCCTGGGTCGCTAAAGAAGCGCTCGTTAAAACAACCGGTGCAGGCATCGCACGCGGTTTGCAGCATCTGACGGTGCTGCCGCGCGACAGCGCACAGGTGACGCTGCGCAATCACATCCCGGACGACATGCGCGATATTGCAGCGCGCTGGATCGGGGCGCCGGAAGCTTATGCCGCATGTGTGGCGTGGTCGGTCTCAGCATTCGTCGCGCAATAAACCAGCGCGGCCCCAGCGCATCTACGCGCCTGTGCCTGTGCCTGTGCCAAATGCTAGAGCCTTCGGCCAGCCAAACGCCTGCACTTGCGTGACCGGCTGCGCGAGCGCAACCGCCGCGCGAATCTTGCCCGCCATCGGCAGATCGAGCACATGCCAGCGACCGTGCTCCGCCAGATCGAATGCGCACGATGCGGCATCGTTCAACACCAGATCCAGATCGATATCGACAGGCGCATAGCGCAACGCGTTGCACAGGCTGCTATAGCGCGCACGTCGTCGTGCACCGTCCGGCGTCTCGTCGGGCGCTGTGCCTGGCGAGGGCACAGCGACGCCCAGACCCAGCGTCGCCGACGCAATGCCGATCACGATCCAGATGCCGCCGTAGGCGATCTCGATGGTGATGCCGCGGCCGTCGTGAGGATGACGCGCGCGCAGCTTTTCGTTGCCGTCGTCCTGCAAATCGACGGCGCGCGGTGCGCAGTCGAACAGATTCGCAACGATCCAGCGCACCACCACGCGCGCGCTGATGAAGCGTTTGCGCAACGCGGCGTTCGGATGCAGCCGGGCGCGCTCGCGTTCTGTCTTCGATAGCCAGCTATCGCCTTCCTGCACCGGTACCGGCAGCCATTCACAACGGAACTGCCACAGATGCAGCTCGCCCGCGCGCGGCACGGCGACGGTCCGCGGATAGTGGCGCGTCAGCGGGTGCGTGACGAATTCGGGCGCGGCCGCACTGACGATAGCGTGAGCCGCTCGATCAGACTGAGCGGCGAGCACAGCGCGCGAGCCGATGTTGTCGTGCACGCGCGGCGATGCGGGGGACGCCAATTCCAGCTCCAATTCCAATGGCATGGGCTTGGGTCCTCAATGCATATACGTGACGCAGCGCGCTTGCACGTTGAGTTCGAGACCGGCGTCGAGCAGATCGATGGCGAACCAGCGGATCAGCTTCAACACCCCGCTAACGGCCGGCGCGGGCAGCCATTCGGTCAGCATGCACAACGCGGCGCCGCTATGGGTCTTTTGCAGCAGCGCGATGGTTTGCAGAATCACGGCTTCGTCTTTGCCTAGATCGCTGGCGCAGCGGCAGCGCATGTCGAGCGGACGATAGGAGACGTGCATCAGCGAACGCATCAGCAGATCGAAGTGTTCAATGCCCTCTTGCCGCAAGCCCACGCCGGTCAGGATGTCGCGCCAGTTCACGCCGCTGCGCACCGTCTCGCAAGCCGGGCGCAGCCACGTACGCACGGCGCTCAGGACCGTGCGGTCGGGGGCGTCGGTAGTGTCGATGGGATGATCGTCGATCAGTTCGGGACGGCTGCTGTATTGAGAGCGGAAGTTCATCGATGCTCTTGAATGGACACGGTCCAATGAGTCGCGCCGGCCTGATTGGATGAGTGCCGCGTCGCAGGCCAGCGCTGTTCGCATGCGACGGATAGGCGATGACGCAACGCTTGCTTGCGTCAGGTTCGTGCCGGCTGAAGCGGGCGCCATTCGCGCACGTGCTCGTTGCGTGGCGGACGCGCCGTTTTTTGCTCGGGTGTTTTCGGCGTGCCGACAAAGAGGAAGCCGAGCAGCCGCTCGTTCGGCGCAAAGCCCAGTGCGTCGTGCAGACGCGTTTCGTAGCTGTCCGCTCCCGTGGACCAGAAGCCGCCGTAACCGAGCGCATGGATCGCGTTCAGCATGTTCATCGTGGCCGCGCCGAGCGCCAGCAGTTGCTCGCTCTCGGGCACCGTCGGATGAGCCGAGAGCGCCACGCCGAGCGCGATCACCAGCGGCGCCGCGTAGGCCTTTTGCCGCCGATGCGCATGCGCTGAGCGCGGCTCGCCGGGCGAGCGGGCGCAGGCGAGGTCGACGAGCACGTCGCCGAGCTGGCCGCGCGCGTCGCCGCGAATCGTGACGAAGCGCCACGGCCGCAAATTTCCGTGGTCGGGCGCACGCAATGCGGTGTCGAAGATCAGATCGAGCTCGGCGTCGGCCGGACCCGGCTCGACGAGCGGCCAGTGAGACTGGCGCGACAGCAGCACCTCAAGCACCGCTTTCGCGTCCGGTGCGATGGTTGTCTCAGGCGGCGTGGCAACTTCAGTTTCGGATTCGGGACAACAGGCGTCTGGCGTGATCATTATTTCGTCCGGCGGATAGCACGGGCTCCATGATGATCGAATTCATTATTTAATGCAAATGATTCTCATTTAGACGAAGGTGCAGTGCCGGCCGCTTGCCAGAGGCGGTTGCGCGGCGCCTGAGTCAGCGCAGCGGCGGGATGTGTCACACCTGCACGGACGGGATGCTCTTCATACATCGCAGCGCGAACATCGAGCGGCTGTGGCGGATGCCGGCGATCTTGTAGAGCTTCTCCCGCAAAAACCGCTCGTAGCCGGCGGTGCCGTCGACGGCCACCTTGACCAGATAGTCGTAGTCGCCCGACACGAGATAGGCCTCCAGCACTTCGGTCAGTGTCGCCAGTTCGGCGCCGAAGCGGGCGAGGGCGTCGTCATCGTGACGGTCGAGCGTGACTTCGAGCAGCACCACGTCCGCGAAACCGAGCTTCTGCTGATCGAGCAGCGCGACATAGCCGCGAATGTACCCCTCGGTTTCCAATTGACGCGTGCGGTTCCAGCATGCGGTGGTCGACATGCCGACCAGCTCGGCAAGTTCGGCGTTGCTCAGGCGCGCGTTTTTCTGCAATTCGCGCATGATCTTCCGATCCTGGTTGTCCAGTGGACGATTTCGGGTGGCCATTGCATTTACGGAAGGATGTTCGTAGAAATGCCATTCTAAAAGAAGATCGTCCTGCAATCGACCTTCCGGTCTATTGCTTTAAGAAGCCTATCCAGCATGGGACTGGGTATATTTTGAGGGTGCTTTCATGCCCGGGACAACCGTCCGGGCCGCCGGTGTCGAGCCCGCGGCCTTGCGCGGCTACAAGCTGCCATCCGGTGTCTCGCTGCCTTTACAGGAAGGCGGCCCGCGGGCGATTTCCGGCGTAACCCGCGCCGGAAGGCGCGCTCGCCGGGCATGGACGCATTTTCCTGACCGAATGCTTGCCGGCACGACCGTCCGCACACCGTCTTTATCGACATTCGCTCGCAGCGGCCGCGCGCATTGGCAAAGCAACTGCTGTTTTTTTCATCGTTTTTCCCGCAGTTCATCAGTGCGCCTTCGTACGATTCGCACTGGTCCGCGAATCAGCAATATCTGCTGCTGGCGAGCACATTTGCGCTGGTGTTCGCGTTGGGCGTGGCGTCGACGGCGGTGTTTTCGCGCCGGTTGCGCGCGGTGCTGCAACGGCCGAAACGGCTGCTTGCGGTCAATCGTTTGATGGGCCGCTTGCTGGTCGGCATGGGTGCGTGGACGGCGGCGGTTCGCTGATTGAGTGACCTGCGTTAGCTACTTACGTGGCCCGCCGGCTGCATTCGGAGGACGCTCAGGTTGTTTGCGTGGGCGTTTTGGCCGCGCTTTGTACGACGACATTGCGATAGACGTCCCGGCAGAATTGCATGCTGCTGTCGTGTGTGCCGGTGACGGCAGCCGTTATTTGCACGGCCTGCTCGTCGGACGGCGGCATGGATGGATTGATCAATGCGGCGTCGATTGCGAGCGGATCGGTGGCGGATGCGCGCATGATGCCGATGCCCTTGATCGTTACCGAGAGACAAGGGTCCGCCATTTGTGGACCGTGCGCGGCGGCGACATTGAAATTGATGTTCAGTGTCCAGAAGCCTTCATGAATGCCCTGATGAATGATTACCGCCTTCACTATGTCCTGATGTGACAGCGTGTATTCGTTGCTTGCCATCGGTCCCTCCTTGCTCGTACGCGGCATGCGCGGGCATATCTGGTGTTCGCGCGGAATCGCCGGTCTAGTTTTACGCGCCTATTTCTGCAGTGCAAGTGGGTTTGCTCGCGCAATATGGAAAGGGGCGCCCGTGTGGGGGCGCTGGGGCGAAGTTTTTGTTTGCCTACGGTGTTGCCTTTCCTTGATTTGTTAGTGGTTTATTAGCGTCGCCCCTGTGCGGGGCAGGCACTTACTTTCTTTGCCGCCGTGTATAGACCGGGGACATGATTGACAAACGTGCGGAGACATCGTTGACACTTTATGGTCAGTGATTCTCGCTCCTCAGGTCAAGGGTGAGGATGCGGTGATGTGCAAACCAGAATTCAAATACGCCGTCTTCGCCCACCTTTGCGCGTGCCGCAACCGGCAGTCCATAAAGTGCGTTCGAGACCTTAAGTTTCCGTCCCTTAAAGCGTAGCTGGCCATCTGACCTGACTCGTAGCACCACGTCGTCCGGGCCGTATTCAGGCTCCTGCAGGATCGATGGATACGCCCGGGGGCTGGGCTTGTAACGGCTGACCGGCGTGTCCATGCCAATCGCCTCGTGCGGACGTTCGCAGTTATACACGGTGCGCCAGCGGTCCAGTTCCTGTTGCACGTGCTCCTGCGTAGCGAAGCTTCGTCCGTTCAGCACTTCAGCCTTCAACGTACGGTGAAACCGCTCATCCTTGCCATTGGTCTGCGGGTGATACGGCCGGCTGTAGCTGATACGGATACCCAGCCGGATCAGCCAGACGGCCAGCTCGGTAAGCTGCCCCGGACTGCTGGGCGAACCCCACGGCGAGCCGTTATCGGTGTTGATGCGCAACGGCAGGCCGTAGTGCCCAAACGCCTCACGTAATCCCGCCTGCACGGTCGAGGTGTCCGTCGGCCCGCAGGCACGCAGCAGGATGCTGAAACGCGAGTGGTCGTCCAGCACCGTCAGGGGGCTGCAACGCTGCTTCTGGAGGGTATCGAAGTGACCCTTGAAATCCATCTGCCAGAGTACGTTGGGCTGCTCGTGTTCAAAGCGCTTCCACGGTTCGCTCATTGCTGAATCGGTCGGCAGGATCAGGTTATGCCGGTGCAGGATGTCGGTCACGGTGCTGGGCTGCGGCACCGCCTCAAAGCCCAGATCCTGCAGGCGCCGACTGATCTTGCGCCCGCCCCAGCGCGGATGGGCCTGGCGCAGCCGCACCACTTCCTGCTCCATGGCAGCGGGAGTCTTCAAGGGGCTGGTGGCTGGGCGCCGTGATTGATCTGACAGCGCGTTCTCGCCACGCTTAAGCCATTTGTAGCCGGTCTGCCGGCTGATGTTGAAGCGCTGGCACAACTCGGTGATCGTCAGGGTGTCCTGACTGGCCAGATGAACAAATTCCTGTCGGAGGCTCATGGTGTCTCTTGCGTTCCAGGGCATGGTCGGGACCGGGCGTTTTAATACCCGGAAGTGTCAACCATGTCCCCGCACACCTGTCAGCTATGTCCCCGGTCTATACACCGCCGCAAAGAAAGTAAGCAAAGAAAGCGGCTCAAACCGCCAATTCTTAAGCGGGTCCCCTGGCTTGGAGGAGGTAGTGGAGCATCTGGAATCGGTGTTCTCGCGCACTCCGCGCTGGTGACAAGGCAGTCATACTTCCGGCGGCGCTGCGCGTGCCGACGCGGTACTTCATAAAACCGTCGGGCGCTTCCGGTGCCTGCGGTTGTTCAAGCGTCATGGCTCGCGTTTGCTGTGCTAGCGTAACTCGCGGCTGCGTTTGGCTCGGCGCAGTGACCCGCAATTCCACCACTGCGTTCCGTTTAGCGAAGTGGCTCGCACTTCCACAGTTCAACGCCTCGCCGAGGCGCAGCCGATGGCTCCACCAAACCAAAACGAAGCCCCTGGTTTGCCTGACAGACCGTTCAGGCGAGCACGCAGTGCGAGGCGGGAAGGATGATGCCGGAGGTGCCAATCTGCTATTGGTGTTGGGAAGTACCGCTACGGCGCGCGCAGCGCCGCCGGAAGAATGACTGCCTTGTCACTTACGCGGAGTGTGCGAGAACACCGATTCCAGATGCTCCACTATCCCCTCCAAGCCGGGGGACCCGCTTAAAAATTAGCGGTTTGAGCCGCTTTCTTTTGCCTACTTTTCTTTGCGGCGGCAAAGAAAAGTAGGTGCTCCCCCGCACAGGGGGAACGCTAATAAACCAATATCAATTCAAGGAAAGGCCAACGCTGTAGGCACACAGCTAAAAAGCGCCGAGCAGGCAGACAGCACAGGGGGAACGCTAATAGACCAATAACAAAACAAGGAAAGGCCAACGCCGCAGGCACACAGACATAAGCACCGCAACAGCGTCCCGATCTATAGTGCGTTACTTCTCGCCGGCAACGCGTCCGCTTCCGCCTGCGCGTCCGTCAGCAGGTCAGCTTCCGGATAAGTGATCCTCACGGGCGGCACGAACCACGCGAGGCATAGACCCATCAGTGCGGCCGCGCCGGCCACCAGAATGCCGATATGAATCGACTGCACCAGCGCGTCGCGCGCGGAATTCATCATCGCGTCGCCGGCATGGCCGGCACTCACCAGACGATTGATCAACGCCGCCTGTTCCGCGCGGTCCACCAGCAACTCCGGACTGGCGAACGATTTGAACCACTGCGTCGCCTGATACGAATCCAGCGATCGATGCACGCCGCGCGTGTACAGATGCCCGAGCAACGCCCCCGTCATCACGGTCCCAAGCATGCCGCCGAACGTGCGCAGCGATTGCAGCAGCGCCGTGGCGGCGCCGAGATGGTCGCGCGCGACGATTTGTTGTGAACAGATCGTCAGGCTAGTCGCCACCAGACCGAGTCCGAGTCCGCTAATACCCATGCACGACATCCAGATCAGATGCGGCTCGTTGCCCCTGAGCGCGACCACGCTCAGACACGCGAGCGCCGATAGCGCAAAGCCTGCATACATGATCGCATTCGCGCGACGGATTCGTGTGACGATACGATTGTTCACGACGCTGCCGATGGTCGTGCCGAGCAGCAACGGCGTGATCAGCATGCCCGAATCGTGTGCAGACATTGCATAGCCGCCCTGAAACAGCAGCGGCACGTAAAACACCAGCGAAAACAGTGCAAAACCGCCGAGCACCGACATCGCCAGGAGCGGGGCGAGCTTGCGATCCATCAGGATGTCCACTGGAATGATCGGGTAGCCGATGCGTCGCTCCCACAACCAGAGCGTCAGCCCGCAGATCGCCGCCACAATGCTCAACACGACAGTCATCGTGCTGACGCCCTGCCTTGGAAATAACTCGATCAGCAATTGCAGCGAACCGAACGTAACGGCCAGTACACATGCGCCGAGCCAGTCGAGCCGCACTGGACCGCTACGCCGCAGGTGACGCAGCGGCGGCAGAAAGCGCCGCACGAACAGCAGCGACACCAGACCGACCGGCACGTTGACGAAGAACACCAGCCGCCAGCCGCTGTATTGCGTCAGCATGCCGCCGAGCGTCGGGCCGACCATATTGGCCACGCCGAACGCGGACGTCACGAACACCAGCCAGCGCAGTCGCAGCTTCGGATTGGGGAACAGATCGGCAACGGTGGCGAATACCGTGCCGATCAGAATGCCGCCGCCGATACCTTGCACGCCGCGCGCAATCACAAGGAACAGCATGCTGGTGGCGACCCCGCACAGCACCGATGCACAGGTGAACAACACGATGGCGGCGATCAGAAACGGTTTGCGGCCGAACAGATCGCCGAGGCGGCCGAAGATCGGAATCGTGATCACCGACGCCAGCAAGTACGACGTCGCGACCCACGCGTACAGGTCGAAGCCCTTCAGATCCGCGACGATACGTGGCAGCGCGGTGCCGACGATGGTCTGGTCGAGCGCGACCAGCATCGCGACGAACGCAATGCCGAGCATCGCCAGCAGCGATTCGCGAAACGGCAGCAACTGTCCGCTGGGAAGCGGCGTGGCCTGATCCGGCGTCATGACGTCCTCCACGGCAAGTGAAGACGGACGTATTGGTGTGTTTATTTGCGCGCTGCCTGATCTGCGGCCAATACAGCACCCAGATCTTCGTCAGTCATTGCCGGTGAGATGGTCATCGACAATAGATCGCCCCATTCGAGCGCCATCGTCGCGAGCGGGCGCGTATCGTCCGCTTCGACGATCGCGACGCCATGCAAGCCGCCGGTCGCGTGCCAGCGCCCGAGCAATTTGACGCCTTCCGGTGGCTTGCCGCCGGTTTTCATGAAGCGCTCGATCACGGACAGTTCCGCCGACGGCAGGCCATTCCATTGCACGATGAATTTCATTGCGGATCTCCAATGTGAATTGGCGATGCCGGCTCGTGGTGGGCTGCCATCGTCGCAAGCGTTGCGCGGCGCTTATGTATGACGCGTGTTGCGACGCTTCTGCGCCAGCACGCTGCAAGAAGAACAGCATGCGCTGTTCGCGAGCGTCATAAGACCACGTGGCGTCTTAACCATCATAGTTGACGGGGCAGCGGCTATCGTCGCCGCACGCGGACATTCAATAGGCCTATTAAACAATGACCCCTCCGTGAAAAAAGCGTGGAGGGGCCGTTTGTTTCCAATTACGGGCGTCTCGCGCGTCCTACAGGAAGGATCCTTTAATACGGCCTTCGAAAATGGCGGTGTTGATGTCCCCGTCGTCGACGTGGCCTTGGGCGCCATTGTCGATAGTGACGACGGAGCGGCCGCCGCACAGATGCTTAATCTGGTGCGGAACAAACGCAAACGGCACGCGAGTCGAGCGCGTGCCGTTCATGCGAACGTCCGGGCCGGAGTCTAGCCGCGCGACGGTTTGCGCGGCACAGCCATGTCGGCGATTGCCTGGTGCGCTGCGGGAAAACCCGGTGGAAACTCGACGACGCGCGGTGAGCCTGGCGCCGGTTGCGCGGCAAAACTCAAGCGCGCACCGATCCGCGCTCCGCCGACGATTGCAGCCATGGCCTGGCGGTCAAGTTCGACGCTCTCGGTGAGGTTCTTGATGACGAGCTTTGCCATGGTGGCTCCAGAGAAGAACACGAGTCGGCCGCCGGTTCGCTTCGATGGAGCGATGGTTCGGCGGCCGCCCGGGTCGAGTCGTGAAAGTGTGCTGAGGTCTCCTCGCACCTACCAGTATAGGAAATCTGCTTGCGGCCCGCCTGTTGCATACCAACAATCTGCAGTAGGGAAGTTCCCCAGTCCTTCGCTACTGCGCGGCGTCAAACGTTGACGTTGACGATGCCGCCAAGGCCTGCCACCGACGGTAGGCCGGGCACGCTGCTGACGGTGCCGCCGACCACAGCTTGCATCGTGTGGCGGTCGAGCTTGCGGGTGCGGGACAGATCGCGAATCATGAGGGATGACATGGTGATTCTCCAAGGGTACGCGGAAGACGGGCATGATCGGGGCGAAGCGCGCGATCCGTGGATGATGGCGCGCGCCCAACAGGGCGCCGCATGCTGTTGGATATCTCGCGACATCGATATGGCGTGCCCGCAGCGGGGCAATCCTGGTTTGCGAAAGCGTGGGTCCGGGGCTAGTATCGAAGCGGCACATGTAACTGGTTACGACAGGTTTTTTACTAGCCCGACTGGCTCCGGTCGCATGCGACCCGGTCCAACGGCAGCGGCGGCACTTCGCAAAAATGGCTAGCCTTGCGCATGTGATTCGCGACTTTCAGAGCGGCGAGCTGTCACGCGACGAGTTCGTTGCTCAACTCGACAGCACGTTGACGACCGAAGGGCTCGGTCCGACGCAGCTGCTGGAGGTGCTTGGCACCGCACATCGCAAAACCCCGCTGCCCGACGATCTGTACGCGGAAGTGCGGCGGCGGATCGAACAGTTGCGTGTCTCCAACGTGGCGGCGGGCGGCGAGGAAACCGGCCTGCAGACGGCGATCGAGATTCCGTCCGAGTCGTCTGCGAGTTCCGCGAGCGCCTCGAGCTCATCGAACGCCGCAGGCGCGGCAGGCGGGATCAACCCCTCGGGGCACGACCAGGTCAAAGGCACCGGCGACACGCTGAATAACCGCTTCGTTCTCGAGGAATGTCTGGGCGTCGGCGGGATGGGCACGGTGTACAAGGCGCTCGATCTGCGCAAGCTCGAAGCTTCGGATCGCAAGCCGTATGTCGCAATCAAGGTGCTCAACTTGCAGTTCCGCGGCAACCCGAACTCGCTCGTCGCGCTGCAACGCGAGGCGCGCAAGGCGCAGGTGCTGGCGCATCGCAACATCATCACGGTGTACGACTTCGACCGCGATGGGCCGATCGTCTACCTGACGATGGAGTATCTGACCGGCAAGCCGTTGAGCCTGTTGTTGCGCACGCCCGGCTACAAAGGCATGCCGGTGCGCGCCGCGCTGCCGATCGTGCGCGGCATGTGCAATGCGCTCGCCTATGCGCACGAACACGGCTTCGTGCATTGCGATTTCAAACCCGCCAACGTGTTCCTGACGACCAGCGCGGAAGTGAAGGTGATCGACTTCGGCATCGCGCGCGTCTTCCAGCGGCCGGAGGAGGAGACCGACGCAACCGTCTTCGATCCCGGCAGCCTCGGCGCGTTGACGCCCGCGTACGCGAGTCCGGAAATGCTGGAACATCTCGAGCCAGACCCGCGCGACGACATCTATGCGCTCGGCTGCATCACCTACGAGCTGTTGACCGGCCACCACCCCTTCGATCGACTGTCGGCGACGCAGGCGCGCAGTGCGGATTTCAAACCGCAGCGGCCCGCCAATCTCGACACGAAACAATGGCGCGCGTTGCGCGCGGCGCTTTCGTTCGATCGCAACACGCGCATGCCGAGCGTGGCGCGCTTCATCGCGGAGTTCGATAACGAAGCGCGTGCCGAGAAGTCGGGGATGTGGGTGAAGGTGGGCTTCGCGAGTTTGGCTGTGTTGTGCACGGCGGTTGTCGGCGTGTTGGCGTTCCGGTCGTCGCAGGACCGGCAAGGCGGGACGCCGGCGGTTACATCGGCTTCGCAGCCTTTAGCGGATCAGGCGGCTTCGGCGGCACCGCCTGTGTCCACGGCAACGGTGGCGAGCACGCCTGAGCCGGCTCCAACTGCCGGGCCGCCCGCAGCGCCACCCGTCGCGCAACCCCCGCCCGCGCCCAAGCCGGCGCTTACGTTAGCCGCCGTGGCGCCGGTACTGGCGCAGGTTCCATGTTCGGCGCTGGCCGGTTCGGCACACGACCACTCATTGACGGTGCGCGGCTACGTCTCGCAACGCTACGGCGCCGCACATCTGAAGGACACGCTGGCCGCACTGCCGGGCGTCGACACGCTCGCGCTCGAAGTCGAGCCGCTCGCCGACGACAAATGCGACACGATCAAAGCGCTCGCTCCGTACTGGACCCGCAACTGGCAAGCCGGCCACGTCGCGGCGCTGCATGTGCGCCCGCCCGGCGGCCAGTTGAGTGAAGGCGATCCGCTCGTCGTCGACGTGACGACGCCTGCTTACGACTCGTACGTGAACCTCGACTACTACCAGCTCGACGGCAGCGTCGTGCATATGGTGCCGAGCCCGCGCGCGAAGGACAATCAGGCGCCGCCGCGCTACGCCGCGACGATCGGCAGCGCGGGCGACTGGATCATTTCGAAGCCGTTCGGAACGGAGATGGTGGTGTTGTTGATTACGCCGGCGCCGCTATTCGACAAGCCGCGGCCGGAGAGCGAAGCGCACGCCGACTATCTGCGCGCGCTCGACACGCGCCTTGCGCAAATCGCCGGCAAGTACGGTCAGGACCACGTCGTCGCCGATTTTGCGCAGATCACGACGAAGCCGCGCGCGCCCTGATTCGTGCGCAAGTTCATCCGCGGCACCTGAATCACTTGAGTTCCTTGACGACCCTGAAGCCGTCCTGCGACTGGCGCACGCTCGCGCTGTATTTGAAGCGCGTCGCGCTGAGCATGTAATTCGCGCCTTCGCGCCACGAGCCACCGCGAATCACGCGCATCTCGCAGCCTGGCGTATCCCACGCATGGCCGTCGGTGGGTGCGCTCTGGTACGAGTTGTGCCAGCAATCGCCAACCCACTCCCAGACGCTGCCGTTCATGTCGTACAGGCCGAGTGGATTCGGCGCGAACGAGCCGACGCTCTCGGGGCCTTCCTTGTGCCACGGCTCGCCGCAATCCTTGCAATTGGCGTTGCCCTTGCGCATCTGATCGCCCCACCAGTATTGCGTGGTGGTGCCGCCGCGGTCCGCGTATTCCCATTCTGCCTCGGTCGGCAAGCGATACGTTTTGCCGGTCACTTTGCTGAGCCATCTCACGTACTGCTGCGCGTCGTCCCAGCTGAGGTCGCGTGCCGGTGCGTTCTTTACGGAATTGGATTCGGGCGTTAGCTTTTGACAGGCGTTGGCGTCGGCGCACGCGTTCCACTGTTCGACTGTCACCGCGTATTTGCCGATCGCAAACGGCGCGCCGATGGTTACGTGATGGACGGGTTTCTCAGAGGGATCGTCGGTGTTGCTACCCATCGAGAACGAGCCCGCCGGCACGGCGATCATGATTGGACAGGTGGCGCAATCGCGGCTCTCGTTGGCGTTGGCTGGACGTGCTGCGGGTTTTTGCGCGGCTGCCGGCGCGGTGATAGGCGCGGTTGCAGGTGCGGGAGTAGGCGCAACGGGTGTTGGCGTGGCCGTCGAGCGCGGGTGTTCCGGCGGCGCTGCGCTGGCAGGCGCGGCTGGCCGCGCGGCTTGCGGTGCCGGCGCGGGCGCGCTCGTTGGCGCGGCGGCGCGCAACCGGTCGATGCGCGCATGGGCGAGCGCGGCAAAGCGGCCATTCGGATAGGCCTTCAGATAGGCTTCGTAGTCGCTCGGGTAGTTGCTGTCCTTGATCGAATTCCAGAACGTGATTTCGTATTGCTCGCTGCTGTCCTTCGGCAGGATGCCGCGGCTGTGCAACCTGACAACCGGTTCAACGAGTGTGGCGGCCGTGAGCTGCGCGGCTGCGAAGCCGAACGAAGACACGGTCAAACGAAAAGCCCTGGACAACGATGAAACCATCCATGGGCTTTGCTCACCACCGGTGTCCTTGTGAACCTCTGCCGCGATGCGTTGAAACAAGCCAGCGAGATTCTGCGACGGAGCGTCGGCAAGGGCACGCAGCAATGCGCTCGTATAGACGCCATGACGCACGCCGTCTGCTGCAAAGCCGCCCGGCGCTGTTGCGTAAGCAAGCAGCGTATTGCCGGGAAGCGCATACGCGCCGGGCGTTGCGTGAGCCGCGAACGGATCGTTCAGGCACGTATCGAGGATCACGAGATTCAACGGATCGGCGCGCGGCGCGCGCATCGCTTGCAACACGGTGCGCAAGTCGACGCCTTTGCCAATCAGCCGCGCCGGTGAGCGCATGTCGATGCCGGCCGGGATCAACAGCGTCTGCCCGCCGGCTTGCATGCCATGTCCCGCGAAATAGAAGAGCCCGACACCGCCTGCCTGCAGACGTTGGCGGAATTCGGCGATGGCCTGTTGCATCTGCGGCGGTGTCGCGTCGATACGCATGATGACGTCGAAGCCGAGCGAGCGCAGTTGATCGCGCAACGCCTGGGCGTCGCGTGGTGCATTCTCACGAAGCGGATTTGTGTCGTTGCCATACGCGCCGTTGCCGATTACGAGCGCGATACGCCGGGAATGGTCTTTGTCCGGCAGGTCGGCCGTCACAGCCGCGACGCCGGCCTCCGCGCCGTTACGCTGCGCTGCGGCATACGCGCCGCTCCAATGCACCTGAATTGCCCCGGCCATGCACACCAGCAGGAATATTCGCCACATATTCAAATCCTGTTTGTTCCGGACAGAACATAGGTATTCGACGACCGCGACGCCGGCAGCGGCTGTTGAAGCGCATCACACGGGGCATCAACGCTGCTGTCGGCCATTCATCGACAAGCTATAAATAACGATAGCACGCGATTTGCGGGTCACAACCGTCCGTGTGTCGTCATAAGGTTAACGAGCGTGTCGTTTCTTTTTGGCAAGTTACGTCCTAAGCTAAATCACCAAGTAACGCAGCACGGCCTTTGCATGCCGCGGCCGTCCGACCACGCGTGCGCCCGCAAAACCAGCCGGAGCGCGCGGCCCGCGTCTCGTGCAACAAAGGCGCCCGGGCCACTCTTTGGGAGAGTGGGCAATGCGAATAACCTTCACACCGGGCGTGCTCAACACACGGCATCGGGTGCGCGCGCGGTCTTCCGTTCTCCGCACCGCGCTTTTCACCCTGCTCGGCATCGCGGCGCTGTCCGGATCCGCGCTCGCCGAGCAAACCGCATCCGTGCCGGGCGCCGAGGAGTACATCATCTGGCCGCCGGACGGCGCGGTGATTCACGGCGGCAAGCTGTGGGTGCGCATGGGGCTGCGCAACATGGGCGTGTGTCCGAAGGGCGTTGTTTTTCCCAACACCGGTCACCATCATCTGCTGATCGACACCGATCTGCCGCCGCTCGACCAGGAAATCCCGTCGGACCGCAATCACCTGCACTTCGGCGCGGGCGAGACGGACGCGCGCCTCGAGTTGCCGCCGGGTAAGCACACGCTGCAGCTCCTTCTCGGCGACCACAACCACGTGCCGCACGTGCCGCCCGTGTATTCGAAGAAGATCACCATCAACGTGCAATAAGATTCGCGCGACCCGTTGATTCAACGCGGGTCCGTCAGGACGGAGAGCCTTTCATGTACAGGAACATCGCGATCGCGGCGCTTGTGACACTGGCTGCACTGACCTCGCCGAACCTCGTCCTGGGCGGCACGACGCCTGCGCCGGCCGGCGCGCATGCATATATCGGGTATCCGAACGACGGTCAGGTGGTGCCCGCCAACAAGCCTTTTCGCGTGTGGTTCGGCTTGCGCTTCATGGGCGTGGCGCCCAAAGGCGTCAAGTATCCGAACACCGGACACCACCACCTTCTGATCGACACCGACCTGCCGCCGATGGACCAGGAAATTCCATCCGACCGCAACCATCTGCATTTCGGCGCGGGCGAAACGGAAACGATGATTCAACTGGCGCCCGGCAAGCACACCTTGCAGTTGCTGATGGGCGACGCCATGCATATCCCGCACAATCCCCCGGTTTACTCGAAGAAGATCACGGTCATCGCGCGGTAACGCTGCGCGTAGGCATCGCCGCGCGGCGTGGCGTCCACAGTGTCTCGTTCCGGCCAACACGGCCGCGCGTGTTGTTGGTTGCGATCCACCATTTCCCGCTCGGCGCTTTACCGCCATCTCGATGCACTTAGCGGGACCGTATCCCGCCAGCCCTTTATCTATGGCCTTTCTGCAATTTTCTTAGGATCGGAAACCAAAACTGGCACAGCCCATGCGTGAGTGACGGTCGAGCAGACAAGTTGTTCGAACCCAACCGCAAGACTGTGCTGTTCCCCTTCCAGGAGATCTACCATGAACACGCTGACGATCAAAGACCTGTCCATCACCGAACAACTCGACAGCAAGGTCATGCGTGCCGTGCGCGGTGGTTTCGGCTACGACTATCCGCCGTCGTGGTACTTCAGCTTCGCGCCGGTGTATGCACCGGACAACAGCAAGAGGGTCGACGCCACCCAACTGATCAACACGACGATGAACATTCAGAACGCGAACGGCAACAACGCAGCGTTCGATGTTGGCACCACCACCACGATCAACCCACATGTGAGCAACAGCAACAACATCTACATCGCCTGATCGGCGCAGGCCGCCGCGGAGGCTAGCCGGCCTCCGCGGGCCGCGCAACAGCGGTTCGTCAAAAAATTTCGCCTTCAATCGTTCTTTTCACACGACCCCCGCACCGTACGATCCCCGCGCCAACTTTCTTGCACCGCTTCGATGGTGAAGCCGGGCAGGACATGCTTTACTTGAAGAGCGCGTTCTCCTCGTGCAGCGCAGCCGGCGTCATCGGAGAAAATCGTGTCAGCGTTGCTTGATTCATCGGTCCGTCAGCGCTTTTGCAATTCATTGGCGCAGTGCGGCGCGGCATTTCAGCCGTCGGGTGCGAAGCGCGTTGCCGCGGCGATACGAGGACTCGGCGCCGCGGCTTCGTGCGCACTGCTGCTGTGCGCGTGTGTCGACGTCAGCATGCCCGATTACAAGCGGCCCGACACACCGGCCAAGGCGTCATGGTCGGATCAGAAGGGCTCGCCGGTGTTGGCGGCCGCGACCATCGAACCCGACTGGTGGAAAGGCTTCCACGATCCCTATCTGGACACGCTGATCGCGAGAGCGATTGCGGGCAACTTCGACATCAAGGTGCTGGCCGCGCGTATCGACGTCGCCGGCACGCAGATCGGCGAGGCGAAAGCAGGCGCATTGCCGACCATGGATCTCGGCGCAGGCGCCGATTTCGAAAAGACCACACGCCAGACTTTCTCCAAACAGTACAACGTCGCCACCCAGGTGAACTGGGACATCGACATCTGGGGCAAAGTGGAGAAGGGCGTGCAGGCGCAAAAGGCCGAGTTCCATGCGACCGAGGCGGATTGGCGAGCCGGCTATCTGGAACTGGTCTCGAACGTATCGAGCACCTATTTCCAGATCCTGCAATTCGACGACCAGATCGACCAGCAGCAGAAAACGCTCGTCACGAACAAGCAGATTCTCACGATCTACGACGGCCAGAGCCGCAACGGTCTCATACCGCAGACCCAGGTGTTGCGTCAGCAAGCCGAGATCAACCGCTTGACGAACCAGTTGCTCGAACTGCGCCGCTCGCGCGATCTCGCGAACAACGCGCTATGCACGCTGCTCGGCGTGCCGGCCGGCGAATTCCAGCTGCCTAAAGGGCATTTGCAGCAACGCGTGCAACTGCCTTCCGTGCCCGACGGTTTGCCGGCGCAACTGCTCGCGCGGCGCCCCGACGTGGTGGCCGCCGAATTCAGAGTGCTGGAATCCTACGATCTCGTCGGCCAAGCCAAGCTCGCGCAACTGCCGACCATCAGTCTGACCGGTCACGGCGGCACCGCCAGTTTCGCGCTGACCGACCTGCTGAAATCGTTCACGTTCGGTTTCATGCCGAGTATCAACATTCCGCTGCTCGATCCCGGCGTGCGAGCCCATGTGAAGGTCACGCAGGCCCAATCGACGGTGGCCGAACAGCAGTATCGCGTCGCCGTGATGGGCGCGTTCGAGGAAGTGGAAAACGCGCTGGTCAATCTGAATTCGCACAAGGAGCAACGCGTGCAATTGAAGGAGCAGGTGTCGCGCCTGCAAATCGTCGCCGACCAGATCCAGGCGCAACTGCGTCTCGGTGTGGTGTCGCAGCTCGAAGTTTTCGAAACCGAACGGACGCTTCTGGAAGCGCAGCAGGCGCTGCTCGCGAACCATCAGTTGATTCTGTCCGACACGGTGCTGCTCTATAAAGCGTTGGGCGGCGGCTGGCCGAGCGTCGACGTGCAAGCGCAAGCCAAGGACAAATAAGGCGCAAGTAAATGAACACTGAGCTAATCCGCGGCGTGACGTGCAGCGTGTGGAATTCAGGCTGCACGTCGCGCGTTTATTGCCCGCTTATTGCCTCTACTACCGACGATCTGAAAATTGACACCCGCCATGTGTGACTTAAAATCGTTAAAGGGCCGACGTTTGAGCGGCCCGTTCGAACAATATCTATCCGCCGCCGTCGTCCGATTCCTCCATTTACATTGCGTTCTCGCCGCGGCGGGTAAACGCTTAGTGATCCAGACAAAATGAACGCCGGCGAAGCTCCGATTGCCGAGGTGCGCACGACCCTGGACGCCGCGTTCGACGTGGTGCTGTCACCGGTTGTGTCCGCGCAGCGTCCCGCGCTCGACGCGATCCGGATCGTCGACAACCTGTTCGCAATCGGGCGCAGCGAGGCGCCGTTTACCGATTACCCGGCTGAGCGGATCACGCGTCTGTCGCGCCGGCATGCGCGGATTTTCACGGAGCACGGCGCCGTCTATGTCGCCGACCTCGGCAGTAAGAACGGCACCACGGTTAACGGCATCGCGGTGCAAAAGACCCCTGCCCGCGTGCGTGCCGGCGACGAATTGTGCTTCGGCGGCGAGCTTTGCTACCGCGTCGGCATCGAGCCGCGCGCGCGTATCGTGGCCGCCGCCAGCGCCGCGCCGGCGCCTGGCTTGCTGCTGGTGCCGCAGCGCGACGATCTCGGACTTCAGCCGATCGACGTGCAGGCGTTCCCGTTTCTCGTCAGCAAAACGGACGAAATCTTCTCGCGCTACAAGGATCGCTATCCGCATCAGGTCAACTACATCTCGCGGCGGCACGCGCACATCTTTCTAAGGGGCGGCGAGCTATACGTAGAGGATCTCGGCAGCACCAACGGCACATTTGTCGGTGGAAAACGGCTCGACGAATCGGCGCTGCCGCTTGCCGACGGCGACCTCGTTGCATTTGGCGGCGACCACTTCGTCTACAGGGTGACGCTGAAAAAAGCCCCTGAAGTCGAGCCGACCGTGACCCAGCTATTTCTGAATCCCGCCATCGACGAGGCTGCCGATACCGACAAGACCACGTTCGTTGCCGCCGCGCATTCGTTCCTCGATATCTTTTGCGTCGACCCGGGACTACAACGCGAAGACGAGGTCAACGAGGCGGCGCAAGCCACGGCGGCGCATGCGAAACGCGACACGGCCACCGGCGGGGCGAACGGAACCAACGGCGCTAGCGGTACCCATGGGTCGAACGGCGCCAGCCACACCGGCGCTGCGAAGGGCAGGCAGCAGCGTCGGCGTCTGCTGGCGGCCGAACTCCGCAAGGCCTTCGCGGGCGGCGACCGCACGACTGTGCGGCGGGTGGCGTGGTGGGGCGGCGCGGGTGCCGCCGTGCTGGTGGCCCTGGCGCTGACGCTCTACATGCGGGGTTCGTCGGAGCGCGAATTGAGAAACTTACTGGCGAGCGGCGACTACACGAGTGCGATCGCGGTGGCGAACGGCTATCTGACGCGCCATCCCGCCGATGCGCAGGTCAGGACGCTGGCGAGCGAAGCGCTGCTGAAGGCGAAGGTCCCCGGCTGGCTGAATGCGCTGCAAAAGGCGCAGTTCGGACAGGCGGACACGCTGCTCGTGGAGATGAAATCGTTGAGCGCGAACAACGCGGACGCCGCGTCGCTGGTCGGCGAATTGCAATGGGTCGGCGATCTGGAGCGCTTCGTGGTCGGACGGGGCGGCGTGGACGCGCCGATCCGGATGTACGCGGACGAAGCTACCATCCACAGCTTGCTGCAACGCTGGGACGACGACGCAAAAAATCACCAGCGCGCGCTCGACCGTATCGCGTCATACGTGCCCCTGTTCGCGGAGCCGTATGCGCAGGCGCTGAGTCATCTGCGCAAACTGGAAAGCGACGACTCGGTGTACCTCGCTGCCATCGACCGGCTCAACGCGACGATTCGCACCGAACTGGCGCGCGACAAACCCGACGCACTGCCGCCGGTGTTCGACGATTACGCGCAGCGTTATCCGCGTCTCGCGGGCCTCGACCGGCTACGCGAAGATTTGCGCCAATACGCGAATGTGCTGAACGCCGCGCTCGGCCGCCAGCTGACGCCGCTGCTGTCTTTGCTGAAGACCGCGCATTTCAGCACGCCGCCGTTTCAGGCGCAGTTTCAGCAACTGGCCGCGAGCCGCCTGCCTTCGGCGGACGTGATCCAGCGTCATGACGCCGTGACCGCGGCATGGCTGCGCGGTGACGCGCAGCAGGCGCTGGCCGGTTTGCAGGCGATGCCCGCCGGTCCGTGGTCCGACGTTCTCGCGGCGGAGCTGGCGCACAAGAAAACGCTGCTCGATCAATTCGCCGACTTGCAAAAAAACCGGAGTGGCAACGGTTACGACGAACGGCTGCTGTCGTTCTACGCCAGCCTCGATCCGGCGGCGGATGCGTGGTTCGTGCAATCGATCCAGAAGGACGTGTCGGCCTTGCACGACAAGGCGCTGGCCCGCGCGCAGGGTCTGTTGCTGCGTGCGCAGAGTCTCTGGAAGCAATACCGCGCGAATGGTTCGATCGGCGGCACGCAACGGCTCGAAGCGGGGATTTCGGCCGGTTTCCGCAGCGAGGCGCGTTTGTTGTCGGATGCGCAGGCTGCCGCGCAACAGGGCATGCGCATCTATACGCAGTTGAAGGCGGATCATCCGGCCGACTTCGACCGGCTGCTCGCGGATATCGAAGCCGAAGCGAATTTGCAGCGCCGCTCGCTGACCGAGCTGCGCATGGTGCTGGATCCCGGGTTGTTGAAGGCGAAGCTGGCGTTGATCGGAGGCGAGCAGAGTGAAGCGCGACAGTCACCCTAGACCGTTGTCGGAGGCGCTGGAGGACCACAGCGTCGAAGGCATCGCGATCCTGACCGCCGAACCGGTGCGGCTCGCGCGCGCGCTGATCTGGGCGATGGCCGGGCTGGTGGTGGCCGGCCTGCTGTGGTCGTTCGTCGGCCGCGCGGATGTGATCGTCAGCGCGCAAGGGACTTTGTCGCCGGACTCGGAAGTGCGCCGCATCTATGCGCCGATCGACGGCGAACTCGCCGATCTGTACATCGCCGAAGGGCAGCCGGTGCAGAAGGGCGACGTGCTGGCGCGGCTTAACGCACGCGGCGCGATCGAAGCGGCCAGCAACGCGCTGCAAGCGCAGCTCAAGCTCGAAGACGCCGAGCGCGACTGGAAGCAGTTCCCCGAGAAGAAGGCGCTGATGGAGCGTAAGGCAGCCGCGCTGAAGGCGCAGATCGAAGTGGAAGCGCGTCAGCACGAAAACCGCGTGTCCGAGGGCACGACCAAGCTCGCCGAAGGGCAGAAAGCCGAACTCGACCAGGCGCGCAGCGTGCTCGACAACGCCCGCCGCACGCGCGAGGCAGCGCGCCAGGAACTGGACAGGTACTCGCGCCTGTTCGCACAGCCGGGCGGCGGCGGCATCGCCGAACTTCAGGTGGAGCAGAAACGAACCGCCGCGATGGAAGCGGACAACGCCTACCGCGTCGCGCAATCGAAACTCGCAGAACTGGATTTCCGCTTGAGCCACGAATATGCGCTGGCCAACGCGCAACTCGAAACCAGCGGGCAGCAGACCACCGACCTGCAACTCCAGTACGACTCCGCGGTACGCGATATCACCGACGCGGAAGACAAGGTGCGCCTGCAATTGCAAACCGCGCGCCTCGTGGCCGAAGCCGCCGCGCGGATTCGCTTCGAGAACATCGACAAAGACAACTTCCTGCTGATTCTCGCGCCGGTCTCAGGCGTTGTCACCGATGTCACCTCGACACAACGCGGCGACAAGATCCAGGCGAACGCGCCGCTCGGCGGCATCGCGCCGAAGGATGCGCAGCCCGTGCTGAAGATCGAGATCGCCGAACACGATCGTGCGTTTCTGCACGAGGGCTTGCCGGTGAAGCTGAAGTTCAGTGCGTTCCCCTACCAGCGTTACGGATTGATCAAAGGCACGCTTGTCTACATTTCGCCGGCGACCAAACCTTCCGCGCAGGACAAGCAGCCGGTGTACGAAGGCCGCGTCATGCTCGAAGACAAGTCCTATCAGATCGCCGGCACCCGTTACCCGTTGCGCTATGGCATGACCGCGAGCGCGGAGATCGTGGTGCGCGAGCGGCGCCTGATCGACCTCGGACTGGACCCGTTCAGGCAGGTTGCCGGCTGATAACGCAGCTCACACGTCAATTAAAGGAGCGGATGACATGACCGCGATAGTGCGAATCGATGAAGAAGTCGTGGACGTTGCCGAGTTCATTCGTCTTCTGAAATTGACCGGCCAGTTCGAGAGCCTGATCGAGCAGATCGTGCGCGACAAGCTCACGGTGCACGCGGCGAAGAAGCAGGGCATCGTTGTGACAGCGGACGAAATCCAGCAGCGCGCCGATCAATTCCGCCGCGTGCGCGGTTTGCATCGCGCGACGGACATGAATCAGTACCTCGATGTGCTCAACGTGAGTCTCGACGAATTCGAAGCGTTCATCACCGACGGGCTGTATCAGGAAAAGATGCTCGACGTAGTCGGCAACGAGGCGGCGATCAAGGACTACTTCGCGCTGAATTCGCCGAAGTTCGACGCGATCGAGGTGAGCCATATCGTGCTCGACAGCGAGGGCAAGGCGAAGGAAATGATTTCCTATCTGCACGACGATCCGGACAGCTTCGCCGACATGGCGCGCGAGCATTCGATCGCCGATACGCGCGAAGCCGGCGGTGTGATCGGCAAGGTGTTGCGCGGTTCGCTGAAGCCGGATATCGAGGCGAAGATTTTCAACGCGGCGGTGGGCGATCTGCTCGGGCCGTTTCCGTCGGCGGACCGCACGTGCTTCGAGATTTTCGCCGTGACAGCCAAGTATCCGGCGACGCTCGATGCGGACGTCGCCTCTGAAGTGAAGCGTCTGCTGCGCGAGAGCTGGCTAATTGCGCGCGCGCAGGAACATGTGATCGAAGCGCGATAACCTAAAGGCCAACGCCAACGCCAACGCCAACGCCAACGCCAACGCCAACGCCAACGCCAACGCCGACGCCGAATCGAGGTCGAGAAGCACATGGATGCACCCCAGACCGCGCCGTCCGCTGCCGAGTTTCTGACCTCGGTGGAGATTCTTTCGCCGTTTTCGCGCGACGAGATCGAACGTCTTGCCGAATATGCGCAAGCGCGCTTCTATTCGTTCGGCGAAACGGTGTGCTCCGCAGGCGAGGCGGCCGACGGTTTGTACGTGGTTCGTTCCGGTTCCGTGCGCATTTTCACCGAGGAACACGGCAAGGAAACCAGCATGGGCGTGCGCAAGGCCGGCGAGATCTTCGCCGACATCGCGATGTTGCGTGCCTATGTGCACGAAGCGTCGGTGCGGGCGTCGGCGAAAACCGAGCTGCTGTTCATTCCACGCGCCGCGATCGAGCCGGTGATCGCCGGTAATCAAGCCGCGCAGGCGTTTATCGCGAGCTATGTGGCGATCAATTCGGCAGGCGGTTTCGTCGCGCAGCTGTTCGATCTGCGCGGCAAGCTGAACAAGGCGGAACTCGAAGAATATGTGCGCAGCGTCGGCGTAAAACGCGTGGCCGCCGGCAAGGAGATTCTCAAGCAGGACGGGCGCGACGACCGGCGGCTCTATGTGGTGCGGCAAGGGCAAGTGCGCATCGTGCGGCATGAGGAAGGCCATGACTACACGCTCGCTACGCTAGACCAGGGCGAAATCTTCGGCGAGAAAGCGTGTTTGATGCGCCAGGAACAGATGGCTTCGGTGGTGGCAACGACCGATACGCGGTTGCTGGTGATTCCCGAGCGCACTGTCCACTTCATCCTCGAACGCAATCCGAAGCTGCGCGAAGTGCTCGACGAGCGGATTCGTTACGGCGACCGTGAACTGCAGCGGCAAAAGCGGCTCGAACAGCGGCGCAAATTGCCGCTGATGCTCGATTTGCAGACCAAGCCCGAGTTCGGGGAAAAGGTCATCAAGCGCTTTGCGCTGGTCGAGCAGGCCGAGGAAATGGATTGCGGCGCCGCGTGCCTCGCGATGGTGTGCCGTCACTACAGCATTCCGATGACGCTCGGCAAACTGCGCGAACTCGCCAACGTCACGACTCAGGGCGCAACCCTCGACAGCCTCGCGCGCGCCGGCGAATCGCTCGGTTTCACCGCGCGCGGCGTGCAATGCACCTTCGACTCGTTGCGCGGCTTTGACCTGCCGTTCATCGTGCATTGGGAGGGCTACCACTACGTCGTGGTGTACGGAGTCTCGAAGGACTATGTATGGGTCGCCGACCCGGCGCTCGGCTTCAGAAAAATGGCGGTTGAAGATTTCGAGCGTGGCTGGAGCGGCACCTGCCTGCTGTTTACCGGTGGCCCGAATCTGTTGCAGATGTCGGCTTCGCGTTCGCCGTGGATACGCTTTGTCGGCTACCTCAGGCCGTACAAGAAAATTCTTGGGCACTTGTTCCTCGCCACTTTCGTCATTCAGGTGCTCGGCGTGATTCCGCCGCTGATCATCCAGAACATTCTCGACGGCGTGATCGTGCATCAGAACGTGAGCCTGCTGCATCTGCTGATTGCCGGCCTGATTATTTCGAGCGTGTTTTCGCAATTGATGTCGTCGATTCGTGCGTATCTGGCGAATTTCATGGTGCGCAACATGGACTTCTCGATGATGTCGCAGTTCTTCAGGCACACGATGTCGCTGCCGTTCTCGTTCTTCGCCAAGCGCAAGACCGGCGACATTTTCGCGCGCTTCCAGGAGAACCAGACGATCCGCGCCTTCCTCACCGAATCCACCGTGACCACCGCGTTGAATCTGCTGATGGTGTTCATCTACTTCACGATCATGTTCGTCTACAACGTGAAGATGACGCTGGTGCTGATCGCGTTCGTCATTCCGATCATGGCGCTGACGGCACTGGCCACGCCGAAGATCAAGAACTACGCGCGCGAAGTATTCACCGCCTCGACTGATTCGAAGGCGTTTCTGATGGAAGCGCTCGCGGGCGCGGAAACCGTCAAGGGCATGGGTATCGAACGGCCGGTGCGGCTGCGCTGGGAAAAGAAGTACGCGAAGGCGCTCGAGGTTCAGTATCGCGCGCATGCATTCAATATTCTCGTCGGGCTCGGCAGCCAGCTGCTGAACGCCGCGACCACGATCGCGATTCTCTGGGTCGGCGCGAATCTGGTGCTGGCGCGCGAAATGACGATTGGTCAGCTGATTGCGTTCAACGCGTTCATGGGCAGTGTGCTGGGTCCGCTGATGGGGCTGGTCGGCTTGTGGAGCATGTTGAACGACGCGGGCGTCGCAATGGAGCGGCTCGGCGACGTGCTCGATATCGAACCGGAGCAGAAGCCGGAGGATTTGCCCTCGCGCGTGATGCTGCCCGAACTGCAAGGTGAAATCAGCCTTAACGGGGTCTATTTCCGCTACGGCGACAACGACTCCGCCTATGTACTCGAAAATATCAGCTTTGACATCAAGCCCGGCGAGCTGGTGGCCATTGTGGGCCGCAGCGGCTCGGGCAAGACCACGCTCGCCAAACTGCTGGTCGGCTTCTATGCGCCGACCGAAGGCAAGATGACCATCGACGGCTACGATCTCGGCGTGGTCGATAAGGCGTATTACCGGGCACAGATCGGCTACGTGATGCAGAGCAATCTGCTGTTTTCCGGCACGATTGCCGAGAACATCGCGAGCGGCGACGACGCGCCCGAACGGCGCCGCATCGAAGAAGTCGCGAAGATGGCCGACGCGCACGCGTTCATCAGCAAGATGCCGCTCGGTTACGAGCAGATTGTCGGCGAACGCGGCATTGGTTTATCCGGCGGGCAGATTCAGCGCCTGTGCATCGCGCGGGCCTTGTATCACGATCCGCGTCTGCTGGTATTCGACGAAGCCACCTCCGCGCTGGACTCGCAATCGGAAAGCAATATCCTCGGCAATATGCACGACATTCTGAAGGGCCGAACCGCGGTGATCATCGCGCATCGGCTCAGCACGATCATGCGCGCGGACAAGATTCTCGTGCTGTATGAAGGTGCGATTGTCGAGCAGGGCCGGCACGATGAACTGATCCAGCGTGGCGGCATGTACTACCAGCTGGTCCAGAAACAGTTGAGCGCGTGATGAAGATACTCGACCAGATTGAAGAGGCCAGCCCGGCGATTTCGTACGCGGGCCTGATCGAGCGGATCGAGATTTTGCGCTCGACGCTGCGCTGGTCGTCGCGGCTTGAGCGCGCCGACATCGACAAGCTGCTCAGGCAGGCCACTTCGCTGCGTGACGAGGTGATGCAGCTTTCGCACAAGGAGCGCTTCGTGCAAGCCGCGACGGCCGCCGAGCCCGCGCATGTCGATCAATCGCGCGGCGCGCGCAGAAGAGCCTTGCTCGAGCGCAGCTTCATTTTCGAGGGTACGTTCGGCGACAATCCGCGTCTGCTCGAATCGCTCGAAATCGCCGAAAAAGCGGCGCCCACCGACCTGCCGGTGCTGATCGACGGCGAAAGCGGCACCGGCAAGGAGCTGATGGCGAAGGTGATTCACGCGAACGGCGGGCGGCCGGACAAGCCGTTTATCTCCGTCAACTGCGGCGCGATTCCCGACAATCTGCTCGAGTCGGAATTATTCGGACATCGCAAGGGCGCGTTCACCGGTGCATCGGGCGACCGCAAAGGCAAGTTCGAAAGCGCGCATACCGGCACGATCTTTCTCGACGAAATCGGCGAGTTGCCGCTGGCCGGCCAGGTGAAGCTGTTGCGCGTGCTGGAGGCGCATGAGATTCAGCGCGTGGGCTCCGACGAAACGATTGCCGTCGATACGCGCATCGTCGCGGCGACCAATCGCAATCTGCGGCAACTGAGCGAGGAGGGCAAGTTTCGCGAGGACCTGTTCTACCGGCTCAGCGTGATTCACGTCACACTGCCGCCGCTGCGCGAGAGACGCGACGAGATTCCGCTGCTGATTGCATGGTTCGGCGACGAGGCCGCCGGCACGCTGAAGCGCCGGCCCGTGCGATTGACGCCGCGGCTGCGCGACTTTCTGCTCAACTATGCCTATCCGGGCAATATCCGCGAGCTGCGCAACGTGATGTATCGCGTGTCGTGCCTCGCCGGCGACATGGCGGATATCGATCATCTGCCGGTGGATATGCGGCCGGCTGCGCCCGGTTCGGCCGGGGCGGCTGCCAATGCAGGAACTACGGCTGGCGGCCACGAACAAATCAGCGTGGCGAATCTGATGTCGCTGAGCGACGCCAAGCGGGCCGCCAGCGACGATGCGGAAAAAGCGTTCCTGGAGCGCGGCCTTCGCGAAGTGAGCGGCACGGTCGCCGAACTGGCCCGGCGCATCGACATGAACCGCTCGCATCTGCAAATGCTGCTGAAGAAGCATGGCTTGCATTCGAAAGACTTTCGCAACCGGAACTCGCCGCCGCCCGGCAACAACGGTGCCGACGACGACGGTGAAGAAGAGGGTAGCGATAGTTGACGCCGCACCCACGCCATCAAGGCGCCGGGTTGAGCAGCGTTTTGTCAGACGCGTTGAGATCCTCGGCCTGCACCACCACGGCGGTGATGTTGTCGCGCCCGCCGCGCGCGAGCGCCAGTTCGACCAGTTCTTCGGGGGCGCGCTTGCACTCCACCGTGGTCAGCACGGCGAGCATTTCCTCATCGGTGACTTCGTTGCTCAGGCCGTCGCTGCATAGCAGGAAGACGTCGCCGTCCGCGACTTCGATGACATCGTCGTCGAGTTCGAGCCGGTCCGTGGCGCCGACGGCGCGCGTAATCATGTGCTGAGCCGGATGGTGCCGCGCCTGTTCGTCGGTGATGACGCCTAGCGATTTGAGTTCTTCTATCTGGCTATGGTCGCGCGTCAGTTGCCGCAATTGCCCATCACGATGCAGATAGAGACGGCTATCGCCCGCCCACAGATAACCGCAGAAGCGGTCGCACGCGAGCAGCACGATCACGGTGCTGCCGATTCGCTGCACTTGGCGGCGCGCCGCTTCGTTCCTGAGTTGGCGGTTGGCCTTTTGCAGCCGGACGCGCGCGTCGGCGATCAAGGCTTTCATGCCCACCGGCGGCGGGAGCCTGCTCAACGTATCGATCACCAGCCGGCTCGCCAGATCGCCGACCGCGTGCCCGCCCATGCCGTCGGCGACGGCCCAACGCCCGAGTTCGGGCTGGTCGAGGCAGGCATCTTCGTTGATTTCGCGGACGCGTCCGACGTCGGAACGCGCGGACGACGTCCATCGAAATTGGCTCGCACAGGTCACAACGTCTACACCGTATCGTTTCTGCTGCGTGCGTCGGGAGAGACACTGATGTTCGAGTTCGCGCCGGTGTTGCGGACATCGACCGACTGGAACTGGTTGATCATCTGGTTAGCATAGAAGTTGTTCGAGACCTCGTACAGGTTGACGACCGGTCCGATGCTAGGTGTTTCCCGCACATAGGGCTGAATCCAGCCGTACACCCACGGCGCACCGCCGCCGCCGCGAATCGCCGCCATCGCTTTACGGTCGAGCGCGAGGTTCAGCGTCAGGTCATTCACTGTGATTGAAGCCATGTCGATCTCCGGTTGGCCTCCCGGGGGGCGGCGCGCGGTTAAAAAAGAAGCTGAACGAGATGGTGCAAGTGGCATGCCAATTTGCGGCTGGCGCGCGCGGTTTGTCGTAACGCGTTGATTGGGCGGCGATTCCGTTCGATCGGACCCGCGCCGTACGTTCAGATCGACGCGCAGAGGTCGGGTTGCAGCCAACAGCGGCGGCCTCAGACCGGTGCTGTACCCAACACATTGGCAAGGCCTGCCGCTCGTTTATCGACGACCGAAAATGATCGCCGGGCGCCAACACTTCGACGCGAAATCTGTCGGCTGACGGCGCACACCTGCTTGATTTCCGAACCCTCGAAAATGCCGATTCCCCCGTAAACAAAGGCTTTGCGGCCCATGGCCCGGATGATGCGAAAGACCTCGCAACAGTGTTGGATATTGAACCGAGGCCAGCCATGAACACCAACCTTCTTCAGACGAACGTCGAACGGCGCAGCGAAGGCCGCAACGATACGTCGACCATCGACCTGCCGATCGGCGCGCATCTCGTGACGCAACGCAACGGTTACGAACACCACGGCATTTATGTCGGCAACGGCCGGGTGGTGCATTACGCCGGTTTTGCGAACTCGGCGCATCGCGGTCCTGTGGAAGAAGTCGAACTGGCGCGCTTCGCCGCCGGCCATCCGCTGTCGGTTCGCACGACACCCTGCGCGCGCTACCAGGGCGACGAAGCCGTGCGCCGCGCCCGCTCCAGGCTCGGCGAGAACCACTATCGGCTCCTGACCAATAACTGCGAGCACTTCTGCGCGTGGTGCCTGCTCGGCGAAAGCCGCAGCGAACAGGTGCATTGCTGCCTGACCCATCCGCGCACCGGCATGCATGCGCTGCTGTGTCTGGTGAAGGCTTTTGTCGAAAGTGGTGCGAAGGGTCGTCAGATCGCTGCGCACGCTGCCTGAGTGAGTGGAACGAGATTCAAGGAGAACATCATGGTTGCCGCTGAAAAGACCTTGCACTGGGCCGTCGATAAATGGCTCGCACCGACACCGTCGATGCCCGCGCGTGTCGTGCAGTTTTGCCACAGCAAGATGCAGCATCAGCGCTATGTTTGCGTGGAGGCACTACGCCCAGGCGGACTGCTGTCGATCTTCTTCTTTCGTCACGACGACGGTTCGTGGAACGTGTTCCCGCCGCAAGCGGAGCGGCCCGCAATGAACGGCCATCGCCGTACGGCGGCTTGCTAGTCTCACGTTTGCGTGGCCGCTTCCTTGACGATCCACTGACTGAACAGCAGCATCGCCGGCGTCATTGGCCTGGCCTTCAACCACGTCAGCCAATAGCTGCCGGCATGCACCTCCACGTCGAACGGGCGCACCAGACGGCCCGTGTTCAACTCGTGATCGAACATCAGCGCAGGCGCCAGCGCGATGCCCGCGCCCTGCATCGCCGCTTCCACCATTAATCTCGACGAATCGAACACCGGCCCGCGGATCGGCCGCGGCGGAATGCCGCCGGCGGCGAACCAGTTGATCCAGTCGTCCGCGCGATACGAACGCAGCAAGGTTTCATTCGCGAGATCGGCCGGCGCACGCAAACGCGCGGCGATCTCCGCCGTGCACAGGATCGCGAGCGGCGCGTCGAGCAGCCGGGTGGCGAGCGAACCGGGCCACGTGCCGTCGCCGAAACGAATCGCGAAGTCGAGGCCTTCGGTGGCGAGATCCACCAGGTTGTTGTTCGTGAGAAGCCGCAGTTCGACAAACGGATGCGCGTCGCGAAACGACTTGAGCCGCGGCATCAACCAGCCGACCGCGAACGTGCCCACCACGCCGACCGTCAACACCTCGTGAAAGTGGCCGCCTTCGAATTGCTTGAGCACGGCCTCGATGCGATCGAACGCATCGGTCAGTACCGGACGCAGCGCGAGGCCTTCGTCGGTCATCGCCAGTCCGCGCGGCAGGCGCTTGAAGAGTGCGCTGCCCAGCCGCTCCTCGAGCGCTCTGACCTGCTGGCTCACGGCTGCCTGAGTCACGTTCAGTTCAAGCGCCGCGCGAGTGAAGCTCAGATGGCGCGCGGACGATTCGAAGGCGCGCAGCGCGTTCAACGGTAGATACGGACGCATAGCGGAGGCATAAGATTTTCTTGTGAGTCGACTAACTTATCATCGTTTGTCAGCGCGCGCCGAAAACCCGATAGTTGCGGCTTTACACAAGGAGCGGCGATGATCGCAAGGCGAAAGTTTACGTGCGCAGTGCTGGGTGTTTCGATAGCTGGGGTTGCGCTTGGATCGGTTGGGGCATTCGGGAAGGTGGTGAAAGCGAGCGCGCAAGGAGGCATTTCAGCGAGGGCCGACGACATCCGCCAGCGGCTCGCGCAAATCGAAGCCGAAACCGGCGGGCGCTTAGGCGTTGCAATACTCGACACAGCTTCCGGATTACATGCCGGCGCGCGGATGGACGAGCGCTTTCCGATGTGCAGTACGTTCAAGCTGCTGGCGGCGGCAGCCGTGCTGACGCGCAAAGACCGTGGGCAGGAGGATCTGCAGCGGCGCATCGTATTCTCCGAGGGCGACCTTGTGCCGTACTCGCCGGTGACGAGCGAACACACCCGTGAGCGGACCGGCAGCGCGGGCATGAGCGTCGCTGACTTGTGCATGGCGGCGATAACCCGCAGCGACAACACGGCGGCCAATCTGCTGCTGGCGAGCATCGGCGGTCCGACGGGTTTGACCTCGTTCGCCCGCAGCATCGGCGATGGCATCACGCGTCTTGACCGTATCGAGCCGACGCTGAACGAAGCGATTCCCGGCGATCCGCGCGACACCACCACACCGAATGCGATGCTCGGCAATCTGCGCGAGCTTTTGCTGGGCGAGCGTTTGTCCGCGTCATCGCGTGAGCAACTGGTGGCATGGCTCGTCGCCAACCAGACGGGCGGCGAACGGATTCGCCTGAAGCTGCCGAAGGATTGGCGCGTCGGCGACAAAACCGGCACCGGCGATTACGGCACCGCGAACGATGTGGCGATTCTTTGGCCGCGCCGGACGCGCGCCGGTTCTCGTGTCGGTCTATCTCACCGGAACGAGTGGCGAGGCGGCGCGCAATAACGCTGCGATTGCGAGCGTGGGGGCACTGGTGTCAGCGTCGATTTGACGGTTTCGTTTATCGTGATGGCGCTGCATTGATGAAATTCTGCGAAACGCCTTAAGCTTCTCGCAGAATTCGCAGGCTTAGCTAGCGCGTGCGATGCGCGAGTCCGCTGTTACCCGCTCAGCAGCTTGGGCCGCCGGGGCGGTGGGAAACAATTTGCCGCGCAGCAGCAATTCGAGCGTCTTTACCGCCAGCACGCCGATTATCAGATTCGCGGCGACGAAGAGAACCGGTGCGACCCATTCAAGCGGCCCTGCTGCGCCGCGTTCGACCATCCGCATGGCCATCGTCGGCAACGCGCCCACGCCGAAACTGAAGGCCCAATAACCCGGCACGAAGGCTTGCCGGCGAATCCACGGCAGCAGACGCAACAGCAGCAACGCCTGGTACAGTCCATAACCGAGCAGGATCAGCGCGAACAGGTCGGGTGCGCCGGTGGTCAGGCTCAGGTAGGTCACACCGCCCACCACCGGCGGCGCGAGTTGTACGCCGAGGATCGGACGCAAGGCTTCCGGCAGCGGTTCATGTACGGCGGCGCGGTGCAGGATCAACGATTCGATTGCGAGCCACAACAACAGGCCGGCGCCGAAGAACAGCCCGCCGAGCTGATGAAAGCCAAAGGCGGCGGCCGCGGTGCCCGCGACGAAGCTCGGCGCCACGGTCGGCAGGTAAATGGCCGGCGTGATCAGTTCCGGTTTGCGTCCGCCTTGCCAGAGCCGTCCTTGCAGAAAGATGCCGAGCGCAAGCTGGACGACGGCTGCTACGCCGAACAGCGCAAGCGCGGCGGTGTGCGCGTACGGTTGCAGGAGCTGCGCCGCGAGCATGCTGGAAACCGGTCCGAGCGCGGCAAACGACGATTGCACAGGATGCTGCATTTCCGCACGAGCGTCCGCCGCGCGCGTCAGCCACTTATGCGCGTAGGCCAGCAGAATGACCAGCCACACGGCGAGCGCCGCGACGGTCAGCACTTCCGTTGCGCCGGCGGGCAGATGCCAAACCCTGATTGCGACGCGCCACATATTGGCGAACGCCAATGCGCCCACTGCGATACTGAAGAAAGCAACTGGAATTGAACCACGCTTGCTGTTCATCACCGACCCTCCGAGAGTTGCGTCGCGCGCCGATGTATTGGCTTTGCGCGCTCGATGACGCACTGTAGGGCGCAGTGGCAAAACGGTGAATGCGGGCAAGGCTCAACAAATCGCGCGATCGTCTCAAGGTGGAATCGCCGGCCGGACGGACGGTTCTGAACGGGACGATCGGAATCGCCGTCCAGCGCGACGCACAGGTGTAGCACCGGCATGACGGGCCGAGGCGCAATCGGCGCGTGTGCGGTCCGCTGTCCGGAAGCGCCCCCCGCGCGTTTCGAGCGCAAGTCGCGCGCGGGGAAGGTGTGCTTACAGCACGCTCAGCTACAAACGAAACTGCTCGCCGCATTCACGTCGCCGCCTTTATACCGAGCCACTTTCGGATACGCGCACAACGGCCGCGTACGTCCCGCGCCCCAGTCAGCCGGCACATCCGCGTTCGGGACGGCATTGCTCGCATCGCGCGCGGTGGCGATCACGCCGTCCGGGGCCTTGCCCTGTTCGACCCACGCAATCATCGGTGTGAGCAGGTCGAACTGGTCGGTGCTCGGACCACCGGAGCAATGGTTCATGCCCGCGATCGTATAGAGCCGCGCGAAGTTCGACGCGTCGCCGCCGTTGGCCGCCATGAGCCGCTGATACCAGTCGGTCGTATCGTTCGATGAAAACACCGGGTCGCTCGTGCCGTGATACACGATCAGCTTCGCGCCGCGCTGCTTCAATGCGCTGAGATTGGTCTCGTCGGGCGGTGTCATGAACGACCACGCGGACTCGCTATAGACGCCGCCGGTGGCGAAGATTTTCGGTGCGTCCGTGTCCATGCTGAAGTTCAGCGCGTACGCGGACAACTGGCTCAACACCGAAGCGCTTTGCGGCGGCGTGGTGAACGTGAACGCGGCAGCCGCCGGATCGAGTGTGATCGAGTTTGACTGTTTCCACGCCGACCAGCCCTGGCCGAGACCGGCATCGTACGGGAAGCTCGCATATAGCGCGTTGCCGGTGCTATCGCGTGCGCCTGAGAAGACGTTGCCGATCGCGTCCTTCTGCGCGCTCGTCAGACAGGTTCCGTCGCGCACGTTGCCTGTGCAGGTGGGGACGTCGGCCGCGAGACTGAAGTTTGCCTGGCATGCCTTGATATCCTGGATCAGACCGTCGCTAACGCCATCGAGTGCGTCGCATTTGGCCAATATCCTCGACGCCACCATCTGACGTTCGGCGGCCGTAAAACCGGTCTTGATGTCAGGCAGGCCGTTTGCCGTAGTGGCGGTCGCCACCTTCGCCAATTGCTGCGCGCTCCACATTTCTCCAACCGCCGCCTTAGGCAGATGGAAGCCGGGATCGCCGGCAATGATGCCGTCGTATTGCGCCGACGAACGCGCCGCGGCCACCAGCGCATGGCGGCCGCCGTTGGAGCAGCCGTCGAAGTAGCTGCGGTCCGGTCCCTTGCCGTAAGCGAGTTTGATCACTTGCTTGGCCATCGGCGTGAGCGTGGCGACCGCGTTGTAGCCGTAGTCGATTCGCGCCTGTGGGTCGAGGCCGAAGAGCGGATTCTGCGCCGCGCTGTGTCCCGCATCCGAACTGATCACCGCAAAGCCCATGTTGAGGGCGTTGTCGGTCGGGCCGCCGCCGCCGATTACGCCAGTCGCCGTCACGATATTGCCGTCGAGGCCGCCGTTGGCCTGATAAAAGAAGCGGCCGTTCCATGCAACCGGCAGGCGCATCTCGAAGCCGATTGCGTAAGTCTTGCCGTCGACGCTGCTGACCCGCTGATTCATGCTGCCCTGGATCAGGCAATGTTTGGCGATCGGTTTGCCTGCCACGGTGAGCGTGCCTGCTGCGACGTCCGTCACCGAAGTGAAGACGGTGTTGGCGAACGTGAGCTTTGAGCCGAGCGCCGCACAACTGCCTGCGAGCGCGCCGGGCGTGGCCGCATTCAGTTGCGGCAGCGCGCTGACGCTGCTGGTGTTATTGCCGTCGCTGACATCGTTGCCGCCGCACGCGGCGAGCGTAAGCGCCGCCGCGGCTGCCAGAGCGATGGATGTGCACTTCATGCGCTGTCTCCTAGAACGAATGACGAATGCCGAGCATCACGCCGGTCTGGCCGGTGCCTGCTGTGGGTGTCGTGCCGCCTCCGCCGGCGCTGACCGAGTAGCGCGCCTTCGCGCTGTTGGCGAGATACGAGCCCTGCGCGTAGACCGCGGTGCGCTTGCTGAGGAGGTAGGTGGTGCGCAGCGTGCCCATCGTGGCGCGCGTGTCGTGATCGCTATTGGTGATGTGATAGACCTCGCCGTCGACGATGAAAGCGGGTGTCACAAAGTACGAAGCGCCGACGAAGAAGAGATTCGAGCGGACATCGGCGATCGCAGCCGAGAGCGGTTCGACGCGGCGATTGAGCCAACCCGCGCCGATCTTTGCGCGGCCGATATTCGCGTAAGCGCTGACGTGCGTGCGGATGTCCTTGTCGGCGGCGCTCGTGAGTGGAGTGGGGGCGACGCCGTCGAAGAAATTCGCCGCCGCGGTGCTGCCACCGCGCTGTTCTTCATACGACGCGGCAATGCCGAACATCGGTGCGTCGTACTTGAGCATCACGGACCACTCGCGGCACTCGGTGGCGTGCCCGGCCACCGAGCCGGTGCAGGTGCCCTGGCCTGGCGAGTTGCCGGTGCCCGCCGAGTCGCGGCCGAACGAATAGTTCGCGCCGAGCGTCACGCCGGCATAGGTGCCGATGTAGGTCATTGAGTTGTCGGCACGGGCGTTCGGCACATAGGCGTCGAGCGAACCGAGGCCGTAAATGTCCGGGCCGATCAGGTCCGCGCCCATCAGCGCGAGGTACGTCATCGTGTACTGGCGTCCGAACGAGAGCGTGCCGTACGGACTCTTGACGCCGACGAATGCCTGGCGCCCGAACAATCGCCCGCCTTGGCCGAGGTCGCCGGCGCGCACGTTGAAGCCGCTTTCCAGCGTGAATATCGCGCTATAGCCGCCGCCGAGATCTTCATTGCCGCGCAAACCCCAGCGCGAAGGCAGTTCGCCGGTGACCGACGGCATGCGGAAAACGCCTTTGCCGGCGGCGTTCGCGTGCGATACATATTCGATGCCGGTATCGATGATCCCGTAGAGCGTCACGCTCGATTGAGCCGCTGCGGCGCCGCTGAAGGCGCACAGCGCGCCGCAAAATAGAAGACGTGCGGATGCTTGCATGAAAGGTGTCTCCAAACCGTTGATTGAATGTGTTGTTGTCGTTGGTTCTTGATGTGGCCGATCAGTCTTCGGCGCGCGGACGGCGCAACAGCAGCAATGCGGCGGCGGCTGCGATCAGCGTGACGGGAATGCTCGCGCTGATGACCGTCGACGAACTACGGCCCATTGCCAGCAATTGACCCGCCGCAAGCGGCCCGACCACCGAGCCGATGCGGCCCACCGCGACTGCCGCGCCGACGCCGGTGCCGCGCATCGCGGTTGGATAGAACGCCGCCGAAAGTGCGTACAGCACCGATTGCCCGCCGATCACGAACATTCCCGCGAAGAACGCGGAGGCTGCGAGCGCGCCGAATCCGGGCGCCATCGAGAGCGCCGCGAGCGACGCGATGATGCCGATATACATGCCCGCGACGACGACGCCCGAGCGCATCCGGTCCATCAGCATGCCGATGCATAACGCGCCGATCCCGCCGCCGATGTTGAAGAAGATCTGCACGTAGCCGACTTGCGTGCGAGTCAGGCCGCTTGCTGCCATCAGCGACGGCAGCCAGTTGAGCAGGAAGTAGAGGACGATCAGCGTGCAGAAGTAGCTGACCCAGATTTGCACGGTCGACAGGCCGCGCGTGCCGCCGAACAGGATTTCGCCGACCGGAGCGGGCTTCGCGTGGCCGTCATGCGAGGCCTTCGTGAACGCTTTCGAATCCGCGAGGAACACGAGCAGCAACGGCACCAGCACCAGCGGCCCCGCGCCGCCGACGTAGAAGATATGACGCCACTCGGTATCGCCCGCGCTCAGCACGCCGATCACCGAAGCAATCACGCCGCCGAACGGAATGCCGCAATACATCACACTCACCGCGGTGCTGCGCGAACGTGGCTCGACCGCCTCCGACGACAAGGCGATCAGGTTCGGCAACGCACCGCCGAGACCAACGCCGGTCAGCACACGCACGATCACCAGTGTGTGAAAGTCGTTCACCAACGCGGTCGCGATCGACAGCAAACCGAACAGGCACGCGGACATCACCAGGACGCGCTTGCGGCCGATCCGGTCTGCGAGCCGTCCGCCGAACACCGCGCCCGGCAGCAAACCGAAGGTGCCGGCGCTGAACGCGAGGCCCATTTGCGCGACCGATAAACCGAACTCGCGCGCCATGCGCGGTGCGGCGACGCCCACTGATTGCAGGTCGAGTCCTTCGAGCAGCGCGATCGCAAAGCACAATCCGAGGGTGACAGCGGCGTTTGTCCGGCCGGATGTCGCCGATCCAGGCAGGCCGTCTGGCGAGCTTAGTGTTCCGGTTCTTTTCACGTTAGTGATCCTTATTAAAATGCGTGGTTTTCCGGTGTTGCTGAAAAGCAGGGGATGCAGTGTCGCCGCAGAGGCGGTCGTGCTTGCCCGGCGCCTGGTAGCCAGGCGGCCTCAGCGAAGCGGGATTCAGATCGCCATCGAGCTCACGATGGGATGCTTGTGGACAGCCCAGCGAACACCGCAGCGCGCGGCGCATCGGTTTGATGCCCACGTTGCTGTCCGTTTGCCTCGAAGCGATGCAGCGCGTCTCCACACGCGGCACCGTGGACTGGATTTAATATCAGGTAGGCTGATAACACAAGCTCAATCGCTTCGGTGAAAACACCTAGCAATTCGCAAACGCAGGAATGTCAGCCGCGCAGGTTGCGCACGAAAGTTTCGAGGTGGTTTTGCACCGCACCGGCCGTTTCGAGCTCGATGCCTTCCATCATCTGCCGTTCGATCGCGCGCACGGCCTGCTCGCACTCGCGCAGCACGGCGCGCCCCTGATCTGTCAGTTGCAGCAGCACGATGCGGCCGTGGGTCGGATCCGGCTCGCGGCTCACCCAGCCGCGGCTCGCCATTGCGTTCATCACTTCATTGGCGGATTGCGGCGTGATGAACGAGCGCTCGGCGAGCTGTGCATTGGACGCCTGCCCTCTCGTTTCGAGGACGGAAAGCGCGGTGAATTGTGCGAGCGTCAAACCAAGCGGCGCGAGCGCTTCGGTCATGCGGCGCCGCAGAATGCGGTCGAGACTGCCGATCACGTAGGTCAGCCGCAAGTTGGCGCGGCGGGTACGCGCAGCAGCGGGTTCGGCAAGCGGATTTTGATTTTTGCTCATTGGGCGCAAGAGGTTTGGTCTATCCCGCATCTTAGCGCGCTTGCCCGCCGGTTTCGCCGATAGGGGTTTGCACCAAGCTCGCGACATTCCGCTTTACATATCAGGCAACCTGATATTAAATGCGCTCATCAGGCCGCCGTCGCGGCCAACGTTCACGGAGAATGCAGATGAGTTATGAAGGCCGCTGGAAAACCGTCAAGGTCGATGTCGCGGATGGCATTGCATGGGTGGCGTTCAATCGTCCCGAGAAACGCAATGCAATGAGCCCGACGTTGAACAAGGAAATGATCGAGGTCCTTGAAGCAGTGGAACTGGATGCCGAAGCGCAGGTTCTCGTGCTGACAGGCGAAGGCGATGCCTGGACCGCCGGCATGGATCTGAAGGAATATTTTCGCGAAGTCGACGCCGGCCCGGAAATCCTGCAAGAAAAGATTCGCCGCGATGCATGCCGCTGGCAATGGCAACTGCTGCGCATGTACGCGAAGCCGACCATCGCGATGGTCAACGGCTGGTGCTTCGGTGGCGGATTCTCGCCTTTGGTGGCGTGCGATCTCGCGATCGCCGCGGACGAAGCCGTGTTCGGGTTGTCGGAGATCAACTGGGGCATTCCGCCGGGCAACCTGGTGAGCAAGGCGATGGCCGACACCGTGGGGCATCGTCAGGCGCTTTACTACATCATGACCGGCGAAACGTTCACGGGTCCGGAAGCGGCGCAAATGGGCCTCGTCAACAAGAGCGTGCCGCGCGCCGAGTTGCGCGAAGCCACGCGCGTTCTCGCGGCGAAACTCCTCGATAAAAATCCGGTGGTGCTGCGCGCGGCCAAGCACGGCTTCAAACGTTGCCGTGAACTCACATGGGATCAGAACGAAGACTACCTGTACGCCAAGCTCGATCAGGCGCAATTACGCGACCCCGAGGGTGGCCGGGAGCAGGGCCTGAAGCAGTTCCTCGATGACAAGGCAATCAAGCCGGGTCTGCAATCCTACAAACGTTGATCTATTACGCACGCTGAAGCGCGTTCAAGCAGATTCACGCGAGAGAAGACAAGCGAGGAGACGAGAAACATGCATGAAGTGACCCTGTTGATCGGCGGCGAGAACCGCGGCGCATCGGACGGCAAGACCTTCGAGCGGATCAATCCCGCGAGCGGCACGGCCGCCTCGCGCGCGGCGGCCGCGACGTTGGCCGACGCGGACGCCGCGGTCGAAGCCGCAGCGCGCGCATTCCCGGTCTGGTCGGCCTTGGCGCCGACTGAACGCCGCAAGCGTCTGCTGGCGGCGGCCGACCTGATGGACGCCCGCACGGGCCAGTTCATCGAAACCGGCGTAGCTGAAACGGGCGCGATGCCCAACTGGTACGGCTTCAACGTCATGCTGGCCGCCAACATGCTGCGCGAGGCCGCTGCCATGACGACCCAGATCGACGGCGACGTGATTCCGTCGGACGTGCCGGGCAGTCTCGCGATGGCAGTGCGCCAGCCGTGCGGCGTGGTGCTCGGCATGGCGCCATGGAATGCACCGGTGATCCTCGGCACGCGGGCGATCGCGATGCCGCTCGCCTGTGGCAATACGGTCGTGCTCAAGGCCTCGGAGGGTTGTCCGGGCGTGCATCGGTTGATCGGCAGTGTGTTGCAGGAGGCCGGTCTCGGCGACGGCGTGGTGAACGTCATCACGCATTCGGCGGCGGATGCCCCTGCGATCGTCGAGCGTCTGATCGCCCATCCGGCGGTGCGGCGGGTCAACTTCACCGGTTCGACGCGCGTCGGCCGCATCGTCGCGCAACATGCCGCGCAGCATCTGAAGCCGGCCTTGCTCGAACTCGGCGGCAAGGCGCCCGTGGTGGTGCTCGACGATGCCGATCTGGATGCGGCAGTGGCCGGCATCGCGTTCGGCGCATTCTTCAACCAGGGGCAGATATGCATGTCGACGGAACGCGTGATCGTCGACCGCAAGATCGCCGATGCGCTGGTCGAGAAGCTCGCGGCCAAGGCGCGAACCTTGAAGGCGGGCGATCCGGCCGCGGCGGATTCGGTGCTCGGCGTGCTGGAGAGTGCGGCGGCCGCGCGGCGCATCAAGGCGCTCGTTGAAGATGCGCATGAGAAGGGCGCGAAGCTGCCGGTCGGCTGCTCGGTTGAAGGCGCCGTGATGCAGCCGGCGATCGTCGACGGCGTGACGCGTGAGATGAAACTGTATGCCGAGGAATCGTTCGGCCCGGTGGTGACGGTGCAGCGCGTGGACGGCGACGAAGAAGCGATTCGTGTCGCGAACGACAGCGAATATGGTCTCTCCGCAGCCGTGTTCAGCCGCGACGTAGCGCGGGCGCTGAATGTCGCGAAACGCATCGAATCGGGCATTTGCCACATCAACGGACCGACCGTGCACGACGAAGCGCAGATGCCGTTCGGCGGCGTGAAGAAGAGCGGCTATGGGCGTTTCGGCAGCAAGGCGTCGATTGCCGAATTCACCGACCTGCGCTGGATCACGATCCAAACCGGACCGCGGCACTATCCCATCTGATCGTCCGCTTCACGGGCGTCAGTGATGGACTAAAGAAGGTTGCTCCGCCGCGTAGAGCGGAGCGCCCGACGCCGTCGCAAGGCGGCGCGCAGGCAGCTTTCCAAGGAGACAGGCTTTGCATTCCGAGCCGAGACAATCGAGCACCCCCGGCGCGCATACCAGCGGGCCGATGCACTACCGCGCGACGACGATCGGTGCTTCATCGTTGCACGCGCAACAGAAGGGCGACACGTGGTATTTGCGCGCTGCCGAGCCGCTCGGCGAGCATCCGCAGCGCATGACCGACCGGCTCGCGAGCGGCGCGCGTGAGCATCCGGACCGGTGGCTGGCAGCGCGCCGCGGCAGCGACGGTCAGTGGGTGGGACTCAGCTACGCGAAGGCGCTGCGAAGCGCCCGCGCGATCGGGCAGGCGTTGCTTGCGCGTGATCTGTCGGTCGAGCGGCCGGTGGCGATTCTATCGGGCAACGATCTCGAGCATCTGCAACTGGCGCTCGGCGCGATGTGGGCCGGTATCCCGTATGCGGCGATTTCTCCCGCTTACGCGCTGGCTTCCGGCGACTTCGGCAAGCTGCGGCATACGCTCGAACTGCTGACGCCGGGCCTCGTGTTCGCCAGCGATTACGACATGTTTGCAAGGGCTATCGAGGCGGTGGTGCCGGACGATGTCGAAATAGCGGCGGTGATTCCGCCGCGGGAGCCCCAGTCGGCCCGCAACGTGACGCTATTCAGTGACCTGTTGAACACCACACCGGCGAATGTCGATGCCGTTCACACCGCAGTCAGTCCTGACGCCATCGCCAAATTCCTTTTCACCTCAGGCTCGACCAAACTGCCCAAGGCCGTGCCGACTACGCACCGGATGCTGTGCAGCAACCAGCAGATGCTGCTCGAAACGTTTCCCGAATTCGCCAGCGAACCGCCGGTGCTGGTCGACTGGTTGCCGTGGAATCACACCTTCGGCGGCAGTCATAATGCGGGCATTGCGCTCTACAACGGCGGCACGCTGTATATCGACGACGGCAAGCCGGTCAACGGCAAGTTCGAAGAAACGCTGCGCAACCTGCGTGAAATCGCGCCGACGATTTACTTCAACGTGCCAAAGGGTTGGGAGGAACTGGCCATTGCGCTCGAGCACGACGCGCCATTGCGCGAGACTTTTTTCTCACGTGTAAAGGTCTATTTCTTCTCGGGCGCGGGGCTGTCGCAAGCGGCGTGGGACAGGCTCGAACGGGTCACCGAACAATATTGCGGCGAACGCATTCGCATCATGGCCGGGCTCGGCATGACCGAGACGTCGCCATCGTGTCTGTTCACCACCGGGCCTATCATGCGCGCCGGCTATGTCGGGCTGCCCGCGCACGGCTGCGAGGTCAAACTCGCGCCGGTCGGCGACAAGCTCGAAGCGCGCTATCGCGGCCCACACGTGATGGCCGGGTACTGGCGCGCAAGCGCTGCCGAACTGGACAACGCTTTCGACGAAGAGGGCTATTTTTGCAGCGGTGACGCGTTGCGTTTTGTCGATGCCGGGCAGCCGGAACTCGGACTTCTGTTCGACGGTCGGATCGCCGAGGATTTCAAGCTGAGTTCGGGCACCTTCGTCAGCGTCGGACCCATGCGCGCTCGGGTCATTTCGGAAGGCGCGCCGTATGTGCAGGACGTGGTCGTGACCGGCATGAATCGCGACGATATAGGTCTGCTGGTTTTCCCGCGACTCGACGATTGCCGCCGGCTCGCCGGCCTGCCCGCTTCGGCGAGCGCGCGCGAGGTGGTCGACGCGCCGGCCGTGCGAGCGCATTTTGCCGCGCTGCTCGACACGCTCAATCGCAGCGCGACCGGCGGCGCGACCACGATAACGCGCATGCGGCTGATGGACGTCGCGCCTTCGCTCGATCTCGGCGAAATCACCGACAAGGGCTCGATCAATCAGCGCGCGGTGTTGACGCAACGGGCCGCGCTAGTCGAAGCGATGTACGACACGACGCAGCGCGACCCCGTAGTGATTTACGCGACCGCTTGCGGTGCGACGTAAAGCGCGCTGATTGGTAAAACAGGGGGAGCAGTAGATGGAGATCGACAAACTTGTCGCGATCGACACGCATGTGCACGCGGAGGTCTCGTGTTGCCAGCCGCCCGATCTGTTCGGGAAGGAATTCGACGATGCCGCCGACAAGTACTTCGGCACAGTGCTGAAACTCGGCCGACGGCCGACGATTCCGGAGACTATCGAGCATTATCGCGAGCGCAATATCGGCTTCGTGATGTTCACCGTCGATTGCGAAGCGAACCTTGGGCGCCGGCGTATTCCCAACGAGGAGATCGCCGAATTCGCCCAGAAGAACAGCGACGTCATGATCGCGTTCGCGAGTATCGATCCGCACAAAGGCAAGATGGGCGTTCGGGAAGCGCGCAAGCTGGTGGAGGAATACGGCGTGCGCGGCTTCAAGTTTCATCCGACGATGCAGGCGTTCTTCGCCAATGACCGGCTCGCTTACCCACTGTACGAGCTCATCGCCGAATACCGGCTGACGGCGGTGTTTCATAGCGGACATTCCGGCATGGGCTCGGGCATGCGAGGCGGCGGAGGTCTTCGCCTGAAGTATTCGGAGCCGATTTATCTCGACGACGTGGCGGCGGATTTCCCCGATATGCACATCGTGATCGCGCATCCGTCGTGGCCGTGGCAGGAACAGGCGTTATCGATCGCATTGCATAAACCGAATGTCTATATCGATCTGTCCGGCTGGTCGCCGAAGTATTTTTCGCCCGAGTTGATCCGGCACGCCAACACCTTGCTGAAACGAAAGATGCTATTCGGCTCGGATTTCCCGCTGATCCAGCCGGACCGCTGGCTCGAGGATTTCAGGCAGGCCGGTTTCAGGGAAGAGGTGCAGCCTCTGATTCTGAAGCAGAACGCGATCGGTTTGCTGGGGCTGAACGCATGAGCGTCTAAGCGCTCAGCGTGCGGAAGGTCGGTAGCGCGGAGCTCGAGAAGTCCGCGCTGCACAGCAGAAGCGTTACGCCGTATACAATTCGGCAGCGCCTGATTTTTGCCCAATACTGACCTGATCCCATCCATGCCGAATCCGACCCGGGCCTTTCTTCTCGGCCCGCTCCTGAAAGGCGTTTCACGCTCCTTTTACCTCACCCTGCGCGTGCTGCCCGCCGGGATGCGCGATCCGATCGGCCTCGCGTACCTGTTGGCGCGCGCAGCGGACACGATTGCGGACACGTCGCTGGTCTCGCCGGAGCAACGCCTCGCGTTGCTGTTGTCGCTGCGCGACCAGGTCAACGGCACCGCGGACGACGGCGCGTCGATCCGGCGAATGGCGGCCGAAGTGGCGGGTCAGCAGATCCAGTCGGATGAAAAGGTGTTGCTCGAATCGCTCGGACCCGCGCTGGAGGTGTTGTCGCAACTGAGCGAGTCCGACCGGAAGGCCGTGCGCGAGATCGTTTCGACGCTGACCGAGGGCATGGAATTCGATCTTCGAACTTTTCCCGATGAGCGTTCCGGACAGATCGTCGCGCTTCGGGAATATGAAGCGCTCGACCGGTATACCTATCTGGTGGCGGGATGCGTCGGCGAATTCTGGACCACGATGACCTACGCGCATATGCCCGGCACACTGAAGGAGCGGCCCGAGACGATGACGCGCCGGGGCGTGCGCTTCGGCAAAGCGCTGCAGATGACCAACGTTCTGCGCGACTGCGGCAAAGACTTGCGAATCGGCCGCTGTTATCTTCCCAGCACGATGCTGGATCGATTCGGCTTGAGTGCGCAAGACCTTTTGCTGCCGGGCAATTCGGTTCGCGCGCGGCCTCTGATGGTGGAGCTCGTGCGCAAGACGCTGGATCACTTCCGCGAAGCCCTGGAATACACGCTCGCGATTCCCGCGTTTTCCGTGCGCTTGCGCCTTGCATGTTTGTGGCCGGTGCTGATCGGCCTCGACACGCTGCTGTTGCTGGTGGATAACGATGCCTGGCTCGATCCGGCCAAGGTCTCCAAAGTGCGGCGCAACGACGTGTACAAGATCATCGCGTCTTCAATGCTGCTGGTCACGTCGAATGCACTTGTGCGCAGGTCGGTCGAGCGGCGGATCGAGAAAATCGAAGTACGGCTCGGAGACTGACGCTACATTTACCTATGCCACGAGAATTGCCTTGAGGCGGCGTGAATGCTACTCCGCCGCGTCCCGCAGATCCCTGATGTGCTGATACACCGTCGCGCGGCCCATCCCCAGAACATTTGCAACGTAGTTCGCCGCGCTCTTTCCTTTGAAGGCGCCCTCTGCCCACAGCGCCGCGACGAGTTCGCGCCGATGGTCGCGAGTCAATGAATTCAGGGCCAACTGGCGTTCCTGAAGCCATGCGTGAAGGAATGTGTTGATGCGTTCCTGCCAGTCGTCCTTGAACAGTTCCTCGGGCTGCTTCACGACGCCCGCGCCCGAAACGACAAGGTCGATGACGTGTTTCACTTCATCGAAGACGGCGATGTTGTAGTTGATGCACATCACGCCGCAGGCGACGCCGGCATCGTCGAACAGTACCGTGCTGACGCAACGCATGCGCCGGCCGTCCCAATTGATCTTCTCGTATGGACCGATCGTGCCCGGCGGCGCTACGTGATCGATTTCTTCCAGTGCTGATTCATCACCCAACTCGCGCTTCGACAGATTATTCGCGATGTACGCGACAGTCTGGCTGTGAAGGTCGTGAATGACGATCTCCACGTACGGGAAAAAGAGCAACGCGATACCGTCGGCAACGCGGCTATATCGCTCGAGCAGAAGCCGGCGAGCCGGTGTGATTTTTGTCTTTCGCATGGAGATAGGTGCAGTTTTCAGGTAGCGGCGATGTCTGACATGGGGTTGTTCACGCCGCCGTCAATCCTTGTGGTCCGTACTATTTTGCCACGGCGTCTATGCGGCGATTCTCGAGGTCAGATGCCGCAACAACTCGTAGGCGATCGCCACGTCCTCCAGTCCGAGGCCGATCGAGCGGAAAAAGACATGCTTACGGTAAGACGGTCTATCGGCCTTGCCGCAGACCAGGTCGGGCAGGTCAGCCACTACGCTTTGCGGCGACCATCCGTGCAGCTCAGCCGCCAGCTTCATTTCACCCGCACTGGCCGGCGTGGTGCGCCGGTAGTCGCAATATACGTCCATCTCCGTCAGCCAGGCAGGCGGGATCTCATGTGCATTCGCGGCGTTCGTGCTGATCGACGTGATCAACGCTGGTTTTCCCAGCATGCCTTCAGACAACACGGGCGTGCCCGATGAGGTGCACAACGCCACGACATCGGCGTCACGCACGCAGTCCTCGAGTGTGGTGCTGATCGTCACACGCGCATCCAGCGCGGCGATCACCGAGCGTTTCGCCTCGTTGCCGCGGAGTCCGGGCGCGAACACCTGAATGGCATCCCAGGGCCGCAACGGCGCGATATGGCGCAGGTGCGCCTGTCCGAGCGCCCCGGCGCCGACGATCGCGAGCCGGCGCGCACCGGCTGCCGCAAGGTGTTCGACCGCGAGCGCCGTCGCGCCGGCAGTGCGTTCGATGGTGAGCAGGCCGGCATCGCACCACATGAGCGGCTGGCCGGTCTCCATGGACATCAACGCCGTCCATGCCGTGATGATCGGCTTCGAACCTGTCACGATGTACGGCGACAACTTCGCGCCGAATACCTTGGCGTCGGCGATGGCGCCGAGGTACGTGATGAAGTCGCCCGCATGGGCGGGAAACAGCGTCAGGCTTTGCGGCGGCTGGACCGCATCTTCGTTGCCGAGCGCGCGAAACATCTGCGTCAGCGCACGGCGCACATCCAGTTCTGGCAGAGCGTTGCGCACGGCGTCCTCCTGGACGATCAACGGGGTTGTCGTTTCGCGATTGCTCATTTGCCTGCTCTCCAAGTCGTTGCCGGTTTCCGGCGGTGACGCAATTCTAAATTCAAAGTCCAGTCTGGACTATTATTTTTGAAAAATGCTTGCAATTGTCTGAGTCCAGAATAGACTTGTGTTCCAGAACAGTGATGAAACACGGTCCATGCCATTGGAGTTGGCACGGTTTCATGGCTGTTTCACCTGACCCCCATTTCTAGCGATACTCATCAGGCCCGGAACCATCATGAATCTCAAGATTTCGCTTTCACTCTGCCTCGCTGCCGCGTTAGTCAGCGTGGCCGGCCCGGTCAACGCCGAAACCGCAGGCAGCTTGCGTTTCGGCATCGAGGCCGCCTATCCGCCGTTCGAAAGCAAGTCTCCGACCGGCCAGTTGCAGGGATTCGACATCGACGTCGGCAATGCCGTCTGCGCGAAGATGGGCGTGAAGTGCGTGTGGGTGGAAAACTCGTTCGACGGTCTGATTCCCGCGTTGCAGGCGCGCAAATTCGACGCCATCAATTCGGCGATGAACATCACCGCCAAGCGTAAGCAGAGCATCGATTTCACGCCGCCGATCTATGTCGTGCCGATCGTGATGATCGCGAAGCGCGGCTCCACGCTGTTGCCCGATGCAAAGAGTCTTCAGGGCAAGCGCGTCGGGGTCCTGCAGGCGTCGTCGCAGGAAGATTTCCTCAAGCAGCACTGGGAGAATGCAGGCGTAAAGATCGTGTCGTATCAGGACCAGGATCAGGTCTATGCGGACCTGGTCGCAGGACGTCTGGATGCGGCGGTTCAGGAAGCGCAGACTGCGCAGGACGGGTTTCTGGACAAGCCGGCCGGCCACGACTATGTGATCGTCGGCGAGCCGCTCAAAGATCCGGCCACGCTCGGCGAAGGCACCGGCTTCGGCATGCGCAAGGGCGACAAGGCGCTGGGCGGCAAGATCAACGCCGCGCTCGACGCGCTGAAGAAGGACGGCACGCTGAGCAATCTGTCGATGAAGTACTTCAAGCGCGACATCATTGCGAAGTAACCGGCTCCCAGGCCGGAGCCCACAGATCCGAACCGCGCGAGCCGGTGCGGATAACAGAGCGAGTCTATGGATTTCGATGTAATCGTACTGGGCGCCGGCATTGTCGGCGTGTCGTCCGCGCTGCATTTGCAGGATCGCGGACGTCGCGTCGCGCTGGTCGACCGGCGCGGCCCCGGTGAGGAAACCAGCTTCGGCAACGCGGGCTTGATCGAGTGTTCGTCGATCGTGCCTTATGGTTTTCCGCGCAGTCTCGGCACGCTGCTGCGCTACGCGCGCAATCAGTCGACCGACCTCTATTGGGACTACCGGGCACTGCCCGCGTTCGCGTCATGGCTCGGGCGCTTCTGGTGGGAGTCGTCACCGGAGCGCCTCGCGATGGCCGCGCGCGACATGCTGCCGCTGATCCGGCAAAGCGTCGCCGAACACGATGCGCTGATCGAGCGCGCCGGTCTTGGTGGCATTGTGCACGACGGCGGATGGATCGAAGCGTTTCGCACCCAGGCCGAATTCGACCATCAGGCGGCGGCCGCCAAAACCTCCGCGCGCCAGCACGGCCTGCACGTCGCCTCGCTCGATGCGGCGGCGCTCCATGCGCAAGAACCTGGCATTGGGCAAGGCTTTTGTGGCGCGCTGCATTGGCAGGACCCGAAGAGCATCTCCGATCCGGGCGCACTGACGAAGGGCTATGCGCGTCTGTTCGAAGACGGCGGCGGTACGCTGCTGACCGGCGATGCGTCCACTTTGAGCGCCGGAGGCGATGCCTGGACCGTTCAGACTAGCGCCGGAAAAATCAGCGCAAAAGAAGTGGTAGTCGCGCTCGGACCGTGGTCGGACACGGTGTTCGCGCCGCTCGGCTATCGCATTCCGCTGCGTGCGAAACGCGGATATCACATGCACTACCAGCCCATGCAAACGATTCTGTCGGTGCCGGTGGTCGATACAGAAGAAGGCTACGTGATCGCCCCGATGCAAGGCCGCTTGCGTCTCACCACGGGCGTCGAGATTGCCGCACGCGCTGCGGCGCCCACTGCTATTCAACTCGAGCGCGCGGAACGTATTGCCAGGCCGGCATTCGGTCTCGGGGATCGTCTCGATGACAAACCATGGCTCGGGCTGCGTCCGTGCACGCCCGATATGCGACCCGTGATCGGACCTGCGCCTCGTCATCGCGGTCTCTGGTTTTCGTTTGGACATAACCATCATGGCTTGACGCTCGGGCCCGTCACAGGGCGCCTGCTAGCGGAAATGATGACGGGCGCTACGCCGTTCGCCGATGTGCGTCCGTTTCGTCCGGAGCGCTTCCGTTAGGCTGGCCGGGCACGTCGTCGCGATTCGAAAAATAAGGAGAGTGAAATGAAGATCAAGGAATTCGGCGTCGAGCGCTGGATGGACCTCTATGAGAACCAGTGCACTTACAACCTCGCGGAAACCTGCGTGGAATCGCTGACGGTCGATCAGTTGCTGACCCTTACGGGCAAGCAGGACTGCATTCTGGACGAATTGCGTACGCTTAAGCTCACCTACGGCGCAATCGAGGGCTCCGCGCGTTTGCGAGAGGCGATCTCGGCAATGTACGAACGCCAGACGCCGGCCAACGTGATCGTCACGCATGGCGCGATCGGAGGCAATGCGCTGGTGTACGAGACGCTAGTCGAACCCGGCGACACGGTGATCTCCGTGCTGCCTACGTACCAGCAACACTATTCGATTCCCGAGAGCTATGGCGCGGACGTACGCATTCTCAAGCTACGCGAGGAAAATGCGTTCCTGCCGGATCTCGCCGAACTGCGAAGCCTCGTCAACGACAAAACCAGGCTGATAGCGATCAACAATCCTAACAATCCGACCGGATCGTTGATGGATGAGAACTTCCTTCGCGAGGTGGGTGAGATCGCGCGATCGTGCGGCGCATACGTGCTGTGCGACGAGGTTTATCGCGGCACCGATCAGCACGGTAACGGCTACACCGCATCGATCGCGGACGTCTACGAGCGCGGCGTCAGCACCGGAAGCATGTCCAAGACCTATTCGCTGGCGGGGCTGCGGCTCGGCTGGATCGCCGGTCCAGAAGAACTGATCCACGCGGTCGCGATTCATCGCGACTACAACACGATCAGCGTGGGCATGATCGACGATCACTTCGCGTCCATCGCGCTCGAACACCGCGCTGCAATCCTCGCGCGCAATCACGACATCGTGCGAGCCAATCTGGCGATCGTCGACGCCTGGGTCGCAAAGGAACCGGCAATTTCGTACATCAAGCCGAAATCCGGCACCACGGCTTTGTTGAAATACGATTTGCCGATGTCGTCGCGCGATTTCTGCACGGCGCTTATCGAGCAAACCGGGGCGATGTTCACGCCTGGCAGCGCGCTCGACATGGAAGGCTATGTGCGCATCGGCTACGCGAATAACCGGAATGTGCTCGAAGCGGGATTGGCCAAGGTGTCTCGATTCCTCGCGAATCTTGGCAGATGAACGCGGCGGTGTGAGCGGGCCTCGCTGCACCGCCACTTCAAGGCTGTCATGGCAAGCGAGGCTTTCAACCGCGAAGGCGCGTATTTAATCCGCATCATTTAACACCGGCCAATCGGGAAACCCCTAACATCCTGCATCGATGGTTCGCGTTAGGCTCTTCAAAAGAGGAGACGAACCATGAGACAAGTGTTCAATATTGCCGTGGTATTGCTGCTTGGCTATCTGATGGCGGATAGAGCGTTGATGCGCGCGCAAGCAGGAGAAATGGGGACAATAACCTGCTCGCAAGGCGCGGAGCTGGTCAAATTGGACGCGTTGAAAAAAGGTTTCGGCGAGGTTGGATCCAGCAGCCAAGGTGAAAATTTCCTGTCGAGCTGTCTTGTTACCGGCCGCGGGCGCGTCGGCGATCTGATCGCGCGCGATTGATTATCGCGGAGCGTGCTGCCCCGGGCACAGATAACGACGAAGAAAAAGCGCCCAGACCGTGAAGGTCCGGGCGAAGTCATCGGGAGCCCGATGACGGAGGTAACGAATACGGAACTGGCCCGCGATCGGGGATGCTCGATCGCGGGCCAGTTCGTTTTGAAGCAGGGTGCGCAGTTGTTTTGCGCGCTCGACAGCCGGTCGGCGTGGCGCCAGCGGTTCGTGCCGCTGACTGTTTAGTTGCCGAAGTAGACCGACTTCGAGCCGTTAGCGGGTACCGGATGTCCGGACTGCGACGAGCCTCCGGCAACACCGCCATAACTGCTTCCTGCCGGCTGCGCGGTGTCGTTTTGTGCGGCGACACGGGCTTGCGCAGCCTGGATGTCGGCCGGGTAATACGGATCCGAGCGGCCCGGCTGGTAGCCGGCCTTCTCGAGTTGAACCAGTTCGGCGCGCACTTGTGCGCGGGTCTCCGGCTGGTTGGACTGCGCAAACGAGGCAACAGGTGCGGCGAGCACAGCGGCTATAACAACGGCTTGAATGAGCGATTTCATGATGAACTACCTCCAGTTCGGTCTTTATCTTCGCTACGAGCGTTCTTGTTCGTAGTCAGTGATTGCATTGTAGATTTGCGACCTGGCCGGAGTAATCGCTACTTCAGGTAAGGTTTGTTGCGAGATTTGAGATAAAAGCGGGGAACTTGGCGCTCTGCTGGGGACCACTGCAGCGCTGCTAACGGCCTGGCGGCGTCACTGTGTCGACGGCGGCCTGCACATGTGCGGCATTGCTTGCGGATTGCCTCAAACGCGTAAATGCCTGGCCGGTGCGCTTTTCCCGGTCACTTTGAGCTTCATAAAAGTCTTTGCTCAGCCACTGCCCGAAACCCACCATCGCGGAGCCGAGTGCGCTCTTCATCCGTACCCAGACAGTATCCTTACGAGCGAGTTGCGCGGCCGACTCCACCAGGCCCGCGGCCAGCAAATCGAGTTCGGCGTGCAGGTGATCGGCGAAATGATTGAGCCCGTGCTGATTGCCATTAGAAGACTTCCGTTCGAGGTCCACGTGCTCAGGAATCAGCGACTGATTGGTGACGCGGATAAACGGTGGCGTATCTGTCCGGGCAACGCCTCTGGACCGGATCGCCCGCCCAGCGCTCGCCGCGGCCTGCACGCGTTTGCCGAGCGGTCCGAGCGCCCACTTGTCAGTGAGATACTTCAGCAGGCTTGAATGATCGAATTGCGCGTGACACACACCGGGATCGCACCACGGTGAAATCAGAACGGCGGGCACGCGCACGCCGAGCAGGGTGAAATCGAATGCGCCGACGTGCTCGTCGGGCGCGAGCGCATTGGACGGTGGCGGCACGTGGTCGAAGAAACCGCCATGCTCGTCGTACAGCACGACTAACAGTGTGCGCTCCCACAAGGCTTGATTGGAGCGCAGTGCATTGTAGGTATCGGCGATCAGCTTTTCCGCTTTCATGATGTTATGCGGCGGATGGTCGTCGTTTTGTGCTTCGCCGAAGTATTTCGGCTCGATCAGAACAAACGCCGGAAACTCATTCTCGGGGCCGGCTGCGTCCTCGAAGAACGCGTTGAAGAAGTGGTAGTTCGCAAGGTTTTCGGGGCGCCTCTGATTTTTCAACAGCAGCGATGCGGGGAAATCGTAGAAGTAAACCTTCCACGTTTTCTTCGCGTCGTTCAGGCGGTCAAAAATCGTGTCCTGGGTTTGCTCGGTGTACCACTTCGGATCCAGTGCGTCGAGTCCCGAGGGCATCTCGACCTGACCCATCGATGTGCCCGTCAGCGCGAAATACCGGTTCGGCCAGGTCGGGCCGGGCAATGACGAGAACCATCTGTCGCAAACGGTGAATTGCGCGCCTAATGTGTGCAACGCCGGTAGAAAGTTGAGCGGATAGTAGCCCATGACGTCTTGCCGCGCGGCGAGGCTGCTTTTTGGGTAGTCCGTTGCAAAGGATTGAACGAAGCCGCCATTGTCGCCCTGGAGTTGCTTTAACACGGCCGCGTGTCCGTGATTGGGATCGAGCTTCATCTGCCGCTCGCTGGTCGCACGGGGGTAAAACGTGTGGCCCTTGCCGTCGTCGTTCGATTTCGACGATGCGTTCTGGATACCGTCCAGCCCCTTGTGCACTTTGTCCAGACATCCGAGCATCTGATCGAACGAGTGGTTTTCCATCAGCAGCAGAACCACATGTTCGATGTGATCCTTCTGTGCAGCGCCCGTTGTATTGACCTCGCTTGCCGCCGCTTCGCCGTTGTGGACGTCACTCATATTCATCGCTCCAGCAGGGGATTGGATGGATTCAGTGTGCGCACTACCGTTCGAGCTTGATCGTTTGAGACTGCCAGCGTTGCAAACGTAGCGCAAAACGCGCCGCTGCGGAAGAGTCTTAGTGACAAAGCAACATGAGATGCCTTTGAGATCAACCGATCTTCGTCGCGATCCATCCGGCATCGCTTTGTGCGGCTTGAACCTGAAGTGCCGCGGGCGAATTCGAAACGGGTCTGGCCTTTACGTCGGGAACGGGCGTGCCGGGACCGTCGGCGTCCTGAAACGCCTTACTGAGCCGAGCCATCTGGATTTCACGCGCCGACAAGCCACCCGCGTCGAGTTCCGACGCCCGCGCAAATTTGCGCCCGGCGCCAGACAGATCGCCCTTACGATCGAGCGCCCGGCCCCATTCGGCGTACGAAGGCGCGAGGTCAGGACGCAGCGCCACCGCACGAGAGAGCTTGTCGATCGCTTCGTCGTAGCGCCCGACAGCCACGAGCGCCTCGCCCCAATCGTGCAGATTGTCTACCGAGTCAGGCCTCATATTTGCCGCTTTTCTGAAGGCATCGAGTGCTTCCGGATAATGCTTCGCGTGCAGAAGCACATCGCCGAGAAGACGCAGGTTTTCAGCCGTTTTCGATTCCTCGCGCGCGCCGGCCTGGAGTGCGTCGAGCGCGTCGTCGATTCGGTGCTGCTGTTCGAGCGCGATCCCGAGGGTTGCCAGCAAAACCGCCGAATCCTTGTACACGGTCAGCGCTTCACGGCTTTGTTGTTCCGCCTGTTTCGACAGCCCTTGATTGGCGAGCAGCCACGCCTTACCGGCCAGCGCCCATTCGCCTTGCTCGGAGGCAGGCAGCGCAAGCACCTCGTCATATATATCGACGACCTCGCGATAATTGCATTGCGCCAGCGAACACTTGGTCTTATGGACTTCGGAGTAAAGGTGGCTGGCGAGTACATTCGGCTCGGCGAGCCGCATGGCCTGGATGGCGATGTTGCTCACGAATTTTTCCATGTCGCGCCCGACGAACGGCACTGTACTCTCGCGGGCATTGAATGGACCGCCCTCGATCTGCACGTGCGCAACGTAGGAATCCGCGCTATCGCCCACCTTGGTGATGCCGACATGAACGACAACGTCGGGGCGCTTGACGACACCTTTGATGAAGCGGACCGTCGACGCATAGGACACGTCCTGACCGGGGATCTGGATATCGGGTTGCGTGTCGTTGTCTATCATCGTGTCGTGTGGAATCGACTCGGCGTCCTGGCCAATCTCCCGCATCGCGGACATGATTCGCTCGGCGAGAAAGTTGGAGGTATAGCCGCGCTCCACTAACGAATGCGGCGTTTCGACCGGCGGCACCAGCAACTGTCGCGTGAGCACGCCGCGCACCACGAGACTGAAAAACGCGACGGCCAGCAGCGCGCACACCCACGGCAGGATATACGGCCAGAGTTCCTTCGGGCAGCGGCCGATCCATCCGGCCGTGCGCAGTCCAACCGGGACGAGTCCTCCCGAATGGCTGTTGATATGGCGGCGCGTGCCGCTGACGCGGGAGAGCGGGCGACCTTGCTAGTTCATGGCCCGACGTTGCCCCTGAATACTCGACATGACGCACCTCGATTCAACCGGAGTGGGTAAGTGCACGACTTGAGTGGCAGCTGTTATGCATCGTCCGTGCCATCGCGCGTCAATCGTTGCCCGGTGGGGATGCGGGGGCTTTGCGGCGATATCGAAGCTCGAATTGTGTTGGCCACTGGGCAACGGCTGCCGCTCAGAAGTTCGGTGGCGGGAGACATTGGAGGGAAAGGGACCACGCAGAAGCAGTCGCATGCAAAAAAGTTGGCGCCTATCGAGTAGACGCCGCGTTGGTCTCATGCCGTAGCAAGCGAAGCGGCGTTTTACCTCGAGCAGTGGCGTCGAGAAATCAGCCTGCCAGCTCAATTGCCTCCCTTGAAAAGCTCCTGCATTCGAGCAGCTTCACCACTTCGCTGCGATTCCTGAAGTTGCTGGTAAACCTGCGCCCGCGTCAGCCCCTGTGCGGGACCGCCCGACATCGTGGTGGTTGCAGGCTGCCCGCCGACGGAGTCGACAACTGCCTGCGGGGCTTGCGCGGTTGTCTCCGTGCTGGCGTCTTGGGCACGCGCTTGCCATGAAAGTGCGCAAAGTAGTCCGCCTGCGATAATCAAAGCCTTCTTCATTTCCATCTCCTTCAGACTGCTGGCGTCGCCCTCGCGACACCTCATTGCGAAAACCTCGCCGGATTGCCCACGATGAAGAGCGAGCGGTCTGACGAGACACGAAGTGGAGACAGTCACTGGCTTCCATTGTCGATTCCGCGCAGCGCACCAGAGAAGTGCGTTGCCGGAAGAGCTTCCTTTCGCAATGGAAAGGTGCATGCCGTGGCGTTGTTGTTTGACGGACCTCAGAGAGCCGGTTTGCTTCCACTACGAGAATGAGACGAGCCAGTCGCAATGAAACTTAAGCATTAATCAGCCATCCTTAATGCAGAATAAGCAGATTCGGATTTGATGTTTTTATACGATGATTGCTGTGGGGATGAGGTGTGCTCAAGGCAGAAAAAACGCCAGGAAGGAGGAGGGTAATAGTTCGCGTGCGCTGTAACCAGAACGAAAAAGGGCGCCCGCGGCGCCCTTGTCACTCTACAACCTGACGATCCAGTTAAACCACCGCCGGCCGCCACTTCAACAGCCGCTGTTCGACGGCAGTCAACAGATAATCCGCGGCCAGTGCGACCACAGCCAACACAATCATCGCCGCGAACACACCGCTTGCGTTGAATGCGCCTTGAGCCGTCGAGATCAGCAAACCGATACCCTGCTTCGAGCCGAGGAATTCGCCGACCACCGCGCCCACCAGTGCAAAGCCGAAGCTCACATGCAAGCTTGCCAGAATCCAGCTAAGCGCCGACGGAATCACAACCGAAGTCGTCACCTGGCGACGCGACGCACCCAGAATCTGTGCATTCGCGATCATGTAGCGATCCGCTTCGCGCACGCCCTGAAACGCGTTGGCGAACACGACGAAGAACACCATCACCACCGCGAGCGCCACCTTCGACGCCATCCCAAGACCGAGCGCAATCACGAACACCGAGCCGAGCACCACACGCGGAATCGAGTTGGCGATCTTGATGTAAAGACTGAACACGTCGGACAGCAGCTTGTTACGGCCGAGCAGGATGCCGCAGAAGATGCCCGCCACCGAACCGATGATGAAGCCAAGACCGGTTTCTTCCAGCGTGACCCAAACCTGCGTCAGCAACGGACCCTGCGATGTGCCGTTCACGAACCAGTCGATGATCTGATTGAAAATCGCGGTCGGCATCGAGAAGAAGAACGGATCGATCCACTTCAGGCGTGCTGACAATTCCCAGCCGCCGAGCACAACCACGAGCACGAGAATACGCAGCGAGACCACCAGCGCATGACGTTGACGGATGCGTTTTTGCGCGACGCGTTCGACTTGCGCGAGCGACGCGGGATCGATGCCCGAAGGCATCACCTGTTGAGGGGTAGTAGACATGTTTGCCGTTCCTTGATTAACCGATCTGCACTTCTTCGCGCAGGTCGTGCCAGATGTCGCGCGAGATTTCGATAAAACGCGGGTCGTAGCGAACCTCCGACGTGACGCGCGGACGCGGCAGATCGATTTCGTACACTTTCTTCAGCGTCGCCGGGCGTGCGGTCAGCACGAACACACGGTCGGCGAGCGCAATCGCTTCTTCCAGATCGTGCGTGACGAACACCACCGAGCCGGCGCCGCCCCACAATTGCAGCAGTTCGTCCTGCATCAACGTGCGGGTCTGCATGTCGAGCGCCGAGAAGGGCTCGTCCATCAGCAGGATTTCCGGCTTGTTGATGAAGGTCTGCGCCAGCGCCACGCGCTTGCGCATACCACCCGACAGTTGATGCGGATAGTGCTTGCCGAACTTGTCGAGGCCGACGCGGCGCAGCCATTCGTTGGCTTCGTCGTAGGCGGCGGATTTCGAGCGGCCGCGATACAGTGGGCCGGCCGCGACGTTGTCGATGACCGAACGCCACGGAAATACGGCGTCGGCCTGGAACACAAAGCCGATGCGCGGATCGATGCCGTCCACCGGCGCGCCCATCACGCGCACTTCTCCGGTGGTCGGCTTCAAGAGGCCGGTGATCATGCTGAGCGTGGTCGATTTGCCGCAACCCGTCGGGCCGACAACGGCGACGAATTCGCCGCGCGCCACCGACATGCTGAAGTCGCGCAACGCGATCGTCGCTTTGCCGTCCGGAGAAATGAAACGGCACGATACGTTGCGCATCTCGATGGCTGGCGTATCGCGTGACATAGGTTGATTCATCGGCTGAGGCCTCGCTGTTCTCGTGATATTGAAAGGGGGTTACTTCGCCGCAGTCTTGACCGATGCCGACGACACAAACTCGTTGGTATAGGTCTTGGCGAGGTCGATATGCTTACCCTTGACCGAAGGATTGAATGCGGACAGCACCTTCAGCACCGTATCGGGACCGTCGGCGGGCATCTTGCCGTCCTTCGTGAACATCGGCAGCGACGCCTTCAGCGCGCCGACGTAAAGGTCTTTGTTGCTGCCGTAGTAGTCCTTCGGCATTTTTGCGGCGATCTCGTCGGCGCTATGCGTTGCGATGAAGTTCAGCGTCTTCGCGAACGCGTGCGACAGCTTTGCCGCGTCGTCCTTGTGTGCTTCGGCCCACGCGCGCTGCACGTAGAAGCTCGAGGCCGGATAGGTGCCGCCGAGCGCGGCGCGTGTGCCTTCGAGCGTGCGCATGTCGACCAGCACCTTCGCGTCGCCGGTCTTCAGCAACTGCGAGACGGTCGGTTCGGTCGTCATGCCGGCGTCGATGCGGTTCTGCTTGATGGCCGCGATAAAGCTGTTGTCCGCACCGACCGGCAGCAGCGTGTATTGCGTCGACGCCACGCCGGCGCGTTGCGCGAGGTATTGCGTGAGGAAGCTGGTGGAGGAGCCGAGGCCAGTCACGCCGAGCGTCTTACCCTTCACGTCGGCCATGCTCTTGAGCGTTTCGGCTGCCTTGGTCGAGACCATTTCGACTTCGCCCGGCACCTGGCCGAAAATCACCAGCGCCTGGACTTCCTTGCCCTTGCTTTGCAGGTCGATGGTGTGATCGTAGAAGCCCACCACGCCTTGCACCGCGCCCGCGAGCAGTTCGTTTTCTGCATCGACGCCCGCCGGTTGCGACAGGATTTCGACGTCGAGGCCTTCGTCCTTGAAGTAGCCGAGCTGTTCGGTCAACTTGGCCGGCAGGTAGATGATCTTGGTGGCGCCGCCGACCATGATCGTGAGTTTTTCGGCATGAGCGGCGGCCGAAGCGGCGGCGAGGGCGAACGCAACACCTGACACAGCGGCGATCTGGCGCAAGGTACGCATGAAGCAGTCTCCTTAGGTTTGGTCGCCGCGATGTGCTGGTGCGGCGCTTTCTGGATGAATGTCAGGGATTATAGAAACCGGAAACCTTCTGCCAGCTTTCTGCACTGCCGGCAAATCATGGGTGTTAACCCGGAACTGAGCCGGAACTGAGCCTCAACCGCCCAACAGCAAAGCCGCAACGCCGCCGCAAACGCCCCGACGTGTGCCACATTTCACGCAGGACGCGCGCAAAGCCCTTGTTTTACGGCACAATCGACGGCCTGACTTTCGCCGTTCCCGCCATGAAGCTGCTGCTTATCGAAGACAACCCCACGCTTGCGCACTGGCTCGCGAAGATGCTGGAGCAGGAGGCGTTCACGCTCGACGCCGTGCAGGACGGCGACGCCGCCGACCAGCTGCTGCGCACCAATCGCTACGACGTGATCCTGCTGGACCTGAATCTGCCGAAGCTGTCGGGCAAGAACGTGCTGCGCCGGCTGCGCCAGCGCGGCGACGCCACGCCGGTGCTGATCCTGACCGCGAGCGGCTCCATCGACGAGAAGGTGGAACTGCTCGGCGCCGGTGCGGACGACTACCTGGTCAAGCCGTTCGAAGTGCGCGAACTGATCGCGCGGATCAAGGTGGCGATCCGGCGGCAGACGCCGTCGAAGGCGAGCGAGGTGGTGTGCGGCGATCTCGCGTTCGATATCGACACGCGCCAGTTCACGCTGAAAGGCGCGCCGCTGAACGTCACGCCGCGCGAGCGCACGGTGCTTGAAACGCTGATCCTGCGCCTGGGTAAGACGGTGACGAAGCCGGCGCTGGTGGACGCGATCTTCACGCTCGCGGAAGAGCCGAGCGAGGACGCGGTCGAAATCTATATCTCGCGGCTGCGCAAGAAGCTCGACGGCAGTTCGGCGGCGATCGTCACGCTGCGCGGGCTCGGTTATCTGCTGCGCAAGAAAGAAGATGACCAATAGCTTGCGCATGCGTCTGCTGTGGTGGCTGCTGGTGCCGCTCGCGCTGTACGTGTTCGTCACCGGCAAGGCCGAGTACGACAACGCGCGGCGTACCGCGGATCTGGTGCAGGACAATCAGTTGATCTCGTCGGCGCGGATGATCGCCGGCGAAGTGGAATGGGTGGACGGTTTCCTGCGTGTCGATGTGCCGCCCGCCGCGCTCGAAGTGTTCGTGTCGCCGTACCACGATCAGGTGTTCTACAGCGTGAGCGTCGACGACGGCCGGCTGCTGGCGGGTTCGCCGGATTTTCCGCCGCGCGCGGCGCAGGCGCCCGACACGCCCGATCACTATGACGCCGATCTGCGCGGCCAGCCGGTGCGCGCGGTCGGCCTAGTGCGGCAAATGTACGACAACGGCGCGACGCGGCACGTGCTCGTGACGGTCGGCAAGACCGTGCGCTCGCGCGACGCGATGGCGCAGCAGCTCTGGCAGCCGCAACTCGTGCGGCAGATCGAGATGATCGTGCTGGCCGTGGCGCTGGTTTGCATCGGCCTGACGTTCGAATTGCGGCCGTTGATGAAAGTGAAGGAGGAGGTGGCCGACCGCGATCCGATGCAGCTCGAGCCGATTCGCGTCGAGCGCCTGCATACGGAGTTGCGGCCGATCGTCGAGGCGATCAATCAATGCATTGCGCGGCTCGGCATACAGGTGGCCGCGCAACGGCGCTTTATCGCCGACGCCGCCCATCAGTTGCGCACGCCGCTCACGCTGCTGGGCACGCAGTTGCAGTTCGCGCGCCAACAGGACGGCTTGACGCCCGCGCTCGGCGAAGTGCTCGCGGCCATGCATCGCAGCAGCGGCTCGATGGTCGGGCTGACCAACAAACTGCTGCTGCTCGCGCAGGCCGAGGCGGCCGACAACACCCAGTTAGCCGTGGAAACGGTGGATCTGGTACCGCTGGCGATGGAGGTGGTGGAAGATCTGGCATTGCTCGCACAGGCGCGCGACATCGATCTGGGCGCCGAGTTGAACGGGCCCGCGCCGGTGGCGGGGCATCGCGGGCTGCTGCAGGCGCTGATCTCCAATCTGGCGGAGAACGCGATCCGTTACTCCGGCAGGGGCGGCCACGTCACGGTCGCCGTCAGTGCCGACGCGGAAACGGTCACGCTGGCTGTGCTCGACGACGGGCCGGGCATTCCGCCCGAGTCGCGCAGCCGCGTGTTTGAACCGTTCTTCCGGGCGTCGACGGACACAGAAGGGACCGGGCTAGGCCTCGCGATCGTGCGCGAAATCGCGGATGCGCATCACGGCGAAATCACGCTCAAGCCCGGCGATGGCGGCAAAGGCGTGCACGTGACAGTGTCGTTCCCGCGAGCGGCGGCAGGAGCGGTGGCACACTCGCTTCAAGCGGTGTGACGAAGACATTGAGACGCTTTCTGCCGTAGTCGGAACAAACCCGCAATCGGTGGGAGAAATGGGCATACGAAAGCTTTGAGTATGTTTTGCGCCCTGGAATTTTTGCGGGCGGGAGATGGTGGCCGGCGACCTTTAGAGGGGCGCCGGCATGTGAAAGAGAGGTCTACGAATCGTGTTCTCAGGTAGTTTGCGTGGACGTTTGCTGTGGTGGCTATTGTTGCCGCTGGCGGCGTTCGTTTCCATTTCCGGCATGATTTCGTTCCGCAACGCGCAGACCACGGCCGACCTGGTTCAGGACAATGCGTTGCTGTCGTCGATGCGGATCATCGGCGAGGACGTCGACTGGGACAACGGCAACGTCATGATCCAGATTCCGCCGGCCGCACTCGAACTGTTCGAGTCGCCCGAGCAGGACAGCGTGTTCTATCGCGTCGAGGCGAGCGGACATCGTCTGCTGGCGGGCACCCCCGAGCTGCCGTTGCCGCCGGGCGCCGGCGGCGGCCCCACGCTGTATTCCACCCATCTCCAGGACGGCCGCGCCGTGCGCGCCGCTACTTACGTGCGGCAACTCTACGACTCAGGGCGTACCGAGGAAGTCGTCGTGGCGGTCGCCAAGACAGAAGGCTCGCGCGATGCGATGGTGTGGCGTTTGCTGCGTCCGCAACTGTCCGGCGAAGTGCTCACGCTGGTGCTGGCGATGCTCTTCGTCTATCTCGGACTGACCTTCGAACTGCGGCCGCTGATGAAGGTGAAAGACGACGTCGCCGATCGCAATCCTTCGCAGCTCGAACCGATTCGCGTGGCGCGGCTTCATGTGGAACTGCGGCCGATCGTCGAGGCGATCAATCAGTGCATCGCGCGCATGGGCCAGCAGGCCGCGACCCAGCGGCAATTCATCTCCGATGCGGCGCATCAGTTGCGCACGCCGCTCACGCTGCTGGATGCGCAGATCCAGTTCGCACGCCAACGCGAAAACCGCGATGCGGGGCTCGCCGAAGCGCTGACCGGCATGCACAAAAGCAGCCGCAAGATGACGACGCTGACCAACAAACTGCTGCTGCTCGCTCAGGCGGAGTCCGCCGCGCCGTCCAAAGAACACGAGCGCGTCGATCTGAGCGCGTTGATCGCGGGCGTGCTCGAAGAATTGATCGCGTTCGCGCAGTCGCGCGAAATCGATCTCGGCGCGGAACTGGAAGACGGTCTTTACGTCACCGGTGACGAAGCGCTGACCGCGGCGCTGGTGACCAATCTCGTCGACAACGCGCTGCGCTATACGCAAGCGGGCGGCCGCGTGACGGTGCAGACGCAGCGCAGGAACGACATGGCGATTGTGCGTGTGATCGACAACGGGCCGGGTATCAAAGCCGAGGCGAGGGCGCGCGTGTTCGAGCGCTTCTATCGCGCGTCGAACCACGCGGAAGGAACCGGCCTCGGTTTGCCGATCGTGCGCGAGATTGCCCATCGGCAGGGCGGCACGGTCACGCTCAAGCCGGGAGAAGACGGCGTCGGTCTGGTCGCGACCGTCGAGATGCGATTGTGGGTAGCCGCGCCTCGAAGCGCGGCAACGAGGGGAGACATATGAAACTGCTGCTTGTCGAAGACGACGCTGACCTGGCGCGCTGGGTCATCAACCTGATGCAGGTCGAACATTTCGCGCTGGACTGGGCGCAGGACGGCGAAAGTGCGGAGACCTTGCTCGGCCTGCAATGCTATGACGCGGTGCTGCTCGATCTGCGCCTGCCCGGCATCGGCGGCAAGGAAGTGCTCGCGCGCTTGCGCCGCAAACGCGACAACGTGCCGGTGCTGATGCTGACCGCCAACGGTTCGACCGACGACAAAGTAGCCTGCTTCTCGGCCGGCGCTGACGACTACGTCGTCAAGCCTTTCGACGCGCGCGAACTGGTGGCGCGTATCAAGGCGCTGATTCGCCGTCAGGCGGCGGGCGACAAGGGCCAGTCGATCGACTGCGGCGATCTGCGCTACCTGTTCGATACACGCGAATTCCTGCTGCAAAACGAGCTGTTGCCGCTGCGTCGGCGCGAACATGCGATCCTCGAAGCGCTGATTCTCAAGCAGGGCAAGACGGTCTCGAAGACCACGCTGATGGACAGCGTCTTCAATCTCGACGACGAACCGAGCGCCGATGCGATCGACATCTACATTCACCGCTTGCGCAAGCATCTCGCGAGTTCGAGCGTGAAGATCATGACCTTGCGCGGACTTGGGTACATCCTGCGCGAAGAAGCGCCTCGCGAAGCATTCGCCGAAGCGCTATAACCGCATTCCGTTATGTCGTCCCGTTAGCGACTTCACCGGCGTTTGCTGGACGGCGCTACTCATTCGGTTTGTACAGCATGACCTCGCATCCGGGCGCCGCGTCGTTGAAACGGATCGACATGCCGTGCATGCCGGCCACCGCGAGCGCGAGACTCAGACCAAGCCCGCTGCCCGGCGTATGACGGCTCGCCTCGCCGCGATAGAACCGTCGCAGCACGGCTTGCTGTTCAGCAGGCGCAATGCCCGGCCCGTTGTCGGACACGCTGACGCCGGCGCCCGTCCGGTCGCGGAACACCGTAAGCCGTACCTTGCCGCCGTGCGGGGCGAACTTGATGGCGTTCTCCACCAGATTGGCCAACGCTTCGAACAGCAGGCTCGGCTCGCCCTGGATCTCCAGCGGCCCGGTGGCAGTGCGCCGCACTTCGAAGCTAATCTGTTTGTCCTCGGCGGTCGGCTCGTAGAACTCGAACACGTCATCGGCGACAGCGGCCAGGTCGACATTCGTGAAGCCTTTGCGGCGCACGCCGCTTTCGATTTCCGAAATACGCAGCAGCGCATTGAAGGTGCGCAGGAGGCCCGTGGTCTCGACGATGGTTTCATCGATCGCGGCGCGATACTCCGCTTCGGTTTTGGCGCGCCGCTGCGCGCGTTCGAGCCCGCCGAGCATCCGCGTGAGCGGCGTGCGCAGATCGTGCGCAATCGCATCGCACACGCCCTTGACCTCGTGCATTAACCGCTCGATTTCGTCGAGCATGCCGTTCACGACGCCGACGAGGCGATCCACGTCGTCTCGCTTCGAATGCACCGGTAGACGTCTGCTGAGATTGCCGGCGACGATTTCTTCGATCGATGCGGTCACCGCATCGAGCCGCCGCATCGCCGAGATACCGATCAGGCTCGCGCCGATCAAGCCGATCACAAACGTGAGCATGGCCGTGGAAAGCAGCGCGTGCAGCAGTTCTTCGTCGAAGTGGTCGAGCTCGCGGACGTTCTGGCATTGCAAGGCGATGCGGCTGTCGGACAGGCGCGCGGCGATACATCGTCCGGGCGGGTGGCCCGGCAGATTCGCGAGGCGCATCGAAAACGGCTTGTCGAAATGGGGGATCGCCGGCTGCTCGCCTGGATAGCCGCCGGCAAGATGTTTGCCGCCGGTGTCGAACAGCGCGAACGGGCGCTGGCGGCGTGGGTCGACCTGGCCTTGATGCTGGAAGCGCGCGACCAGTTCGTTCGGGTCTTCGCGTACCAACTCGGCGTGTTCCCGCATCAGCCAGTCGTCGATGCGTTCCTGTTCGAAGCCGGTGATCTCGTGGTAGAGGTAGCCGAATAGCAGAACGGCGATCACGCCGAACAGCACCAGAAACAGCGTGGCGAGGCGAAAGCCGGTGGTGCGGTGCAGTTCAGTCAGGCGCATGCAGCATGTACCCCGAACCGCGCACGGTATCGATCATCGGCGCCGACCCGTCGGGATCGAGCTTCTTTCTGAGGCGGCTGATGTGCACGTCGATCACATTGGTTCGCTCGTCGAGCCGGTAGTCCCATACCGCCTCGAATAGCATGGTGCGGCTCACGACCTGGCCCTCGTGCTGCACCAGATATTCGAGCAACCGGTATTCGCGCGGCAGCAGCGGCACTGGGCGGCCGCCACAAGTGACTTCGCGCTTGAGCGGGTCGAGCCGCAGCGGCCCGACCTGATATTCCTGCACACCGGGCGCCGCTTCGCGCCGGCGCATCAGGGCGTCGAGCCGCGCGGTCAGTTCGATGAACTCGAACGGCTTGGTCAGATAATCGTCGCCGCCGGCACGCAGGCCGCGCACACGTTCGTCGACCGCGGACAGCGCGCTGAGAATCAACACCGGCGTGAGCACACCGGCGCTGCGTAACGCCGCCAGCATGCCGAGCCCTTCGAGGCCGCCCGGCAACATGCGATCGAGCACGATCGCGTCATAGGTGTTGGCGACCGCGAGCATCAAGCCGTCGCGGCCCGTGCGCGCGGCTTGCACCGTGCAGCCGTGATCGGTGAGGGCTCCGACGATTTCCCCGAGGGTTTGCTCGTCGTCCTCGACGACCAATACATTCGACATGCCTCTATCCAGGTCAATGAGCCGGCTCGATAGGCCGGCTAGATAAGCACGCGCCGGGCCGTTGCTACACTACGCCCGTACGTGCGATGTCCGCAGTATGCCGTGCGAAGCCGCACAGGCGTTTCGCGCCAACATGAAAAAATTTTAATGTAAGCCCATTTGCGCATGCGAATCCTTCTGATCGAGGACGATACGCGCGCCAGTCAGTTCCTGGCGCGCGGTTTGAGCGAGAGCGGTCTCATTGTCGACACGGTGGCCGACGGTGCGACTGGGCTCGCCTATGCGCGCGAGGGCATCTACGACGTGATTGTGACCGATCGGCTCCTGCCCGCGCTCGACGGCATGGCGCTCGTGCAGCAACTGCGCGCAGGCGGCGACACGACACCGGTGCTGATGCTGTCGGCGCTCGGCGGGTTGAACGAACGCGTGGAGGGGATTCGCGCGGGTTGCGACGATTACCTTGTGAAGCCGTATGCGTTTGTCGAAGTGCTGGCGAGAATCGAAGCGCTTGCCCGGCGCGCGGATCGCAGCAGGATGAGCGAGAGGCTCGAGTGCGCGGATCTGGTACTCGACACGCGTGCGCGGAGCGCGAGCCGCGCCGGCCGCGATCTGCGCCTGCAGCATCGCGAGTTCCTGTTGCTCGAATGCCTGGCGCGCCGCGAGGGGCAGGTCGTGACGCGCAGCATGCTGCTCGAGGCGGCGTGGAATTACGATTTCGAACCGCGCGGCAATATCATCGACATGCATATGCATCGTCTGCGCACGAAGGTCGATCGCGACTTTCCGGTGGCGCTGATTCACACCGTGGTGGGCGCGGGCTATGTGCTCAATCCCGTGCCTTGAACGCTGTCGAGCGCCTCGCACAGGCACCCTTAAACGAGCATGTTGCGCCGCATTAAATTTTTTTAATCATTGGGCGAAAGCGCCGACAGGACCCGCTGGCTAATCTGGCGAGATTCTTTGTTGCCAGAGGCGTTTCCATGTCAGGGCTGCCCCGTTCGGCGCCGTTTTCTCCCGTCGTCAGTCCTCATGCGCGGCATGCCGGCGCCGTGCGCGCCGCGGTGTGCACATTGGCCGTCGCGTTTCTGGCCGGATGCTCGCTCGTGCCCGCCTATCAACGGCCCAGTGCGCCGCTGGCGCCAACCTTCGACGGCGCGGCGGGCGCGTCGCTGGCCGATACGGTGCCGGTCAGAAGCGGCTGGTGGCGCGAGTATCACGACCCCGCGCTCGACGCGCTGATCGAGCGCAGCCTGCGCAATAACTTCACGCTGGCGTCGGCCATCGCGAGCGTCGAACAGGCGCGCGGCAATGCCGAGAAAGCCGGCGCGCCACAGTATCCATCGCTCGCGCTCGGCGGTACGTTCGATCGCAGTCACCAGGGCCGCGGCTCGACCACCAAAAGCCAGAGCCTGTTCGCCGAAGCCAGCTACGAGATCGATTTCTGGGGCTTCAATGCCGCCAATGCCAATGCAGCCGACCTGCTTGCGCGCGCCTCCGAATTCGATCGCGATACGGTGGCGTTGACTCTGACGGCATCGGTGGCGGACACGTATTTTCAGGTGCAGAGCCTGCGCCGCCGTCTAGCGATTGCGCGGACTATTTCCGACGACGCCTCGCGCATTCTTCAATTGCTGCTCGCGCAACAAGCGGCGGGCGTCGCGACCGAGTTGCAGGTGCAGCAACAGCGCAATGCGCTCGCCACCTTCCAGGCTGCCGTGCCGGCGCTGCAACAGCAACTCGACATCAGCGTGCATGCGCTCGCCGTCCTGGTGGGCACGGCGCCCGAACAATTCACGGTCAGCGAAGCCCCGCTCGCCGGCATCGTCATTCCGCAGCCTCGCGCGAATCTGCCCGCGAGCTTGCTCGAAACGCGTCCCGACATCCGCTCGAAGGAAGCGCAGTTGCAATCGGCGAATCAGAACGTCGGCGCGGCGCGCGCGGCTTTTCTGCCGAACATCGTGCTGACCGCCGACGGCGGCCTCAGCAGCAAATCGCTGTCGCATTTCCTGTCGAGCCCGTTCGCCAGCATCGCTGCTTCGCTGGCGGCGCCGATCTTCGACGGCGGCGCGCTGCGCGGCCAGTTGCACGCAAGCCGGGCGGCCGAGGCGAAGGGCGTTGCGGATTACCAGCAGGCCGTACTGACCGCGCTGCAGGACGTCGAGGATTCGCTGTCGGCGGCGCAGCAGCAGCAACTCGCGGAAGCGGCCGACCAGAACGCCGCCGACGCCGCCCGCAAAGCCGCCACGCTCGCCCAGGCCCAGTACACGCTCGGCACCGTCGATTTTCTGACCGTCCTCGATGCCCAACGCACGCTGTACCAGTCCGAAGACACGCTGGTGCAGGCACGGCTCGCACGCCTCCAGGCGTCGGTCAGTCTGTTTCGCGCGTTCGGTGGCGGCTTCGGCATCACCGCCGATAGCGACAGCAGTCCCGCTTCCTCTTCTACGCCTTCCCGCTCATGAAACTTGCAGACCTTCCGAACCACGAGACGCCGCGTGCGCGTAGAAGCCGCGCGCCGATGATCGCGGCGTTGGCCGTTCTCGTCGTGATTCTCGTGGCGTGGTTCTGGCCGAGGCATCCGGCCGTCAAGCCGGCGCCGGCCGTGCCGGTCAACGCCGGCCATCCGGCGAGCCGCGACTTTCCGATCCGCGTCGCGGCGGTGGGCACGGTTCTGGCGCTCAATACCGTGGACGTCAAAGTGCGCGTCGATGGCCAACTGCAGCGCGTGGCCTTTACCGAAGGGCAGGACGTGAAGGCCGGGCAACTGCTCGCGCAACTCGATCAGGGACCGTTGACCGCCCAGCTGCATCAAGCGGAAGCGGCACAGCGCAAGGACCAGGCATCGCTCGATAATGCACGGCTCGATCTCGCGCGCTATTCGAAGCTGGTCGGCATCGGCGCGGCGACCACCCAGGCGGTCGATACGGCGAAGTCGCAAGTGGAAGCCCTCGCCGCGACGGTCGCCGCGGATGCCGCGCTGGCGCAGAGCGACCGCCTGCAACTCAGCTTCACAACGCTCTTTGCGCCGTTCACTGGCCGGGTCGGCGCGCGCGAAGCCGACATCGGCGCGATCGTGCATCCGGCCGACTCGACCGGCATCGTCACCGTCACGCAGATGGAGCCGATTACCGTGCTGTTCTCCGTGCCTCAGGACGTGCTGCCCGAGCTGCTCGCCAATCAGGCGAAAGCACCGCTGGCGGTGAACGTCACCACGCGCTCCGGCAGTACGGCGCTTGCCGACGGCACACTCGTGTTCATCGACAGCACGGTGGATGCGACAACCGGCCAGATCAAACTCAAGGCTTCGTTCACCAACAAGGACCGCAAGCTTTGGCCCGGCGAACTGGTGAATGCGCGCGTACTGGTGCGTACCGATCTTCAACGTCTTGCGGTGCCGAGCCGCGCGGTGGTGAACACGCAGAACGGCACGCAGCTGTATGTGATCGGCGCGAATGGCACGGCGCAAATGCGGCCGGTGCAAACCGGTGTCACGGTCGACGGTATGACGGAAATACGCAGCGGCATCGCGCCGGCGGATCTGGTGGTGTTCGACGGACAAAGCCGGCTGAACCCGGGTGTGCACGTGGCGGCGACCATGGTGGCGACGGTTGCCGAAGCGCCGGCCAATGCGAACCCGGCGGGTGGCCAGGCCAATCAGGCTAATCAGGACAATCCGTCATGAGCCTCCTGGAATTGTTCATCAAGCGGCGCATTGCGACCAGTTTTCTGGCAATCGCGGTGCTGCTGGTCGGCGCGGTGGCGTATTTTCTGCTGCCGGTCGCGCCGCTGCCACAAGTGGATTTTCCGACCATTCAGGTCGTCGCGAAGTTGCCCGGCGCGAGCGCCGAGACCATGGCGACTTCGGTGGCGACGCCACTGGAGCGGCAACTCTCGCTGATTGCGGGCGTGACGCAGATGACGTCGTCCAGCTCGCTCGGTAACACCAACATCGCCATCCAGTTCGACCTGTCGCGCGACATCAACGGCGCCGCGCAGGACGTGCAGACCGCCATTAACGCGGCCGGCGGCAATCTGCCGAAGAATCTGCCGAACCCGCCGACCTATGAGAAGGTCAACCCAGCCGACTTCACGCTGCTGTCACTGGCGCTGACATCGCCTTCGCTCACGCTCACGCAGCTCGATAGCTATGCCGAAGACTATCTCGCGCAACAGATCTCGCAGATGCCCGGCGTCGGTCTGGTCGATTTCCACGGCCAGCAGCGGCCCGCGGTGCGCATCCAGCTCGATCCGGACAAGCTCACCGCGCGCGGCCTGACGCTGGAAGACGTGCGCTCGATCGTCGGCGTGCAGACGGTGAATGCGCCGAAGGGCAGCCTGAACGGCCCCGACCGCTCGGTGATTTTCAACGCGACCGACCAGATCACCACCGCATCGCAATATCGCGATCTGGTGGTCGCATACAAAAACGGCGCGCCGATTCGCGTGTCCGATCTCGGCACCGTCCTGAACGCCGCCGAAGACAACCAGCAGGCCGCGTGGCTCCAGCACGAACGCGCGATCATTCTCGACATTCACAAGCAGCCGGGCTACAACGTCGTGCAGACGATCGCCAACATCAAGGCGAAGCTGCCCGCGCTCGAAGCGATCCTGCCCGCGGCCGCGCATCTGCATGTGGTGGGCGATCGCACGCAGACCATCAATGCGTCGGTGCACGACGTGCAGTTCACGCTGATGCTGACGATCGCGCTGGTCGTGATGGTCATTTTCTCGTTCCTGCGCAACGTGTGGGCGACGGTGATCCCGAGCCTGACGATTCCACTGTCGCTCGTCGCCACGTTCGGCGTGATGTATCTGCTTGGCTATAGCCTCGACAATCTGTCGCTGATGGGCTTGACGATCGCGGTGGGTTTCGTGGTGGACGATGCGATCGTCGTGATCGAAAACGTGATGCGTCACGTCGAAGAGGGTGTGCCGCGTATGAAGGCCGCGCTGCTCGGCGCGATGGAAGTGCGCTTCACCATCATTTCCATGACGATCTCGCTGATCGCCGTGTTCATTCCGATCCTGCTGATGGGCGGCATCGTCGGCCGGTTGTTTCGCGAATTCGCGGTGACGGTGAGCGCGGCGATCGTGATGTCGGCGCTGGTTTCTCTGACTGTGACGCCGATGCTGTGCGGCTGGTTGATCCGTTCACCGGAGCCGGATGACGGCGGCCGGATGCGCAAGCTCGAAGCGTGGCTCGAGCGTGGCTTTGTCGCAGTGGAGCGGCGTTACGAGCGCGGTCTCGACTGGGTGTTGAATCGCCCGAAAATGATGCTTGGTGTGACGATAGCGACGATCGTGGCGACCGGCGTGCTGTTTGTCGTCATTCCGAAGGGATTCTTTCCGCAGGAAGACTCCGGCTTGATCATGGGCGTCGCGCAAGCCGCGCCGGATATTTCGCCTCGCTCGATGTCGCAGAAGATGCAGCAGCTCGGCCATATCATCGAAGCCGATCCCGCCGTCGATAACGTCTACTACTGGATGGGGCCGAATCCGACCGTGAGCCAGGGGCGCGTGATGATTAACCTGAAGGCGTTCGGTCAACGCAAGGACAGTGCCGCGCAGGTGCTCAATCGATTGAAGCCGCAACTGGCGAAGGTGATGGGCATTTCACTGTCGATGCAGGTGCGCCAGGACATTCAGGTGGGCGGCCGTATCAGCGCCGCGCAGTATCAGTACACGCTGCAGGACCCCGATATCAACGAACTGAACCATTGGGCCGGCGTGCTGACCGACAAGCTGTCGAAGCTTCCGCAACTCGCCGACGTCACGTCCGACCAGCAAGCCGCCGCCACCAGCGCGACGCTCGTGATCGACCGCAGTACGGCGTCGCGCTTCGGTATCACCGCGCAAGCGATCGACGACACGCTGTACGACGCGTTCGGCCAGCGGCAGATTGCGACGCTGTTCACGCAGCTGAATCAATACCATGTCGTCGAAGAAGTCGACCCGAGCTTCCAGTTGACCACCGACGCGCTCGCGCACCTCTACGTGCGCTCGCCGCTCACCAACGAACTGGTGCCGCTCGACACGCTCGCAAAAGTCGAAAACAACGTGTCGCCGATTTCGGTGAATCACCAGGGGCTGTTCCCGGCCGTGACGATCTCGTTCAATCTGGCGGCGGGGCAGTCGCTCGGTAACGCGGTGACGGCGATTCATCAGGCCGAAGTCGCGGCAGGCAAACCCGATAGTTTGACGGGCTCGTTTCAGGGCACCGCGCAGGCGTTTCAGGCGTCGCTCGCGAGCGAGCCGTATCTGATCGCCGCGGCGCTCGTGGTGGTCTATCTGATACTCGGCATCCTGTACGAGAGCGCGATTCATCCGCTCACCATCATTTCGACGCTGCCTTCGGCGGGCGTGGGCGCACTGCTTGCGTTGATGCTGTGCGGCCAGGATCTCTCGATCATGGGGATGATCGGCATCATCCTGCTGATCGGCATTGTGAAGAAGAACGCGATCATGATGATCGACTTCGCTCTGGTGGCCGAGCGCGAGCATGGCTTGTCGCCGCGCGAAGCGATCCGTCAGGCCTGTGTGCTGCGCTTCCGGCCGATCATGATGACCACGCTCGCGGCGCTGTTCGGCGCGCTGCCGCTCGCGCTCGGTCATGGCGCGGGCGCCGAATTGCGCGTGCCGCTCGGCATTGCGATTGTCGGCGGCCTGATCGTCTCGCAGATGCTGACGCTTTTTACGACGCCGGTGGTGCACCTGTGGTTCGACCGTCTCTCGCACTGGCTGGCGAAGCAGCGTTCGAGTGGCAGTATGGTCGAACGGGAATCCGTCGGTTGAGCGTTGACGCGTAATTATCAATAAGCTCGCAATTCATCAGCGTGCTTCACGCATTGCAAAACCGCCGCCGATGCTGCGCGGCGGTCCATTCCTTTGAAGCCGTCCCGCGCGCCTAGTGCACCTTAGTGCACCTTTGCAGCGTTCTCCTTTGCGAGCAACCGCTGTGCCTGCTGATCTCCGGTTTGTGCTTCCTGAGCGGTTTGAACCGATGTTTCGGTTGCTTCCGTCAGGAGTGCGCGTGCCGCGCTGCTGATATTGACTGTATATGACGCCGTGGGCGCGCTGCTGCTGGATGCCGTAGTCGACGTCGACGACGTGGTTCCCGTCGCGTTCGAAGCCGATGCCGCGGACGTGGAAGTCGAGCCTGCCGTGACAGATGGAGCAGGTGCTTGCGCGGTGTTTTGACCGACTGCCTGAATGGACATCTAAATCTCCCGATTGGAAAAAGCGTTCGTACTGCACTCTGTCTATCGGCCCCGAACCCGCGTGCTTGAGCGGTATATTTTTTGTATTTTGCGCGGCGCTTAAGCATCTCTTAAGGCTCGGTCGAAGCTTGTCCTGGCGAGGTGTTGGACGACAGCCATTCGCGGTTCTTTTGGGGTCTTTCGTAAGGTTTTCATAAGGTTTCTCGTCGCATATTGGCGCCTGGACGAAACGCGAGCGAACTCGCTCGCAGCGTCGATCTATTTGCCTATCAATGGGAGAACCAGCGTGGCTGAGAGTTCGAACTATCGCGTTGCCGACATGAGCAACAAAGTGCCTGAAGCGACACTTGTCTTTTGGGCGATCAAGATCATGGCGACCACGGTCGGCGAAACCGGCGCGGATTATCTGGCTGTACACGTCGGTCTCGGTACGGCGCTTACCGGCGGGATGATGCTCACCTTGCTGATCGTCGCCCTGGTCGCGCAGCTTCGTATGCGCAAATACGTGCCGTGGATTTACTGGCTGACCGTGGTGCTGGTCAGCGTGGTCGGCACGCAGATTACCGATGCGCTGACCGACCGTCTCGGCATCAGTCTTTACGCCAGCACCGTCGCGTTTTCCATTGCGCTCGCCGTTGTGTTCGCCATTTGGTACCGCAACGAGCGGACGCTATCGATCCACACGATCGTCACGAGACGCAGAGAGCTGTTCTACTGGGCCGCCATATTGTTCACGTTCGCTTTGGGCACCGCGGCAGGCGACCTCGCGACAGAAGCGCTGGGGCTCGGCTTCATGATCGGTGTGGCGGCGTTCGGCGCGCTGATCGCGTTGGTAGGCATCGCCTACTACGTCGGCGGAAATCCTGTGTTGACCTTCTGGATTGCCTACATTCTGACGCGGCCGTTGGGCGCCTCGTTCGGCGACCTGCTGTCGCAGTCGCGCACATACGGCGGTCTCGGACTGGGCACGATCAATACGAGCACGCTGTTCCTGAGCGCGATCGTCGTGCTGGTTATCTTCGCCAGCGCGCTCGAACAGCGGTCCATGCGCACGTTCACCGCGCGTGAACCTTGAACCCGCGGCGCTTGAGAAGCCGCACACATTGCCTTCTTTTTAACCGACTATCGGATCCAACCGAAGAGAACAATCATGAATCAACGTACCCTTAGCAAGACCGTCATTGCCTCGTTCATCGCGATCTCCGCCGTCAGTTTCGGGCATATCGAGCCGGGCAGGATCGGTTTTTCGTCCGCGCAGGCTGCCGAGGCCGCTAAGGCCTCGAAGCTCGGCGACTTGTCGCCGTTCCGCAAGATTGCCGCCGATACCGCGGCCCTGGTCGACAAAGGCAACCTCGCGGCTGGCAAAACGCGTATCAAAGATCTGGAACTCGCATGGGACGATGCTGAGCCTTCGCTGAAACCACGCGCCGCAGCCGACTGGCACACCGTCGACAAGGCGATCGACCGCGCGTTGAGCGCATTGCGCGCCGGCACGCCGAATGCGGCGGAATGCAAACAGTCTCTTGCAGATCTGCTGACCGTTATCGATCGGATGAGCGGAAAGGCCTGACGCCGTAGCGCCGCTCGATGCAGGCGCCATCCGCAAGACTGCGGATGGCGATCATAAATCGATATAGTATGCGAAGCGAAACCGAAATCGCGTGACGCGCGAAACAGGTATTTCAAGCAGTCGGGATTGATTCGATGCGGTTCGATTTGCGGCGAGCGGGATCATCGAGGCGCGCTATGCGCTTTCAGGTGGAAAGCGCCGTGGCGCAGACTAGAAGATCATTCACCTGGTCAAGCACGCCTATCTTTCTCCACGCGATATAACGAAGATAGCAGGTCTGCTGCGGTGGAAAAGTCGCGGGAAGCCTGTGCCATTTTTCCTTGTTCTGCTGGACCCACAGGATTGCGTTGAGGATGTCCCGATCACTGCGGCGTGGTCGGCCGCGCGCTGACGATAGCGCCGGAAAGAGGCTTTGGACGCGATCCCAATCGGCGTCAGTGAGGGGAATCTGAATCATCGGCCACCCTGAATATCTGTATTGGAAGGTCGCAGTCTTTGAGTGCTGCGTTGCTGCGGATACTAGTAAATCTTCTCGGCTCGGTCAAATACTCTTGCCGCGGTGCATGACGGTATATTTTGGAGTGTCTCCGAACTTTCTCAGTCGTCGTGTATGCGCGTGGCTGTTGCGTTGTCTTTACGGATTGATTCGAGAGTCCTCATTCAAACGCACGCGCGAGCTTTGCAAACAGTCCATTCCTTGCGATCCATTCGGCGTAGGCCCGATACTCGGGATCGTTCATCAGATGTCTTTCCTCGGTTTTGGCCCGCAGGAAATACAGCAGATTGACAGCGATAAGCGCCGCGCAATGGGTGACCGCCGGCCGCCAGCCCAAGGGCTCGATAAAAGGCACCGAGACCATCCAGTACGAGAGATTCTTCGCGATGTAGGCGGGATGCCTGGTGAACCGGTAAGGACCTGAGGTGATAATTCCTCGATTGGTCAGGTTCGAAAATCGCAGTCCGAACGAAATGGTCGAGAGCGCATAGCACATCACCAGGGCAATGATCGCTGCGCCCCAGAGCACTCTGACAACCGGCATCGATATCAGCCAGTTGTCCCAGAACATCGAGCCTTCGTAGTGAATGTACTGGTTCGAGATCAACGACCAGAACGGTTGATAGCAGATTACCGCCACCAGCCAGCCGAGCACGGTTGGCTCCGCGCTGCGCACGTGGCTATCGAGAATGCGCAGCGTGCACAGGTAACCCACCGTGCCGAACATCAGATCCATCGTGAAGGACAAGTCGTACATGAACCTGAACGCCGACAGCGAGAACGGTGCGTTCAGCGCCAACGCCAATGAAGCGTTGAGATGGTCCGCATCGGTGGACAGGTAGACGATCATCAGCGGCAGGAAGAATGCCTTCACCATCCATCCAGCCAGCATTTCGCGCACGGGGCGCCAATTGGCGGGGCGCTGTCCGCGAAACAGCAGGCGTCCCCACAACATATAGGCATCGTCGACCTCGCGCTGATGCCTGTCCATCCACGCAAAGTAAAACGGTGCCGCCACGATCAGATACGGAGCGAGCGTGCTTATCAGAGTCCAGAAAGGTTTGTAGAACGCACCTTGATACTCGGGCAGCAGCCAGTAGAGCAGGCCGATACCTGCATACACGGAAGCCAGCGCGGCAAGACGCAAGCCGACGCGCGCGACGCTTAGCGGCCGAACCGCACCGCTGGCCAGGCCGGCGCTTGGGCGCAGATACGCGCGGGCGACGAACAACTCATAGGTGGCGATCGTCGCGATGATCGCGAGGCAGGCGGCGGTGCTGCGGCCCGCGCCGTCCAGCGCAGTGCTGTTGCGCAGTAGCCAAAGCGTGAGAAGGCCCGCGGCGATGCCCAGTAGGCCGACTGAAAACGGCGTCGCCGAACGCGGCCGCTGATCATGAGCGTGCGCTACGGTATCGAAGGTGGAGTTCATGTCATCCTCGTATTCATGACATAGAAGGCGGCCGGGCTTTTGATTTTTTAAGGCCCGGCCGCTGTGCCGAAGTACCGCTTATTTGCTGGGAGTGCCGCCGAGCAGTCCGCCGACAAGGTTCGTCACCGGCGCCAGTAGACCCGTGTTCGTCGAACCGCTGCCGGTACCCGCGCCGGCATTGCCGGTCAGTCCGCTAACGAGGCCCGTGACGGGTGCAAGCGGTGAGCTCTTGTTGCCGGAGGTGCCGCTTACCGTCGAGGTCAATCCGCTAACCAGACCGGTGACGGGTGCGAGCGGCGAGCTTTGGCCCGAAGCGCCGCCCAGCGTCGAGGTCAGCGTAGTGACGAGGCCGGTGACCGGTGCGAGCGGGCCGCCCGTGCCTGAAGTGCCACCGGGCGAACCTAAGTTGCCGAGTAGCCCGGTGACAGGAGCCAGCGGGTTGCCCGAGCCGGAACTGCCGGCGGGCGATCCGAGATTGCCGATCAACCCTGTCAGCGGCGGGATCGTTACGCTGCCGCTTACCGTGCCGCCGAGTCCGCCGAGCGGTCCCAGCAGGCCCGCGATTGGCGCGAGCGGGTTGGTAGTCGCGCCATTGAGCAATCCGCCGGTGCTCGTGACGGTCTTGCCCAGCTGGCTGACGACTCCGCCAGCGTCTTGACCGACCTGATTGTTGGTGGCGCCCGACACTTTCACTCCGGTCGTATCGAGTCCATTGCCGATCGTGCTAATCAGGTTATTGAGCGGCGTGCCCAGACCGGTGGTGTTGCCGATGGTCTGCGTCGTGTTCGAGACCGCGAGGGCGATCGGGTTGATGGCAGAGCTTAGTTGAGTCTCGACCTGCTGAACCGGTGCACTGGTGAGCGCCGAGTTCAAGCCGGAGCCGGCCGCTACCACACCGTTACCCACACCGCCGACGACGCTGCCCAGCGTCGAGGTGACCGGCGCGAGCGGCGAAAGCGGTCCGGTTCCGAGGCTCGACACGACGCCGCCGACCGCGGTGACGGCTGCGCCCACATTCGAAACGACGCCGGATGTGGAGGTCAGGGTCGGGCCGAGCGGATTGGCCGAGCTGCCAAGCGTGCCCGGGCCTGCGGCCGTGCCGTTGCCTAACACTTGGACGCCATTGCCGAGATCGGTGAGTGCGGCCCCGAGATTGGTGGTCGTTGCGCTGTTGACGCCGGGCACTGAAGTGCCTGTAACCGTGGTGCCCGTATCGGCGACTCCCGTGCCCACAACGGTGAGGAGGTTGCTGCCTAACGTGAGGACGTTGGCGATGGGGGTGGAGGACGTGCCCGAAGTACCCGACGAGGTACCTGACGAGGTACCCGACGAGGTACCTGACGAGGTACCCGACGAGGTACCCGACGAAGTGCCCGAGGAAGTACCCGACGAAGTGCCCGAGGAAGTACCCGACGAAGTGCCCGAGGAAGTACCCGACGAAGTGCCCGAGGAAGTACCCGACGACGTACCCGACGACGTACCCGACGACGTACCCGATGACGTACCCGACGAGGTACCCGACGAGGTACCCGACGAAGTACCCGACGAGGTACCCGACGAAGTACCCGACGAGGTACCCGACGAGGTACCCGACGAGGTACCCGACGAGGTACCCGACGAAGTACCCGACGAAGTACCCGACGACGTACCGGACGAAGTGCCCGACGAAGTGCCCGAGCGCGATGACCCGGAAGTCCCCGCCCCCGACGTGCCGCCCAGTCCGCCACCACCCAGCCCGCTAGGCGTATTGAGGGTTGATCCGCAACCGTAGAGCGCGAGTAAAGCAGACGTCGCAACAGCGATAGCTGTCCGACCGGCGAAGTTTTGCATGATGTCCCCGTAAAAGTGCTGTTGGCGGACCATCGAAGCAAGTTGCAGGCCAAATACTGAATATGGCGAAATAGCAGCGATTCAGCGCATTTATATTTATCATTTTTTAATTTGTAGGCATTTAAATCCAAAAAACCGCGATTTAACCTCGATTGATGACTCCGTGTTCCCGCTGGTGCTACGTAACGTCTCTGGCGAACGTAACGGTCGGCAAGAGTTGGCGCCTACGGATTGACTTCGCTTGAGCCCGTTGCCGATTAAAACGGCTCGCGTACAGGTCGACGCCACCGAACCCTCGAAGGGGCGCGCACGCGCATTGGGTCACACACGTATTCCGATCCCCACTATCATCCTCGGCACATTCGCGGGAATCGGCTGATGCGCGGTTTGCGAACCGTGTCCCGGCCGTTCGTTCTCAAGATAATTGCCGCGCTGTTTCCGGCGTAACGGTCCAAAACGCGCGTCCCTGGTGAACTGGAACGCTACAAGGAGCATGCAATGTCAGCAATCCAGAATATCAAGAAGATGTTTGTGCTGATGCTGGAGAACCGTTCATACGACAACATCTTCGGCTGGTCGGACCTGCGCGGCTGGACCCCGAACGGCGTCGCGACGCAAGCGGATGGCCTGCTCGGCAAGCCGCCATTCCAGAGCACCGACGCGAGCGGCCATGCCTACACGATTGCGCAAGGTGCGCCATTCCGGCTTGCGTTCGACCCGGGCCATGAGTTCACCGATACGCTGGTCCAATCTTGCGGCGGGACCGACGCCCGGCGCTTCATGGCAAACGCCGTAGCCGATTCCGCTGTTCTGCAAGATGGCCTTTACCCGCCACCGGCGGCCAGCGCGAACGATCTGGGATTTGCCTGCGACCTCGGTGCGCATGGCTACGACATCGCGACCGGCCTGCGCGCGTTAACACCGGATCAGCTCCCCGTGCTCAACTTCCTCGCGCAACAGTTTGCTGTCTGCGACCGCTGGTTCTCGTCGATGCCTGGCCCGACATGGCCGAACCGCTTCTTCGCGTTGGCTGGAACGTCGTGGGGCCTCGATCATTCCCCGAGCGACTCCGGCTCGATCATTTCAAGCCTGTTCGACGGTGCGAAGTTCGGCAACGGCGGCGACTCGTTGCTCACCCGGCTGGCGCCCACACAATGGCTGGTCGCGCACGGCGACATACCCCAGTCATGGGCGCTGAAGGGTGTCGACGCCTACCCGTCGAACTTCCTGACTCATGCCGATTTGTTCGCGAGTCTGGCGAGCGGCAATGTGGGCGCGAGTTTCGTCTTTATCGAACCTGCCTACGATCCGACAGGCAACTTTCGCAATGGCGAGTCGATGCATCCGTGCGGCGATGTACGCAGCGGCGACGCGCTAGTCGAGCGCGTATACAACGCCATCAGGACCTCGCCTTACTGGGAAGAAAGCGTGCTGCTCATTCTGTTCGACGAGCACGGCGGCTTTTTCGATCACGTCGTTCCGCACCCGACGGTGGTGTCCGGCATGCCGGCGCTTGCGCCGGTTGCGCCCACCGGGTTGACGAAGCGCGGCTTCCGCTTCGATCGCTATGGCTTTCGCGTTCCGGCTGTCGTCATCTCGCCGTACGTGAAGCAGGCGACGGTCGACCATACGTTCTACGACCATCTGTCGATGGCGAAGACGCTCGCGAAGATTGTCCCGCACGCCGATTCGCCGCTGCTCGACACGCAGCGTTTCGCGGATGCGGCCGATCTCTCGGCTTTGTTCGTGTTAAGTCAACCGCGCAAGGCGGACGAAATTCACGCCTGTCCCCATGCGTTGCCCGTCGCGCCACCCGCGACAGTCGCCAAGGTCAATAACAGCGCGGTAGCGTTCAACTCATTGAACTGGCCGGTCAAATCGATTTATGCCGGAGCGTGAGTAGCGGTCGGCGTCGACCAAGGTACGTGCCGATTGTCGAGATACTGGCGCGCATCCACAACTATAGCGGCCGGCAGCTGATGAGCCCAACCAACGGCTTTACGGAAAGCCCACCAGCCTGCTACGCGGCTACGAGGGCATGGAATCGAGGAAGACGTAGAGCGCAGCAATCCTCCCATCGCGAACGATGATCACATCCAGGCCCGTATAGTCGGGTGCCTCGCCCCGCGGGCCGGAGCTCCAGGCAAGGCGACCGGCATTGTGGAGCGCCTGCGGTTCGCCATGCGGGGTATAGACGAAACGCGGATGCGTCGCGCGAAGATCTCCGGCGAACTTGTCGAGCGCGTCGTGCCCGACGAAGGTGCCCGGCGGCACGTAGAGCACGCAGTCTTCGGTATAGAGCGCTTCGATGGCTGCGCGACGACGCGTTGCATCGCCTTCGCCGAAGACTTCCTGAAGGTTGCGGTCAAGCAGTTCATGGATACGGTCATTCATCATCTTTCTCCTGGGTGAGTTGCGTGGATATCTAAAGAGAGAGGTCGCATCGCATCACTGGGCGAGCGCCAGGGTCTTTGCGATGGCGGTGACGACCGCGGGGCGTGCAGAAATTTCGTCATACCAACGCGCGACGAACGGAAACCTGTCGAGGGCCGCGCCGATCGCCTGATGGCGCCACACCCATCCGAAGTGCGCGATGTCCGCAATGCTGTACGCATCGCCCGCAACGTATGGATAACGCTCAAGACCGTGATTGAGCACGCCCAGCGTCCGATCCACCTCCGCCAGCGCGCGCGCTTTCGCCTCGGGCTGTGGCGACGACTGGATCGCAACCAGGAAGGCCTGCAGGAACGCCGGGCCAAGGCCGGAGGCGTGGAAGAAGAGCTGCTCGAAGACCTTGCCGCGCTGCGAACCATCCTTCGGCAGAAGTTGTCCGGTCTTCTCCGCAAGGTGGATCAGGATTGCGGCGGACTCGCTCAGCACCACGTCGCCATCTGCGGGGACGGAGCGGTCGACGAGCACCGGGACTTTTGCGTTGGGGCTCATCGCCTTGAAGGAGTCGGTCTTCTGCTCGCCCTGGCGCAGGTTGACGGGTACGAGCCGATAGTCGAGGCCCATCTCCTCCAGCGCGATGGGGACCTTGACGCTGTTGGGCGTGGCGAATGCGAAAACTTCAAGCATGGTCGTGTCCTTTTCAGATCTGGGCTTGTCCGCCGTCGACGAAGAGTTCGATGCCGGCGATGAAGCTCGCATCGGGGGAGGCGAGGAACACGGCGGCGCCCGCGACGTCATCGGGATCGCCGACGCGCCCGAGCGGGACGGTCGAGGCCATGTAGTCGAGTAGCCCTTGCTGCTGCGCGGCGTCGGGGCCGGCCAGATCGACCAGGCCAGGGGTCTTGATCGGGCCCGGGCTGATGACGTTCACGCGGATGCCGCGAGACTTCAGGTCGAGCGTCCAGCTCCGGGCAAAGTTGCGCACCGCAGCCTTCGAGGCGCCATAGACGCTGAACGCCGGCGTGCCCTTGATGCTGACGTTGGAAGCGGTAAGGATCACCGAGGCGCCGTCGACCAGCAGCGGCAACGCCTTTTGCACCGTGAAGAGCACGCCCTTCACGTTGCGACCGAACGTGTCGTCATACTGCGCTTCGGTGATCGACCCCAAGGGCAGCATCGAGCCGCCGCCGGCATTGACGAACAGCACGTCGATGCGGCCCGCCTCCGTCTTCACGCGCTCGTAGAGGCGGTTGAGATCGCTGAGGTTGGCGGAATCCGCCTGGATGCCCGTGGCCTTGGGTCCGATTGCCGCAACGGCGGCGTCGAGCTCGGCCTGACGGCGGCCGGTCACAAAGACCCGCGCGCCCTCGGCTGCAAAGCGCTTGGCGGTGGCGAGGCCAATGCCGGTGGTGCCGCCGGTGACGACGGCAATCTTTCCTTCGAGTTTGCGTTCCATGATGAATCTCCTGTGAGGTGAGACAAATCTATGACGCCATGCTATTTTTCGAAATAGAAATGAATGCAAACCATCATTGCAGGATTGTCGATGTCGAGACTGCCGGATTTTGAAGGACTCGCGATGTTCGCGAAGGTCGCCGAGGAGGGCTCATTCGCTGCTGCTGCGACGGCGATGGGCGTTTCGGTCGCCACGGTTTCGCGGGCCGTTACCCGCCTTGAAGAGCGGCTCGGGGGGCGTCTGTTCAACCGCACCTCCCGACGGCTTGCGCTCACGGATTACGGCCATACGCTCGCCGAGCGCGCGGCGAAGCTCTACGCCGATGCTGAACAAGCCGAGGACTTCGCGCGCGAGACCTCAAGCCGGCCGCGTGGCCTCGTCAAGCTTGCCGCGCCGCTCTCATTCGGCGCTCGCTGGGTTGCCCCGCTGCTGCCCGAGTTCTTCCAGACCTATCCGGAGATCTCCGTCGATCTGCATCTCACGGATGTCCAGGCCGACCTGATTGGCGACGGCTTCGATGCTGCCCTGCGCATCGCCATCCTGGAGGACTCGTCGCTCGTCGCACGTCTCATTGCGCCCGTGCGCCGGTTTGTCGTGGCATCGCCCGCCTATCTGTCCCGCAATGGCCGTCCGCAGCATCCGCAAGAGCTTGGCGCCCACCAATGCCTGACCTACGCCAACAGAAGCCAGCGCGACGTCTGGCGCTTTTCTCACAAGAGCGGCGAAGAATGCGCGGTCACTCCTACCGGGGCGTTACGAGGAACGAGTGTGGAAGCGTTGCTGCCCACGGTTCTCGCGGGGCTTGCGATCACCGAGCTTCCTGAATTCGTAGCGACGCAGTACTTCCCGGGCAAGCAGCTTGAACCGATTTTGACTGACTGGCGCTTGCCCGAAGGTGGCCTTTATTTCGTCACGCCCTCTGCCCGCGCACGACCAGCAAAGGTCAGCGCTCTGGCCGACTTCTTCATCGCCAAGCTGACCACGGCAGACTGGAGCGCAGAGACCCTTATGGGGTGGAAGCCGACCGTCCGCTTCCGGCCCCAAGTTGAGTGAACACGGTTCAACGTTGAGTGAATTTCGACAACGATCATCTGTGATGAGCCGGCCCGCCCGCCGATTAATCAGACAAAACATTCGAAGTTGTAAGGTTATTCTGAGTCATGATTGAGAATGATTCGCGTTTACGATAGATTGGCGCCCTGTCCTGAAATAAACGGAGCGAATCTATGGCCGAGGTGCTCATCCGGCGGGAGGCTTCAACAGCGATACCGATGTCTGTTTTCCGCCCTGGCGCTGCGTGCCCGCCGCCTTCGCCACGTGTGGGCAGCCGTTCCCGCTCCGTCGACTGGGAGAACGGCACGCTGCTCGAAGTGCTGATCGCCAACCGGCCGATGCTCGTCAATCTGGCGCGTGGTTTTGTCGGCTGCCCGAGTCTGGCGGAAGACGTGGTCCACGACGTCTTTATCAAGCTGGTCGATTTCCCTGATCAGGACGCCGTGCGGCAGCCCGTGGCCTATGTGACCCGCATGGTGCGCAATGCATCGATCGATACGTTTCGCCGCCAGAGCCTGGAAAACACCTATCACGCAGACGAAGACGATGGCCTCGACGTGCCGTCGCCGGAGCCGTCGCCCGAAGCGGCGCTGCTCGTGCGCGACACGCTGCGTCATGTCTACAACGCGCTCGACCAACTGCCGCCACGAAGCCGCGCCGCGTTCGAAATGGTGCGGCTGCGCGAGGAAACGCTGCAAAGCACGGCGCGCGCGCTCGACGTTTCGCAAACATTGGTGCATTTCATGGTGCGCGATGCCGAGAAGCATTGCGCCGATTGCCTCGACGCCTGCAATCGCGGCGTTGCCGGCCCTGTGTTCTGCGGCGGCCGTGCCCGTCGCCGGTAAAAAAACGCGCGCGCCAAACGTCAACTGGATAGAGGCGGTGCGATAGCTGGATGTTGCCGCCCTCGCTTGGGGACGTTGCCCTGAGATCCTAATTAGGCATCCAGACCATTTTATCGAAAGAGCCATTCATCATGACGCAAGCACAGCATGCTTCCTCGGCCGCAGCAGGCGAGGCGGACGACCTCGTCTACACGGTTGTCATCAACGACGAAGGGCAGTACTCGATCTGGCCGACGTTTCGCGCGGTGCCGGCCGGTTGGCGCGAAGTGGGCGTGAGCGGCCCGAAGGCCGTTTGCCTCGCGCATATCGAAACCGTGTGGACCGACATGCGTCCGGCCAGCCTGCGTCGTCACATGGACGAGGCATCGAAGGCGCGCGCATCGTAACCCGGCAAGCCCGGACGAGCACCGGGCAACGCCGCTTCTGCAAGAGGATTTCGCATGACCATGCTTTCGATGCCGCTGCCCACGCTCGAGGATCTATCGATCGAGCCGGGGTTGCCGATTGTCGTCTCGCCGCGAGCGGGCGCGGAGATTTCACTGGAAGAGGCGGCGCCGCTGCTGCATGCCATTGTCGATGACTCGCTTGAACGCGCCGGCGGAGTGTTGTTCACCGGCTTTCGTGTGGCCTCGATCGATGCCTTTCAAACTTTTGCCGGGTCGTTCGGCCACCCGCTGATCGGTTATGAATTCGCGTCGACGCCGCGCAGCCAGGTCGAAGGCGCTGTATACACGTCAACCGAGTATCCGCCGCATCGGTACATTCCTTTGCATAACGAACAGTCCTACACGCGCGAATGGCCGTTGCGCATCTGGTTCCACTGCGCGCTCGCCGCTCGCTCGGGCGGCGCGACGCCGATCGCCGACAGCCGCGCGATCTACCGTGCGCTCGATCCAGCGTTGGTCGAGCGCTTTGCGAAGCGCGAGCTGCTTTACGTGCGCAACTTCGGACAAGGGCTCGATCTGCCCTGGGAACAGGCGTTCGGCTCGGACGACCCGCGCGTGGTCGAGCGCATTTGCCGGACGCGCGGCATCGAGTGCGAATGGCGCGACAGCGAAGACGGCGAACTGCTGCTGCGTACGCGCGAGCGCTGCCAGGCTGTCGCGCGCCATCCGCGCACTGGCGAGCAGGTCTGGTTCAACCAGGCGAATCTGTTTCATCTGTCCTCGCTCGACGAAGACATGCAGGACGCGCTGATCGACTCGGTCGGGATCGAGAACGTGCCGCGCAACGTCTATTACGGCGACAGCGAGCCGCTCGAAGCGGACGCGCTCGCGGAAATTCGCGACGTACTGGATCAGCAGCGCGTCGTGTTCCCGTGGCTGACGGGCGACGTGCTGATGCTCGACAACATGCTGACCGCGCACGCGCGCGATCCCTTCGAGGGGCCGCGCAAGGTCGTCGTGGCGATGGCGCAGAGCTATAGCGAAGGCGCCGAGCGGACGAGCGCCCAATGACGAAGATGCTGGGAGCGGCGCTCGCGGCGCACTCGCTGACGGTCGGCTATCGCGATCACGTGGTGCTTCACGGTCTCGATCTGACGATCGCGGCGGGCCGCGTCACCGCGTTGTGCGGGCCGAACGGTTGTGGCAAGAGCACGTTGTTGCGTGCGCTCGCCGGTTTGCAGCCGGCGCTCTCCGGCAGCGTTGAGGTCGGCGGGAAGCCGCTCGCTTCATACCGGCGTCGCACATTGGCGCGCACGCTGACCATGCTCGCGCAATTCAACCAGATTCCGTCCGGTCTCACCGTGCGCGAGTTGGTCGCGTATGGCCGCTATGCCTATGGCGGCTGGCTGCGCGGATTGTCGCGCGCCGATCACGCGGCGATCGAAGAAGCACTCGCCACCAGCGGTCTCGCCGACGCCGCCGCGCGCGACGTCGCAGCGTTGTCAGGCGGCGAACGCCAGCGTGCGTGGATCGCGATGGCACTCGCGCAGCAGGCGCCGATCGTGCTGCTCGACGAGCCGACCACGTACCTCGACATTCATCATCAACTGGACATCCTGCGTGAATTGCGGCGCCTGAATTGCGAGCGTGGTCTGACGATCGTGTGGGTGCTGCACGACCTGAACCAGGCCGCCGCGTACAGCGATGAAATCGTGCTGATGCGCTCGGGCCGGATCGTCGCGCACGGTTCGCCCGACGCAATGCTCGATCCGCGCCACCTGAACGAGACCTTCTGCGTGCCGATGATCAAGATCGCGCATCCACAGACGGGCGCGCCGATGTGCGTGCCCGCCTACGAAGGTGACGTTTCCGACATAGCCAGCGTTGAATTCGACGACGAAGCGTTGAGCGACGCGACAGCCACGAGCAAGGACCTTGCCGCATGACGACTCTTGCCGCGCGCAAACGCCTGCGCCGCCATGCGCCGGCAAACGATAACTGGCGCGCGCCCGTAAAAAGCCGCGCAGGGACGATCGGCGCAGCGCTCGTAGCGTTGATTGCGGTGGTGGCCGCGATGCGGCTCGCGCCCGGAGTCAACACATGGCTCGCCGCGCCCGCAGGCAGCGACGCCGTCCAGCTCGCCGGGATTCTGCTGTTCGACCTGAGCGCGCCGCGCATACTCGCGGCGCTGGTGGCAGGCGGCTGTCTTGCAGTCGCAGGGACGTTGTTCCAATCGTTGACCTGCAATCCACTAGCCTCGCCTGACCTGCTCGGTATCACCGGCGGCGCGCAGCTCGGCTTGCTGGCCGCGATGCTGGTGCCGTCGCTCGCGGGCGTTGCGTCGGTGCCGCTTCTGTTCGTGTGCGGACTCGCCGCTGCCGCATGTGTCGCCGCCGCGGCAGGCGGCTGGCGCGCGACGCCATTGCGGCTCGTGCTTGCCGGCAGCGTCTGCATGCTGCTGTTTTCCGCGCTGACTACGCTGATCCTCGCGTTCTTCGAGCAAAGCATCGTCGGCGTGTCGCTGTGGGCGAGCGGCAGTCTTTATCAACCCGGCGCGACGGGTCTGAAAATCGCCGCCGGTTGGCTCGTGTTGCCGCTCGCCGCGTTGCCGTTCGTGATCCGGCCGCTCGATCCGCTGGCACTCGGCGACGATGCCGCCGCGGCAGCGGGCGTGCGTGTCGACGCGACGCGGCTCGCAGCGATGGTGGTGGCGGTTGGCTTCGCGAGCGTCGCGGTGAGCGTGGCGGGGCCGCTGTCGTATGTCGGACTGATCGCGCCGAATCTGCTGCGCCAGGCGCGCGGCGCAAAGGCGTCGCGCCTCGCGGCCCTTGTGCCGTTGTCCGCCCTGGTGGGCGCGGCGTTGGTGCTCGTCACCGATAGCGCCGTGCAGGCGCTCGATCTCGATGCGACCTTGTCGACCGGCGTGGCGATCGCATTCGTCGGCACACCGCTGATGCTCGCGATGATTCGCAGCGGCGCCGCGTGGTCGGGCGCATTGCACGCCGGGCAGGACCGTCCTGCCGTGCGAGCGGGGACCCGCTTCGTGCGGATAGTCGACGCGTGGCCGTGGCCAATGACGGCAACCGTGCTGCTGATGTCCGGTATCGTGATCGTGTTTGCGGGCGCATCGTTTGGGCCGACCACGATCGGTTTGCATCGCTGGCTGGCGGTATTCGATCAGCGCGACGACCTCGCGCGGATGCTGCTCGACTTGCGTATGCCGCGTCTCATCTGCGCATTGCTGGCGGGCGCGTTGCTTGCCGCGAGCGGCGTGTTGATGCAGAGCATCGTGCGCAATCCGCTTGCCGGGCCGGAAGTGCTCGGCGTTACTCAGGGCGCGGGGCTGGCAACTTTAGCCGCGCTTGTTGTCTGGCCGCTAGCAGGACATTCAACGTTAGCGCTTGCATCGCTCGCCGGCGGTGGCGTGACGCTCGCGCTCACGCTGTTGCTCAATCGAAGGCATCGCTATGCGCCGCTCGCGGTCGCGCTGACCGGGATCGTCATCGGCACGTTGTGGACGACCCTTTCCCAATGGCTCATTACGCAGCAAAGCGTGCAGCCCGCGCGGTTCGTGGTGTGGCTGGTCGGTGGCACGTATGGGCGCAGCTGGGGTGAAGTCATGACGCTCGTGCCGTGGTGCGTGCTCGCGTTGCCCGTATTTGCGCTGCTTGCCCGGCCGCTCGATCTGCTTGCGCTAGGCGACGACCAGGCCGCCGCGCTCGGGTTGCCAATCAGTGTGTTGCGTCCTTTGGTGCTGACGGTGGCGACGCTTGCCGCGTGCGCGGCGGTGGCCGCGGTCGGGCCGGTCGGGTTTATCGGCTTGATGGCGCCGCATCTGGCGTCGATGCTCGGCGCGCGTGCGCACCGCACGCGTTTGTGGCTTGCCGCTGCATGTGGCGCGTTAGTGCTGGTGGTGGCCGATATCGCGGCACGTACGCTGCTCGCGCCGCGCGAGATTCCCGCCGGCGTACTGACCGCGCTGATTGGTGCGCCGTATTTGCTCGCGCTGCTGATCATGGAGGCTCGACGTGAAAAGCTGGGCAAACGGTGACGGCGCTGCAGGCCGCCTCGCATTGACGAGCCGCGCCAGAAAAACCCAACACGTAAAGCGTTGCATGGCCGCTGCGGTGGCGGGCGCGCTGCTCTCAAGCTCCTGCGCGTTCGCGCAAGGCAGCGCTGCAAACGCAACCAGTGCGACCAACGCAATCACACAAGAGCGGCAGATCTGCACGCCGCTTGCCGACAATCAAAGCGTCTCGCAAGCGAGCGCCTCGCTGCCCGCACGGCCCAGGCGCATCGTCGTACTCGAGTTCATGTTCGCCGAAGACCTGGCCGCGCTCGGCATGACGCCGGTCGGCATGGCCGACCCCGAGTACTACCCGGTGTGGATCGGTTATGACAACGCGCGGCTCGCGTCGGTGCCGGACGTCGGCACGCGCCAGGAGCCGAGTCTCGAAGCGATCGCGGCGCTCAAACCCGATCTGATCCTGGGCGTCGGGCTACGGCACGCGCCGATTTTCGCGGCGCTCGAGCGGATCGCGCCGACGGTGCTGTTCAAGTACGGCCCCAACTTTACCGAAGACGGTGCCAAAGTCACGCAACTCGATTGGGGGCGAACGATTCTCCGCTCGATCGGCTGCCTGACTGGGCGCGCGGACGCGGCCCGCGCGGTCGAAGCTAAAGTCGACGCGGGCTTTGCACGCGACGCGCAACGTCTCGCGCAAGCCGGCCGTCGAGGCGAACAGGTTGCGTGGTTGCAGGAACTGGGATTGCCCGACCGTTACTGGGCTTTTACCGGCAACAGTACGGCAGCGGGCGTCGCGCGCGCACTTGGGCTCAATCTGTGGCCAGCTGAGCCGACGCGCGAAGGCACGGCCTATGTGAGTTCGGAAGATCTGTTGAAGAAACCGGACTTGACGGTGTTGTTCGTCAGCGCGACAGAGCGCGATGTGCCGCTCGCCACCAAACTCGATTCGCCGATCTGGCGCTTCGTGCCGGCGCGCAGCGCGGGGCGCGTCGGCCTCGTTGAACGGAATATCTGGGGTTTCGGCGGACCGATGTCCGCGCTGCGTCTCGCCGACACGATGACCGATACGCTGCTTTCGCTGCCCGCGCCGGTCATCAAGAAGTAGTAGAGCAACAGCATCGCACGCAGGAGCATGTTCAAGCTCTCGCGTGCGATTCGCCAGATCTCAACCCTCAGTGCCGTTAGCCACTGCTTCGGTTTGCACGGCCTGCGCCGAACCGTACGTCTGGCTGACGATACTGCCGTTATCCAGCTTCAGCACCCGGTCCGCCAGATGGAAGTAGCGATCGTCGTGGCTGATCACCAGCACCGTCTTGCCGCGCGAGCGCAATTCCGGCAGCAGTTGCTCATAGAACACCGCCTTGAACTGCGGGTCCTGATCCGCGGCCCATTCGTCGAACAGGTAAAACGGCCGGTCCTCCAGATAGGCGACGACGAGCGCAAGACGTTTGCGCTGGCCGGTGGAGAGCGCCCGCGTCGAGAATGCACCGTTCACCACCTGCACCTTGTGATCGAGCGCGAGTTTCGCAACCAGCGCGTTGGCGCGGGCGTCGGCCTGCGCGCGCGACGGGTCGTTCGGATCGACGATACCGAGCAATGCGTCGAACAGATGGAAATCGTTGAACACAGCCGTGAAGCGCTGCCGGTACGCGGCGCGTTCGGCGAAGCCGATCGGTTTGCCGTCGAGTTCGATAGTGCCGTCTTCCGGTTCGTACAGACCTGTGAGCACTTTCGCGAGCGTCGTCTTGCCGCTGCCGTTGCCGCCGACGATGAACACCAGTTCGCCCGGTCTGAACGTCAGGTTCACAGGCCCGACGCGGAACATCCGCTCGTCGCGCTCGTGGAAATACGAGTGCGTGACGTTGCGCAGTATGAGCGTCCTGTACGGCTCATGCGACGCGTGTTCGTCGGGCGGCGGCGCGGTGCGCAGCGCGCCGAATTCGCCCATCACTTTTTCGATCCGATCGAGCGATACGCGCGCGGCGTTCAGCGTCGGCACGTTGTTGAGCAGGCCGTCGAGCGGCAGCAGCATGAACAGGAACACCACCACATAGCCGGACGCCGCGGGCGCATCGGCGCGCACGCCGAGCGCGGGCCAGAACGCGGCGACGCCGAGAAACACATAGAACAGGAACACGATCCAGCCGACCCCGACCGCATACGCGCTGAACGCGCGGCGTCGATGGTCGCGCACCTCGCCGATCGCCGAGCCAAGCTGACCATCGACAAATTGACGCGAGCGCGCCTGATGCAGCTTCAATTCTTTCGCGCCCGTGAACAGCGCGCCGAGATAGCCGAAGAGTTTGTCCTGCGAGCGGCCCGCATCTTCGAGCGACGCGATCGCGCGCTTGTCGCCCGCGTGATAGCCGATCGAGCCGACCAGAATCGCCGCCACCGCGAGCAGGCAGACCGGCCATGACAGCCAGGCCAGATAGCCGAGACAGCCGAACACGATCGAACCGTGCATCACGAGATTGGGCAGCGCGAAGAACAGCATCGACACGTTGGTCGCGTCGTCGGTCAGCACGGACTGCACCGGCGCCGCGCCGATCCGTTCGACGTCGCGCAGTTCGGCCTCGGCGACGCGTTTCGCGACGTGCTCCCGCAACTGCGCCATCGTGTCCTGCGAGAGGCGCGCGAACAGCACGCCGGTGATGACGCGCGTGACGAGCGCAATCACCGCGCATAACGCAAAACGCGTCGCTAGCGAAAGATCGGCGGCGCCCGGTTGCGAGAGCGCGCGGCTTAGCGTCGCGACGAGCAGCACACTCGCGATGCCGTTCAGCACGCACGCGGTGAGCGCAATCGCGAAGGACCCGCGCGAGCGCCTGAGCAACGCCATGATGAGGCGCATGGCCGGTTTGCCGGGTCCGTTCATGGCGGAAGCGGTGGACGAGGGTGAAGGTGGCGCGTCGTGGCGCTCGTTGGCAGCGGTCATCGGCAATGGGTCACAGTGGGTCGCAATGGATTGGTGGAGTGCGGCAAATGAGTGCAGCCGCTCGGAGCAGAAATTAGTGGAGCAAAGACGCGCCCCTCGCCTGATAGACGAATGGCCGCCGCAAACATTTACCGTGTTTCGCATAAAAGCGGCAGTCCGAACAAAAAGCAACGGCAGCGGTAAAGATTTGCGATCGCGGTTCGTCACACCAATGAAGCGGCCCTTTGCGGCCGGCGACTTGGCCGCAGCGGCCAGATCTAACGGATTTCACGCCCATGACGAGCTTCCCGATTGCGTTGCATCACCGAATCCGCGCTCAGGCGCGCATCGATCCCGATGCGCCCGCGCTTGCATCGTTTACGCTTCACACCGTGCGGCTCACGCGTGGTGAACTGGATAGCCGCGCGGCGCGTCTTGCGGCCCAGTTGAAGGCTGGAGGCGTCACGACGGAGGTGCGGGTCGGCGTGTGTGTCGCGCGTTCGTGCGATCTGTTCGTCGCATTGCTCGCAGTACTGAAGGCCGGCGGTGTGTTCGTGGCGCTCGATCCGCGTCATCCGGCCGCGCGCCTCGACTGGGTCGCGCAGGATGCGGGACTCGCGCACGGCATCGTCGACGGCGCGGCTGACGCGGCGATGCGTGCGCGCTTTGCGCAATGCTTCGACGTGGAAAGCGCCGTTCTGACGGATGAGACGAACGAAAGAGCGCCGCGTTTCGATGACGCGGACGAGCCGGTGCATCCGCGCGCGGCCGCCTACATGATCTATACGTCCGGCTCGACCGGTACGCCGAAGGCGGTGGTGGTCGAGCACGGCCCGCTCGCCGCGCATGGCGACGCGCTAGCCGAATCCTTGCCGATCGACGGCAGCGACCGCGTGCTGCATTTCGCGTCGGTGAATTTCGATGTCGCGATCGAAGCGTGGCTGGTGCCGCTCGCAGTGGGCGGCAGCGTGGTGATCAGCGACCCGCCGCCGTTCCCGCAGGAAGCCACGCACGCGTTCATGTTGCGCGAAGGCGTGACGAATTCCACGCTGCCGCCTGCTTATCTGCGCGAATTCGCGAACGTTTGCGAACGCCTGGGCGTGCCGCCTTCGCTGCGTACGCTGCTGTTCGGCGGTGAGGCAATGTCGCAGGACAGCTTCGACGAGATTCGCCGCGTGTTCCCGTCGATTCGTCTCGTCAACGGTTATGGGCCGACCGAGACAGTCATCTCGCCGATGCTGTGGCCGGTCGATCGCGGCATGACGCCGGCGCTCGAAGGCGGCAACGGCTATGCGTCGTTGCCGATCGGCTGGCCCATCGGGCGCCGTGTGGCGCGCGTCGAAGGTGCTGCGCGGCAGGGCGAAGCGGGTGAGTTGCTGGTTGGCGGTGTCTGTCTGGCGCGTGGCTATCACGGCCGCGCGGCGCTCACCGCCGAACGTTTCGTGCCGGACCCGACCGGTGAAGCGGGCGAGCGGATCTATCGAACCGGCGACCTCGCACGCGAGCGCGCGGACGGCTCGTTCGATTACCTCGGTCGCCTCGACGATCAGGTGCAGGTGCGCGGCGTGCGCGTGGAGCCGGGTGAGATCGCGGCATGCCTGCTGGGGCATCCGGCTATCGCCGACGCGGGCGTACTAGCCGAGACCACCAGCGGCCGGACGCAATTGATCGCCTGCATCGTACTTAGAGACGACCTCAATGATGAAGTATTGCAAGCGCATCTCGCCGCGCATTTACCGCAAGCATGGCTGCCGCATCGCATCGCGCGCTTCGAACGTCTGCCTTATACGCTGAACGGCAAGCTCGATCGCGCTGCATTGCGCGATGCTGTCGCGACGATGCCGGTCCTGGCGAGCGCCGATTATGTCGCGCCGAAGACGGCTACCGAACAGCGTCTCTCCGGCATCTGGCAACAACTGCTGAACGATCCGGCGCCGGTCGGCAGCAATGATCGATTCTTCGCGCGCGGCGGCGATTCGCTCGCGGCGATGCAATTGCAGGCGGCGATCAGGATCGAGTGGCGTGTGAATCTCCGGCTCGATGCGCTGTTCGACGATCAACCGCTCGACAGACTCGCCGCGTTGATCGATCGCAGCGATGTCGAAGCGGCTGTGGCTGAGCATCGGATCACCGTCGTGCAGCCCACGAAAGAGCCGTTCCTCGATCGCGCTGCGTCGTTCGCCCAGCAGCGTTTCTGGGTGCTCGCACAAACTCAGGAGGCGGGCTCGGCGTATCACATCGCCGTGCAATGGGATGTGCAAGGTGCGCTCGACATCGGCACGTTGCAACGCGCGCTCGATCACCTGATCGAACGCCAGCAGGCGTGGCGCACCACGCTCGTCGAAACCGACGACGGCATCGTGATGCAACGGATTCACGCGGCATTGCCGGTGACGGTCGCTGAAGTAGATCTGCGCAGCACAGGCAGCGACGCCGAACGCGACACTCGGTTGGCCGATCTCACGGAGCGCCACGTCAGCACCGCCTTCGATCTATCGGCGGGCCCGCTGGTGCGAGCGACGCTCGTCACGCTGACCGGCGACACCCAGCGCTTCCTGCTGACTACTCATCATTCGATCAGCGACGGCTGGAGCTCGCGCTGCGCGTTCGACGAACTTACCGAGGCCTACACAGCTTTCGCCGCTGGCCGCAATCCGCAACTGCCCATGTTGCCGATCCAATACGCCGACTATGCGCAATGGCAGCGCGACTCACTCGCAGCCGGCGAGGGCGAGCGGCAACTCGCATACTGGCGCGACGCGCTGCGCGGTGCACCCGAACCGCTCGCGTTGCCGCTCGACCGCCAACGCTCGCCGCAACGCGACTATCGCGGCGGCCGCCTCGCGATGAGGCTTCCGGCGGCAACGTCCAACGCCGTGCGCGAACTGGCGCGGCGTACACACACGTCGCCGTTCACCGTGCTGCTGGCCGCTTTCGACGCATGGCTCTATCGACTGACAGGCGCGACCGATATCGTGGTGGCCGCGCCGATCGCCCATCGGCAGCGCGCGGAAACCGCGCCGCTGGTCGGCCTGTTTCTCAACACGCTCGCGTTGCGCACGCGCGTCGAGCCGAGTCAATCGTTCGCCGGCTTGCTCGACGGCGTGCGCCGTTCGGCCTTCGATGCTTTCGCGCATCAGGACGTGCCGTTCGATCAGGTGTTCGATGCCGTGAAGCCGCCTGTACGACGCGGTGAAGAATGGCTGAGGGTCAAGTTCGCGCAGCAGTTCGATCTCGAACTGACGGCTGACTTGCCGGATGCATCGGTGCGGATGTCGCCGGGACTGGATCTCGCCGCGCGCTTCGATTTCGCGCTCGATTTCACCGACGATCAACGCGGCATCGAACTGGTCGCCGCCTTTGCGCTCGACGGCATTGACGAAGCAACGGCTCAGGCCTGGCTCGATAGTTTCGCGGCGCTCGTGACCGACGCGGTGCGCGATCCGCAGCGAGCAATCACCGAGCTGGATTGCTCGGATAGCGCTGAGTATCGCGCGGCGCAACACGGTCGCACGCTTCATTCGGCAGCCGACAATGTACTCGCGCTGTTCGCGCGTCATGCGAGTGAAACGCCGCATCGCGTGGCGCTTGCGGACGCCGACACGCAGATCACCTTCGCCGAACTCGACGATGCGTCGGACCGCATCGCGATCGCGTTGCGTCAACGGAACGTGGGCACGGAGAAGCCGGTTGCTGTATGCATCGAACGTTCGGCGCGCTTTGCCGTGGCGCTCATTGGCGTCATGAAGTCGGGCGCCTATGCCGTGCCACTCGACCCGGCAGCACCGCGCGAGCGGATAGCGGCCGCTGTCGATGTCTGCGGCGCGCAATGGATGCTGACGGCGGCCCGCGCGCATGCAACGGCCAATTTCGGCAAGGCCCAGACGCTCGACCTCGACACCCTCACGCAAGACCCGTCGCTCGCCAATGCCGCCGTGCCGCGCATCGCGCCACTGCCGGACCAGGCCGCGTATCTGATTTTCACGTCCGGTTCGACGGGCTCGCCCAAGGGCGTCGTGATCTCGCATCGCGCGCTGGCCGACTATGTCGAAGGGATGCTGGACGAACTCGCGTTCGCCGCCGATGCCTCGATGGCGATGGTCTCGACGGTCGCCGCCGATCTCGGTCATACGACGCTGTTCGGCGCGTTGTGCTCGGGCCGCACGCTGCATTTGCTGCCCGCGCAATGCGCGTTCGATCCCGATCGCTTCGCCCACGAAATGCGTACGCGCAAGGTCGGCGTGCTGAAGATCGTGCCGAGCCATTTGCACGCGCTGCTCGACGCGCAACAGCCTGCCGACGTGCTGCCCGCACACGCGCTGGTGACTGGTGGCGAAACGCTGCCGTGGTCGCTGGTCGAACGGATCGCGGCGCTTAAGCCTGCTTGCCGCGTCATCAATCACTACGGTCCGACGGAAGCGACAGTCGGCGCACTCACGTGCGACACGTCGGCCCCGGCGGCGCAGACAGTCTTGCGCGGACACGCAGCGCAGGCCGTCCCGCTCGGCCGACCGTTGCCGAACGCGTACGCGTGCGTGCTCGATCGTCACGGTGCGAGCGTGCCGCCTGGCGGGATCGGCGAACTGTATCTCGGCGGGCCGGGGCTCGCGCGTGGTTACTTGAACCGCGCAGCCGCGACCGCTGAGCGTTTTGTGCCGCACCCGTTCGCACGGGGCGAGCGTCTCTATTGGACGGGTGATCGCGTACGACTGCGCGCCGATCGTCGGCTGGATTTCCTTGGACGTCTGGACGATCAGGTGAAGATTCGCGGCTATCGCGTCGAACCTGGCGAGGTGAGCGCGGCACTGCGTGAGCTCGATGGCGTCGCGCAAGCGGAAACATTGGCGGTAGAGCATGAAGGACGTTTGCGGCTGGCATCGTTTGCGTCACCCGCAGGCGGGGCACGTCTCGACGAGGCGACGTTGCGCGCTTCGTTAGCCGTTCGTCTGCCGGATTACATGGTGCCTGCCGTGCTGGTGGTCGTGGCTGCACTGCCCGTGACCGCAAACGGCAAGATCGATCGCGCTGCATTGCGGGCGCTTGCCGCCGCGCCTGCGCCATCTGTTGCTGAAGGCGATGCGCCGCAAGGGGCGACTGAGGAAACGCTTGCCACCGTCTGGAAAGAGGTGCTCAAAGCGGAGCGTGTCGGTCGTGACGACAACTTCTTCGAACTGGGCGGCGATTCGATTCTCGTGTTGCAGGTGATCGCGCGTTCGCGCAAGCGTGGTGTGCGCTTCACGCCGAAACAGTTGTTCGACGCACCGACGCTCGCGCAGCTCGCGCGAGTTGCGACCGCGGTGGATGCCGCCACGCCGACTGCAACGAAAGCGCAGCCGGCGTCTTCAAGGCGTGAAGACGCGATCGCCACCCTCACGCCAGCCCAACTGCGCTTTTTCGCGCTGGATATTCCGCAGCGCGGCCACTGGAATCAATCGATCGAACTCGATACGCCGGCACCGTTCGATTTCGACGCGTTCGCGCGCGCATTCGAGGCGCTGCTGACGCATCACGAGATTTTCCGGCAACGTTTCGCGCCGAGTGGTCCGCGAGGCGAATGGCAACTCACGCTCGCCCCGCGCGCGTTCGAGACGCTGCCACTCGCAGCCGCTTCTGCACGCGACGAAGCCGACGCGCTCGCGCAGTTCGACGCGTTGCAAAGCACGCTCGATCTGACGCAGGGTCCGCTCGCTTGCGCATGCGCCGCCATGCTGCCGGACGGCTCGACCAGGCTTTATGTGGCGATCCATCACGTGATCGTCGACGGCGTGTCGTGGCGCGTACTGCTCGACGATCTCGATGCCGCCTATCGCGCCGCAGGCGAACGCCGTAGCGTGCGTCTTTCGTCGACGGGCGCGAGCGTGCAGGAATGGGCCGCGCGGCTCGCCCGTTCGGCGCGCGATGCGACCCACTCGCCGTTTGCCGCGGAAGTGCCGTATTGGTCCGCGCTTGCTACACCGTACGACGATCTGCCGCTCGATCGTCCGCAAGCCTCGGCGACCAATGCCGATGCGCAGGTGGTCATACAGACGATCGGCGCCGATCTTACGCGTGCCGCTTTGACGGAAGCCAATGCCGCTTACCGCACGCAGATGATCGAGCTGCTGATCGCCGCGCTGGCCCAGTCGCTCGGCAAGCAGACCATTCAGTCCGTTTGCCGCATCGAACTCGAAGGCCATGGCCGCGAGGCGTTGTTCGACGATGTCGACGTGAGCCGCACGCCTGGTTGGCTGACGAGCCACTATCCGGTGGAGTTCGCCATCGAAAGCACGCCGGTAGCGACGCTCGGCGCGGTCAAGGACACGCTGCGCGCGGTGCCGAACAAAGGGCTCGGTTTCGGCGTGTTGCGTCATTACGGCGACGCCGCGACGCGCGAGGCGCTCGCCGCCGTGCCGCGTCCGCATGTCACCTTCAACTACCTCGGCCAGTTCGATGCGCCGCGCGACGCAGCGCTCGTGCCGCGCTTTGGCGGCGCGGGCCGCGAACGCGATCCGGCCGGGCCGATCGGCAATGCGCTGGCGATTCACGCATACATCGACGGTGAGGTCACTCGCACGCTAAAGGTCCACTGGGTGTACGGCGCGACGCAGTTCGACCGCACGACCGTCGAAGCGCTCGCGCAGCATTTCGAAACCGCGCTCGCCGAACTGACGGCCGCTTGCGCCGCGCGTCTCGCGCAACGCGGCGGCGGTGCGACACCGGGCGACTATCCGCTCGCTCGCGCCGCGGGTCTCACGCAGGCCGCGTTGGAGCGCCTGCCGCTCGATCTGCGCACCATCGACGACATCTATCCGCTCTCGCCGATGCAGCAGGGCATCTTGTTTCACTCGCTGTTCGCGCCCGAGCAATCGACTTATGTGAATCAACTGGTCGCGACGCTGATCGACCCGGACGTGGAGTGTTTGCGCAAGGCGTTTGAATCCGCCGTGCCGCGACACGACATTCTGCGCACGAGCTTCACGCCCGAAGAAGCCACGCCGATGCAGATCGTGCATCGCCAGGCGCGTATGCCGGTCGAGATTCTCGATTGGCGCGACCAGAGCGAGGGCGCGCTCAATGCCTTTGAAACCTGGCTCGGTGCTGACAGAGCGCGCGGTTTCGATCTGACTACTGCACCGCTGATGCGCATCGCGCTGATCCGGATCACGGATGAACAATGGCGTCTCGTCTGGACTCGCCACCATCTGCTGCTCGACGGCTGGAGCACCGCGCGTTTCTTTGCCGACGTGCTGCGCGACTATATCGAGCCGCCCCGTCCACAACCGTTCGCCGCGCCAGCGAAAGCCCGCTACCGCGATTTCATCGCGTGGCTCGCGGCGCGTGATGTCGAAGCGGAACGCGCGTTCTGGCTGCAACGTCTCGCGCGCCTCGACGAACCGACGCTGATTGCCAATCGCGAAGCCGAAACCACCAGCGAGACCGAACATCTCACGCGCCGCGAGCGCCTTACCGCCGACACTACCGCGCGGCTGACCGATGCGGCACGCCGTCTGAAGGTGACGGTCAACACGATGGTGCAGGGCGCATGGGCGCTCGCGCTGCAACGGATGACGAATCACACGGCGGTTGTGTTCGGCGCAACAGTGGCAGGCCGCCCCGATGCGCTGCCCGATGCCGACACCGTACTTGGCCTGTTCATCAACACGCTGCCGGTCATTACCGCGCCGTTGCCGCAACGTACTGCGTCGACGTGGTTGCATGAATTGCAGCGCGACAGCGCCGCCGCCGCGGAGCACGCGCATACGCCGCTCTATGAAATCCAGCAATGGGCGGGGCAAGGCGGCGGTGCGTTGTTCGACACGCTGGTCGTTTTCGAAAACTATCCGGTCGACGAGGCATGGGAAGGGCGCGACGAACGCGCGCTCAAGCTGCGCGATCTGCGCAATATCGAAGCAACCGATTTCGCGCTGACGCTGGTCATCGAAGCGGGTGCGACGCTCACGATCGACTACGGTTATGACGCCGCGCAGATCGACGAAGCGCGCGTTGCCGCTTTGCATCGTGCGTTTGCAGCGTGCCTCGATGGATTGATCGCCAATCCTGATGCGCCGCTCGGCACGATTTCGATCGCGACGGCGAATGATCTCGCCGCTCTGAGGCGCGTCAATGAGACGACGGTGGCGTGGCCGCGCGCGCAGCAACAACCACTGCAGCGTCAGTTCGAACAAGCCGCGCAAGCGTCGCCTGACGCGGTCGCGCTCGAATTCGTCGATCCGCAAGGCCGCACGCAACAGATGTCCTACCGCGCACTCGACGCGAACGCCAACCGTGTCGCCGCTGCGCTCATCGAAGCGGGCGTGCAACCGGATACGGCGGTTGCGCTGTGCGTCGAGCGTTCGTTCGACATGGTGGTGGCGCTCATCGGCGTGCTGAAGGCGGGTGCGGCCTATCTGCCCATCGATCCTGATTACCCGGCCGAGCGCATCGGCTACCTGCTCAACGACGCGAAACCGGCAGTCGTGCTGACACAGCCGCATCTGCGCGAACGTGTCGTAGCGGCGGTCGACCGCGCCGACGTAAAGATCCTGACCGTCGACGAACTATTGAACGCCGATGCGACACTCGATCATAAAGTCGACGCCACACCCGATCAGCTCGCCTATCTGCTTTACACCTCCGGATCGACCGGCAAGCCGAAGGGCGCGGGCAATACACATCGCGCGCTCGCCAACCGGATCGCGTGGATGCAGGACGCGTATCGCCTGAACGCCGGCGATGTGGTGCTGCACAAGACGCCGTTTGGCTTCGACGTGTCGGTATGGGAATTCGTCTGGCCGCTCGCCGTCGGCGCGAAGCTCGCGATCGCGGCGCCAGGCGATCATCGCGATCCGGCACGGCTGGTTGCCACGATCGAAGCGCATCGCGTCACCACGCTGCATTTCGTGCCGTCGATGCTCGCGGCCTTCGTCGCGTATCTCGACGATTTCAAGGCCGCCGGCCGTTGCTTGAGCATTAAGCGGATCGTGGCAAGCGGTGAAGCGCTCGCGCCGGAACTGGTGGCGCGCGTCGCGCAGCATCTGCCTGATGCGCGGCTGTACAACCTCTACGGTCCAACCGAAGCCGCCATCGACGTGTCGCACTGGACTTGCGAAGCGCGCGACGCCGACGCGGCGTCCATACCCATCGGTCATCCGATTGCGAATCTGCAAATGCACGTGCTCGACGGGGCGTTGCAACCGCTTCCACCAGGCGCGATCGGCGAACTGTACCTCGGCGGCGTGGGACTCGCGCGCGGCTATCTCGGCCGTGCGGCGCTGACTGCCGAGCGCTTCGTGCCCGATCCGTTCGTGAGCGGCGCGCGTGTTTATCGGACCGGCGACCTTGCACGCCGGCGAGCGGACGGCGCGCTCGATTATCTCGGCCGCATCGATACCCAGGTGAAGCTGCGCGGCCAGCGCATCGAGCCCGGTGAGATCGAAGCCTTGCTGCGTGCCGCGCAAGGCGTGCGCGACGCGGTGGTGATCGTGCGCGATGAGCAACTGATCGGCTATGTCGCACGGGGCGCGGACAACACGGTCGACACACAAGCGCTGCTCGACGCATTGCGCGCGCAATTGCCGTCGTACATGGTGCCCGCGCATCTGATCGGGATGAACGTGCTGCCGGTCACGCCGAACGGCAAGTGCGATCGCCATGCGCTGCCGGCGCCTGTTCGCAGTCTCGCCGAAGGCAAGCACGTCGCGTCGCCGGAAACCGATACGGAGCGCCAACTCGCCGCGATCTGGCAACGCGTGCTGCGTCTGGATTCGATTGGCCGCGATGACGACTTCTTCGCTCTCGGCGGTCACTCGCTGCTCGCGACGCAGGCGAATGCGCAAGCCAATCTGCATTGGACGCTGATCCTGCCGCTGCGCACGCTGTTCGACGAACGCACGCTGCAACGCTGCGCTGCAGCGATCGACCGCGCGTTGGCGGAGCGCGACACGCATGCAGGACAAGACACCGCGAGCGCGATCGATGCGCTGCTCGGGGAGCTAGAACTGCAATAAGCCACCAAGCCGATACGCAATCAGTACTGAGACAACCCAGCATGACGACAGCCAAACCGGATCTGCTTTCCCTCGCGGCACGCTTCGCGCTTTTGCCGGACGCGCAGCGCACGGCGTTCCTCACGAAGCTCGACGCGGCCGGTATCGATTTTCGCGTGCTGCCGATTCCGCCGCGCGCTGAGCGGGCCGCGAGCGTGCCGGCATCGTTCGCGCAGACGCGTTTGTGGCTGCACGCACGGATGATCGACGAACCGGCGGCGTATCACATCACCGAACGTCTGCGGCTCGATGGCGCGCTCGATGCAAATGCGCTGCGCCTCTCGTGCGATGCGCTGATCGCGCGGCACGAGGCTTTGCGCACCACGTTCGCGGAAAGTGCGGACGGCGTGATGCAGACCGTGCACGCGCCGTCTCGCTGCCCCTGGCATGCTACCGATATCAGCACGCTGCCCTTGCATGAACGCGAGGCACGCGCCGCAGCCGTCGCGCAGGCCGACGAGGCACTGCTCTTCGATCTGGCGCTCGGCCCGCTGATGCGCGCGCACCTGATCCGTCTCGACGCGACGACGCACTGGCTCGCGCTAACGACGCATCACATTGTGTCCGACGGCTGGTCGGCGGACGTGATGCTCGCCGAACTGGCGTCGTTTTATCGCGCCTATGCGAAGAGCGAAGCGGTGTCGCTGGCGCCGCTGCCCATCCAGTACGCCGACTACGCGTTATGGCAGCGTCGTTGGCTCGATGCCGGCGAGCGTGATCGTCAGCTTGAATTCTGGCGTGCGCGGTTGGACGCGAGCCGCGATGTGTTGATGCTGCCGGGCGCTGCACCGCGTCCTGCTCAGCGTAGTGCGCACGGCGGGCGGCATCGTTTCGCTTTGGAGGCAGCGCTCGCGCAACAAGTCAGGACACTTGCCAACGCACAGCGCGCGACGCCGTTCGCCGTGCTGCTTGCAGCGCTGAACGCATTGCTTGCGCGCTCTTCAGGTGACGTGCGGATTCAGATCGGCGTGCCCGCTGCGAATCGCGAGCGGAGCGAAGTGGCGGGGCTGGTGGGCTTCTTCGTCAACACGCTGACGCTCGCCACGCCGGTGCCAGCCACGCAGCCGTTCGCCGAATTGGTCGGCGCGACGCAGCGAACTCTGATCGATGCCCAATCGCACCAGGACGTACCGTTCGAGCAGGTGGTCGAAGCGCTCGGCGTGGTGCGCAGCGCGAGCCACCATCCGCTGTTTCAGGTCATGGCGGCGTATGGCGCACGCCGCGCGCTGCCATCGCTTGCCGAGATGCGCGTGACGGAGTTGCCATCGGGCGCGCCCTTTGCCAAATTCGATCTGACGCTCAGCTTTGAAGAGCGCGACGACGGTTCCATCGATGCGTACTTCATTTACGCGCTCGACCTGTTCGACACAGATGCGGTGGAGCGGTTAGCAGGGCGCTTTATCGAACTGCTGTCGAATGCGGCTGTTGCGCCTGAAACCCCGGTTGGCGATTTGCAATGGTTGCCTGAAGCGGAGCGCGTTCAGCTCGATGCATGGAACAGCACCACGCTGAACAACGACGAAGCGTTCAGGCCCGTTCATCAGCGTGTTGCTGAGCACGCATACGCCAGGCCCGATGCGCGCGGTGTGGCCGATCTCAACCGATCGCTCACGCGCGGTGAAGTGGACGCGCGCGCCACACGGCTTGCTCAGCGGCTCGTTGCAGCGGGCGTGAAAGCCGAGATGCGCGTGGGCGTGGCGCTGAGCCGCTCCGTCGATTTACTGGTGGGCCTGATCGCCGCGCTGAAATCCGGCGGCGCGTTCGTGCCGCTCGATCCGAGCCATCCGCGCGAGCGCCTCGCGCAGGTTCTCGACGACGCGCAGATCACCCACGTCGTTACCGAACGGGCGAGCCGCGCCGCGCTGCCGGCGTCGAACCACCTGCGCCTTTGGTTGATCGACGAAGAAACGCCGCGTGACGAGCTAGAGACGGCGCCGGTCGAGCTTCCCGGTGTCTCGCCGCACCAGGCGGCCTACGTGATCTACACATCCGGCTCGACCGGCAAACCGAAGGGCGTGGTGGTCGATCACGGCTCGTTCGCGTTGCACTGCGCGGCGATTGCAGCGCGCTACGGGGCGGGCGAAAGCGACGTCTTCCTGTTGTTCCAGTCGGTCAATTTCGACGGTGCGCATGAAGGCTGGTTCTCGCAGTACATGTCAGGCGCAGCGGTGGCCGTCACCGCCGACACGCTGTGGCCGCCCGCGCAAACCTGCCGGATGATGGTCCGCGAAGGCGTGACGATGACCTACGTGCCGCCCGGTTGCGCGACGCAACTCGCAGAATGGGCGCTCTCACACGGTGCGCCGCCCACCTTGCGATCGCTGACGGTAGGCGGCGAAGCCACCTCGCGCGAAGCTTTCGCACTGATGCGCCGCGCGTTTCCGAACGCGCGCATCGTCAACGGTTATGGTCCGACCGAGACCGTGATCACGCCGATGCTGTGGATGTTCAATCCCACCGACGATGCCGCCAGGTTCGCCGACAGTGCATACCTGCCGATCGGCACATTGGTCGGCGCGCGCACAGCGCATGTGCTCGATGCCCGGCTGAATCCGCTACCCGTCGGTGTAATCGGCGAGCTGTATCTGGGCGGCGAGGGCGTCGGGCTCGCGCGCGGTTATCTCGACCGCCCGGCGCTCACCGCCGAGCGTTTCGTGCCCGATCCATTCGGCGCGCCGGGCGCGCGGCTCTACCGCACGGGCGATCTCGTCAAGCGCCGCGCGGATGGCGTGTTCGATTTCATCGGCCGGGTCGATCATCAGGTGAAACTGCGCGGGCTGCGCATCGAACTGGGCGAGATCGAAGCGCAACTCGCCGCGCACGACGACGTGCGCGAAGCCGTGGCGATCGTGCGCGGCAAGGGCACGCAAGCGGCGCTCATCGCGTATGTCGAGTTGAGCGCCGAAGCGCGCGAGCGCAACACGCGAGCGGACGCCGCCGAACTCGACGCGCATCTGCGTCACACGCTGCCCGATTACATGGTGCCCGCGCATATCGTCGTGCTCGACGCGTTGCCGCGCAACGCGAACAGCAAGGTCGATCGAGCGGCGTTGCCGGAGCCGCAGCGCGTCGCGCGTGCGTATCAGGCGCCTGCGGCCGGGCTCGAAACAGCGCTTGCAGCGATTTTCCGCGAAGTGCTGGGCGTGGAGCGCGTCGGCCGGGCCGATCACTTCTTCGAACTCGGTGGACATTCACTTGCCGCGGTGCGTGTGGCGACACGCGTGGCCGAACGGCTCGCGCGGGACGTGCCGGTGCGCACGCTCTTCGAAGCGCCGACGCTCGCTCAATATTCGCAGCGCGTGATGGCCGCGCCACGTAGCGACGCGGTGGCCGAGATGACGTCGCAAGCGGACAGCGGCGCGGCGAATCCGCTTCTGGTTGCCGATGCGCGAGGCGTGTTGCCGCTGTCGTCCGCGCAATCGAGCCTGTGGTTCCTGTGGCGCGCGCAGCCGGACAGCGCGGCCTACAACATTCCGGTCGCGTTGCGTCTGCGCGGGCCGCTCGACGCCAATGCGTTGCGCGAAGCATTTGCCGAGGCCGCTGCGCGGCATCCGGCATTGCGCACGCGCCTGGTCGTTCGCGCGGGTCAATTGCCGGGCCAACGGATCGCGGCGATGTGGCCGGTCGAACTTCCGGTGATCGATCTCCCGGTTGAGCGCGACGATGCGGCCCGCGAGGCCGCCGCCGTTGCGCTGACCGACGAAGACGCACTGGCGCCGTTCGGTTTGCTCGACGACGCACCACTCTGGCGCGCGCGGCTGTTGCGTCTTGGCGAGCAGGATCATGTGCTGTCGCTGGTCGTGCATCACATCGTGTCGGATGGACAGTCGATCGATCTGTGGCTGGACGAGGTCCGCACGATTTATGTGGCGATCGTGCGCGGCGCAGTGCCGGTGCATGGCGTATCCGCGGCTGTCAACGCGTCGTTGTCTTCACACATCACACCGGTTCTGCCCGTTGCAGCGCCACGCGCACGGCTGTCGTTCTGGCGTGACGTGCTTGCCGATGCGCCCGCTCATGTCTTGCCGGCACCGCCATCGGGCCGGGCCGCCGCACCGCTGTGGGCCGCCGGCCGCTTCGCATTCGAATTCGCCCCGGCATTGGTGCGGCGCGCCCGCTCGATGGCGCTCGAGGTCCATGCGACCTTGCCGATGCTGCTGCACGCGGCGCTGAACGTCGCGTTCTACCGGACGACCGGCGCAACCGATCAGCCGGTCGGCGTGCTCGCATCGACCCGCGAACTGACCGGCGAAGCGGCGCGTCGCGCGCTTGGGCTTTTCATCAACGCGGTAGTCGTGCGCACGCGACTCGCGAAAACGGATTCGCCCGCGACGCTGCTCGCCCACGTCCGCGATGCGGCGCTCGCCGCCTATGCGCATGCCGATACGCCTTTCGACGAGGTCGTGGCGGCGTTGCGCGCGCCGCGCACGGGGCTCGGCAATCCCTTGTTTCAGGTGATGTTCAACTACCTGCGCCCGGCGGGCACGACGGAGCGCGACTGGGCCGGTCTCACGCTCGACGATTTCAACGACGTCCGGCATCGGGTCGTGTTCGAGTTGGAACTCGACGTGGTCGAGCATCCGGACGGCCGTGTGACGGGTGCGTTTTCGTATGCGAACGAACTGGTCGACCGCGGCTTCGTCGAGGCGTTGACGGCGGATTACCTCGATGTGGTGCAGCGCTTTGTCGATGCGCCGCATGAAGAGCTGGGCGCGGCGCAAGCGCGTTATGTGCTGAACGCGCAAGGTTCCGCGGCTACGCGCACGGGCACGGTATGCGAAGCAGCAACCCGACACGCCCAGGCACTCGAACGCGTGTGGAGCGATCTCTTCGAAGGCAATACACCAGCCCATCACGACGATCTGTTCGAAGCCGGCGCGACGTCGTTCGACGTCGTGCGCTTCGTCGATGCGGCGCAAGCGGCTGGCCACTTGCTATCGATTGCCGATGTATTCGCCGCGCCGAACTTCGTCGAACTGGGCGCGCGGCTTGCCGCGCACGCATCGGCCGTCGCCGAGATGCGGGATGCCGATTGAAACCCGCGCCACACACAAGACATTTTTCCCCGGTCAGCGCATCCGGCGCGCCGGCTCACACCGATAAGGACCTGCGACATGCACAGAGATACCGTATTTGATCTGATCGGCGTCGGCTTCGGGCCGTCGAATCTTGCGCTTGCCGTGCGCCTCGCCGAAGAGGCAGGCGTGTCGAATCTCGTGCATTGCTTCATCGAGCGGCAGCCGGAATTCGGCTGGCATCGCGGCATGCTGCTCGACGACTGCCGGATGCAGATTTCTTTCCTCAAGGATCTCGTCACGCTGCGCGATCCGAAGAGCCGCTTCACGTTCATCAACTACCTGTTCGAACGCGGACGTCTGGCCGATTTCGTCAATCTGAAGAGCTTTTATCCGACGCGGGTCGAGTTTCACGATTACCTCAGCTGGGTCGCCGCCGCATTCGACGAACGCGTGCACTACGGCCAGACCGTCATCGGCATCGAGCCGGTTACAGTTGCCGGCAAGCCAGCCGAAGTCGAAGCGCTACGCGTGTTCTCGCGCGACGACGACGGCCGCGAATGGCAGCGTGTGACGCGTGCGCTGTCGATCGGCATCGGCGGCGGCGCTCAGGTGCCGGAGGCGTTTGCCGCACTCGGCTCGCACAACATCGTGCATTCGTCGAAGTATCTGAGTTCGATCGACCGCGTGGTCGGCGCGGCAAGCGGTGCGCGTAAGCGCGTAGCGGTGATCGGCGCGGGGCAGAGCGCGGCCGAAGTGTTCATCGATCTGACGCGCCGCTTTCCGCACGTCGACGCGAGCCTCGTGATCCGTTCGAGCGCGCTCAAACCCGCCGACGACAGCCCGTTCGTCAACGAGATCTTCAGCCCGGCTTTTACCGACATCGTCTACGCGCAGCCGAAAGACGGCCGCCGCTCGCTGATCGAGCGCTTTCGCGATACCAACTACGCGGTGGTCGATCGTCCGCTGATCGAGCAGATCTACGAAATGCTCTATCTGCAAAGCGTGTCGGCTGAGCGGCGTCATCGCCTGCTGGCGAATACCGGTATCGAGACCGCGGTGCGCACGGCGAGCGGCCAGATCGAACTTACGCTGCGCGACCGCCTGAGCGGCCACGCTCGCGCCGAACAATTCGATGCGCTCGTGCTCGCGACCGGCTACCGCCGCGACACGCATTTCGCGCTGCTCGAAGGGCTCGCGCCGCAGCTGGGCGAGGCGCTCGCGCAAGGCAATGTCGAACGCGATTACCGGCTCGCTACGCCCGCGAGCTTCAAACCGCGCATTTACCTGCAAGGCTGCTGCGAAGACAGCCACGGGCTTTCCGACACGCTGCTGTCGGTTCTCGCGCTGCGCGCGGACGAAATCGTCGCGTCGCTCGCGCAGCACACCACACAAGACCGGTTGACCAGCCGGAAGCAGCAACAAGAAAACGGGACGAGTGCAGGCCGCATGGCCTTCGCTCTTTGACACAGCGCGGCGGGAAGGCCGCATAAAAACCTGGAGCATCGAGAGATGGAGTGGGCAATAGGCACGCGTCGGCGTGCGATCGCAGCCGCGACAAGCGTGGCGTTTTGCGCGGCGGCAGCCGGCCACGCGCAGGCGCAGCAGGTGACACAACCGGCCGCACAGCCGGCTGGCGACGCACAGCAGCAGAACAATCAGAGTCAACAGGACGCCACGCCAGCCAGCACGCTGCCTTCGATCAGCGTTAAAGCCTCGGCTGAAAACGAAGGGACCGTGGGCCTCGTCGCACGCCGCAGCAGCACCGGCACCAAGACCGACACCGCGCTGAATGAGATTCCGCAGACGATCAACGTCGTGACCGCCGCGCAGATCGAGGAAACCGGCGCGACCAGCATCAACGAGGCGCTGCGCTACATTCCGGGTTTTTCGTCGTATGGCGCGGATGTGCGCTCCGACTGGTATTCGGTGCTGCGCGGCTTCACGCCGACCGTGTTCGTCGACGGCCTGCAGGTGCCCAACACGCTGAATCTTTCGAGCTGGCGCGTCGATCCATACATGATCGACAGCATCACCGTGCTGCGCGGTCCAACTTCGGTGCTCTATGGGCAGGGCGATCCGGGCGCGATCATCGACGTGCAGAGCAAGCTCGCGAATGGCGAACGCATCCGCGAAGTCGAAATGCAACTCGGCGACTACGCGCGCAAGCAACTGGCGTTCGACGTGGGCGACAAGATCGATAAGGACGGCACGCTGTCTTATCGTTTCGTCGGCGTGGGACGTGACGGCAATTCGCAGACCGGGCCGAATCCGGAGCAGCGCGTCGCCATCGCGCCTTCGATCAAATGGCAGCCGAACGCCAGGACTTCGCTCACTGTCGAGGCGAGCTATCTGCAGGATTGGGGCGACGCGTCGAACAACTTCTTGCCGGCACAGGGCACGATCCTGCCGAATCCGAACGGCAAGATTTCGCCGGATCTGTACACGGGGGACCCGGCGTTTTCTCATTACCGCAAGAAGCAATGGTCGGCCGGTTACCAGTTCGAATACAAGCCCGATTCGGTCTGGACTTTCCGGCAGAACACCCGCTTGATGCATCTTTCGCTCGACCAGGGGCAGGTGTTCGGCGGCGGTCTCGATCCGGCCGATCCGACCGAGGCGTCGCTGCTGCGCTACGCCGGTCTCTACCAGTTGAACTACAGCCGCTTCGACGTCGACAACCAGGCGCTGGCCAGATTCGGCACGGGTCCGCTCGAGCATACGGTGCTGCTCGGTTTCGAATACAACCGGCAGTCCACGACCGATAGCGAGTGGATGGCGACCGCGCCGAGTCTGAACATGTACAACCCGGTGTATACGCCGATCACCAACGCGATTTTCTCCGGCCCCACCGCGTTTCCGCGCACCGATACGAAGTCGACGCTCAACACGTTCGGCCTGTACGCGCAGGACCAGATCAAGTGGCAGCGCTGGGTGCTGACACTCGGCGGCCGTCAGGACTGGAGCAATACGAAACAGAACGACATCGCGGGCGGCACGCAACTGGAGCAGAACGATCATGCGTTCTCGGGGCGCGTCGGGATCGTCTATCTCGGCGACTATGGTCTCTCGCCGTATATCAGCTATTCGACGTCGTTCAACCCGCTCGTCGGCGTGAAAATCGCGGGCGGCGGAATTGCCCAGCCGACCAGGGGCAAGCAGATCGAAGCGGGTTTGCGCTGGCAACCGGCCGGCAAGAATCTGCTATTGAGCGCGGCGGTCTACCAGATCAATCAGACCAACGTCATAACACCCGATCTCGCGCTCGATCCGACCGGCAGCACGCCGGTGCAAACCGGTGAAGTGCGCTCGCGCGGCATCGAGTTGAGCGCGGTGGGTAATGTCACGCGCAACTTGTCGGTGATGGCCGCTTACGTGTACCAGGACGTAAAGAACATCAAGGCCGGCGACGATACGCTGGGCAAATGGCCGGTCGATATTCCTCGGCCGCGTCAGATGGCATCGCTGTGGGGCGACTGGACGTGGCACGCCGGGCCGCTCGCGGGCTTCGGTATGGGCGCCGGCATTCGCTATCAGAGCGGCTCGGCGGGGGCCGCCGACAACTCGCTGTACGTGCCGAGCTACACCGTGTACGACGCGACGATTCACTACGAGATGCGCAACTGGCGCTTCGCGATCAACGGTCAGAACATTTTCAATCGCCGCTTTGTGAGCGGTTGCCAGTCGGTGAACACATGCTTCTACGGTAATCCGCGCACGGTGATCGCGACGGCGAAGTACGACTGGTAAGCGGCAGGCGTTCGGGCGGGCAGCTGAGTTTCGAGCGCCGTCCGAACAGCCATTGCCATGTTCAACATTGCAACGACTCACCCATACTCGAACCGACTATGCCGAAGAAAAAACTCGTTTATATCTGGTCTCTGAGAAACGCCGCCGCCGACAAGGCGGGGCAGGACATCGCTTACAAGAGCGGCACGCGCTACATGAAGTCGGTGCTCGAATCGCTCGTCGAGGCGCTCAACGAAACCGGTCTCGGCGATCTGTACTCGCTGGAAAAGGTCATCTACGACGACGATGCGGGCTCCGCTCCGGATCGCGAGAAGCTGAAGGAATATGGCTTCTCGTACGAGCCTGGCGAACCTGGAAAACCGGGAAAACACTGGTTCTATCCGCCGAATCTGCGTGTGCAAGGCAAGCCCGTCAACGATCTGCTGCTCGCGATTCCCTCGACATACCGCCGCGAGCCGCTCGGCGCCGCAGGACGCGCGGCCGGCAAGAGTCGTTTCGAAAAGCACCTGCTCGATACGCTGGTCGAGTTGAAGGCCGATCTCGTCGTGCTCGATGGGCTGCTGATCATTCTCGACGAACTGGTGCGGCCGGACGCGCCGTTCTATCGCAAGATCGTCAATATTCATCCGGGCGTGACACGTGCCGAATCGCCGTATGAGCGGCGCGGCGCCTATGCGACGCTCGATGCGCTCTACGGCGCGCGCGGCAAGAAAGTGGTCGACTGGAAGACGATGGAGACCGTGCCGGTGACGCCGTTATATCTGACGGGCGCGTCGTTTCATTACGTCGACAACGGTATCGATTCCGGCGAAGTGATCCACGACGCGCTGAACACCGAGATCGACAAGGACGACACGATTCTTGAGCTACGCTGGAACAACTTCAACCGCAGCCTGTTTCCGGCATTGCATGAAGGGCTTGCGATGCTGGCGGGGCATGTCGTTCAGGCCGAGGCGTAAGGTGGGCTGCGGCCTTCATGCGCCGCCGGCGAAAGCCATTGCATCCGCGCAATCCCGGATGGGACCGGGCGTTTCTGAATCTGCTCGCAGAGGGCGAGCTGGCCGCGCTCGACGGTTTGACCGACAATGCGATCACGCGCGGCCTGTCGCCGAATCCGTCTACCCAACCGAACCTGGGAGCCCATCATGATCAACCGAAACCATGCTGAAGCGCTAGCCCTGCGGCTGCGCGAAGCCGAGCGCGCGCGCTGGACCGTCGCGCCGCTGCGCGATGACGAACGATTCGCTCAGGCAGCCAACGCCGCCGACGCAGCCGAACTCGCCTACGCGGTGCAACGGATCAATGCCGAGACGCGCGTGGCGGCCGGCGAGCGCATCGTCGGGCGCAAGATCGGGCTGACTTCGCCCGCCGTGCAGCGCCAGATCGGCGTCGATCAGCCGGACTTCGGCGCGCTGTTCGCGTCGATGGCATACGGCGACAACCAGCCGATTCCGCTTGGCGAACTGATTCAACCGAAGGTCGAAGCGGAGATCGCGCTAGTGCTCGAACATGACCTCATCCACGAAAGGAACACCTACGCGGACCTGATTCGCGCCACCGCCTACGCGGTTGCGGCGATCGAAGTCGTGGATAGCCGGATCGACGGCTGGAACATCCGCTTCGTCGATACCGTCGCCGACAACGCGTCGAGCGCGCGCTTCGTGCTCGGCAGCCGTCCGATGCTGCTGCGCGACGTGGATCTCTTCGGGTGCGCGATGACGCTGTCGAACGACGCCAACGTGCTGTCGCGCGGCAACGGCGCCGCGTGTCTCGGCAATCCGCTGAACGCGGCCGCGTGGCTCGCGGACCAGATGGTGCAACTCGGCACGCCGCTGCGGGCGGGCGACGTGCTGATGACCGGCGCACTCGGTCCGATGGTCGCGGTGACCGAGCCGGGCGTTTTCAGCGCGCAGATAGACGGTTTCGGCAGCGTCCGCGCGACTTTTTCCGCATAAGCAAGCACCCGATTGAGTTTTGGCGGCGCTGCGTGCGCCGTGACGGTGCTTCGTAAAAAACGCCGCCGGTTTGGGGCCCGCTCCTGGTTTGGGCCCCCTCGGTTCGTGCCGAATTAAAACTGCACCGTAGCGCTAGCCACAAAAGTCCGTGTCGGCGAAGGCGACACATAGTACCCCCACGCAGTGGTCCAATACCGGCGGTTGAACAGGTTATTGATTCCCGCACGAAGCGTCACGTCCTTCCCTGCGATTTTCGTCTCATACCGGCCGCTCAGATCGTAGGTGACATAAGCCGGCACGAACTGCGAGTTATCCGCATTGACCGCCTCGCTGCCGACATATTTCCCACCAAACGCGAGCGTCAAGGGGCGCAAATACGCGGGGTTGTATTCAACACGTCCAGTCACAGTAAACCGCGGTGCCCCATACACCCGCTTACCTTCGACGGAAACATCGTCGACGTCCACTGCCTTGGTATCGAGCCACATCACCCCGCCCACCACGCGCCATTCGCTGGTCAGCGCGAGCCAGCCGCTCGCGTCGACGCCCGTATACCGCTTGGTGCCGTCCTGCACGAACACGTTGGCCGAATTCGTGTAGTTGTACCCCTGATCGACGCGGAACAGCGCAAGATTGGCGCCCCACTTGCTGTGATCCGACTTGAAGCCGATTTCATACTGCTTGCTCTTGAGCGGGCCGAACGTGGCCGGGTAATTGGCGTTGGTGTTCGACGCCGAACCGCCTTGTTCCAACGATTCGACATAGCTCGCGTACAACGTCGAATAGGGATCGGTCTTGAACATCAGCGCCAATGTCGGCGTGACCGGATCCGCACTGTATTGCGACGAGACAGCGCCGGTCGTGTCGTAGACATGCTGGCGGTATTGCGTATATCGCACGCCGACCAGCGCGGACAGCCGCGAAGTGAGTTGCACGGTATCGCTCGCGTACAACGCGGCCTGCGTGGTGCGTTGCTGGCGGTACAGGTCGGAGCCAATGCTGACTTCGTCGTTGGTCAACAACGTGCTGCTGTAAAGATTGCCGTTGCCGAGGAAGTAGCCGTCGTTCCAGCCGACGCTATTGCTGTACTCGCTGGTTTGCGTCTGAAAGCCCGCGCCCACGACCACGTCGTGCTTGATGCTGCCGGTGCTGAACTTGCCTTGCACCATCGCGTCGACGTTCTGATAGAAGTAACGCGTCATCGCGGCGTAGAGCGTGTTCGAGTAATTGCCCGCGTCGTCGCTGACATACAGGAAGCTGTCCGAATTGGTGCGATTCTCCTTGGCGAAGCGGTACTTCAGGCTCGCATGCCAGTTATCGGAGATGCGGTAGTCGAGCCCCGTGCCGAACGAGGCCATCTCGGTCTGGTAGTAATTCTGCGGCTGCGTCAGCGAATGGCTGACCGTGCTCGCGTCAGGAATGCTGAGCCCGCTGGCGAACATCAGGCCGAACAGCGTGCCGTTGGTCTTGCGCTTCTGGTAGAACGCGTCGGCGGACCAGGTCAGGTCAGGCGTCACGCGGAAGTCGACCGCGAGCGACGCCACCTTGCGGCGCACGTGACCGTTGGACTCGGCGGTGTTGCCGTCTTCGTTGACGAGGTTGAGGCGGTAGCCAAAGCGGTTGTCGTTGCCGAAGCGGCCGCCCAGATCGACCTTTTCGCTAAATACGCCGGCAGACTGATAGTCGATCGAAACGCTGCGGTACGGATCGTCGGTCGGCCGTTTCAGCACGTAGTTGACGATGCCGCCCGGCGAGCCGAAGCCATACATGAAGCCGGACAAGCCCTTGAGCAATTCGACCTGCTCGAACGGCTCGAGCGGGAGGTCGGTGTCCCACGACGGAAAGCTCTGGCCGTCCACCTTGATGCTGTTCAGCGTGTCGATCGGCATGCCGCGCACGTTGAACATCGAGTTTTCGCTCACCGAGTTCTCGCTGCTGACCGACACCGCCGGATCGTACTTGAACAGATCGTTGGCGGTCGTGGCCATCAGATCCTGCGCCTCTTCGCTCGTCACGACGTGGGTCGAAAACGGCGTATCGACCTGCTTGCGCGAACCCAGCGCGCCGGCGCTGACGGTGTCGGCCTGCGCCGCGGAGTCGTCGCGCGACGCCGATACGCTCACCGAGGGAAGCGTGGCGGCATCCGTTACCACCGCCTGCGCCCATCCGGACGACGACAGCGTGGATAGCGAAAGACCGAGGCTCACAAGGAGCCCTGCACTGAGAAGCGACGGAGTGCGGCGTTGGCCGCGCGCAAACGCAGGGCGGCCGGCAAGAAATTGATTCTGCATATTCTTTGAATTGGGCGGCGTAACGCCTTCCTGCGCCAAAGGTGTGCGGGAAGGCATCGGTTGAGCGAGTGGTTGGTTGAACGTGCGCAAAAAAACGGCAAATTCGTGTGAATGTTAATGCATATGATTCGCATTAACAATTTGATCGTGGCAAGTCATCTATAAGACATCTGACAAAAGACTTGGGGGAATGTCCTCAAACCCATGCCTGGCGGGCGTCGGGCCGGTTTGGGACGTCTGCGGCATATGTTTATCTAGCAGCGCGTACTGGAAAACACGCATATACTCACGTGCGGGCCGTAAAAAGTAGTGCCGTGGGTCGCGCTGCCTTTGCGCCGTTCGTCGCAACCTCGCTGGCTCAGCGCTACAACGCTCTGTCTTTCATTTCACCAAGCAAAGCATTAAACATGTCCACGCCAAAGATCATCTACACCCTTACCGACGAAGCGCCTGCACTGGCGACTTACTCGCTGCTCCCGATCGTCAAGGCTTTCACGCGCTCGTCCGGCGTGATCGTTGAAACGCGTGATATCTCGCTTGCCGGCCGGATCATCGCTGCATTTCCGGACTACCTGACCGCGGAACAAAAGGGTTCCGACGATCTGGCGGAACTGGGTGGACTCACCACGCGCCCGGAAGCGAACATCATCAAGCTGCCGAACATCAGCGCGTCGGTGCCGCAACTGAAGGCCGCGATCACCGAACTGCGCGACCAGGGCTACAAGCTGCCGGCCTATCCGGACGAGGCGAAGACCGACGCTGAAAAAGACGTCAAGGCGCGCTACGACAAGATCAAGGGCAGCGCGGTGAACCCGGTGCTGCGCGAAGGCAATTCGGATCGCCGCGCGCCGTTGTCGGTGAAGAACTACGCGCGCAAGCACCCGCACAAGATGGGCGCGTGGACCGCGGACTCGAAGTCGCACGTGGCGCACATGAGCGGCGGCGATTTCTACGGCAGCGAAAAATCCGCGCTGATCGCGGCGGCCGGCAGCGTGAAGATCGAATTGACGGCAGCTGACGGCACGAAGACGGTCCTGAAAGAAAAAACGGCCGTGCAAGCGGGCGAGATCATCGACGCTTCGGTGATCAGCAAGAACGCGCTGCGCAGCTTCATCGAAGCAGAGATCGCCGATGCGAAGAGCAAGGGTGTGCTGTTCTCCGTGCACCTGAAAGCCACCATGATGAAGGTGTCGGATCCGATCATCTTCGGTCACGTGGTGTCGGTGTTCTACAAGGATGTACTGACCAGGCACGCGGACGCATTGGCGCAAGTGGGCTTCAATCCGAACAACGGCATCGGCGATCTGTACGCGCGCCTGAAAGACCTGCCGGCCGAAACGCGCGAAGCGATCGAAGCGGATATCAAGGCGCAGTATGAACAGCGCCCGCCGCTGGCGATGGTCAATTCGGACAAGGGCATCACGAGCCTGCACGTGCCGAGCGACGTGATCGTCGACGCGTCGATGCCGGCCATGATTCGCGAGTCGGGCAAGATGTGGGGCGCGGACGGCGCGCTGCACGACGCCAAGGCGGTCATTCCGGACCGTTGCTACGCGGGCGTCTACCAGGCTGTGATCGAAGACTGCAAGAAACACGGCGCGTTCGACCCGGTCACGATGGGCACCGTGCCCAACGTCGGCCTGATGGCGCAAGCAGCGGAAGAATACGGCTCACACGACAAGACGTTCCAGATTCCGGCGAACGGCGTGGTTCGCGTGATCGATACGGCGGGTCAGGTTCTGCTCGAGCAACCGGTCGAAGCAGGGGACGTCTGGCGCATGTGCCAGACCAAGGACGCACCGGTCCAGGATTGGGTCAAGCTGGCGGTCAACCGCGCGCGCGCTACGGGCACGCCCGCTATTTTCTGGCTGGACGCGGCTCGCGCGCATGACTCGCAGATCATCAGGAAGGTCGAGCAATACCTGAAGGATCACGACACCAGCGGTCTGGATATCCGCATCATGACGCCGGTCGAAGCGACCCGTTTCTCGCTCGAGCGCATTCGCGCCGGCAAGGACACGATTTCGGTCACCGGCAACGTGCTGCGCGACTACCTGACCGACCTGTTCCCGATCATGGAACTGGGCACCAGCGCGAAGATGCTGTCGATCGTCCCGCTGATGGCAGGTGGTGGCATGTTCGAAACCGGTGCCGGCGGTTCGGCGCCGAAGCACGTTCAGCAACTGGTCGAAGAAGGTTTCCTGCGCTGGGATTCGCTCGGCGAATTCCTCGCGCTGGCTGCGTCGCTCGAACACCTGAGCGGCGCGTATCACAATCCGAAGGCGCAGGTTTTGGCCAGGACGCTGGATCAGGCAACGGGCAAGTTCCTCGACAACGACAAGTCGCCGGCGCGCAAGGTTGGCGGTATCGACAACCGCGGCAGCCACTTTTACCTGGCGATGTACTGGGCTGAGGCACTGGCTGCACAAACCGAAGACGCGGCGCTGCAGGCGCAGTTCGCTGGCGTTGCGAAGGCGATGGCCGACAACGAAGCGAAGATTCTCGAAGAGTTGGGCGCAGCGCAAGGCAAGCCGGCGGATATCGGCGGCTACTATCGCCCGAGCGTTGAACTGACGAGCAAGGCAATGCGCCCGAGCTCGACGTTGAACAAGATCGTGGACGCTGTCGCCTAAAGCACTGAAGGCGGCAAACACGACGATGGCGCTCGTGAGCGCCATCGTCGCTGCCACTTGCACGTAGACGGCTGGCATGCCTGCCGTCATCACACGTGAACGATTTCCCAATCGCCGATTTTTTCCGGAATTTCGAGCGTGGATGTGTCGACTTCGGACAGATGCGGGCAGGTCAAGCCGCGCGCGAGGTCGTCGGCCGCATGTTGCGGGCTGGAAAATTCACCGAGCGTCTCGTTGCCGAAGGTTGCTTCCCAACCATCCTGTCCCGGCAAAATGTAGAACGCTCCCTGCGTCGAACCAAAACGAAAGCCTTTCATTTTTAGTCTCCCAATTGCCATTAAAAACCGCGATGTCGTGGCGGCTTCTTGCGGGAGGCGGGGACAAACTCAGCAGCGTTTTCGTCCTATCCGTTTCGACCCGACCGCATGAAGCGCTAACTCATGTAAAAGAGTCTACGACAGCGGCTCGCGTCGCAAGGCGTTGTTAGACGGTTCATTCGATCAAAAAATATCATTTAAAAACAATGATATATGCGTTTCATTTTGCAATGTGCAACGTGGGGCGACATTGCGAAATGGCGAATTTGTGCCTTGCACCACGATTTTTTACAGAGCAAGGCGCCATGCCACATCGTGAAATTTGGCTTGATTGGTGTGACCTAAGCCATCGCGGAGTCAAGACGAAGCGCAATCCTGCGCGCCATTCCGTTCGACAAGAACCCTGCTGAGAAAAGCCAGCATCACGCTGTTGAATTGATCCGGCCTTTGCAGCGGCGCGAAGTGGCTCACGCCAGGAAGCAGAATCAATTCCGCGCCGGGAATGCTGCGGGCGAGGTAGTCGGCATGTTCGTGTTTGATGAATTCGTCATGCTCGCTTTGCACGATCGCAACCGGCACACGGATCTCAGCCAGATCGCGCGCGGAATAATTGGGCTCGGTTTTCATCATCTTGCTGACCGCGCCGACAAACGCATTGAAGTCGTCCGGCGTGGCCGAGAGTTGCGCATAGTCTTTGGCATGCCGGCTGAAACACCGGTCGATGACCGGGCTCGGTTTGAATTCCCTGGTGCCGCTGGGGTCCATGTTGCAGCCAAAGAAAAATACGCCCGCCACTCGCTCGGGGGATTTCATGCCGAGGATCATGGCGACGCATGCGCCATCGCTCCAGCCCACGATGGCCGCTCGTTCAAGCTGCAATGTGTCCATCACGGCCAGAACGTCGGACGCCATCAACTCATACGTGTAGGCGCGCGAATCGCGCGTACTGCGGGCATGGCCGCGGCTATCGATGAGCACCACGCGATGCCCCGAACTGACCAGCGCGGGCACCTGATAGCCCCAGTTGCCGCTATGGCCGAGACCGCCATGCAGCAGAATCACCGGAGAGCCGGTTCCGTATGTCATATACAGGATGCGCGCCCCATCGTGCTCTACGTAGCCCCGGTCGCTTGAGGCAGGCAGAGGCGCGGCGCCATGCGCTTCGAAATGTTCGAGGTCGTCGTCGTAGGATTTCATGTAGTGCCTGGTTCCGGTTGTCTCGCGATTTGCTGGAGCGTGCCATGCGGCCTGAAGCATTCCAGCGGATTCTAGCTTTGTCCATGCGAGACCGGATGTAGTGCCGATGCGTTGTATTCAGCGATGCGTTGTCTGTTCGGGTCCGTGTCGCGTCGTCGCATTGCCCGCCGCCGACGAGCGCGGCGTGTCGGCCGCTTCAAACCGCGCATACCGGCCAACCTTTCTGAAGCATTTCATTGCAAAAGTCGCCAAAGACGACGCTAGCCCTGCATGACCTCTTTACCTATACTCATCTCACCTTGGAAGGCACCCCCAACTGCTGTCACACGAACAACACGGAGCCTCACATGCCTGTAGCTTTGCGAAACGCGGCCTTGGCATTTCTGACCTGCTCCATGTTGAGCGCCACCGCCTACGGACAAGATGATTCCAGATGCAATGCCGCACGTTGCCATCCCCGCGGCCAACTCCTCGATCAACGCACCACACTACGCCTGAGCGCAGCGGCATTCTCGAAGCTGCTGGCATCGACCGCCTCCGGAAAGCAACTCGCCCAGGTCGCCGGCGCCCCCGCTTGCAACGTGGAGATCGTGTATCTCCGCTACCGCACGATCGGCGCCGCAGGCGAGCCCACCACGGCCAGCGCCGCCCTGATGATTCCTGGCGGACGTCAGGCTTGTAGCGGCCGGCGCCCGCTCATGCTCTACGCGCACGGCACCACCGCCTATCGCAACTACAACATCGCCGACGTGACGCAAAGAGATTCTGCCAACGGAGACGGCGCGTCGGAGGGCATCAGCGTCGCTGCCATGTACGCAGCCCAAGGCTATATCGTGGTCGCGAGCAACTACGCGGGTTATGCCGGCTCCGATCTGCCGTACCACCCCTACCTGAACGCCGACCAGCAATCGACCGATGTGATCGACTCGCTTCGGGCGGCGCGCATCGCCTTGAGCGAAGCGAAGACGGAAAGGTCGGAAAGAAAAACGCGGGAAAACGGCAAACTCTTTGTCACTGGTTATTCGCAAGGCGGCTACGTTGCGATGGCGACGCAACGTGCGCTGCAAGCGGCGGGCGTCACCGTGACAGCTGCCGCGCCGGGATCGGGGCCCTATGCGCTCGCTGCCACGGCCGACGCGCTCATCGAAGGCGAAGTGAACCTGGGCTCTACGCTGTTCACGACGCTGGTCGTGACGGGCTACCAGCATGCGTATCAGAACATCTATCGCAAGCCCGGCGACTTTTACGAAGCTGCCTATGCGCCCGGCATCGAGAATCTGCTGCCCAACGTGACGCCGCTCGACACCCTGTTTGCGAAGGGGAAACTGCCTGCGACACAACTCTTCAGCAGCGTTTCTCCCGCACCGCAGTTCGCATCCATGACGCCGCCGACTTCTCCGCCCCTCGTGCCGCCCGCACTGACGCCGCTGTTTGCTTCAGGGTTCGGCAGCGCAAACCTCGTGCGCAACGAGTATCGGCTGAGCCTTCTCGAAGACGCATCCGTCAATCCCGATGGCGCCTTCCCCAATGCAACCGTTGCCTTGGCGCCGGCTGCCAATCCGACCCACCCCTTGCGTCAGGCATTCAAGCGAAACGATTTGCGAAACTGGCTTCCGCGTTCGCCGGTTCTGCTCTGCGGCGGCCAGTCGGATCCCATGGTGTTCTTCTTCAACGCACTGATCGAACAGGCCTACTGGCAGAACGCCAAAGTGCCGGCAGGGCTCACGTCCGTGCTGGATGTCGACGCGCCGATCTCCGGGCCCAACGACGCCTACGCTCCGATCAAGCAAGGTTTTGCGCTCGCCAAATCGACGCTCGCCAGCCAGGCCGTTGCCGCAGGTGCCACCGACGGCGGCGCCTCCGCGGTGCTTCAGGCCTACCATGCCGAACTCGTCGCGCCGTTCTGCATGGTCGCCGCACGGGCTTTCTTCGCGAAGTTCTAGGCGTGCCGCCGACATCCGAATCGCTTGGCGGACTTTATCGGCCGAACAGCGGCAATCGACCGGCATGCGGCGGCGTTCCGACGCTGACGGGCCGTCGCGGTACGCTTTTTTTCGCTGTCACATCGAACCTGCTTTTCGGCTGTTGCTTCCCTATACTTTGAACAACTAAGGCAGCAAGCCAATCAACTGATCATTGATCGTGCTTTCAGATCGATCCGGAGCGAACACGCGACGATCTGTTCCTCACGGCGCAGCGGCACATCGCGTGCGTTGCATCGCCGGAGCGCCAATCTGGAGCGAGACATGAGCCAGTCCGTATCCGCCAGGGCCAAGGCTGGCCATCCCGGCGAACCCGCGCCTCACCGGCCGGCGATGGCCGCGCTCGCACTTGCGGCGCTGGGTATCGTGTATGGCGACATCGGGACCAGCCCGCTCTATACGCTGCAGACGGTGTTCGATCCGGCCAATGGACTCACGCTGAACGCGCTGAACGTGGTCGGCATCGTGTCGTTGATCGTCTGGTCGCTGATTGTCGTCGTCTCGCTCAAGTATGTCGCGCTGATTCTCCGCGCGAACAATCACGGCGAGGGCGGCATCATGGCGCTGCTGGCGCTCGCTGCTTCGTCAGTAGCGACACGGCCACGGCTGCGTCGTACGCTGCTGGGCGTCGGCATCATGGGCGCAGCGCTCTTCTACGGCGACAGCGTGATCACGCCGGCAATCTCGGTGCTGAGCGCGGTCGAAGGTCTGGAGGTCGCCGCGCCGTTTCTGAAGACGTACGTGATACCGGTGACACTGGTTGCGCTGGTCACGCTGTTCGTGATGCAGAAGCGCGGTACCGCCGGCATCGGCAATATCTTCGGACCTGTGATGGTGCTCTGGTTCATCGTGCTTGCCGTGGTGGGTGTCGTCAATATGACGAGGGCGCCCGCGATACTGGTCGCGCTCGATCCGTTCACCGGGCTCGCATTCTGCCTGCGTCACCGGTGGCTGGCCTTCGTTGCGTTGGGGGCGGTCGTGCTGTCGCTGACGGGCGCCGAGGCGCTGTATGCCGATATGGGACATTTCGGCGCGAAGCCGATCAGGTTGACCTGGTTCGGCCTGGTGTTCCCGGCGCTCGCATTGAACTACCTGGGGCAGGGCGCGTTGCTGCTTGCCGATCCGGGGGCGCTGCAGAATCCGTTCTACCGGCTGTTCCCGCAATGGGCGCTGTATCCGATGATCGTGTTGTCGACGATCGCGACCGTCATCGCGTCTCAAGCCGTCATCTCGGGTACGTATTCGATGACGAAGCAGGCGATGCAACTCGGCTTCCTGCCGCGCATGAACGTCGTCTATACGTCGGAAAGGGAGATGGGGCAGATTTACGTGCCCGGCATCAACTGGACGCTGCTGGCTGCCGTCGTGGCCGCGGTGCTCGGCTTCGGCTCATCGACGGCGCTCGGCTCCGCATACGGTATCGCCGTAACCGGCACGATGCTGATCACCACAGTTCTCACGTTCTTCGTCGTGCGCTACGCGTGGCATTACAACTGGCTGCTGTGTGTTTTCGCCACCGTATTTTTCTTCATCATCGACGCGACGTTCTTCTCCGCGAATCTGCTGAAGCTGATGCAAGGCGGCTGGTTCCCGCTTCTGGTCGGGCTGATCATCTACACGATCATGGCGACCTGGGGACGCGGCTGGGAGATGATGCGTGCCGAAGCGCGCGTGAGGGCCGGGGCGACGCCTCTCAAGCCATTCCTGGCGAAGCTGCTGGCCCGCTCGCCGATACGGGTCGGCGGTACGGCGATCTTCCTGTCGGCGGATCCTGACGGCGTGCCGCACTCGCTGATAAACAATCTGATGCACAACCGCGTGCTGCACGATCGCGTGGTTTTCGTGACGGTGAATAATGAGGAGATACCGTGGGTTCCGGCGAGCGAGCGCGTGACCGTGCACTCGCTCGACTCAGACTGCTACCAGATCACGATCACATATGGGTTCATGGATGAGGTCGATCTGCCACGCGCGCTGAAGGCGTCGGGTCTCGCCTTCGAGTCAGCAGAGACGTCTTATTTCCTCAGCCGGGCGACCGTGGTACCCACGCGCGACAGCGGCATGGCGATGTGGCGCGAGCGGCTGTTCGCGGTCATGCTGCACAACGTCGGCAACGTCGCGGCCTATCTGAAGCTGCCTGCCAATCGCGTCATCGAGTTGGGCGCACGCGTGGAAATCTGATGCGCCAAGCCTCACGACGCGCGCTTCTCGGGATTCCGGGGCCGCGCGCCCACGTCAGCGCGGCTTGTTCGCCGCGTCTTCGACCGCAGCGCGCAGGCCTTCTTCCTGGGCCTGCAGCTCGGGCGTGAATTCAGCGCCGAAATCGGCGGCCTCGAAAAGCGGGCGAATTTCGATCTCCGATTCGCCTTCCATGGGATTGGGGCAGCGCCTGACCCATTCGACGGCTTCCTCCATCGACTTGACTTGCCACAGCCAGAACCCGGCGACGAGTTCCTTGGTCTCTGCGAACGGTCCGTCGATCACGGTCCGCTGGCTGCCCGAGAAGCGCACCCGTTTGCCTCTTGCGCTCGGGTGCAAGCCCTCGCCCGAGAGCATCACGCCTGCCTTGACGAGTTCTTCATTGAAATTGCCCATTGCGGTAAGCAACTCCGTGCTGGGCATTTTCCCGGCCTCCGACTCGCTCGTAGCCTTCACCATCACCATGACTTTCATCGTCGTTTTTCCTTGAGTGAGTTGTGGGAGCCGCACGGCCCCGAAGTCGATTCAGGATCGGCGGGCGGCTCTGATACTACGACGAATCGGGCTACCTGAAATCGACGCCGATTTAAAAAAATTGGGTGCACGCGCACGCCATTCCCGCGGTCTTCTCATTGGGATCGGCGTATCGGGAGAGATAGCCCTGACATCCGCGTATTGCGTATCGAGTATCGCGCGGAAAGCGTTTTGTCGGGATGCCAGAGTCTGCTGGAAGGTAGCTGCCTCGGTGGCACGCGCCGTCGTTGCCTTGGGCCGTGCCGTTTCCGCCAGACCCTAGTGCATGACCATTCTGAATTCGTCGAGGCCCAGCTTGATGGGCTCCGCCGGCTTGAAAGATTGTTTGAGCTCCGCCACCTTCAATATTTCAAGCTGCGCGTCTTCGAATGCGATCAGAAGGTCCATCCGCCGTCTGCTCGCGGCTCCGCAATATCTGATCAGTGCCTCAGCGCTCACCTCGAAGATCTGGGCGCGATCGTCGAAGCAGACACGAAAGGCGACGGTCGCGCATTCCGTGACACAGGGTCTGAATCCTTCATCGACATATACCGGCATGGCGATCTCCCAACATACGCCTGGACGGTCAGTATGACAGAGCGTCAATTTCCGGTGTGTGGGAAAACCGGCATTAGTCGCGAAGTGGTTGTCCAGAAGGGCCCTCCAGTCCGAACGCTGGAGCTTCGGTCCCAGGACGGGTGCAAGTTAGAAGACACGATCGTGCTGCCGCCCCCGAAAACGCCCAGGAGCAAGCGGGGGTAAGCTCGCCGCCCGGCCAACCAGAGCGATCGCGGAGCGGCAAGGCGCCTTGGTTCGCCGTATCGGCGAGCGTAGATAGTTAGCCCTGCGAATTTGCTTGCCCAGCATTGCGGCAGGCAAACCAGCGCCGCAACGTCCTGGGCTCCTGCACGATCTCGGCGATCTCGGCGACCTCGCGCCACCACCGCTCACCGCGGTGCGGCGCGGCCAGATCCAGCCGCTCGCCCATGCGCGGCGTCGCGAGCGGAATGCCACGCGCGGCGGCGAGCCCCATTACGCGCTCAAACGGTTCCTGCCAGCGATGCATCGCCAGATCGAACGTCCCGTTGTGAATCGGCGCCAGCCAGCGGCCGCGCAGATCGAGGTGCGCCTGGACGGTTTCGTCCGGCTGCATGTGAACGTACGGCCATTGGGCGTCGTAGGCGCCCGTTTCGAGCAGCGTCACGTTGAATGGACCGAGCCGCTCGCCGATGGTCCTGAAACCGTCGAAGTAGCCCGTGTCGCCGCTGAAGAACACGCGCAGATCGCCGTCGACGATGACCCACGAGGCCCACAAGGTGCTGTTGCCGTCGAAAAGACTGCGGCCGGAGAAATGCTGGGCAGGTGTCGCCGTGAACGCCACACCGTCGATCTCTACACCCTGCCACCAGTCGAACTGGCGCACCTTCGACGCGTCGATACCCCACTCGATCAGCCGGTCGCCGACACCCAGCGGCGTCAGAAACACGCTCGTTTTACTGGCGAGTGCAAGCACCGTCTCGCGGTCCAGGTGGTCGTAGTGGTCATGCGACAGAATCACGCCGCGCAGTGGCGGCAAATCAGCGAGCGCAATGGGCGGTGCATGAAAGCGTTTTGGACCGAACCGCTTGAACGGCGATGCACGTTCGGCGAAGACCGGGTCGGTCAGCCAGAACTGACCGCGCAGTTTGAGCAGCATGGTCGAATGCCCGAGGCGATACAGGCTGCGCTCAGGTGCCGCGTCAAGCTGTTCGCGTGTCAGCGCATCGACGGGCAGAGTGCTGGCAGGCGCAGTGCCGTCCGGTTTATTGAGCAACATATTCCACGCGATGCTCAACATTTTGCCGATTCCTTCGACGGGCCGCGGCTTGACGTTACGAAAGCGCTCGCCGTCATGCTGTGCTGACGAGTCGAAGAATTCACGCCCGCGTCGCGCTGCCGTCAGGCCCAAAGCGCGGCGGATAGAAGCGGTGAACAATGTCATGTGGGGCGTCCCGATGCGGAAAGTAGACTATGCAGTGTAGTTTATCGTCAGGAAAAGTAAACTGCCCGGTGTAAAATTTAGCTATGGATACCAGTGATACCCGTCTACGCCTGACCGATCGCAAGCGCGCCGCCGTGATCAGCGCGGCTATCGAAGAATTTCTCGGGGCCGGCTTCGACGCCACCAGCATGGACCGCATCGCAGCCCGCGCGAGCGTCTCAAAGCGTACGGTCTACAACCATTTTCCAAGCAAGGAAGCGCTGTTCGCAGCCATCCTGCGGCAGTTGTGGGACTCGAGTGACACGGGAGAGGCGCCCGTTTATTCCGGCTCTCAGCCGTTGCGCGCGCAATTGCTCCAGTTGCTGTTGAAAAAGCTAAGTCTTTTAAACGACGAGGCATTCCTGTCGCTCGCGCGCGTTGCGATCGCGGCAGGCATTCATTCGCCGGAGCGCGCGCGCGACATGGTGGCCCGCATGGGTGAGCGCGAAGAAGACCTGACCGTGTGGATACGTGCAGCCGCTGCCGATGGCCGTCTCAAGACATCGGACCCGATGTTCGCCTCGCAGCAGTTGCAGGGCCTCGTGAAAGCGTTCGCTTTCTGGCCGCAAGTGACGATGGGGCAGCCGCCTCTCAGCAAAGAGGAACAGAAGCAGGTAGCGGAATCCGCCGCGGATATGTTTCTTGCGCGCTATGCATGATTGGTGCGAGACGCGGGGCGGTTCAGCCTGGTGAAGCTTGGTGAAGCCTGTCAGGCATTAGGGTTTATACTTATGCTTTGACGGACAATTTTCTGAAACCCCCGCCCGGTTTGCTCTCGGGCAGCGTTTTAAGAAAGCGCTTCATCGCCTCCGCTACAGCAGGCTGCTAGCCGGAAGAACCTACTCGGGTCCCCACTCATGAAATCGCTCATTACAGCGGCAATTGCCGCCACCGTTCTTGCTCCAGCCGTTTTCGAATGGTTCTCGCGGCTTCCCGACGCAATCCGGGATGCATTGAGGACCCGCGCCGAGGTTAGCGCGCTCATGGCCGAAGCCTATCGTCGTCAGCGTTGAAGCGAATCGGCGCTGTCGGCGTCAGTTCGTCGACACGCGCGGTCGTCGCGGCCGTGTGCGGCATCGTGACGAGCGCGCCGTGAAGGTTGGTCAGGCGGACGCCTTTGCCAGCTTCTCGTCCGCTACGGTTTGTCCGCGCAGCCGGTCATATTCGGCTTTGTCGATGGGAACGGCGTCGGGCTCGCCGAGCCGGCTCATCGGGATGCGATACGTCTCGCGTGCGCTCCATGCCGCGAGCGCTGCGACGATCGTCACGCCAAGCGTGATCGAGCCGACGGTGAGCGGAATGTTGGCTGATCCCGGAGGCGCGACAGTCGCGAACAGCGCTGGCAGCAGCGCTGTAATGAGCGTGCCGATGTTCTGCGCGATCGCCATCGCCGAAACGCGGGAGCGCGTCGGGAAGAGTTCCGGGTAGAAGCTCGGGAAGATCGCGTTATACCCCTGGTAGACGATGCCCCACATCAGCAGCGACATGATGAACGCGACCGGCACGTTGTGAATGCTGATCGCGTAGAGATAGCCGAACGAAAGCAGCCCCGAGCCGATCGCGCCGACTGCGATCGGCAGCTTGCGGCCGATGCGGTCCGACAGATTACCGACGAACGGAATTACCAGCACCGCGACGATATTGCCGACAACTGGAATCCACAGATACACGCTCTTGTGAAAGCCGATACCGTAGGCGGCCTGCACCGCGTAGGCCGCGCCGAAGATCGTAGCGACGACGGGGATCACGTTCATCAGCGCCATGCAGACGACGCGAATCATGTCCTTCCAACCGTACTTGAACGCTTCGCTGATCGGCGCCTTCGGCACTTCCGCTTCGCCGGCTTCCTTGGTAAACGCGGGCGTTTCCTCGACTTCACGGCGGATGATGTAGCCCGCGACCAGTACGCCAGCGGAGAGCAGGAACGGAATGCGCCAGCCCCACGAATTGAACGCGTCTTCCGGCATGAAATACGCGAGCGGCAGGAAGACGGCCGCGGCGAGAATCTGCCCGGCCTGCACGCCCTGCAGTGTGAAGCTCGCGTAATACCCCCGGCGGCCGAATGGCGCGTGCTCGAGAATCATCGAACTCGCGCCGGAGATTTCACCGGCCACCGCGAAGCCCTGGACCAGACGCACGATGACGAGAAGCGTCGGGGCCAGCATGCCGATCTGGTGGTACGTCGGCAGGAGACCGACGGCCATCGTCGCTGCGCCCATCAGGAACATGCATACGAGGAGTACGGTTTTGCGGCCGTGGGTGTCGCCCCAGTGTCCGAGGAAGAACGCGCCGATCGGCCGTGCAACGTAACCGACGCCATAGGTTGCCAGCGACGCGATGATCGCCACTTTCGGATTGCCTGACGGAAAGAACAACTGCGGGAAGATCAGCGCCGCGGCCTGCGCATAGATGAAGAAATCGTAGTACTCCAGCGCCGAGCCGATCCAGCCGCTCGCGGTCGCCTTTCTGGTCTGCTTGCGGTGATGTTGCACGTCGTCTGGGCTGGATGCGCCTTGCGATTGGGCTTCCATGTCGTCTCCGAAATTGGCTTGTTGAGGCCGGGCGTTCCTCGGCTTCTTTGTTCCGATCAGTAGCGCGCGGTCGGTGAGGTGCTGGGACCCATATTGATCCAAGTCCGTTGTGTGTGGAATAGTCTTCCATATAGTGTGGGATGGAATTCCGCTCGGTGTTTACCCGGCGGGCGACACGCGAACCGGGACAGGCAGGGCAAGTCCTTCGCAGGAGCGCAGCGACCCGGGCGCCCTGGATCGAGGTGTGGCAATCATCGAATTGCTGGCAGAAAGCGTGGACGGATCGCGCGCTGAGTGCTATGTCGGAAGATCTGCGGATTCCCCGCAGTGCAACGCACCAACTGTTGACTAACGCGATCAAGATGTTCCACGGCAGCTTCTGAACCTTCGCCATCCTGAATATACGAGAAGGACATGTCACAGCAAAATCGCCCGTTGTCGCTTGCCGCATTGACGGTCATCGAATTGACGCCGCCGCAGATGGTCCAGTGCGCAGCTGACGCCGGCTACGATTTCGTCGGCTTGCGGCTTCTGCCCGCTACGGATCAAGAGATGCGTTACGACTTCGTTGGCGATACGCCATTGAAACGCGAGACGCTCGCGCGCCTGAAGGACACCGGCGTGGGCGCGCTCGATGCCGAGATCCTGCGCCTCAAACCCGATACCGATGTGGCCGCCTACGAGCCGATACTCGAAACGGCGGCTGAGCTTGGCGCGCGCTACGTGCTAGTCGCGGGCAACGATCCCGACGAAGCGCGTACCGCCGATAACCTGGCGAAGCTGTGTGACCTTGCCGCGCCCCTCGGACTCACGCCGTCGATCGAACCGATGCCATGGACCGACGCCAGGAACATCACGCAAGCCGCGCGTATCGTGAAGGCAGCGGAGAGGGCGAATGTTGGACTGCTCGTCGATCCGATCCACTTCGATCGCGCAGGTTCGTCGACCGACGAACTGCGTGCGTTGCCGCGCGAATACTTCCGCTACCTGCAGTTCTGCGACGCACCCGCGGAGCGTCCGAAGGACCTCGAAACGCTGCTCTATCAGGCGCGTTGCGAGCGGCTGATTCCGGGCGAGGGTGGCCTCGATCTGGCCGGAATCCTGCGTGCGCTGCCGGACGATCTGCCGATCAGCATCGAAGTGCCGATGGAAGGCTGGGCGAAGACGACGAAGGCCACTGAGCGGGCACGGAAGCTTCGCAAAGCTACCCTTGCCGTACTCGAGACGACATACGGTCCAGACTGATCGCACTCAATGAGGGCATCCAAACAGTCAGTGGCTCGTGATTCCATTGCCTAAAATCAGGTTACGCGCAGAACGCTTTCGAGCAACGCGATCGCTGTAGCGGTCGCGGTCTGTCTGCGCGTGTGAATCCCGACTCGTACCAATCGTAAGGGGAATCGTCATGGCAACTTATGTGGTTCTTGCACAATTCACTGATCAAGGTATACGCAACATCAAAAACAGCCCACAGCGGGCCGGTCTGGCGATGGAGCAGGCCAAGGGTTTTGGCTGTGAAATGAAAGAGATCTACTGGACGATGGGCCAATATGACATTGTCACGATCGTGGAAGCACCGGATGAGCAAAGCTTCATGTCATTCGGCTACGCGCTCGGCTCCGCAGGCAATGTCCGCACGCAAACGCTCCGTGCGTTCACGAAGGACGAATTCAGCGCGAGTCTTACCAGACTCCCATAAATTACGCCGGCATCCGGCACACGAACCGTTTTCTTTCCGCGACAGTTTCTCTGGAGGTCACTATGAAAGCGAAGGTAAACGACAGCGATGAGGTGCGCGCTTTCGTGCAAACGGCCGAGCAGTCTGGCGCCTATGTCTGGGTCATCACGCTGGTCGACTTTGGGGCACAAAAGGTCAAACGTTCGCTCGTTTCGGACGAAACATACGCCATGCGCGCTGCGGCTCAAGACGCCGGCGACGCTTATCTGAAAGCGCTGGAGGAAGACCGGTAGCCAGGCCGGCTGGCGCCTTGTTTTCGTAAGCGGACAGACTAAAGTTGGATCAGAGGCAGAGGGTCGGAAGAGGAGCAAGCCAATGTCCACTACGCAAGATGCTTCTGGATCGCCTTTCGCGGTGTCTGTCGACGCAGGGTGCTACCGCGTCACTCGGCCAGCAAGCGCGAGCGACGTGATAGAACTGCTGGAGAGAACAAATATCCAGATCGTCGATCTGAAATTCACCGACTTACCCGGGCTCTGGCAGCACTTCTCGATCACACTTCCGGAAGTTCACCCGGACCTCTTTGGCGCCGGAATCGGCTTCGACGGCTCGTCGATTCGCGGCTTTCAGGAGATTCACGAATCGGACATGCTGCTCAGACCCGATCCGGCGACCGCCTTCGTCGATCCGGTTTGCGACACGCCGACTCTGTCGCTCATCTGCGACGTGGTCGATCCGGTGTTGCAGCAGCCGTATTCGCGCGATCCGCGCTATGTGGCGAAAAAAGCGGAGAACTACCTGCGCCAGACCGGTATGGCGACGACATGCTATTTCGGACCCGAACTTGAGTTCTTTATCTTCGACTCCATTCGCTTCGGTCAGGACCAGCATTGCGGTTTCTACTATGTCGAGTCGGCCGAGGGCGACTGGAACGCAGGTCGCGACGAGGGCGCATATGGCGGCGGCAATCTCGGCTACAAACAGCGCTACAAGGAGGGTTATTTCCCGGTGCCGCCTCACGACACGCTGCAGGAGATCCGCTCGGAGATCGCGCTGACGCTGCAGCAGGCCGGCGTACAGATTGAAGTGCATCACCACGAGGTAGCGACAGCAGGCCAGAATGAGATCGACATGCGCTTTGCAACGCTTACGCGCATGGCCGACAACGTGATGATCTACAAGTATGTCTGCAAGAACGTCGCGCGCCGGCACGGAAAAGTGGCGACTTTCATGCCGAAGCCGTTGTTTGCCGACAATGCGAGCGGCATGCATTGTCACCAGAGCCTGTGGAAAGACGAACAGAATCTGTTTTACGACGCAAGCGGTTGGGCGCTGACGTCCGACATGTGCCGCTGGTACATCGGCGGCTTGCTGCAACACGCGCCTGCGCTAATGGCTTTTTGTGCGCCCACCACCAATTCATACAAGCGCCTGGTCCCGGGGTACGAGGCGCCCGTCAATCTCGCAATGTCACAGCGCAACCGTTCGGCCGCGGCGCGCATCCCGATGTATTCGGATTCGCCGAATGCGAGGCGCGTCGAGTTCCGCTGTCCGGACCCGTCGGCCAACGCGTACCTCGCTTTCGCGGCGATGCTGATGGCCGGTCTCGACGGTATTGAAAACAGGACCGATCCGGGCGATCCGCTCGACCGGAACATCTACGACCTTCCGCCTGAAGAAGCCAGCAACATCCGGCAGGTCCCGGGCTCGCTCGACGCGGCGCTCGCGGCACTGGAGGCCGATAACGCGTTTTTGCGCAAAGGCGATGTTTTCACCGAAGACGTGATCAGGACCTGGATCGAATATAAGCGCAAACGCGAGATCGACACGATCAAACTGCGTCCGCATCCCTGGGAGTTTTACCTGTATTTCGATACTTAAAATAACTGGCGAGCCGGTCATGACCAGCGTTGGAGGTTTCGTATTGACGATACGCAGTGCAGCGGCCGCCAGCGCTCGTGCAAACTGGTTGCCTCCCGGCACCGCGTCAGGGTGACTATACTCAAAGAGGTCGCCTTTGATTCAGGTGTGCCAGGTTTCAGGCGGTAAGCTCCGAACGGGATGGCACTGCGACCAGGCCTGGTTGCGGGGAGAAACGTATGTTCAAACATCTGCTGGTGCCGACCGACGGCTCGGCGCTATCTGAAGCCGCCATTCACATGACGGTGACGCTCGCCGCGGAAAGCGGAGCCAGAGTCACGGGGCTCCATGTCATTCCGGAATTTCATGTCCTCGCGTATGGCACGGAGATGATCGCGGACAATGAGGAGCGAGTCATTCAAGCTGCGCGGCAGCGTGCGGATGACTACCTCGCGGTCATCACCCGAGCTGCTGCGCAAGCAGGTGTCGCGTGCGATACGGTTGCCATGAATCGTGCCCATCCTTACGAGGCGATTATCAGCGTTGCAGAACAGCGCAACTGTGATCTCGTCGTCATGGCGTCCCACGGTCGAAGCGGCATGCGGGCATTTTTGCTCGGCAGCGAGACCCAGAAGGTCCTGACGCACAGTCAGATCCCGGTCCTCGTCGTCCGGCAGTCGACAAAAACCGGCCACGGCGCGACTTGAGATCGTTAGACGTCTCGGGAGTCGCGCCGCGCCGGTTGTGTGCCGCTCGCCGCTGCTGATGACGGCTTTGCGTACTTAGAAGTGGTCGCGTTCGCTATCGAAGCCGGGCAATGTGCGCGTTCCTTCGATTGCCACCGAATGCAGCAGTTCGGGTTCGAGGTCGAGCATGCGCAGGATGGTCGGCGCGACTTGCGTCGTCAGCACCCGTTCGTCGACGGTCCGTCCAGCGTGATGGGCACCGGGCATGTAGACCACGAGACCGAGATGGTTGTCGTCGGGTGCGTTGCCGCCGTGTTCCTCGTCCTTGCTCTTACTCGACGTATAGATGACGCCCGGGTTCGGCTGCACGATGATATCGGGCGTGCGTCCGCTCGCGGGATCGCCGAATCGGGCAGCGATCTGCGGGCCGTACAGAATGTACGCTTGCGGGCCATCCGCGCAAATGCCGGGCGCATTGCAGCTCAGGTTGTCTTTCAGCGTTTTCACCACGGCTGACAGCTGGGTTTGATCGCGCAACCAGATCAGGCCGACGTCGTCGGTCTGCACCATGCCCGTATTGACGAGACCCGTCCCGTCATTCAGATTGCTGCTCGTTGTGTTGTTCTGCCCAAAGTTGCCGTTCGGATCCAGATAGTTGTTTGCTTCAAGCAGCTTCGTGAGCGTGTCGCCGTTCTTGATCAGCTTCGAATGGTCTGTCGGGGACTGGCCATGCTTCGCGGTGACGATGATCGCCGTGGACGAGTAAAGGTTACGCTGCTTGAGCTCGGAGACGATGCGGCCCAAGGCGTTGTCGATGTAAGCAATCGCTCCCGTCACAGCCGGCCCCGGTGTAAAGCTCGCGTCCAGATAGCCGCCACCCTTTGTCACCAGCGCCTTTTGTGCGACGCTCAAGGTCTGGAAGTTGGTGCCGAAAACGGTGGGTACGCCGGCGCCGGGTTTGCCGGTTGAATCCTTGCCGTCAATTTCGTTGATCACCGACTGCACATGAAGTTCGTCGAACTGTTCCGTGTGCGTATAGAGATCGGTGTAGCTCGATTGAGTAGCAGGATCGATCGAGTTGATCTCGGTGCGGGACAGATCGTCAACGCCTGTGCCCGACGGGCCATTGAGCCAGTCGTAGCCCCACGCATGCTTGTCCGCCCAGGCGGTCCGAGCACCTTTCACGTTTTGCTTGACCACCTCGAAAATCGTGTTCGTCTTCACGTAGTTGTGCGGATACACGGGCGTACAGACGCCGTTGATCAACGCGTTCGGGATGGCCTGCGGATTGAATGCGCCGCCGCCGTCGAGATGCGTCAGCGCACCGCCGTTCTCTCCATCGATGCCAGCAGTCTCGTCGAACACGACGTTCCACCCCTGCTTGCCGGTGCAATGGGTATCGGTCGGTGCGTAGAGCGTGCGGTCATAAGACACGTCATAGAACAGGCCCGCTGTCTTCGGCGAGCCGCCCGTGACTAATGCGGCGAGACCCGGGAATGAATCCGATAGTCCAGGCGTGTGCGCGTTGGTGTACGTGGTGCCGGCCTTCGCCAGCAACGCGATGTTGGGGCACGCGTTCGAACTGATGCAGCGTGCGACATCCTGCTCGTGCAACCCGTCGAAGCTGATCAGCAGCACGTGCTTCACTGCGTCGTGATCATGTTCATGTTCGTTCGCATCACGCGCTGCTGCGCCTGGCGCATGCAGGCCCGCGAGTACGACAATGCCGGCGCCGACGGCACTCTGTACACGCGTCCATCTCCTGATCGTCTTCATGTCCTGTCCTAAGAAAGTAGTCACGAAATTTTTTGTAATGCAGGGTGAATGTGCAACTGTGCAACGGAATTGAGTCGTGCAGATGAACCGGTTCTTTCGATTCGCTAACGTTTGCGCGGGCTTGGGCATTAACCCAAAAAAAATTCACGCAACATCGCAATTTGCGATTCGGGTTTGCACCGAAGTCGCGCTAACCGATCCTTCATCAAGCACTGCCAAGGTGACCATGAAAATGTATGCGGCTCATCCGGTCGTCACGCGTCACTTGTCAACGCATGTTCCCGGTGTGGCCCAGCGAATAGCGCCCGGGCTGCGGCCAGACGGTGAGGCCGTGCGGTTCCGCGCCAACCGGAATGGACCTGACCGCGCCGGTGGTCGTGTCGATCGCGTAGACCACGTCGTCGAACCGGCCGGACAGCCACAGCATCTTGCCATCCGCGCTCACGTTGCCCATGTCGGGACTGCCGCCGCCCGGAATCGGCCAGTTCGCGACGACCTTGCGTGTGGCGAAGTCGATGATCGACACGCTTCCCTTGCCGTGGCGCGGTCCGTGGATCAGATTGGAGCCCCGATTGGCGACGTATAGTCTGGTGCCGTCCCGGCTCGGGTACAGGCCGTGTGTACCGACGCCGGTCTTGATGAAGCCGATGTTCGTGAAGCTATCGCCGTCGACCATGAAAACGCCGTCGGCCATCATGTCGGCGACATAGAACACCTTGCCGTCCGGCGAGACGCGAATATCCTGCGGCATGCCCTTTTTGTCGAGTTGAAGGTAGCCCACGACCTTCCGGTCGACGAGATCGATCTTCGCCAGCTTCCCGCCGAATTCGCAGGTGAACAGCGCGTACCTGCCGTCAATCGAAAAATCAGCGTGATTGATACCCTTGCACTCCGGTACGGAAAGGCTCGACTTCAGCGTCATCGTACGCGGATCGCGAAAGTCCAGCCGTGCGTGCGCTTCTGCCACCACGATCGCTTCCTTGCCGTCCGGAGTGAAGTACATGTTGTAGGGATCGTCGACCATGATCGCCTTGCCGGGCTTTCCGGTCTTCGGATCGATGGGCGTCAGGCTGCCATCGGGTCGGCCTTCCGCATTGTTGGCCACCCACAGCGCCTGCAGATCCCACGCCGGGACGACGTGCTGCGGGCTGAGTCCGACATGAAAACGGTCGACCACCTTGAACGTCGCCGGATCGATCACATAGACATCGTTCGAACGCAGATTGGGCACATAGACCCGTGGCAAGGCGCCCGACACCGCTGGACTGAAGTGGCCGGTGCCTGCTTCGCTATAGAGGTTGCCGGCATTCACCACGGGCGGCATGCCGGCTACCGTGGCAACGGCCGGTGCGGCGGACACAGCGCCGGCCATACATAAGCCGGCCAACGCGGCACCGATTGACGAGGCAAGGCGTGACAAACGACGGGAACACGAATGCATGTCGACTTCCGTTATCGAGGGGGGGAATTGAAAACTAAGCCTGGGCGCCGGCGAACCCGTCAGCGGCCGGCGATTTCTTTCCTGACGCTGTCAATTGTCTGCGACACGATCGCATCGATGCCCAACTGACCGAGATCGACGCTCGAGCGACGCGGATCGCCCCCGTAGACACCATCGGCGGCCCCGAGTTTCGGGCCGCTTCGCAGGTGCTCGAGCCGCACCATCTGGGGCGCCACCGCCAGCAACAGCGACGTATCCGCGAGTCCCGCGTGAGTACCTATCTCGTCGTCGCGGTAGCCGTGCTGGCGCAGGATTTGTGCGTATCCGTCGGAGCTGGCGCCGTAATACTCGGGCGGCACGAATGCCCGCGCGCCGGAGCCGGCCCATGCCTTGTTGAGCTGGGCTACCGCCCGCTTGATGTCGTTCTGATAGCCGCCGTGATCACCGAGAAAAACGATGTTCCTGAAGCCGTGGACCTTGAAGCTGTTGGCTGCGGATTCCAGCGTCTTTTCGAACACGTCGTCGGGCACCGTGATCGTGCCGGGAAAACGCATGTGCGAGGTCGGCGGTGCGTAGCCTCCCTCAGGCACATAGGCAATCACTGGCGCGACGAGCGCATTACCCAGGCCCTCTGCAATACGCTGGGACAGCACCTTCACCCGCGCATTGTGCTTGCCGAGCGCAACGTCGGGCCCGCTTTGCTCGGTTCCGCCAATGGGAATGATGATGGTGGTCTTGCCCGCGTGAATCTGATCGCGCAGCTCGGTCCAGGTGAGGTCCTCCAGCTGCACCGTTTTAGGTGTCTGCGCGAGGACAGCTTGAGTAGTAACAAGCAATATGACAGAAGCGAAAGCTCGCCGTAGGGTGAGGCGCATTCTGAATCCTCGAAGGAAGGGGGGAGTCTGGGAGATCAGTTTACGGGAGCCTGGTTGACAAGGGAACGTCTCTTCCGTGATCAAGCTCAATTAGCTCGATGGTGACTGGATCGCTGGCGTAGTACGTATCGCCGCACGAAAACGGGCCATGTCACAATGCATTCCGAATCATTCCTCAGCCACAACGACGCATCTTTATCTGGTGCGCGCGATTCCGTCGACCGCGGAACACAGGCAAGCCGAAAACTGCGCGATCGCGGGTTGCTGATGTTGTGTGCCTCGCTGAACAAGTCCAATTTCACGGTTGAACGTGTCTTCTCCCAAGGACAGCGCGACGACGTTGTCAGGCAGGTGGAGCGCCGCAGCCTCGGGAACCAGCGAAATGCCGACGCCGTGAGAGACGAGCCCCACGATCCCCTGCAATTCATCCAGTTCGACCACGTCGTGCACCGTGACCCGGATCCTTCTCAGGAAGCGATCGACAAGCCGGCCCCCGAAGGAATTCCGGTCGTACCTGACAAAGGGTTCCGTCTTCAGCAGCGTGCGCCATGGCTGATCCGCAAGCTCGCGGGGAACCAGCAGCGCAAAGGCCTCCGTAATCAGGGTGCGCCACTGCAACTCGGCGGGTAATGCGAAGGGCGGTTTGATGATCACCGCGACATCCACCTCGCCCGAGTCCACCTGTGTCAGCAGGTTGAGCGACACGCCGGGGACGACACGAATCCTCCATCCGGGTGAATGCCGCCGGAATTGCTGAATCGCGCCGATGAGAAACGACGCCTGCGCCGATGCAATGGCGCCGATGCGCAGGATGCCGGAGCGCTCCGCATCGCCGCTTTTCTCCGCCAGCCGCGCATAAGCGGACAACACATCTTCAGCCAGTTTGACCGTTTGCTTGCCGGCCTCGTTGAGTGTCGCGGATCGCCCCGTTCGGTCGAAGAGCGCAAATCCGAGGTCTTCTTCCAGTCGCTGAATTTGCGCGGAGACGGCTGACTGCGTCAGTCCGATATGAGAGCCGGCACTGGCAAAGGTGCCGTAGCGCACGACAGCCAGGAAGGTTTTGAGCTCTCGCATCATGGGCTTATTGATCGAAATTATTGTTGCTGAGGGTAAAAATATATCGCTTTTGCACTATTTTTGTCATCCCTAGACTGCCCTTCATGGCGTGACCTTCGGGTCGTTCCAGCACGGCGGGATGAAGCGGTTTCGGTCCCGTCGCCGGCTAAATCATCCAACCTGTATCGATCCGACCATGAGCGACACGACTGCCGTCATCTCTCCTTTTCATCTTGCCTTTCCGGTTCACAGCATCTCCGCAGCCCGCGAATTCTACGGCGATCTGCTGGGCTGTCCAGAAGGCCGCAGCGCCGCCGACTGGGTGGACTTCAATTTCTACGGTCACCAGATTGTGGCCCATCTGGCACCGGAAGAAGCCGGTCACCGCGCGACCAGTGCGGTAGACGGCGACGCCGTGCCGGTCAGGCACTTTGGCGTCGTGCTGCCGATGGAGCAGTGGCATGCCGCGTCGAACAAGCTGACCGCGGCCGGCATCGAATTCATCATCGAGCCGCACGTTCGTTTCAAGGGCGAAGTGGGCGAACAGGCCACGATGTTCTTCCTCGATCCGTCGGGCAACGCGCTCGAAATCAAGGCGTTCGCCAATATCGAATCGCTGTTCGCGAAGTAAGCGTTCAGCCGGCTGTTCACTTTCCGAATGGCGGCGTTGTCATAGCGTTGCTCGTTGTGCCGCTTATTGCGCCGAACTCTTCCCTGAAGCTGGATCTGCCCCATGAAAAGCGAGCCTTTCCTGCCGGAAGCTGTTCCTGAGTGTTCATGGTCGCTCTTTCCGTCGGGCGAGAGCCTTCTGATCATCGACGTGGCAGGCGCCGACCGCGTCGAGCAGAACCGGCGAGCTCGGGACCTGGCGGCGCGCGTCGCAGCCGCGCAGCTCGCCTTTGTGATCGACATCGCACCTGCGATGACGACTGTCGGCATTCACTACGCGCCGTCGCGCGTTCCGCTTTCGCATGAAACGCAGGCGCCTTACGACGCGCTGGCGAAGGTGGTGGCCGGCCTGCTGGAAAGCGCATCCGCAGCGCTGCCCGAGTCGGCGCGCGTCGTGGAAATCCCCGTGTGCTATGGCGGGGAACACGGGCCGGATCTTGAAGAGGTGGCGCGCTCGTGCGGTCTCTCCACCGACGAAATCGTCGCGCTGCACAGCGGTTCGCTGGTGGATGTGATGCTGCTCGGCTTTGCTCCTGGGCATCCGTACATCGGCATGTTCGACGAACGCCTGTCGCCGGCCCGGCGCGCGACACCTCGCATGGCGGTTGCTCCCGGTTCCATTGGTCTCGCCAACCGGCAAACCGTCATCTATCCGATGACCCTGCCGGGCGGCTGGAATCTGATCGGCCGGACGCCCTGTCTGATGTTCGATCCGTCGCGCGATACGCCGTGTCTTGTGAACGCAGGCGACCGGATCCGCTTCATGCCGATCACGCCGGCGCAGTTTCAGGCGTATGGGCCGGCGAGTCGGCATGCAGAGGAGGCGCGATGAGCATCGAGGTCATCAAGCCGGGGGCGTTGAGCACGTTTCAGGATCTCGGCCGCGTGGGCCATCAGCATCTTGGCATTCCGGTGAACGGTGTGATGGATGAACGGGCGCATCGGCTGGCCAACGCACTGGTCGGCAACGCGCCCGTTACGCCGACGCTCGAAATTACGCTGATGGGGCCGACGCTCAGGTTTCACGAGAAGGCAACGATTGCGTTCTGTGGCGGCAATCTCGACTGCCAGCTCGACGGACAGCCGCTCTTCAGCAATTGCTCGTTGAATGTGCCGGCAGGCTGCGAGATATCGTTCGGCGATCGCCATGCAGGGCTGCGTACCTACCTCGCCGTGCGCGGCGGCTTCTCGATCGAGCCGGTCATGGGCAGCACGAGCACCTTTGCACGCGGCGGTTACGGCGGGCACGCCGGCCGGCCGCTGAAGAAAGGCGACATGCTGTTCACGCAGGAAAGCGCGGCGTGCCATAGCGTCTCGCTCTTTCCAGAAGCGGTTTTCGCCGAAGACGTGCTGTTATCGAATGACGCGCCGATCAGGATCACGCCGGGGCGCGAATGGCGGTATTTCACGGCGAACGCAAGGCGGGCGCTCGAGCGGGAACCGTACCGGATCACCGCGCAGTCCGACCGCATGGGTTATCGCCTGCAAGGCCCTGGACTCAGTCTCATCGAGCCTCGGGAAATGGCGTCCGAGGCAGTGGGTTTCGGCGCGATACAGGTGCCTGCCGACGGTCAGCCGATCGTCCTGATGGCGGACCGCCAGACGACCGGCGGCTATCCGAAGATCGCGCACGTATGCACCGTCGACCTGCCGCGTCTCGCCCAACAGATACCCGGCGACACCGTGCGCTTCGAGCTGGTCGATCTCGTAGAGGCGCAGCGCCTTCTTCTGTCCCAGGAGCGTAGCTTCGCGCAACTGGAGCAACTGTGCCGCGCGTGATCGCGATCTGAATCGCGGCTTCAATCGCGATTTCATCCGCAACCTCGGCGGGACGTAGTCCATCTTTCATCCTCACAACGGAACGCAAAATGCCCCACGTCCCAACCGCCACTTTTGACGCAGACATTCCGCCCGCATCTCTTTCGACCAAACACGTCGCTCGCAAGGCCGCGACCGCTGCGGCCGTCGGAACCGCGATCGAGTACTACGAATTCGGCGTCTACGGTTACATGGCCGCGGTAATCGGACCGCTGTTCTTCCCGTCGGACAATCCGACCGCAGCGCTGCTCTCGATCCTCGCGATCTTCGGCAGCGCATTCCTCATGCGACCCGTCGGCGGAATCGTGCTGGGACGCCTTGGCGACAAGCTCGGGCGCCGCGCCATCTTGCTGGTGACCGTTATCGGCATGGGTATTGCGACCGCTGTCGTCGGCCTGCTGCCGACGGCGGCGAGCGCAGGTGTCTTCGCTCCGGCTGCGCTTCTGGTCGTGCGTCTCGCGCAGGGGTTTTTCTCGGGCGCGGAAGTGACCGGGGCAGCCGCTTATGTCGCTGAATCGGCGCCTCGCGGACGCCGCGGATTTTATGGCGCGTTCACGCCGGTCGGTGTGGCGCTGGGTGGCGCGCTTGCCGCGGCAGTGTGCGGGCTGACTACGGCTGCCATCAGTTCGTCGCAGTTGCACGACTGGGGCTGGCGGATTCCATTCCTTGCGGCTGTTCCGCTTGTGCTGGTGTCGGCCTATGTGCGCAAACGCGTGGAGGAGTCCGTCGCCTTCAGGAAGACCCTCGAACACAGCGAGCCGCTGAAAGCGCCGCTCACGGAAGTGTTCGCGCACCATCGTGCCGCCATGCTGAAAGTGTTCCTGATTTCGTTTGGACAGAACGCCGGCTACTGGGTGGGTTTCGTCTTCATGAACATCTACATGACCACGTACCTGAAGTACGACAAGACGAGCGTCTACTGGATCATGTCGATCGTCAGCATCTCGATGGCTGTGCTGATGCCGGTGTGGGGAGGGCTTTCCGACCGCATCGGACGCCGTCGCGTGCTTGCGATCGGCTTTGTCGGATACATCGTGCTGGTGTTCCCGATGATGATGCTCATGAACCATCAGAATCTCGCTCTCGCCTTCCTCGCGATGTTTATCGTCGCGCTGCCGATGCCGGTCGTTCAATCGGTGGGATATCCGACCTACGCCGAGCAATTCCCGACACGGGTGCGTTACACCGGGATGGCCTTCAGCTTCAATTTCGGCGCCATTCTCGGCGGCGGCGTGACGCCTTACATTGCGACCGCGCTGATCGGAAAGACCGGCAATCTGCTGAGTCCCGCGTTCCTGCTCGTCGGCGCCGTGGCAGTCGGTTTGTTGACGCTTGCCAGGACCCGCGAAACGGCGGATGCCTCGTTGCTGTAAAGGCAATCGCACTGTGCGAACTTCAACCCAATATCAACCCACTCCGACTTGAAGACGCGGTTATGAACCAGGCAATCAGCGAATCGCCGCCCGGGAGAACCTTGCCCGGCTGGGCATCTACGCCTCGCGGCGCAAGAGCTCGCATTCGCGCCGGCTTCAACGGCAACACGAGCGGTATGGCGCCCGGCTTCGCACAGGGCAACCTCGTGATTCTGCCGCAGTCGTGGGCTGGCGAATTCATCGAGTATTGCCGTGCCAATCCCACGCCTTGTCCGCTCATCGGCATGACCGAGGTGGGGAGCAGTCTTGTTCCGATGCTGGGCGACGACATCGACCTGCGCACCGACATTCCACGCTATCTGGTCTGGCGCGATGGCGTGCTCGTGGAGGAGCTGGAAGATATCTCCGCGATCTGGCAGGAGGACTTCGTGGGTTTTGTGCTCGGTTGTTCGCTGTCCTTCGAGCACGCTCTGGAATCGGCAGGTTTGCGCGTGCGGCACGTGGACGAAGGCAAGGTCGTTCCGATGTACCGCACCTCTATTCAGACGAAATCCGTGGGCGCTTTTCGCGGACCGATGGTCGTGTCGATGCGGCCGTATACGCCGGCCGAGGCGGCAATCGCCTATGAGGTTTGCCGGCCGCTGCCGGGCGCGCATGGTGCGCCGGTCCATATGGGCGATCCGGCGCTGATCGGGATCGCGAATGTGGACGTGCCCGATGAGGGCGAGCCGACTGAAATCCGCGCGGGTGAGATCCCCGTATTCTGGGGCTGCGGAGTCACACCTCAGGCAGCGGCGGTGAAAGCGCGGCCGCCGATATGCATCACTCATGCCCCCGGTTACATGCTGGTCTGCGATGTAAGGACGGAAGATCTGACGCTGATTCGGTAATATCGGCCCCGCTGCGAGTATCCCGTCGCCGCAACGGCTGGCGGGTTCGCCCTGCATTGCAGGATAACCGCAGTGAACGTCTTTTTTTGTTCTACGCTATAAACGCGACCTCCCGCATCACGGCGATTGGAACGGGGCTCTGAATCCGCTGCGTTCGCGAATGATTCTCCCGCGGACTGCCTGATGAACAGTCCGACCAGCCGGCGGTCGATCGTGAATCAAACCAATGATCTGACTACAACCCAGGCAGCCAGGCGCCGTCGCTCTGACAGCGGCGGTGGTACCTCGGCGCACCCGTCACATGGAGGATGAATATGTCGATTCGATTAGGAGAAGACGCTCCCGATTTCACCGCCGAAACTACCGAGGGGACGATCCGTTTTCACGAATGGATCGGCGACCAGTGGGCGATCCTGTTCTCGCATCCAAAGGACTTCACGCCCGTTTGCACCACTGAGTTGGGATACATGGCGGGGCTCAAGCCGGAGTTCGACAAGCGCAACACCAAAATTATCGGACTGAGCGTGGATCCCGTCAGCGATCACCAGAAATGGCTGAAGGACATCGAAGAAACGCAGGGACACGCAATCAACTACCCGTTGATCGGCGACGCGGATCTGAATGTCGCGAAGCTCTATGACATGATTCACCCGAACGCGAGCGGCGGCGCGCGCACCGCGGTGGACAACGCGACGGTGCGCTCCGTGTTCCTCATCGGACCCGACAAGAAGGTCAAGGCGATGCTCGTGTATCCGATGAGCGCGGGCCGCAATTTCGACGAGGTGCTGCGTTTGCTCGATTCGCTGCAGCTCAACGCGAAACACACGGTGGCGACGCCGGTAAACTGGAAACCGGGCGAAGACGTCATCATTCCGACATCCGTTTCGGACGATGACGCAAAGAAGAAATATCCACAGGGTTTCAAAACCTTGAAGCCGTATCTGCGGTACGTGCAACAACCACAGTAGCGGCCTGGCTGAACGGGGCGGCGAGTGCCGGGCGATTGATTCGGGCCGGCACGCGCCGCGAATCCTGGTAATCCTGCTGCTTGCAGGGCGGTTTGGCGGCACCGGTTCTGCCGCCGCCGTCAAAGGGCTCGCAGGCGCGGGCGACGGAGTGCAATTGTGCTGATTTTCCGGCAATTATTCGACCAGCAATCTTCCACCTACACGTATCTTCTCGCCGATAGCACAACGGGAGAAACCGTGCTGATCGATCCGGTATTCGAGCAGGCACGCCGGGATACGGCACTGATCGACGAGCTTCGATTGCGCCTGCTTTACACCATCGACACCCACGTCCACGCCGATCACGTGACCGGTGCGTGGATGCACAAGCGCCGCACGGGCAGCCAGATTGCGATATCGGCCGCGAGCGGCGCAGAGGGCGCGGACCGCTATCTGAGCCACGGCGACAGGTGCGGATTCGGCGCACGGTACCTGACCGTGCGCGCAACGCCTGGTCATACGAATGGATGCATCAGCCTCGTACTCGACGACGAGAGCATGGCGTTTACCGGCGATTGTCTGTTGATTCGCGGAACGGGCCGGACGGATTTTCAGCACGGCGACGCGCGCGCGATGTTCCGGGCGGTCCACGAGCAGATTTTCACGCTGCCCGACACATGCCTGCTTTATCCGGCCCACGATTATCGCGGTCTGACCGTCACGAGTGCGGGCGAGGAGCGGCACTTCAATCCGCGTCTGGGCGGTGAACTCTGCGAAGACGATTTCGCCGTCTATATGACGAATCTGCGCTTGCCGCATCCCAGACAGATCGACGTAGCCGTGCCGGCGAACCTGAAGTGCGGTGTCGCCGTGAGCGATCCCACGCAAATGGCCGAACCCGATTGGGCGCCGCTGACGTACACCTTTGCGGGCATCTGGGAAATCGATCCGCAATGGCTCGAGGAAAATCCCGGTTCGGTCCAGATCGTCGACGTGCGCGAGCCCGCTGAGTTCGATGGGCCGCTCGGGCGCATTCCTGAAGCCCGGCTCATTTCACTTGGCGAGCTGGCCGGGCGGGCCAGCGAGCTTGCGCGGGAGCGCCCGATCGTGACGGTCTGCCGGGCCGGCGGACGTTCAGCGCAAGCCACTGCGATCCTGCGGCAGGCAGGATTCGAGGCCGTCGCCAACCTCGCCGGCGGCATGCTTCGCTGGCGTGCGGAAGGCCGCACCGTCGAGAACGGCGGCATGTAGTTGCCCTTCGCCATATCGGTTTAGCGGGTCGCCGGGATCAGATCGTCCCGAACAGCGCTCGCGGGCGGTCTTTGAGTGTCCCCGTCAAGAGCCGTAGCGCGCTCACCAGTTGATCGCGGCTCGTCGCGCACGCGAGATTGATCCGCACACCGTGCTCGATTTCGGACCGGTCGACGGCAAACGCCGACGATGGCATCACCACCACGCCGCGTGCCTTTGCGTTCGCGGCGAAATCATCCGCACGCCAGGGCGGCGGCAACTTGAGCCACACGAACATGCACGCCGGATCGGTCTGCAGCAACTCCTGCGGCAGCAGCTCCCGCGCGAGATCCTGGCGCGCGCGAATTTCGGCAAGCTGCGCGTCCATGATGTGGCGCGCGGTGCCGTCCTCGATCCAGATCGACGCGATCAGCATGGACATCGGCGCGGGCATCCATGCGGTGGTGCGCACGGCCTCCGCGCAGAGCGCGGAACTGTCCGGCGGACTGAGCAGATAGCCGAGCCGCAACCCGGGCGCGAGGATCTTCGAGGTGGCGCCGATATGAAACGTCAGTTCCGGACAAAGGCTTGCGATCGTCGGCAAACGCTGCGACACCAGCGGCCCATAGACGTCGTCCTCGATGATCGCCACGCCATGCCGGCGCGCAATGTCGACGAGCGCCATGCGGCGCTCGAGACTCATCGTCGTGACAGTCGGGTTCTGCAGATTCGGCACCGTGAAGATGGCTTTCACCGGCATACGCCGGCATGCGGCTTCGACCTCGTCGGTCAGCAGACCGTCGCGGTCGCTCGGAATGCCGACGATTTCGAACTGGAAAACCGGCGCGAGTGCTTTCAGCCCGTAGTAGGTGAGTCGATCGGCGAGGATCACGCCGTCCGTGCCGATCAGGCTGTTCAGCACCGCATACAAACCGTGCTGCGCACCGCTTGTCACGACCACGTGATCGGCCGCCGGCGCAAAGCCCGGCGCGGCGATCCAGCGAGCGCCGGCGGCGCGCGCCCATGATGGCCCCTGTGGCGGCTGGTATTCCTGCAGTTGCGGGAAGCGCGGATCCTGCGGCAAGTCCGCGAGCGTGCGCGCGAGGCAGGTGAGAAATTCGCCGGTGGCCGGCCGGTTGACGGTCAAATCGATCGCCGCGTTGCTCGCCGCATGCGCGGGCTCGACGCTCGGCATTGCGCCGCCCGTGACGAGCGAGCCGCGCCGTTTGCTGCCGATGACCAGCCCGCGCAACTGCAATTCCTTGTACGCGCGCGAGACCGTCGATACGTTGATGCCCAGCTCCGTCGCGAGTTGCCGCTGTGGCGGCAGACGGCTGCCGGGCGGGTAAACGCCGCTGCGAATCTCGTTCTCGATCGAACTGGACACCTCGACATACGTGGAGCGCTTCGCCCGCGCCGGCGCACCGTTGGCGCGTTGCGCCGCGTCCTTGCCAGAAGCCATAAGTCAGATGTCTCCATACAAAATCGTCTTTGTCCGCAGTTTTGCGGATGTGTGCCGATTCTATACCACACAAGCCTGACTGCAAGCCTCAGCCGGCGGGGTTCCTGGCAGATGGCGGCAAAGCCGCGACACACCGCAAGGACTGCACCCATGCCCATCCAGGGAAAGTGCCAGGACCACACAAGGCGCGTTTTAATTGCACACAAAAAAATATTGTGTGATTCTAGATGTCAGAGTTTGTCCGGTGGCGCGTCCTTCGAAGCGCTGCCGGGCAGCGCCCAGGATCCCTCAGCAGGAGTTTTTCGATGCGCTTTCTACAGCCCGCCGCACCCGAGGCCAGCCGGCAACTCGGCGGCCCCGCCACCGGATATCTCGCGCGGATCGGCGCACAAACGCTGGAAGGGCGGAAGTAATGCCGGACATCGCTATCGTCGGAGCGGGATTCATCGGCCTCGCGAGCGCCGCGTCGCTGATGCGCGACGGTCATCGCGTCACGCTGTTCGATCCGTCCGGCGTGGGGCAGGGCGCGTCGTTCGGCAATGCCGGGACGTTCGCGCACTACGCGTGCATTCCGGTGAACAACCCGTCCGTGTTCCGCGATTTGCCGCGCTTCCTGTTGTCGAGCGACAGTCCGTTCCGGTTGCGCTGGCAGTATCTGCCGCATCTGGCGCCGTGGCTCATGCGCTTCATGATCAGTTCGCTGCCGCGCCGTTACGAAGCGAGCGCCTATGCACTCGCCGCGCTGCTCGCCCATGCGCAGGACGGTTACGCGCCGCTGCTGGCGGATGCGGAGCTGGCGCGTTTCGTACGGCCGCGCGAGTGTCTTTATCTGTATTCGAATGCCGCTTCGTTCGACGCCGCGCGTGCCGCACTCGATCTGCGCCAGAAACTCGGCGTCGCGTTCGACGTGCTTGCCGGCAATGACATTCGCGCGCTCGAACCGTCGCTGGCGCCCATTTTCGAGCGCGGTGTGCTGTTCCGCGATAGTTGGCATTTTTCCGATCCGCATGCCTTTTTGCAGGCGCTTTATGAACGGCTCGCGGCGCAAGGGCTGCAGCTGGAGCGTTCATCCGTCAGCGCAGTGCAGCCGTCTGCCGATGGCGCGAGCCTGACGGTAGACGGTGTCGCGCGACGTTTCAGCCACGTCGTGATCGCGACCGGCGCGCGTTCCGCGCAGTTCGCCAAACAATGCGGCGATGCGGTGCCGCTCGACACCGAGCGCGGTTATCACGTGCGCTATCCGGGTGCGCAGCAACTGATTTCACGGCCGGTCGGCTGGGCCGAGCGTGGCTTTTACATGACGCCGATGAGCGACGGTATTCGTGTCGCGGGGACGGTCGAACTCGGCGGCTTCAGCGAGACGCGTAATCGCTCGTTGCTCGACCTGCTGACGTTCTCGTCGAAGCGCGCATTGCCCGCGCTCGATACGCCCGATAACAGTTGGCTCGGCTTTCGCCCGACCTTGCCGGACGGCGTGCCGGTGCTCGGACGTTCGCGCGCAAGCGAACGCGTGATTTACGCATTCGGCCACCAGCATCTTGGATTGACGTTAGCCGGAGTGAGCGGGCGTATCGTCGCCGACCTGATCGCGCGGCGCGCGCCGCCGCTCGATCTCGCGCCGTACGCGGCCACGCGTTTTTAGATTTTGCTGGGGGGCGTAGCAGCACAAGGTCACGTTTTACCGCAGGCATCGCAGGACGGTTTCGACGCGTCGCGCATCGGACCGGTCGATCAACACAACGCGCGACGTTGACATCTCGCAAGGAGCGCATCATGAATCGCCGCCATTGGCTTTTGAGTCTGGCCGTCTTCGCACTCGGCACGCACACGCCGTTCTCGTGGGCCGCCGATCCTGAAGTCGTCAAGATTGGATTTGTTGGACCGTTGACCGGCCCGGTTGCTCGCGTCGGCAAAGATTTGCAGTATGGCGCGCAACTGGCGCTCGATGAAGAGAATGCCAGGCATCCCACGGTCGGCGGCAAGCCGGTCAAGTTCGTGCTTGACGTTCAGGATGACCAGGCGGATCCTCGCGTGGCGATTCAGGTCGCGCAGAAACTGGTCGATGACGGCGTTGTCGGCGTGATCGGCCACTACAACTCGGGGTGCAGCATTCCGGCCTCGACGGTCTACCATCAGGCGAACGTCGCGATGATTACGCCGGGTTCGACCAATCCGCAACTGACCAAGCAGGGCTACAAGAACGTGTTTCGCACGATGGGGCATGACGGTATCGGCGGCGTCGTCGCGGGACATTTCGTGGTCGAGCAGATGAAGGCGAAGCGCATCGGCATCATCGACGATCGTACGGCATTCGGGCAAGGACTCGCGGATGCGTTCGAAAAAGGCGCCAAGGAAGCGAACGGCAACATCGTGGATCGCGAATTCACCAATGATAAAGCGGTCGATTTTCGCGCCATTCTGACGACGCTCAAAAGCAAGAACGTCGATCTGATTTTCTTTGGCGGTCTGGATGAACAGGGCGCGATGCTCGTCAAGCAGATGCGCTCGCTCGGCATGCCGGCACTGTTGTTCGGCGCGGGCGCATTGAAGAGCAATGCTTTCCTGCAGATTTCCGGCACGGCGGGAGACGGTACGCAGGATCTGGAGCCGGGTCCCGCGCTGGATAAACTGCCTGCCGCGCAGGAGTTCGGCAAGCGTTACAAGGCGCGCTTTAACCAGGATGTCGAACTGTATGCGCCGTTTGCGTATGATGCGGCGCTCGCAATGATCAAGGCGATTCACGGTGCCGATTCACTCGATCGCGCCAAGATTGTCGATAGTCTTGCGAAGGTCAGCGTGACGGGCGTGACGGGCAAGATCACGTTTGATCCGTATGGCGACCTGATCAAGCCGCCCTACACGCTGTTTCAGGTCCAGCAGGGGCAGTGGAAGAGCGTCAAGACGGTGGGGGGGAGTGGCGTCTAGTTTCAGAATCCGGTGCGACTCGACACGGGGCAGGCCGGGCACAAACGCCATTGCCGCTCCGCCGACGAGCAACGCGGCGGCTGGAGGCAGGCGCAGACGCTGGGCGAGCAACTCTAACCCGATGACCGCGATCAGTGATAGAAGGATGAGCTTGAACACCAACACGGAAGACATGCGCTCGCCTCTGAAGTCGTCAATACATGACCGATGCCGCCGCTCAGATTAGCAGTTGCCTCGTTGGCCATAGGAGGCGGAACTGGAAATAGTGCGCAAAGCAGCCCGCCGGTGCTGGGATAGGCAGACACCGGCGGATTGCTGCGACGGGTAAAACAGGGAAATTAGCGATCGACGCGCTGCTGAAGATGAGCCGGGTAGCGATCGCCTACCACTTTGATCTGCCGCAGTGCAGCTTCGATGGCGGACAAATCCTCAGCCGACAGTTCGACAGTAGCCGCACCGACGTTCTCTTCCAGCCGATGCAACTTGGTGGTACCCGGAATCGGCACGATCCACGGTTTCTGCGCAAGCAGCCAGCCGATCGCGATCTGCGCCCGCGTGGTGCCCCGGCCGTCGGCGATCTTGCCAAGCACTTCGACGAGGCCCGCGTTGGCCTTGCGGTTTTCCTCGGAGAAGCGTGGCACGATGTTGCGGAAGTCGGTTTTGTCGAACGTGGTGTTCTCGGTGATGGCTCCAGTCAAAAAGCCCTTGCCTAGCGGACTGAACGGCACGAAGCCGATGCCCAGTTCCTCCAGAGTCGGCAGCACCGTCTCCTCCGGCTCGCGCCACCACAGCGAATACTCGCTCTGCAGCGCCGCTACCGGCTGCACGGCGTGGGCGCGACGGATCGACTGAGCGCCAGCCTCCGACATGCCGAAGTGCTTGACCTTGCCCTCCTGGATCAGGTCCTTGACGGTGCCGGCCACTTCCTCGACCGGCACATTCGGATCGACACGATGCTGATAAAACAGGTCGATGCGATCGGTCTTCAGGCGCCTCAGCGATGCTTCGGCTACGGCACGGATGCGCTCGGGCCGGCTGTCGAGGCCCTGGGTCACGTCGCCGTCCTTGAAGCCGAACTTGGTGGCGATCACCACCTGGTCGCGAAATGGCGCCACGGCCTCGCCGACCAGCTCCTCGTTAAGAAACGGGCCATAGGCCTCGGCGGAGTCGAAGAACGTGACGCCCCGCTCGAAAGCAGTCCGAATCAGTTTGATTCCTTCAGACTTTTCAGTGGCCGGGCCATAGCCGTAGCTCAAGCCCATACAACCCAGGCCAATCGCCGACACCTCAAGACCACTGTTTCCAAGTTTGCGCTTTTGCATACCCTTTCTCCTTTCGAAATGTCCCAGGCGGATCGTTGCCGTTATCAAGCGGTAAAAAAACCGCCTTTAACTGGAATCCGCACGCGCGTGGCACCTGCCGCTGGTAGCGCCCGATACGCACCAGTCGATGCTCAATGCTGTAGAGCTTAGGCTGTTGTGCGTCGCTCAACAATCCGGCTAAACTTCTACGAGGTATTGAGATAAATTCAACTATGTTGCGTGTCGGCCTATCTGAATTGACTGCTTTTATCGCTATCGCTGACCAGCGAAGCTTCCGGGCGGCTGCTCGCACGCTGGGGGTTTCGCCGTCGGCGCTGAGCCATTCGATGCGGGGTCTGGAGGCGCGGCTGGAGGTGCGGCTGTTTAACCGCACAACGCGATCCGTCGCGCTGACTGAGGCGGGCGAGCAGTTCCTTCGGCGAGTGAGGCCGGCAATCGCGGACCTCGAAGAGGCGGTGAATCAGGCGGCGTCAGCGCACGACCGGCCATCGGGCTCGATCCGGATCAGTGCTTCAGAGGCCTCAGCAAGACCGCTCGTCCGCCATGTTCTTCCAGACTTTCTGGCCGCTTATCCGGATATCCACGTCGAATTCGTCGTGGACACGCGGCTGGTCGATATCGTGGCCGACGGCTTCGACGCTGGCATACGCGTCTTTGACGACGTACCGCGCGATATGATCGCGGTCCGGTTTGGAGCTGACATGCGTTTCGCCGCGGTCGCGTCACGAGAATATCTCTCGTGTCACGAGCCGCCAAAGGCGCCGCACGACCTTGCGCAGCATCGTTGCATTCGCTTCAGGTTCGAGAGCGGGACCCTTTATCGTTGGGATCTCGAACACCGCGGCAAGAGCGCCAACATAGATGTGGCCGGACCGATGACCCTCGGCAACCTCAATCTCATGATCGAGGCTGCCCTCGCTGGAATCGGCATCGCATGGGTCCCGCAAGACGAGGTGGCAGAGCATCTGGCGTCGGGTCGGCTGGTCCACTTGCTTCCCGAGTGGAGTCCTTCTTTTCCTGGCTTGTGCCTTTATTACCCTGCTAACCGCCACCCGCCCACCGCGCTAAGGTTGTTCGCACAGGCGGTGCGCGAGTGGGCGAACAACCGATAGGCGTACCGGGATCACACACCGTTCGGCGCGCCCTCGTACTTCGCAGGACGATCGCGGCCGAAGGTGCCGCTGGCTTCACCGCATGGTTTTCGTTGCGGTAAGGTAAGCGGTGCGCTCAGCCGTGACCAACTGGCGACCCTCGACATGCGCGCGGAAAACCTGTTCGAAGAATTGTCGTTCTTCCACCGTGAACTGCTCGGCGAGAATGACCCCGAGCGACGGAGCCCAAGGGTGGGGCGAAGTGCCAAGCAGCACCTCCCAGGAGGTGACCGCAGAGGGGCGTACGTCGATGTGGAATTCCATGTGAATGTCCGCGAATCCTGTATCGAGCGCGAAGCGGACCAGATCGCGTTCACTATAGTTGGTCAGTGGACTCGCGGAAATCTTTTCCTCTGTATCGGGAAATTGCGCCACTTTCCAGCGATGCAGAAGGCGAAAGAACGGTTCGTCCGATTCCGGGGGGAGCGCGTCGACGAAGGTCTTTAAAGAGCTCGCCTCGAATGCATCGTCGCGAAGAATAGGTTCAGCAATCGAGATTCGGCCACCCGGCCGCAGAATCCGGTGGAATTCCCGCAAAGCGGCAATCTTGTCGGGTACATAAGCGAGTACAGCCCGAGTCGTGACGGCATCGACTGAGGCATCGTCAATGCCTTTGAGTGCGTCGGCGGAGCATTGAACGAAGGTGCACTGATCCCGGACGTCACGTTGAACCGCGAGCGCTTCAGCGTGACGAAGCAGGGGTTCCGAAATGTCCGCCATGACCACGCGCAGCGATGGACCGATGCGGTTGATGGCGCGCAAGGCAATCAGGCCATCGCCGGAGCCGATGTCCGCGAGCGTCATACCTGAGGCAAGCCGCGCGCCGTCGAGGACACGATCGGCGTGTTGTTCGAGTTCGGCATGGAGGGCTCGTTCTTGCTCTGGATCATCGGCGTGCCGGGTATGCAGGAGCCAATCGGACCACACATCGGATTGCGAAGGGGAAGCGTTGCTGTTCATTTCTAGTGGGCGCGTGGGTGGTCGGGGCGGGATCCGCTACCGGCGTATCACGGATGGCTGAAGACGGGTGGCTTATTGGGCGCTAGTCCACAGGTACGGTGAAGCGGCCATCGGCGGCTGCGCGCGAAATCTAGATTGATTTAGCTTATGAGAACCTGAAGGAAGTCGCCGCATTGAAAAATAATTGCATTTTGAAGCGGCGGGTCTTTCAGAAGCGGCCCGTTGCTGGACATAGATATTGTGACGGTCGAGACGATGTAGGCTGCGGCGTCCTGTGCGATTGCCGGATCGTGACACGAGAGTCGCCGCGGCGCACTGCGTTGACGGCGCCGGCGAGCTGCGCCACCGGGCCGCAACGGCCCCTCAAGACGCAGCACGTCGCGGTCGTCAGTGATTGCACGCTTAGAATAGCTAATGTCTCGGACGGTCATCTATTGCGAAAGATGACTAATCCAATCTGTTTTTCTTATCGCCCGGACAAGCGGCGACTGAGATAGCTCAGCCGAGCTTGCGTCGTTGGGACGATGACCGCCGTCCCGCTGGCATGTCTACCTCGTTGATTTTCCAGAGATTTCGGATTGCAGAAGAATTCGGATTTTCGTTCGTTTTCGGTTTGGGCATCTTGAGAGATCTGGATTGCCCGTTCTCATCTTCCTCCAGTCGACACTTTCGCTCCTTCTTCCGCGTCCGCTCGCCGCATATATTGGTACGCGCACATCGAGGCCGCTTCTTCCGGTGTGCTTCATGCAATCGCCGCTGCCAATGGCCACTGATAGCGCCAGCCCCGCGGCAAATCGACGATAACGACAGGAGACAAAGATGCCTGTACTCTGGAACGCAGGATGGGTGACACGAGGTTTGCTGATAGCGACTCGAGTCTTGGGAAATATGAGGTTCCTTCAGCGGGGCGCCGCCGGCCGATTGTTGACCGCGCTCGCCGGAGCTGCCGCTCTGCTTGTGATGATTGCCTGGCCGTTGGGCGCAAGCGCTGCCACAGGGATGGCAAACCTCCCGGCGGTCATGCCCGCCATGGACTGCTCGGCCGTAGCGAGCCTGGACTTGAGCGGGGTGACCGACGGCACAGTCACCATTACATCCGCGACGCTGCTCCCTGCGGGGACGAGCGTGGGGAATACCACACTGCCCACGCCCGTTTGCGACGTGAAGGGCAGTATCGGTCCCGGCGCCTCGCTGTTCGAGTTGCGCCTGCCGACTCAGGGCTGGACGCAACGCTATCTGCAGACCGGTTGTGGCGGCCTCTGCGGCAACCTCTCCATCAGTGCGCCGATGGCGACAACGTGTGTGCCCGTCACCAACGGACAGATCGCCGTGGCCGCGACCGACATGGGTCACGAAGGAGGTTACGACGGATCATGGGCGCTCGACCCCAACGCAAAGATCGATTTCGCCTATCGTGCTGAGCACGCAACTTCGCAGGTGGCCAAGGCGATCATCAACAAGTTTTACGCCCGGCCGGCGAAGTATTCGTATTTCGACGGTTGTTCCGATGGCGGCCGTGAGGCGTTGATGGAGGCCCAGCGCTACCCGGAGGACTTTGACGGCATCGTTGCGGGTGCCCCTGCCAACGACCTCCTTGTGCAGAATACGTTTCATCACGCCTGGCCCGCGGCGGTGAACGTCGATCCGACGACCGGCAAGTACATCCTGCTGGCGAGCAAGCTGCCGCTGATCCACGCGGCTGTATTGAAGGCGTGCGACAACATCGATGGCGTCGCCGACGGGGTGATCGACGATCCGCAATCCTGCCACTTCGATCCAATGACGATGCTTTGTGCGAAAGGACAAGCCGCGTCGACCTGTCTCTCGCAGGCGGAGGCAACTGTCGTGCGCCAGATACACGATGGGGCGACCGATGCGAACGGGGCTCACCTCGAGCAGCCCATCTCGCGTGAATGGGGTTCAGAGCTGAATTGGAATTTGTTCGTGCCGGATACGGACGCCGGGCCGAGCGGAACTATCGGCTTCGTTTTGCCATTCCTGCGCTACCTCGACTACTTCAACGGCTCCAACCCTGCCGCCACGATTACCGACCTGAAGTTCACGATCGATTCCTTCGTGAAGACGGTGCAGACTTCAAACTATCTCGCGGCAACCGATCCCGACCTGCGTCAATTCGCCAGTCACGGCGGCAAGCTGATCTTGTGGCACGGCCTGGAGGATCAACACATCTCGCCACAGTCGACGCTTGAGTATTACCACGAGATGAGAAAGCTCATGGGTCACGAGCGGTTCGAACAGTTTGCCAGGCTTTACCTGTTCCCCGGAGTCGCGCACTGCGGTGGCGGAAACGGGCCGAACGTTTTCGACATCCTGACGCCGGTGATGGCGTGGACCGAGAGCGGCACGAAGCCCGGCAAGGTGGTGGCGTCGATCGTGGACACGAGCGGTCAGACCACACGTACTCGCCCGGTGTTTCCGTATCCGACCGTGGCCCGCTACACCGGCTCCGGCAGCACGGACGACGCTGCCAACTTTGTGCCGTATACACCGCAAGGTGACTCGCACGTCAATTGGCACTGGGTCGGTGAGTGGCTCTATTCGCCGGGCTACGAGGCCTCGTGCCAGGCTCAGGGCTCGCAGCTGGTCTGCAAAGGTGGCAACAACTGGAGCAGTTACCACAAGAGTCAGAGACGCTGGGACGATAACCCTGATCAGTAAAAAGACGCTCAGCCGAGCCGACTTGCGCTCCTGCTACCCGTCCGTCTTGCGAGGCGTGGCGGGTAGCGGGAGGCTTGATTGGCCGGCGGTCAACCCGCGTTGCGCGCCTGAGCGCGCGTCGCAACGTTCTTCGCTGACGGCGCTGCGGCAACCGTGTGCGACGCCACCTCGTTCTGGGTAATGATCTTCGCGATCTCTGCGTCGGCCTGCGCACCGTACTGCGCAAATACATCGGTGTGATAGGCCGTCGTGACCGCGGCGCCGAGTTGCGTGCCGGAATCGTCGCGGGTATCGGTGTCGACTTGCATGGACAGGCCGATACGCAACGGATGCGCTTCGAGTTCATGCTGATCGAGTTGGATACGTACCGGCAGACGCTGGACGATCTTGATCCAGTTGCCCGTGGCGTTCTGCGCCGGCAACACGGCAAAGGCGCTGCCCGTGCCCGCTGAGAAACCCACTACCCGGCCGTGGTATTTGACGCCGGAGCCGTACACATCGGCCGTCAGTACGACAGGCTGACCGATGCGCATATGCCTGAGTTGCCCTTCCTTGAAGTTCGCATCGACCCACACACCGTCGAGCGGCACGATCGCCATCAGCGGCGTACCCGGCGCGACGCGCTGCCCGACCTGCACCGAGCGGCGAGCGACATAACCGGTGACGGGTGCCGGCAACGTGTTGCGTGCGTAGTTCAGGTAGGCATCGCGGACCTTCGACGCAGCGGCCTGCACATTCGGATGCTGTTCGATCGTCGTGCGGTCGGTCAGTGCGTGATTGGCTTCAGCCTGCTGGCGGGCAGCGTCGAGCGCGGCCTGGGCGACGTTCACCGCATCGCGGGCGTGAGCAATGTCTTCGGCAGACACCGCACCCGTGCCGGCGACGGCCTCACGCCGGTGCAGATCGTCGTTGGCGCGAGCGAGGTCCGCCGCGCGTTGGGCCACCGTTGCCGCATAGAAATTGTTGTTCACGTAAAGGCCGCTGACTTGTCGCACGGTCTGGCCAAGCGTCGCCTCGGCGTTCATCAACGCGACTTTCGCATCGGCGCCGTCGAGCGTGACGACCGGGTCGCCTTGCTTGACGATCTGCGTGTCGTCCGCGTTGACCGCCACCACGGTGCCGGTGACCTGCGGTGTCAATTGGACGAGATTGCCGCTGACGTAGGCGTCGTCAGTCGACTGGTAATAACGGCCGTATGTGATGTAGTACGCGCTGTACGCCGCGCCCGCTGCCGCTACGGCTATGCCGAGGAGCGAGAGCAGCAGCTTGCGCTTGCGTGGCGGGGTCGCTTTTGGCGCGTTGTCCGCGGGTGCGGCCGGTGCGCTGCTGGTGTTCTCGATGACTGCATCGGTGTCCGCCGTCTTGCGGTCGGACGTGTCGGTATCGCTCATTTCAGTTCTCCTGACGGGTGTGCGAACGTGTGCCGTATCAACGCGCGGCGACCACGGGGCTGGATTGCGCGGCAGCGTCCGCGCGACGGGTTTCATCTTTCGATGTATCGACATAACCGCCGCCGAGTGCGGAAGCGAGTGCGATCTGCTGGTCGCGGCGGTTCATCTTCAGATCGGCAACGGCCTGATCGGCGTTCAACGCATTCATGTCGGCATTGAGCACGGTCAGCTGGTTGGTCAGGCCGGCCTTGTATTGCGTGATCGCCAGTTGGTCGGCGCTGCGAGCGGCGTCTTGCGCGGCCTGTGCATCGGCGAGTTGTGCATCGCTCGAACGGATCTGCGCAAGCTGCGTAGCAACGTCGGTCAGCGCGGTAATCAGCGTCTGGTTGTAACCGGCCACCGCATAGTCGAATTCGGCGTAACGGCCTTTCAGTTGCGCGCGCAATTCACCGCCATCGAAGATCGGCAGATGGATCGCGGCGCCTGCCGAACCCGTGCGGCTCGCGGCGGTGAGGAACCGGCCGAAGCCGAACGCGTCGAGACCCATGGCCACGCTCAGGTTGATGTCCGGGTAGAACTCGGCCTTGGCTTCCTTTACCTCGTGCGTGAGCGCGTCGACGCGCCAGCGGGCCGCGACGATATCCGGGCGGCGGCTCACCAGATCCGCCGGCAGGTTGTCCGGCAGACGTACTTCGTCGCCGATACCGAGCGCCGGGCGCGCGATCGTCAGACCGCGATCCGGACCTGCCCCGAGCAACGCGGCCAGCTGATAACGCGTGGTCAGAATGCTGCCGTCGAGCGCCGCGAGATTGGCATGGCTCGTGGCGAGATTGGCCTGCGCGGTTTTACGCTCCACTTCGGTATCGAGTCCGGTCGCGATGCGACCCGCCGTGATGCGGTCGATCTGTTCGCGGCGCGTAACCTCCTGCTGCGCGATGTCGCGCAGGGCATACAGACGGGCGAACTGGTTGTAGGTGCGTGCAATCGACGTATTCAGCGTGAGCTTGACGACTTCGGCGTCAGCCTGGCTTGCCTGCACCTGCGACAGGGCCGCCTTCAGCGCTTCCCGGTTCTTGCCCCACAGGTCGAGGTCGTAGGAAGCGCTCAACAGCCCCTTGTTCTCGGTCTGCCAGGAGCCGGCGTAGGGCGGCGGCACGAGCGCGTTGCCGCTGTACTGCTGGCGCGTGAGCGAGTAGTTCGCGTCGACGCGCGGCAGCGTGCTGGCCTTCGCGGTTTCGCTGAACGCCTGCGCCTGGGCGACCCGGGCGCGGGCCTGCGCGAGCGTCGGGCTACCCTTGAGGGCTTCGGCGAGCAGTGCCTTCAGCTGCGCGTCGCCGAACTGGTCGGCCCAGTCCGCAGCCGGCCAGTGACCGCTTTCGGCCGGCAGGCTTTGTGTGGTTTCGAACTGCTTCGGCTCGGCCATCTGCTTGTCGCTGTGGATGCCGGCGTAGTTGGCACAAGCGGAGAGCACGGCAGCGAAGATCACGGATACGCCCAGTTTCGTCACACGGGAGGCGCCACCGGTTTGAGAAGACTGTTTATTCATTTTCTGACCTATCAGTTAATTGGGCAAAAAAAGCGGACCTGCTTAACCCGGCTCATTCGCCGATGAACTTGTGAAGCAGGCGACGCAGCTCTTCGAACTCGGCACTGGTGAACTTCTTCAGGCGCGCGTTCAGCACTTGCGGTGCGATTTCCGGAATCCGGGTTGCAAGTGCTTCACCCTTTTCCGTCAGCGTCAGATTGACCACGCGGCGATCGTCGACGCTACGCGAACGCTCCAGCAAACCCTTCGTTTCCAGCTTGTCCAGCATGCGCGTCATGAGTCCCGAATCGACGCCGAGCAACTTCGACAGTTCGAACGGTGTTGCCGCGACGCCGCGACTGAGTGACAGCACAATGCCCATCTGCTGGCTGCTGATGTCGAGGTCCTTGAGGGCCGCGTCCATCTCCGCCGTAATCATGTTGCGCGCCAGGGTCAGCGTGAGGCCGACGCTGTCCGTAAGCATGAAACTTTCGTTCGTGTAGTGGTCCATGGCGCTCCCCTGTTTGTTGATAATGACAATAGCTGCATAGTCAGATAGTGTCAAGAGGATTTTTGGATCCCGCTCTTCGCGGCGGGTTGCTTTCCCGTCCACCAATCAGTGGCCGCCGGCGCCTGCTGCGCCCGCGCTCGCGCCCTTGCCGGGCTTCGTCACCCAGATCAGCGGAATGATCACGATGAAGATCACCGCCGACAGCCAGAAGATGTCGTTCAGGCCGAGCATCGTGGCCTGCTGGTTCAGCGACGCTTCGAAAAACGCCAGCGCTTTTGGCGTGGCGGCGTTGAGCGTCGTCTGCAGTGAGGCGATGGCGTCGACGAAATTCGGGTTGTTCACGCTCGTCTGTTCGACCAGTTGGGCGTGATGCAGGATCGTCCGGTTGTCCCAGCCCGTGCTCATCAGCGATGTCCCGACCGCGCCGGCGAACACCCGCACGAAGTTGGACAGGCCGGCGGCTGCGGGAATCTTGTCGGGTGACAGCCCCGACAGGATGATCGCAGTGAGCGGTGTGAAGAAGAGGGCGGTGGGAATACCTTGCAGCAGCGTAGGCAGCACTAGCGTGAACGGATCAACGCCCGTGTTGTAGTGAGAGCGCATGAAGAACACGCCGGCAAAGCCGAGGAAGGCCAGCGTCGCGAGCACCCGCATATCCGACTTCGGCATGATCTTCCCCATCACCGGCGCGAGGATCACCGCGAAGATACCGAGCGGCGCCGTCACGAGCCCCGCGTCGACCGAGCGGTAACCGAGAAATCCCTGAATCCACTGCGGCAGGATCACCAGATTCGCAAAGAACACCGCATACGCCACCGAAATCGCCACTGTGCCGCCCAGGAAATTGCGTCCGGCAAAGAGCCGCAGGTCGATGATCGGCTTTTCCTCGGTCAGCTCCCAGATCAGGAAGAACACGAAGCTGATCAGCGCGAACACGCTCAACGCCCAGATCACCGGGGAATTGAACCAGTCGAGGTCCTTGCCCTTGTCGAGCATGATCTGCAGCGACGCGACCCACGCGATCAGCGAGATCAGGCCGACCTTGTCGATCGGCAATTTGCGGGCGGGCGTTTCGCGCTCGCGGTAGATCGCCCAGATCGTCCCGGCGGCGAACAGCCCCACCGGAATGTTGATGTAGAAGATCCACGACCAGCTGTAGCTGTCGGTAATCCAACCGCCTAACGCCGGCCCCGCGATCGGCCCGACTGTTGCCGTCATCGCCCACAGCGACAGCGCGCTCGAACTCTTCTCCTTCGGGAACGAGCCGAGCAGCAGCGCTTGCGACAGTGGCACGAGCGGGCCGGCCACCGCGCCCTGCAAGATGCGGGCGGCAAGCATCACCGGCAGGGTGGGGGCCATGCCGCACAGCCAGGACGAAAAGACGAACAGCAGGATCGCCCAGACGAAAAGCTTCACTTGCCCAACACGCTGCGTGAGCCAGCCGGTCAGCGGGATCGACACGGCGTTGGCCGCGGCGAACAGCGTGATTACCCACGTGCCTTCGTCGACCGATACGCCGAGATTGCCCGATATCGTCGGAATCGCCACGTTGGCGATGGACGAATCCAGCACGTTCATGAAAGTGGCGAGCGCCACGGCGAGCGTGCCAAGTGCGAACCTGGCACCGGTCAGAGGCGCTGGGGCGCCGGGTTGTGTCGACGGGTTCATCTTGCGTCCTGTAAGTTGATCCAGAGGTCGGCTGCCCACTCGCCGGCAGCCGAATTTATCTGATAAGTCAGATAATCAAGCAAAAAAATAAGCCCATCCCGCAGGGAATCTGCACGGCAGCACGCGCAGAACCTCTGACCTAGGCTGGGTGGACGGCGTGGTTCATTGCCGGCCATATTTCTGATACAACATTATCTGATAATGCAGATATATTCAAGGATTTTTAGTGTCGAGGTGTCACGGGTGCGTTGCCGCCCGCCCCGCGGGCGACGAATGGTTGCCGAAGATGTACGGTGTGAATGCGTATTTCCTCAGCCCGGCAGCGGCATTGGAAAGACCGGACAGGGTGACACAACCGGTCTTATCGGCCACGCTGAAATTCCGCGCTCACCCGTCCCACTCACCAAGAGTCGGCAGTCGCGGCCCGCCGGCGTGTAAACTGCTGACTTTTTTGATTCTGGTGGTATGGTGCAAGCCCCACAGCGCACAGCTTTCAGCGGCCCGACGCTCATACGCTTACTTGCGCGCCTGACGGACATCGATGTTCCCGAATCCAGACAATCGCTCTCGGACCGGCTGAGCCAATGGCTTGGCTGGACCGACGCGATCGCGCTGTCCGCGGCGCTGAACGGCAATCCGCCTGCCGCAGCCTCCGGCGCGCGAGCCAACGGCCACGCTGAAGAGAACGAGTGCGCCCGTGTGCGCACCTCGTTGGCGAATGCCATCGTCGGCGATAGCGCGTTCGCCAACGCGAGGCGGCGCGGGTCCGCGCAAGCGCCCCTGCAGGAAGCCCCTGTGGATGCAGCCGTCGATTACGCGGTTTTTCGTCAGCGCTATCTATCCATGCAGCAGGCGATGGAGACGGGCATCGGCAGCCTGCGCGGCCGCCTGCGGGGCACGCTGGCGACCAGGACGCCCGGCCTGGCCCGGCTCGCGGCGGTGGATGCCGTCATGGAGCGCGCGCTGAGCGCGCGCGAGCAGAGTCTGCTGGGCGCCGTGCCCGGGTTGCTCGGCGGGCACTTCGAGCGTTTGCGCCAGGCCGGGCAGGAGACGCTGGCCGACGCTCAAGCCTCAGGGGCCGCCGCCGCGGTCACGCCCAATGCATGGCTGGATGTGTTCCGCAAGGATATGCAGAGCGTGTTGCTCGCCGAATTGGAAGTTCGTTTTCAACCGGTCGAAGGGTTGCTCGCGGCCCTTCGCACCAGCTAACTGGGACACTATGTCCAGATATCTTTTGAATCTTGTTGTTTTTGTTGTTGGTCTGGCCGCCGTGTGCTGGATCGGCGCCGGCTACGTCGGTTCGAACCCGTTGGCGCTGGCCGTCACCCTGTTGGTTGGCGCCTGCTACCTGGCGGGCGCGCTCGAGCTGCGACGCTACAGCCAGGCCACTTCCGCCTTGGCGCGGGCCGTCACGGGCCTGTCCGAACCACCGTCCAGCCTGGGCACCTGGCTCGACCAATTGCATCCCAGCCTGCGCAATGCGGTGCGCCTGCGCATCGAGGGTGAGCGCGTGGCCTTGGCCGGCCCGGCGTTGACGCCGTATCTAGTTGGCTTGCTGGTGTTGCTGGGCATGCTGGGCACGCTGCTCGGCATGGTGGCGACCTTGCGGGGCACCGGCATGGCGCTGGAAAGCGCGACGGACTTGCAGGCTATCCGGGATTCGCTGGCCGCACCGATCAAGGGGCTGGGATTTGCGTTCGGCACCTCGATTGCGGGCGTGGCCACCTCCGCCATGCTCGGGCTGCTTTCCGCGTTGTGCCGGCGCGAGCGGATCCAGGCAGCGCAGATGCTCGATGTGAAGATCGCGACGACATTGCGCATCTATTCGCAGACCCATCAGCGCGAGGAACGCTTCAAGCTTCTGCAGCGGCAGGCCGACGTGATGCCCACGCTGGTCGACCGGCTGCAGACGATGATGGCGGCTATCGAACAACAGAGCCTGGCCTTGAACGAGCGGCAGATCGCCAGCCAGGACGCCTTCCACGGCAAGACAGAGGCCGCTTACACCCGCCTCGCTTCCTCGGTGGAGCATTCGTTGAAGGAGAGCGTCGCCGAAAGTGCCCGCGTCGCCGGCGCGGCGCTGCAGCCGGTCGTGGAGGCCACGATGGCGGGTCTCGCGCGCGAGACGGCCTCGTTGTACGACACCGTCACGCACGCCGTGCAGCGGCACCTGGACGGCCTGTCGAATGGTTTCGAGGCGACGACGACGACCGTCGCGGATATCTGGAACCAGGCACTGGCGGGGCACCAGCGATCGGGCGAGGCGCTTGTCCAGGACCTGCGCACCTCGCTGGATCGATTCACCGAAACCTTCGAGCAACGCTCGGCCGGCCTGCTGGACGGCGTCTCCGTGCGCCTGGAAGCCACGGCAGGCAGTGTGTCGGAGGCGTGGAACCAGGCGTTGACGCGGCAAGAACACCTCGGCGAGAAGCTGGCAAGCCACAACCAGCAAGCCTTGGCGACCGCTGCAGCGACCTTCGAGCAGCACTCGGCGTCGCTGCTACGCACCGTGGACCAGTCGCATACGGCCTTGCAGGCGGAATTGGCTTCGCGCGACCAGCAACGGCTGGCGGCCTGGACCGAGACGCTCGGTTCGATGGCCGCTACGTTGAGTAAGGAGTGGGAGCAGGCGGGCACGCGTACCGCAAGCCGCCAGCAGGAAATCTGCGACACGCTGGCGCAAACCGCACGCGATATATCGGCCCAGACGCAGGCGCACGCCAGCAACACGATCGGCGAGATCTCCCGGCTCGTGCAAGCCGCGTCGGAGGCCCCCAGGGCCGCGGCCGAAGTCGTCGCCGAACTGCGCCAGAAGCTCTCCGACAGCATGGTCCGCGACACCGCGATGCTGGAGGAGCGCAGCCGCCTGCTGGCAACGCTGGAAACCCTGCTCGATGCCGTGAACCATGCCTCCACTGAGCAGCGCTCAGCCGTTGACGCGCTGGTTGCGACATCGGCGGATCTTCTGGATCGGGTCGGCACGCAGTTCACCGACAAGGTCGAGCTCGAGACCGGGAAGCTGGGCGCCGTTGCCGCCCAGGTCACCGGCAGCGCGGTCGAGGTGGCGAGCCTGGGTGAAGCATTTGGCGTGGCCGTCCAGTTGTTCGGCGAGTCGAACGACAAGCTGGTGGCCCACCTGCAGCGTATCGAAGCCGCGCTGGACAAGTCCCTCGCGCGCAGTGACGAACAACTTGCCTATTATGTGGCGCAGGCCAGGGAAGTCATCGACCTGAGCATGATGTCGCAGAAGCAGATCGTCGAAGACCTGCAACAGCTCGCCGGCCAGCGGGCGTCCGTCGGAGCCGAAGCGGCATGAGCGAGGAAATCGACGGTGGCGCGGAAACGACTGCGCCGATATGGCCCGTCTTCGGCGACCTGATGTCGGTGCTGCTGGGCGCCTTCATGCTGATCCTGGTGGGCGTCATCGGCGTGCAGCTGGAACTCTCGACAAGGCTTGCGCAAGAGGTCAAGCAGCGGCAGATGGAAACGCAGCGCCGCAAGACCTTGGAGCAGGCGCTGGCAGGGCCGCTGGCAGCGGGCCGGGTGACGCTGGTCAACGGGCGCATCGGCATCAACGGCAGCGTGTTGTTCGCGCTGAACTCCGATCAATTGCAGCCCGAAGGCCGGGAACTACTGAAGAGCCTGGCCGGCCCTCTGTCCAACTATCTCAAGGCCCGCGACGAAATCCTGATGGTGAGCGGCTTTACCGACGACCGGCAAGTGCGGGACGGCAACCATCGCTTTGCCGACAACTGGGAGCTGTCGGCCCAGCGCGCGTTGACCGTGACCCGTGCGTTGATCGATGCAGGCGTCCCCGCCTCCTCGGTGTTTGCGGCCGCGTTCGGCTCCGGGCAGCCCGTCAGCTCGAATGCCAACGACGAGGGACGGGCCAGGAACCGGCGAGTGGAAATAGCACCTGTCCCGAGGCCGTCGACCACGACGGTGAAGCCCCGTGAGTAGTGGCGGCACGGCGGTGACAAGCGGCGCCCAAGCGAAGCTCGACGCATGGCGCGAGCAGGGCGCCGATCGCCTGGATCCCATCCGCTTTCATTTCATCGAGGCGCTGGACCGGCGGGCGGCCGGCCACAGCGGCGAGGCGCGACGTATCCTGGATGCCAGGCTGTCCAAACTGATCGAGGCCTATGCCGACGATCTCGAGCGCGCCGCATTCAAGACTCGCGATGCCGGTAGCGCGGCATCGCGAGGCGTGCCCGCTCGCGGAGCGCTTGCCGGACTGATCGATTACATCGCCAGCCATGCGCCGGCGGATGGCGGCGGGTCCGCAGCGGGTAACGTTGTCCTGGCCGTGCCCCGGTCCGCCTCCTACCCGGAACTGGAGATGCTCGATTACTTCAGAGAACTCTCGTCCAAGGTCAGGGCGGAGAGGCAGGTGCGGCAGTCGCTGGAGCAAGTGCCTGGGAATGCGGGGCCGCTCAACTCGAGTAGCCTCGTGCACCGATCGCTCTCGCTGATGCGCGAGCTGTCGCCAGGTTATCTCCAGCAGTTCCTGTCGTACGTCGACGCCTTGTCGTGGATGGAGCAGATGAACGGCGGCGGCGCCTTGGCCAGTAAAGATGCGCCTCGCGCCGGGAGCGCCAGAAAGAGTGCCCGGGGCAAATCGCGCTAGCGACGTGAGTGCTGATCTGTACCGACTCCTGTTTTCGTCGCGGTGGGGGAAACATGGCAGTAGAATGCCCCGAAACACAGGGAGGCTGAGCGATGGCTAAGACAATGAGTGTGAATATCGAACAGTTGCGGCCGTTGCAAGCGACGGTCGGCATGATCGAGGTCGACGCGAAAAGAAAACACCTTCTGGCGATGAATGAAAAGGCTTTGAAAGCGTTCCTGAAAGGCGCGCCTATTCCAACGGTGATTGGCAAAAATGACCGCCACTACGTCATCGATCAACACCATCTGGCTCGTGCACTGTGGGATGGAGGGATCACGAAGGCGTTCGCCTCGGTGGCGCAAGACCTGTCGGACCTTCCAGGCAACAAGTTCTGGGACACGGTCATCGCGAAGCAGTGGGTTCATCCTTACGATGAGCGCGGCATCCTGCGGGCACTATCTGCTATCCCGGAAGAGGTCTCAGGGCTAACGGACGACCCCTACCGGAGCTTGGCGGCATTTGTCCGGGATGCCGGCGGCTATCTGAAAACGCCCGAACCGTTCGCCGAATTCCAGTGGGCAGAATTCTATCGAACGCGTATTCCGATGTGGACGAACGAACTCCAGTTCAAAGCCGCCGTTGAACAGGGCGTCCACCTCGCATGGAGTCCTGACGCACGGACGCTGCCGGGTTTCACGTTTCGAGGCCGGAAATCCAGCTAGTTCCTGGTCAGGGGCGTTAGCCGCGATCCAATGATCGCGGTTCCCGTTACCTGATTCGCTGACAAATGCTTCGGCATTCTAACGACTCTGATTAAACAGAGCTTGAACGCCTGGCTACCCGTTTTGCGACTGACCCGACGCTTGTCGTGTCATCCCGCTTGCCATCACGGATGGCGAGATCCATGGACTGACTGAACATGTCGGTCAAGCGATCGCCACCACTCATCCTTTTTGCAAACGTAAGTTTGGCGACTCACCGCCGACATGGCGGTTTTTTGCATCATGCGGTCACTTCAAAACCAAGAAACTGTCGGCAGATCGATCTCAGCGTTGTGCGAGACGTTTCCGTTCACGCACCGCCGCTCCGGAGGCATCAGAACCTCACGTCACCGCCAGAACGGGGGGAGGGCCGCGACAACCTGCTCACCTGTCCATCCGGACGCTGGCGAAGCAGTGGCTTCACTTGATTCGCGAACGCCTTGACAGCGCGCGATCATCGTCTATAGTTCACCATATGGTGAAGTCTCCTGTCAATCAGCTCGATCGTACTTTTTCCGCCCTTGTGGACCCCACACGTAGGGCGATTCTCGCGCGTCTGGAGCAAGAGCCCGGCTTGTCGATCACGGAGATCGCTCGTCCGCTGCCGCTCAAACTCCCTGCGGTCATGAAGCACCTCGACGTGCTGAGCGACGCGGGTCTGGTGTCGCGCACCAAGCGTGGACGAACCGTTTCAGTGGAATTGATCGCAGGCCCAATGGAAGAAGCGATGGCCTGGCTGAAGCGCTACGAGCGGTTCTGGTCCGCCAGCCTCGATCGGCTCACCGACTTTGTGGAGGAGGACAAGGAATGATCAAGGAGCAACCGAGCTTGACCATTATCCGGCGCATCAAGGCGTCGCCGGCGAAGATCTACGCAGCGTGGACCCAGCCCGAACTGATGGCGCGGTGGTGGGGGCCTGACGATGGGCCGGTGCTCAGCGCCGAAGCCGACCCGCGCGTCGGCGGGCGCTTTCGCGTCGTGTTTCAGACGCTTGACGGCGAAACGCACGATTGCCGCGGGGAGTACAAGGAAGTGGAAGTGGACCGGAAGCTCGTCTTCACCTGGGAGTGGGTCACCATGCCCGAGCGCAGATCCCTCGTGACGATCAGGCTGCGTCCTGTCGTGGAAGGGACCGAATTCAATTTCACTCATGCCCGGTTCTTCGACGAGGTCGCGCGCGACAGCCACTACGTCGGCTGGAACGGCGCGTTCGACAGGCTCGAAGCGTTCCTTGCCGAAGTGAGCGGGACCGGTGACGCAACCGCATAAGAGCGCGTCCCGGCAATACCGCTCGCGGTCCAAACTTTCACGCCGCAAGACGTGATCTTCAAGTCAGATGCAACTCATGTCGAGGTCGATGATGAAGCTTTATTACGCTGAAACCCTCGCTCCCCGGAAAGCATGCGCTGTCGCCAAATATCTCGGCGTGCCGGTGGAGTATGCCTTTGTCGATCTGAAGAAGGGCGAACAAAACGCGCCCGCCTATCTGGCGATCAACCCCAACGGCAAGGTGCCATGCCTGGTGGATGGCGACAAGAGCATCTGGGAGGCCGACGCCATCATCTGCCATTTGGCGCAGCGCTCGGGTTCCAGTCTTTGGCCAGGGGACGCGCGCCAGACTGATGTCGTGCGTTGGCTCAGCTGGAATAGCCAGCATTTTTATCGATACGGTGGGTCGCTTTACTTCGAATACCTTATCAAACCGCAGATCGGACTCGGCGACCCCGACCCGTCAGCGGTAGCGGAGGCGCAGGGCATGTTTCGAAAGTTTGCCGGCGTGCTCAATCAGCACCTCCAGGGCCGCAAGTGGCTGGTCGGCGATGACCTCACGATCGCCGACTTTTCCGTCGCTGTGACCCTTCCCTACGCGAAACGGGCGGCGATGCCCGTGGAAGAATTCCCGGAGGTTCGGCGCTGGCACGATCAACTCAGCGAAATCGACGCATGGCGGGATCCGTTCCCGGCGAAACAGGCCGCGAACGCATGAGTTTCTGCGCGGCTGGTCCTAACCCGCGCTTACTTTGCAAAGGATTGGAACATGGAAACGCACAGTGTTGTGTCGCCTGATGAATGGATGAAGGCGCGGGTCGCATTCCTCGCCAAGGAAAAGGAACTGACGCATCGCAGGGACGCGCTGGCCGCCGAGCGGCGCGAACTGCCCTGGATGAAAATTGAAAAGGAGTACGTATTCGATGGACCCGATGGACAGGTTACGCTTTCGGACCTGTTCGACGGACGCAGCCAGCTCTTCGTCAAGCACTTCATGATGGGCCCCGGCGTCGAGCACCAGTGCGTCGGGTGTTCGCTTGAGGTGGACCACATCGATCCGCTGCTGCCGCACCTCGAGAACAATGACGTGAGCTATGTCGCCGTGGCGCGGGCGCCAATCGCTGAAATAGAGGCAGTGCGCGAGCGTATGGGATGGCGCTTCCGGTGGGTGTCTTCCTCGTGCAGTGACTTCAACTACGATTTCAATGTTTCCTTCACAGCCGAGCAGGTCGCTTCAGGCAGAGCGCTCTATAACTTTCAGCTGGCACCGGACTGGGCTGCGGGACTGCAGGATCTCTCCGGCGACAGCGTCTTCTTCAGGAATGCGGCCGGCGAGATATTCCTGACCTATTCGACATTCGGCCGCGGCGGCGAGCAGTTCCTTGGAATTTACGGGCTGCTGGACGTCATGCCGAAGGGCCGCAACGAGAACGGCCCGTTTCACTCGCTGGTCGATTGGGCCCGGCTGCACAACATGTATGGCCAGGGCGGAGTAGTCGAAAACAACGGCCGCTATCATGCCCCGGCATGCGCCTGCGGCGCCCATACATAGGCTGAGATCGTTGCGCTGACGATGACCCTGCCGGATCCGCCCTGAAGGAGCATGGGGAGCGTGGCGTTGCCTACCCCATCGGCCGCACGCCGAACAACCACCCGTGAAGCAGGAACGCAAACAACGCCCATACAACAAGTCCGGAGACGATAACGATGCCATCGCCTGCCACGTTTGCCGGCGGATACGTCGTCCCCGCTAGCAGGTCGCGTCGCCGCGCGGAGAGGAAATCGACGATCGCCCAGAGCAGGAACGCGCCGAACAGCACCACTGCCGACAGCGTGCCGGTTGCCAGCAAATGTGCGAAGGCCCACAGAAGCACACTCAGAACCATCGGATGACCGAGCAGCGTCTTGAAGTGGTTGTTCGGGACATGCGCAGCAGGGAACAGGATGAAGGCGACGGCGACCAACGGTATTGCAACGTGCCGCGCCCAGGTCGGCGGCGTCCACACTGACACGGGATGCGCGCGCGCCAATCCGTAGCCCCAGATGATCACCACGAGCCCGATGCCAGAAACGATTGAGTAGATTGCCTTCCAGCGTTTCTCGCCGATACGTGCGATCTGCGCGCTACGCCAGTCTTCGGCGAAGATGCGCACCGAATGCACGCCAAGAAAGATCAACAATCCCAGAATCAGTATCGCCATGTCACACTCCACCGTGGATCGAGTTCAATTCGGTTTGTCGTAAGCGGACGGCATATCGCCAACTTTCGCCGCCAGCCGTGAAAGCAGATCGCGATGCAATCACGCATCACAGGCAATCGTGCTTCGTAGCAAGCATAGGTGATTTTTTGGCGCGAACCCGGCCGAATGCATTCGACCCGACCATCACAACAGCGACGCAGCGAGCTTCGCGAAAGTGCGCTCATCCGTGCGATCGAAGGAAAGCGGCGTCACCGAGACGCGGCCCGAGGCCACCACAGCCGTTTCGCTATCGGGGTCGTTCGTGCGCGCGCCTCGTTGGAAACGCAACCAATGGTAGGCCATGCCACGCGGATCGACCTGCGGCAGCACCTCGATATCTTCGACGAGTCCGACGCCTTGCTTCGTCGGCGTGAGCGGGCCGGCAGCCGCCGCGTCGACATCGGGGAAATTGATGTTCAGGCAGGTCGGAACTTCATGTCCGATCGCGAGCAACTGACGGATCACATCCGGTGCGAGCGCACGTGCGGTGTCCCAGCGCACTTTGTCGCGATCGCTGAAAGTCTGGCTCAAGGCGAACGACGGCAGGCCCAGTAACAGGCCCGTCATTGCCGCACCCACCGTGCCGGAGAACATCGTCTCCACGCCGAGATTACCACCGCGATTGACACCGGAGAGAACGAGCGTCGGTGGCGCGTCGCGCATCAGATGACGCACGCCCATCACGACGCAATCGCCGGGCGTGCCCACGACGCCGAATCGCCGCTCGCCCTGGCGGCTGACCCGCAGCGGCGAATGCAGGCTGATCGAATGCGACGTGCCGCTCTGATCATGCTCGGGCGCGACCACCCAGACTTCGTGTGCGAGCTCGGCGGCGACGGCTTCGAGCACGGCGAGGCCGGGCGCGTCGATACCGTCGTCGTTCGTCAACAGTACCCGCGGCACTTTGGCTTCATAAGCAGACATTGCGGCAAGCTCCTCTCGATGGGTAAGGAAAGTTCCAGTATAAAAGCCGCCGCGCGCCGAGCGGCGACAGCACCGGCGCGGCGAACGCGGTGAACACACCGTTCAGGCCCATGCCGAGGCCGGCGAATGCGCCCATTGTCCACTATGCCTTACACATGCGTTCCTTAGCCACAAACGCGTCGCCTACCCGCCGCTGCCGAACAGCGAAGGCTGCGTCTCCGAGCGTAGCGATTGCCTTGCAGGTTGCGCCGGCGCCTCCTCGTTTTCAACGGCAGCATGCATTTCCAGCGAAGTCTGTCCGGATTCGAGCGACAGGAGAAATTGTTTGTTCGCCAATCCACCGGCGAAGCCCGTCAGATCTCCGGAAGCGCCGATCACGCGATGACAGGGCGCGACGATCGAGAGTGGATTCTTGCCGTTCGCCGCACCTACCGCCCGCACGGCTTTGACGTCGCCGATCTGTACCGCGATCTCCTTATAGCTGCGCGTTTCGCCGAACGGAATCGTCAACAACGCCTCCCAAACCTTCTTCTGGAAGCCGGTTCCTTCAAAATCGAGTGCCAGGTCGAACCGGCTTCGCGTGCCGGAGAAATATTCATTCAGCTGCCGCTCGGTTTCGACGAGGATCGGCCGATCATTCGCTTCGACCATCGCATGCAGACGCACCCGGTTCGGTTTGTCGTTCTCCCACAGAATCGCGGTCAACCGGTCGCCGTGTGCAACGAGCTTCAGCTTGCCGACGGGAGAGTCCATCACCTTGTACGCGTAGGTCATTTTGCTTAACTCCTGAGCTAATTGGCGGCGCAGATGGCGGGCCGCCAACGCGGGTTCGTGAACTCGCGATGAAATAGTGCCGATATTCGATAATTTAAACCACAGATTGTCTGAAGGCGCTTCGGATCTTGCTATTCAATTCCTCGCGTCCGTCTTCAGTGCGTGATCGGGTGGATGCGATACCCGTCAATCCATGGCTGTGCGTGCCGCAGATTAGAATCGATACCTTGGGCACGACGCTCACCGGCAACCCGGATATCTTCTCTACGATTGTGACGAACACACTTGAACAACTGCGGGCCGGACAACTGGCGGGGACCCGGCGACTTAAACTGGCTTGCGGACTGAGCGAATTTCCACGCGAGATTTTCGATCTGTCCGACACGCTGGAAATCCTCGACCTGTCCGGCAATGCGCTCTCGACGCTGCCCGCGGATTTGCCGCGGCTGAGCAAGCTGCGCATCATCTTCGCCTCTGACAACCAGTTCACCGAACTGCCGGAGGTTCTGGGGCAATGCCCGCAATTGAGCATGATCGGCTTCAAGGCAAATCGCATACGCGAGGTGTCGGGCAGATCGCTTCCCGCTCAACTGCGTTGGCTGATCCTGACCGACAACGAGATTGAAGCGCTGCCTGCCGAAATCGGCAACTGTACACAGCTACAGAAGCTGATGCTCGCCGGTAATCGCTTGCAGACGTTACCCGAGACGTTGGCCGCCTGCTCGCGGCTCGAACTCCTGCGTCTCGCGGCCAACCAGCTAAGCGGGCTGCCCGCGTGGTTGTTGCGTCTGCCGCGGCTTTCCTGGCTTGCGTATGCCGGCAACCCGTTTAGCGAAATGCTGGAGACCGCAGCGCTGACCGACACGCCGATCGCCGAGATTCGCTGGGACACATTGAAACTCGAGGATCAGTTGGGCGAGGGTGCTTCCGGCGTCATTTACCGCGCGGAGTTAATTCGGACTACTGGGAACGCGTGCCAACCCGTTGCAGTCAAGTTGTTCAAAGGCTCGGTGACCAGCGATGGTTTGCCAGACTGCGAGATGGCGGCTTGCATCCGTGCGGGCGATCATCCGAATCTGATTCCAGTGATGGGCAAAGTGAAGGACCATCCGACGGGCGCGCACGGGCTTGTGATGGAACTGATCGATCCGCAATTCAGAAACCTCGCCGGGCCGCCGAGCCTCGCATCGTGCACGCGCGACGTCTACGGTACGGACACCCGCTTCGATCTGACTTCTGCGTTGCGCATTGCACATGGCATCGCTTCGGCAGCGTGCCATTTGCATCAGCAAGGCGTCATGCATGGCGACCTGTACGCCCACAATATTCTGCATTGCGGGCGAGGCCGTGCATTGCTGGGCGATTTCGGCGCGGCGGCTTTCTATGCGCCTGATGACCACGCGCTTGGGCCTGCGCTTCAGCGGCTCGAAGTTCGGGCGTTTGGTTGTCTGCTCGAGGAACTGATCGATCGATGCGATCTGCGGGAGGAACAGCAGGGCATCGTGGCGAAGCTCGAGAAGCTGAAGGTGGATTGCATGAGCGAGGACGTGGGCAGCAGGCCGTTGTTCGATGAGATCGCCTCCGGTTTGTCGGCGCTGACGGGTTCGATCTGAATGCGGTAGCGCATGGCTCCTTCAGTCGAGTCAGTACAATAACAACGAGTTTTTATGTGAAGGCGCGGCGACTGTCCGTCAGCCAGGGCCAGGAGGGGAAAAAGCCAATGACACAGAGGATGCGCCGCCGCGTGCTCGTTGCCGGCGCGCTTGCAGCGGCCGGCCTGACAGGCGCGGGACGTGCCGATGCGATGCAGGGCGGCAAGCCGATGGTCGCACTCGTGTTGAAGTCTCTCGCTGACCCGTACGCGGTGGCCATGGCGAGCGCCGCGCAGAACTACCAGAAGCACTTCGCTTCGCAGTTCGATCTGACGGTTCGGGGAACGGCAGCGGAAACCGATACGTCCGCCCAGATCCGTATCGTCGATGAAATGATTGACGCCAGGATGAACGCGATCGTTATCGCACCGACTGATTCGAAAGCGCTGACGCCTGTCATCGCGAAGGGAATCAAAGCGGGCATCATCATGGTCACCATCGACAACTCACTCGATGAAGCCGCCCAGGATGCCGCGGGCATCTCCGTACCGTTCGTGGGTCCGAACAACCGGAAGGGCGCGATGGAGGTGGGTAACTATCTGGCGCGCAGACTTAAAGCGGGCGACGAAGTCGGGATCATCGAAGGCATTTCCGCCGACCGCAATGCGCAGCAACGCACGGCAGGCTGCAAAGATGCGATGAACGCGGCACGCATGAAGATCGTCGCTATCCGATCCGGTGACTGGGAATACGAAAAAGGCAAAGCGGCTGCGGCCAGGATGTTGAGCGACCATCCGCGGATCCGCGCGCTATTGTGCGGCAACGACAATATGGCGATGGGAGCGGTCGAGGCGGTGCGCGACGAAGGGCGAGCCGGCGGTGTGTACGTCACCGGCTACAACAATAGCGACGCTATCAAACCGCTGCTCGCCGACGGCCGGGTGCTCGCGACCATGAACCAGTTCGCCGACAGGCAGGCCGTGTTCGGCATTGACGTGGCGCTCAAGGCCATCGCCGAAGGGAAAAAGCAGAGCGAGTTGTCGCGCTTCATTGAAACGCCGTTGCAACTGGTCGCGAAAGAGAACCTTTGAGCGCTGTCAGCGGGGCGGGCCGTCTGTGTCGCCTGGCTCGATAGAGGGTTGCGCTAACCGGTGCTCGCAATGCGCCCTGTCGGCGATGGCGCCCACGATCAGCTCGGCGATGGTCTTGCCCGACGCATGCCCGGTAGGCTGCACGACGGAGGTCACCGTGTACGGGAACGCAACATCGGCCGGCACGCCGTCGTAGACAATCAACGAGATGTCCGTGCCGATCTTTTTGCCGCTGTCGGCGATGGCGCGAAACGCGCCCGTGCCCGCAATGTTGTTGTCGATCAGCACGGCTGACGGCGGATCGGCGCGGTTCAGCAATGCGCGTGTCGCTTCGTAGCCTCCCGTCCTGTCAAACGAGCACTCGACTATCAGCGATGCCTCCGGCTCGATATTCGCCGCGCGCAATGCGCTCAGAAACCCCGCGCGCCGTTGCGCCGCAAAGCTGATCGTCTGCGGCGCGCTCACCATGGCGATTCTGCGGTGCCCGAAATCAATCAGGCGTTGAGCCGCCGCACGGGCGCCCGCTTCATTGTCGAAGTCGAACCATCCGTACGGCACGGGGCTGTTGGTGCGGCCGTACGCGATAAACGGGAAATTCTGCTCCTGAAGAAAGCGGATACGTGGATCGTCCATCAGTGTACGCGCCACGATCAGGCCGTCCACCAGCTTGCCATCGACAAGGCGCTGGTACGTCTCGAGCTCCGCATTCGGTCGCGCCGAGACGATGAAGAGGTCGAGCCCCTTCGCTCCAAGACCTTCCGTCATGCCCGCGACGACTTCGCCAAACCGGGGGTCGCCCAGATCGCCCGCCCCGAACGGATAGATGATGCCGACGGCCTCCGCACGGCCGGTCGCGAGGCGGCGCGCCGTCGGGTCCGCGTGGTAGCCCAGCTCTTCGGCGGCTTTTCTGACCCGTTCGCGGGTCGCTTCGCTGACATCGTCGTAACCGTTTAGCGCCCGGCTAACGGTCGTTCGCGAAAGACCGAGCGAGCTGGATAGCGTTTTTAAATTCACTTTCACCGTTGCACCCTCGTGAATCCCCCGTTTCCGGCTGCCAGCAAGGCTTGGCACACCGTTTCATGACAAAACACACCGCATGGTACAGCATCGCGCAAACGTTTGACTTCCAAACCGGTTTGGCTTAGCATCCAAACCGGTTTTGTTGTGAATATTGCGAAATATTACACGTTCTCTCCCACTCATTAGGACGCGGCCAAAATGACATCTCGACGACTCTCACCTGCGGCGTCAGCCCGCACCCGCTTGCGCGCCGGCCTGGTTTCCGGTTCCCTGCTTGCCGTCACGGCGGTGCCCGCACTGGCTCAAACGGCTACTGGGTTCCCGGCGCCGACCCCGCACTCGCAGCAGGCTTACGACCCCGAAAGCAGTTTCACGATGCGCTGGACGCGTGCAGACGTCCGCCAGATCAAGGCGCAATCGCACACCGCGACGGCTGCGGACAAGAATTCGCTGCCGGCATCGCTGACCATGCCGGACATTCCGTCGGACTTCCCGCTGATCAACTCGAACGTCTGGGTGTGGGATACGTGGCCGCTTTCCGACGTCAAGGCGAATAACCTGAGCTTCAAGGGCTGGGAAGTCATCTTCTCGCTGACGGCCGATCCGCACGCGGGCTACTCGTTCGACGACCGTCACGTGCATGCTCGCATCGGCTTCTTCTACCGGCGGGCAGGGATTCCGGCCGCGCTGCGTCCGGCGAACGGTGGCTGGACCTACGGTGGGCACCTGTTCCCGGACGGCGCGAGCGTGAAAGTCTTCGGCACCGCGCCGATGACGCAGAACGCTGAATGGTCGGGCTCCGCGCGGATGCTGAACGGCAACAATGTCAGCCTCTACTACACCGCGCTGTCGTTCAACCGCACGGCTGAGGGCGGCCAGGACATCACGCCGCCGATCGCGATCATCACACGCACGGACGGGCATATTCACGCCGACGACAAGCATGTGTGGTTCGACGGATTCGACCAGCACGATGCGCTGCTCCAACCGGACGGCAAGCTGTACCAGTCGCGCGATCAGAACGTGTACTACTCGTTCCGCGATCCGTTCGTGTTCGTCGACCCGGCGAATCCGGGCAAGACGTTCATGGTGTTCGAAGGCAACACGGCTGGCCCGCGTGGCGCCCGCACCTGTACCGATGCCGACCTGGGTTATGCGGCCAACGATCCGTACAAGGAAGACCTCAATGCGGTGATGGATTCCGGCGCGACCTATCAGAAGGCGAACGTCGGTCTTGCGGTGGCCACGAACAAGCAGCTCACGCAGTGGAAGTTCCTGCCGCCGCTGCTGTCAGCCAACTGCGTCAACGATCAGACCGAGCGGCCGCAGATCTACATCAAGGACGGCAAGTACTACCTGTTCACGATCAGTCACCGGCCGACCTATGCGGCCGGCGTCACCGGTCCTGACGGCGTGTACGGTTTCGTCGGCAACGGCATTCGCAGCGACTTCCTGCCGCTGAACAAGGGCAGCGGCCTGGTGCTCGGCAATCCGACCGATCTCGATCAGCCGATCGGTGCGCCTTACGCACTGGACCCGAATCAGAATCCGCGGGCATTCCAGTCGTACTCGCATTATGTGATGCCGGGCGGCCTCGTCGAATCGTTCATCGACGCGGTGGGTCCGCGCCGTGGCGGCACCTTGTCGCCGACCGTGAAGCTCAATATTCACGGCGATTCGACCGAGCTCGACCGCAGCTACGGCAAGGGCGGTCTGGGCGGCTACGGCGACATCCCGGCTAACGCCGACGCCAGCCCGGGCAACTCAGGCGGGAACAGCGCTCAATAGGATCCCGTGTAGTCAAGCAGTCTGACGAAGGCCGGGCGGGTGGCAAGTCTGTTCGTTGCCCGCTCCGGCCGGTCGCCCGTTCGCCCATGGCACGGCACTGGACGAGCGCCCGATCGTGGCCGTGCCCGAACGGCAAACGCCAGTAACGAGAACGCAGCGATGAAAGCCTGGATTCCAGATTTGTCTTTGTACAACGGTCCCGCGTATCGCGCGGTGGTGGAGGCGATTGAAGCCGCAGTGGGATCCGGCCACCTCAAGCCCGGCGATACCCTGCCTCCGCAACGGATGCTGGCGGACTTCCTCGGCTTGCACGTGAATACCGTCAATCGCGCCATGCGTGAGACTTCGCGCCGTGGCTTGACTGTGGGCAGCAGACGCAGGGGTACGGTCATTCTCAGGCTCTCCGCCTGATCGTTCGTCGACCCGATGAGTATTCATTGACTGCGCTCGCGAGGCGTGGCGGTATTCCCGTTCACGCGCGAGCGCAGGTAGGAAAAAGGCAATCCATGTACGACCCGCAACGTCCCTTCATTTCCAAACCGCGCATCTTGACGGCGTGGCTGTTTGCACTGCTGAGCGTTTCTGCCACAGCGAACGCGGCGCCATCCGCACCGCTGGGCGTAGACGATGCAGGCACCTCGCAATGGCGATCGGCGCTGCACTACACGCCGCAACGCAACTGGATGAACGACCCCAATGGACTCGTCTTCTACAAGGGTCTCTATCACCTGTTCTATCAATACAATCCGGATGGAAATTCATGGGGCAACATGTCGTGGGGACATGCCACCAGCCGCGATCTTCTTCACTGGAGCGAGCAGCCGGTCGCCATGCATGTCAATGAAACCGAGGAGATCTTCTCCGGTTCCATCGTCGTGGATGCACACAACACGTCCGGATTGGGCCCGGCGAATTCGTCGCCGCTGATCGCGCTCTACACCAGCGTATATAAGGCCGGTTCCGGACATCAACCAGGCACTCAGGCGCAATCGCTCGCCTACAGCACGGACGACGGCCAGACGTGGCGCAAATACGCGCACAATCCGGTGCTGACGCTCAACCCGGAATCGCAAAACTTTCGCGATCCTAAGGTATCGTGGTATGCGCCGGGTGGGTACTGGCTGATGACCACGGTTGTAGCCGATGCTCACGTGGTCAAGATGTACCGCTCGAACAATCTCATCGACTGGGACTTCCTTAGCGACTTCAGTCTTCCCGGCGTTCCTCATCAAGGGACACTTTGGGAGATGCCCGATCTGTTCCCGTTGCCTCTCGATGGAGACAGTCACAAGCAGAAGTGGGTGATGATCGTCAACGTCAATCCGTGGTCGATTGCGGGCGGGTCCGGCGCGATGTATTTCGTCGGCAACTTCGACGGCAGGACGTTCACGCCGGAGAATGTGGCGCCGGCAGGTTCGGATCCCGCGCGATACCAGTGGCTCGATCACGGCGCCGATTACTATGCGGCCGGAACGTTCGCCAATGCGCCCGGCGGCAAGGCTGTCACGATCGGCTGGATGAGCAACTGGGACTACGCCGAACGCATACCGACCACGCCCTGGAAGGGCGCAACGGCGCTTCCGCGCGTGCTCGCGCTGAAGACCGTCGACGGCATGCCGCGGTTGACATTCGAACCGGTGGAGCAATACGCGTCGCTTGTCAGCAAAGGGTCGGCCACGCGCATAAGAGAACTCAGTGTGTCCTCGCGTGTGGAGGAACTCGCCCCGCTGACCCAAGGCACTGTGCAGAACATCGACGTGACGATCAGCCCGCATTCGGCCCAGCGTGCCGGACTCATCGTGCGAGGTTCGGCGAATGGCGATGTCGGCACGCGGGTCTTCTACGACACTGCCAGCCAGACCTTGACACTCGACCGTTCGAAGTCAGGCGAAACCGGCTTCTCGAATGCCTTCAGCAAGCAGCACGTCGTCAACCTGCCGCTCGTGAACGGGCAGTTGCATCTCACCCTGGTGGTCGACAGGAATTCCGTGGAAGTATTCGCCGACCACGGCCGTACCGTCATCACGGATCTCGTCTTTCCGGCCGCTAACGATAACCGGGTTTCGGTTTTCGCCGAGGGCGGCAAGGCGACATTCAGCGATATGGCGATTACCAATCTCGTTCCGGCCAATTAGCAGAGTATGCTGGTGAAAAACGACTTCTCGTGGGCGGCCAACTACCGCTCGCGGAGACTTGCGCAGTGAAGCCGGCGCTGTGCGTCGAAGAGCGAAGCAAAGCATGAAGCCGGCCGCGGTGCGATAACAACAAACTATATGGAGGTGACAAATGTTGATCGGCGTACCGAAGGAAATCAAGAACCACGAATATCGCGTGGGTTTGACGCCGGCGAGCGTGCGCGAATTGACCAGCCGTGGTCATCAGGTGATGGTGCAGTGCGGAGCGGGCGCCGAGATCGGTTTATCCGACGAGGCCTACGCGGCGGCCGGAGCAACGTTGTGTAGTACTGCGGCGGAAATCTTTGCGCAGGCCGGCATGATCGTCAAGGTCAAGGAGCCGCAGCCTGCCGAGTGCGCGATGTTGCGCGCGGGACAGATCCTCTACACGTACCTGCATCTCGCGCCCGATCCTGTGCAGACCGCCGCATTGGTGAAGTCCGGCGCGGTCTGCATCGCCTACGAGACGATCACCGGTCCGGGCGGCGGGCTGCCGCTGCTCGCGCCCATGAGCGAAGTGGCGGGCCGCATGTCGATCCAGGCCGGAGCGGCGCACCTGGAAAAATCGAAGGGCGGCATCGGCTTGTTGCTCGGCGGCGTGCCGGGCGTTGCGCCGGCGCATGTGGTGATCATCGGCGCGGGCGTCGTCGGAACCAATGCCCTGCAGATCGCGGTGGGAATGGGCGCGAAGGTCACGTGCCTCGACACCAACGTGGATCGCCTGCGTCAACTGGATCTGGTTTTCGGCAACCGCATCACGACCCTCTACTCCAATAGCCAGAGCATCGAAGAGTCCGTGCTCGACGCCGACCTCGTGATCGGCGGCGTGCTGATACCGGGGGCGGCGGCGCCCAAGCTCGTCACGCGGAACATGATTGCGGGGATGAAGGCGGGCACGGTTGTTGTCGACGTGGCGATCGATCAGGGCGGCTGCTTCGAAACTTCGCATCCGACAACGCATGCCAAGCCGACCTATCTGGTCGACGGCGTCGTCCACTATTGCGTGGCGAACATGCCTGGCGCAGTGCCCAGAACCTCTACTTTCGCGCTGAACAATGCCACGATTCGTCACGCGATCTCGCTTGCGGACAAGGGCTGGAAACGCGCGCTCAAGGATGATGCGCATCTGAAAGCCGGTTTGAACGTGTGCGAAGGGCAGGTGACCTACGAAGCGGTCGCAAGGGATCTGAACTACGTGTACGTCGCTCCCGATAGCCTGCTAGGCTGAGGCCGGCAGCGATGCCGTGGACACGCGACGCGTGTCCACGGCACGATGATGAGTTGGGGTTGTCCGTTTGACCCGCGGCTCGTCAGCCTTAGCAACTGCGTCTGCCTGGCGTACGCGACATGATCGATGCGCGCATCCTTACTGCTTCACCTCGTCGTTCCTGGTTTCGTCTTTAGCCATGCTGTCATGGCTCATCGCGTCTTCCTTCATCGCGTCTTCCTTCATCGCCTCTTCTTTCATCCCGTCTTTGGCCATGCTGTCGGCGCTCGCCGCATCGTGCTCCGTTGCCGTGGTCTCCTGACTCATTGCGTCTTTTGACATCGAATCATTGGACGCACTATCGGCAGCGAAGGCGCCCGCGGTGGCGAGCGTTACGCAACTCGCGAGAATGGTGACAATCAGCTTGTTCATGATGTGATCCTTCAGCAATTCAATGGGGAGGCCGGAAATGTCAGGAGCGGCGGGGCGACGGTGCGGACCTCATCGTGTCCTCAATCCGTTGTAACCCTGGCGCTTTCCAGTGTCCGACGGCCGGGCACTGTTTCCACATTTTTGCCTCGATGGACATGAAGGGAAGTGGGGATTCCCGCCGAACGGCATGGGTAAAAACCCGCCATGCAGGCAATGTGGAACGCTGCACTGCACCAGGCGTTCGATCGCTGTCTCCGGCAAAACCAATCTGGGTACCGCCGCTGGGTTTGCCCTACCGCAAGTGTAGGGGGGTGACCCATCCCTGACTACGTCGCTCTTATTCAGAATCCAGATACGGGCTGATGTAGAGACGTAACCAGCCCGCGATCGCAGTAGAGCATGACGTTCAGCGCGTATCGCGCTGGCTGACCCCTGGGTTGGAGGTCATATGTTCAGTACCCGCACATTCCTCGGCAGTGTTGCAGCACTGCTGCTACTGTTGTTCGCCATTCCTTCATTCGCGCAATCGTTCCGGGTTCAATGCCCGCCGACCACGCCGGCGCACCCGACGGCGCTGCCGCCCGGCGCAGGGGAGCCCGCCTACACCGGGCCGTCCTACACCGGACAGACTTCCGTGTCGACCGGCGTCATCAATGGTGCGATCAAGTGCCAGCAGATCTCGGGTGGCGACGGCTACGCGACGATGGCTAACGGCGTGCAGACCTACCTGTTCGCTTTCGGTCCGTTGTCCGGGCTCGCCGACATCCAGGCAGGGCTTCCCGGCACACAGTTCGCCTCGGTGTTCAACACCGTCGGCGACCCGAGAACGGACCCGACCTACAACGGCGCGGTCGGCCTCGTCCCCGATCCGGAATCCGTGCCTCCAGGTCAGTTGACCGGTCACGTCGATCCACGGCCGATCATGGATATCGGCGTGATGAACGGCAATGAGCCGGCGCCGATGATGGCGATCGACGAGGACGACGAGTTTTTCCTCACGCTGACGAACGTCGGGATGATCATGCGCCCCGACCTGTTCGAGAAGCACACGGTGCACTTCCACGGCTACCCGAACGCATCGTCGTTCTATGACGGCGTGCCGGACGCGTCGGTGGCGATCAACATCGGCGCGAGCTTCACGTACTACTACCTCGCGCCGGATGCGGGCACCTACTTCTGGCACTGCCACATCACGCCGCCGGAGCACCTGCAGATGGGCATGGTCGGCCAGATCTACGTGCGGCCGCGCCAGAACCGCGTGCCCGGCGGCGCGTCGCTATACGACTCGCTGGTCGCGCAGCAACAGGATCTGCGCACGGCGTGCGGCAACGACATTCTGTGTACGGCGCCGCTGCCGCCGCACAACAGCGTGCTCCACGCGAACAACATGAGCGGCACACCGACGCTCTATGCATACAACGACGGCGACGGCTCGACCGCCTACGACGTCGAGTACCCGGTTCAGATACACGGCTTCGATCCGAACTTTCACTTCATAGGCATGACGTTCAATCCGGAGCCGTTCACCGACATGAGGGACAAGCTCTTCATGTTGAACGGACGCAGCTATCCGGACACTGTGAATCCGAACCCACTGTCGACACCGGCGTCGGACAGCGTGCCACGCTTTTCGCAACCGCTGCCGACGCTGATCAACATTCCGGCCGGCGGCAGGGCGCTGCTGCGCATCTCGGACCTCGATGTCACCGAGTACCAGACGCTGGCGTCGCTTGGCATTCCGATGCACGTGGTCGGTATCAACGCCCGCTTGCTGCGCGACCTGTCCGGCAACGACCTGACCTACAACACGAACTCGATCACGTTGGCCGGCGGCGAATCGATCGACGTGATCCTCGACGCCAGCGACACGACGAAGTATCAGCCGGGCGCGATCTATTACCTGTACACGCCGAATCTGGATCACCTGGCGAATGACCAGGAGAATTTTGGCGGCTTGATGACCGAGGTCCATATCTGCCATGCGGTGGATCCGACCACGAAGTCCTGCACCTAGGAGAAGAGCCGTGGCCCACATTACTCACCACACATGGCGCGCGGCGCTCGCGCAGCTTGGACGGCTTGCGCGATTCGGCGCCGCGACGCTCGCCGCGCTCGTCTGCATGCACGCGCAAGCGGCGGCGCCGGGCATCACAGGGACGCACTTCGATCTGAGCGCCGAGGCAAGCCGCATCACCCAACCCGACGGTGCGAGCATTTACTCTTGGGGCTATGGATGCCGCCTCGCGCCGGCCGGCTTTTCGCCGTCCACGATCGCGGGCGCGACCTGTCCGAGCATGCAGATTCCCGGTCCGACACTGATCGTCAAACAGGGCGACGTCATCACTGTGACGCTCACCAATAACCTGCCGGCCGCGGCGGGCAACACGTCGATCCTGTTTCCCGGATTCCAGGTCTGCGCCGCGGCACTGAACCCCGATGGAAGCTGTCCGACGACCGGGCTCACCGGCGTGCCTGGCGTGCTGACGCGCGAAGCCGCCCACGGCAGCACGGTCACGTATAGCTTCGTCGCGGCGACGCCCGGCACGCATGCGTACTACAGCGGCACGCAGGGCGATCTGCAGGTCGAAATGGGCCTGTACGGCGCGATCATCGTTTTGCCGACCTCGGCGCCCGGCGCGGTGGCCGTGCCGACAGGCTGCCGCGCGGTCGCAGCGACGCTGCCGGATGGTCAGCCGGACTTCCGCAACGCCGCCGCGGCCTACAACCACAGCGCGGCCTGTTACGACCGCGAGTATCTGTTCCAGTTCTCCGAAATGGATCCGAGCATTCATACGCAGGCGGAACAGCAGGCTGCGAACGCTTGCACGCAGCCAACCGGCTGCATGGATGTCGCGACGGAGCCGTATCACCCAGCCTATTTCATGGTCAACGGCCGCTCGATGCCTGATGACATGGATCCGAACTACGCGGTGCAGTATCCGCACCAGCCCTACAACGGCAATCCGCATATGCATCCGGGTGAACTGGTGCTGTTGCGCATCGTCGGTACCGGCCGCTGGCAGCATCCGTTCCACGAGCACGGCAATCACGTGCGGGTGCTGGCGCGGGATGGAAACATGTTGCTGAGCAAGACGGACGCGACCAAGGTGGCCGGCCCCTTGCTGTTCACGACGACCACGACGCCGGGCCTCGCGATGGACGGGATTTTCTACTGGACGGGCAAGGGTCTGAACTGGGACGTCTACGCGCATAAGCCAGGGAGCCTGTACACCGAGACCGATCCGAAATTTGCTGCTTACTTCGGCAAGCCGGTCGTCTGCATCCCGGACGCGAACGGCTACTACACGGCAGACCCGCACGCGCCGAACTACTACGAGTGGTGCGCCGATCACAACAAGGCGCTCGAAGCGCATCCGTTCGGCAACGTCGGCAGTGGCGGGCCGGTCACGCTGCCTGACTCGCATGTCCTGACGAACGGCTTCTGGTATGGCGGCAGTCCTTACCTCGGACCGGACGCGACGATACGCGCCACGGCGCCCACGGGAACGACGCCGCCGAGCGGGACGGTCGTGAATCCGCCGTCAAGCGAAGCAGGCTTTGCTTTCATGTGGCACTCGCATAACGAGCGCGAGATCACCACGAACAACATCTTCCCTGGCGGAATGATGATGATGATGCTCGTCGATCCACAGGTTTTCCTGATTGACGAATCCAATTAGAGGCGGGGAGAAGCGCGATGAGATCCACCCAGTTTAAGGCGACCCTCTTCGACGTGTTCAAGGCAGGGGTCACGGCGTGCATTCTGCTGACGGCCAGTAGCGTATCTTTCGCTCAGGTCGTCAATCTGACGGCGAAAGCGACGACCGCTGCGTTGCCCGACGGGCAGGCTGTGCCGATGTGGGGCTACACTTGTACGCCGGCTGCGGTGGCACCGGCTACCTGTGCGGCGGCGAATCCGGGCGCCGGAGCGAACTGGTCGCCGGTGGTGATCACCGTGCCGACAGGATCGCTGACGATCAATCTCACCAATAGCTTGCCCGGCGCCGTGCCGACCTCGCTCGTGATCGTGGGTCAGCTTGGCGGGGGCCTGGGTGAGGCTCCGGTGAGAACGGTGAGTCCGCCGCATCCGACGCAAACCGCGACGACCTGGCCGATTGCTGCCCCACTCGCCGCCAGTTCGGCGTGGTTTACGCCGCCCAAGCAAGCAGACCGCGTCCAGTCGTTTGCGACCGAGGTGCCGAAAGGCAACACAACGAAGCTGACCTGGAACAATCTCAGCCCCGGCACCTATCTGATCGAGTCGGGAACGCATCCGTCGATCCAGGGGCCGATGGGGTTGTACGGCGTACTGGTGGTCAAGACTCCGGTCGGCGGCAACGTGAGCTGCCCGGTGGCGTCGCAGACCTATCAGGCCTATCCGAATATCTGCTATGACGCGGACGTGCCGCTCGTGCTGAGCGAAATCGATCCCGTGCAAAACACGGCTGTCGCAGCGGCGGTGGCGACGACGGGCTTCAGCGAAACCCTGGCGTGGTCGGGTCAGCCCGGCGGCTGCGGCAATTCGAAGTCGACGTCGTTCGGCACCTGCTATCCGCCGACGGTGAACTACGATCCGCGCTACTACCTGATCAACGGTGTCGCCTTCGACCGCACGAACGCCAAGGCCTCGTCATTTGCCGCCGCCGCGCCTGCGGCTACGGGCCAGGTGCTGGTGCGCTTCGTGAACGCGGGTCTGCGGATGCACGTTCCGTCGGTGGTGGGCGCGCAAACCGGCACGCCTGCTGTTTCCGGTTTCTCGCTGATTGCAGAGGACGGCAATGTGTTGCCCGGCAATGCGCGGATTCAGTCGGAAGTGTTTCTGGCGGCGGGCAAAACGCAGGACGTGTTGTTGAACGCACCGGCGACAGGCGCATTGGCGCTCCCGGTGTTCGACCGCGAACTGAGTCTGTCCACCAACAATCAGCGCGACGGCGGCATGCAGGGCTACATCAGCGTCAATAGCGGCGCGCTGCCGACGGCGTCGCTGGCCAATCAGAATGCGGTTGCCAATGGCGCTAGCTACTTCTTTGTCAAGGGCACCACGTTGACCGTGTCGGACCCTGCCAAGGGCGTGAAAGCCAAGGATGTCAACGTGTATGGCGTTGAGGTCAAGACCCCGACCACGGGCGGCGCGCTCACGCTGAACCCGGACGGCACGTTCGTCTATGTGCCGAATGCCACCACGACGGCTGACAGCTTTGTGTATCAGGCGAACGGCAATCCTGCGATATCCGCGACGGTCACGCTGTCGGCGTGCAGCGCCGCCAACGGCTGTCTGTCCGGCCCGCCGGTGGCCCACAACGGCAGTTACACGAGCAACATCGCGTCGCTGCTGCAAGTCGGCGCCCCGGGCGTGCTGGCCTATGCCACCGATCCGAAGGGGTTGCCTCTTACCGCGGCGCTTTCGGGTGGTGTCACCGGCGGCAGCGTCACGCTGAATCCGGACGGGTCGTTCACTGCCGTACCGACGGCGCCGCCGGTCGGCAACGCGACGGCTAATGTGACGTTCCATTACACGGCAGTGAATTCGCAGACCACGTCGAGTGCTGCCGCGACCGTGACGGTGACGTTCAAGGGCGGCAGCGGAATCAACGTCAAGGTGCTGGACGCGCCGAGCACGTTGCCGGGCAAGACGCCGGTTCAGTTGACCGACTACCGCTGGATCATCGAGGAAGACCGTACCTTCCAGATCGATCCTGCCTGCCAGACCACCGCGAAAACGCGGCCGTCTACGTGCCCGCCGCTGCCGGTTCCGAGTCTCGGCGCAAACTTCCACACCAGCTACATGCCGGTGGTGGCAGCAGGCTGTGTCGGCAAAGTCGCGTGCGAGTCGGGGCAGACGGTGTACGACCCGGCGACCAATTCTCACCTGCCGGCCGTGTGCGACATCGGCAACGGCGTGTGCCGCACGACTGCTGCGCAACAGACGCCGGTCGAGCCGAAGTATGTGGCGCTCGATCCGACGAAGCACTACTACATTTCGGTCTTGCCGGGCGATGCGGGCAACACCTTCGGGAATGGCGGGGGCAATCCGGTGCCCATCGATCCGAAGAACCCCACTGGGCCGACGAGACAGTTCGATATCGCCAAGGACTGCAAGTCGGGTCCCGGCGGCGCGGATTTTGCGCCGGGCACGGGCAAGTGCGGCCACACCATGGGCGGCGCGCCGATCCCGCCGGTCCCGGCCGGACAGGCCAGCAGGCCCGACGTCAAAGTGCTGGTAACAGAAACGCCGGTCCCGACAGCGAAGGTCTCGGTGTTCGTCTTCGAGGACGACGCCCCGCTCAATGGAGAGGTGGACGTCAGCGGCGGAACCGACGTGCTCGGTACAGCCCGCGAGCCGGGACTCGGCGGGTTCGAAATCAAGCTCTGGGACGACGCGGGGCAAACCGGCGACCCGACCGGACAGATGAGTTACGACATGTTCAACATGCCGCTGTCCAATTCGTTGCAGGGGACCAAGGATCCCGTGACGGGGCTCGATGCGTGCCCGATATCACGGCAGGCCGATACATTCGACCCGGTCACCGGACAGCTCATCAGCAGTGATGGCATGGTCGGCATGATCCCGACCTGCCCGAAATACGAGTCGGATGGCAAGACGCTGTCGCCGCTCGTCGGCCAGGCCATCATTGCCAACCTGATGCCCGGCCGGTACGGCATCGTCGCGACGCCGGCAGCCGACAGAATCGGCAGAGGCGAGGAATGGCTGCAGACGAACACGCTGGACGGACAGAAGGGCCACGACGCGTTCGTCAAGATCGGCGGCCCGGCATACTTCCAGGAGTTCGGACCGGCGGGCTTTCACGTCTCGATCGGCTTTGCCAATCCGAAAATCATCAATGCCCGCCTGCCGCTCCTCTGCACAGGTGCCGCAGCTGCGACGTGCAACAACGGGATCAAGGGCAGGGTAACGAACCTGCACTACAGCCGTCCGCCGAACGAGAACCTCTACGGCAGTGGCTCGCGCACCTCGCTGGGTTTCACCCAGTGCTACGTCAGCGTCGGCGATCCGGACAGCGAGGATATTGCGTTCACCAAGTGCGATGCCGATGGAAGGTTCAGCTTTAGCGGCCTGCCCCCTGGCACGTTCAGAATCACGATCTTCGATCAATGGAACGATCAGATCGTCGATGGGCTCGCGACGGCGGTCAAGCTGGCGAACGGCCAGACCGTGGATGTCGGGGATCTTTCGGTGCTCCAGTGGCACACGAATCTCTACACCCGGACCTTCCTGGACACGACCGGCTCCGGCGTCTCGACGTCGAGTTCCCCACCGCTCGGGCTGCTTTCAACCAATATCCGCTTCCGCGACGGCAGCTATTCGAATTTCAACATCACCGACCTGAACGGCTACGCGACGTTCAACGAAGTGTTCCCGTTGTTCAACTGGTACGTCGTCGACACCGACGAGACGCGGTTCAAGCAGACGGGCGTCCACGTCGTCTATGACGCGGGCGGTCCACCCGACGGCACGCCTGGCGGGGGCACGTCGACCATTGCCGCCAACTACGCCAACACGCTGGAATCGGCGACGGCGCATCTGCCGACGAACCTGCGCGTGCCGGGCGCGGTGTATTGCAACGATGCGGACTGCAAGGACCGCTCGGGCACGAACCCGTCGACCGGCAGAGTCGATCCGCCGTGGGTGACCACGATGGGTTGGCAGGGCTTCTCGGGGCAGAGCTCTTTTATCGAGTTCGGCAAGGCGCCGTTCGGCGCGAATGAAAACGGCGGCATCCGGGGCGAAGTCATCTATGCATCGACGCGGCCGTTCGACGATCCTTCGCTGTTGATCCACACGAAGTGGACGCCTAACGTGCCGAACGTCACGGTGAATCTGTATCAGGAGGGCACCGCGAAGGACGGCACCACCAGCCTGAAGCTGGTGGACACGACCAAGACCGCCAGCTGGGATGACTGGGCACAGGGCTTCCGCTCGGACGGTGTCCCGAACATGAACTGTCCGGGACAGGAGACAAACGACCCGTTCTTCTTCACGCTGAAGGACACTACCCAGTGGCTCGACCCGCACCATCGTGCGTTGCCGGCGCATTCGCAGTTCAAGTGCTACGACGGCATGCACGCGTTCAACCAGCTGCAGCCGGCGCCGTACGACGGTATGTACAAATTCCCCAGCGTGACGGGCAGGGATCCGACTACCGGCAAGCCGACCGCGACAAACTGCACGGTTTGCGTGGCGAATCCTTCAGGCGATGGCACGAAGATGCTGCCTGCCGGCAAGTATGTGGTCGAAGTGATCGTGCCGCCGGGCTACGAACTGGTGAAGGAGGAGGACAAGAACATCCTGATCGGCGACAACTACATCGCGCCTGTGACACAGCAGTTCGGCGGCATTGGCGCCATCTTCATCCTGCCCGACCAGGCTGCGATGAACGCCACCTACAACCGGAACAATGCGCAGAATCCGACCACGAATCTCGGATCCACCACGTACTCCCGGGGTGAGGGCGACACGGGCAGCGTCGAAACCTCCTGGCCTTGCGTCGGTGCGCTGCGCATCGTGCCCGACTACATGAGCATTTTCCCGGAAGTGCAGGAAGTCGCGCCGTTCGCGGGCGCCTCGCGGCACCTGTGCGACCGCAAGGAAGTGAACCTGACGAACCAGGCGACAGTGCTGACGAAGTTCTGGATCTTCAGTTCGACGCACGTGGCCGCGCACTACACCGGCTTCATGCTGGATGACTTCTCTTCGGAGTTCGATCCGTATTCGCCGCAATTCGGCGAAAAGTTCGCGGTACCGAACGTACCGATCTCGATGAAGGATTTTTCCGGCAACGAAGTCGCTCGCACGTATTCGGATCAGTGGGGCATCTTCAACGGGTTGAACTATTCGACCTGGCAAGTCAACCCGCCGAACCCGACCGGCTATGCGCCGACGATGATGGTCGCCTGCATGAACGACCCGGATATGCCCGACCCGGCGCATCCTGGCCAGACGATTCGCGATCCCCTGTTCAACCCGGCGTACAGCCAGTTCTGTTACGAGATTCCGTTCATGCCAGGGCAGACCCAGTATATGGATACGCCAGTGGTGCCGGTCTCGGCCTTCGCGGAAGGCTACGACCAGCCTGACTGCGCGTACCCGGATGCCACGCCTGCGATCGCCAGCGTCACCGGCGACTCGAGCGGCGGCGGCGCGGGACCGTGGATCAGCCAGTTCGGCCTCGGCCACACGCTGACGATCAAGGCTCAGGGCAACCAGCAGGTGCCGAACCACGCGTACACGGGACCGAGCGCGACCAAGGCGCCGTTCAACGAGAAGTTCATCACGCGCCACTATGGCTTCGGTGAAAGGGATGACAGGTCATCGGTCACGATCGGCGGCGTGCCGGCAGTGGTGACTTCATGGACCGATAAGCAGATTACGGTGCTGCCGCAGGCGCCGGTTCCGTTGATCGGGCCGCAGATGAACTGCCCGCTCCAGCAAAGCAACGCGTCGCCTGCGAAGTGCGGTGAACTCGTCATCACGGCCGCCAACGGCAAGCGCTCGATCGATACGGTCACCGTCACGGTCGGCGGCAAGGCGCCGACCTACGTGAACGGCGAGAACGCCACGAACAACGCGATCCAGACCGCGATCGACAACGCCACCCCGGGCGACATGATCGTCGTCGGCCCAGGTGTCTATAACGAAATGCTGCTCATGTGGAAGCCGGTCCGGCTGCAAGGTGTCGGCGCGACGTCAGTGACCGTCAACGCGAACACGCATCCGTCGGGCAAGATGGACCCGTGGCGCAGGCAGGTTGGCTGTCTCTTCGGCGACGCATTGAACGGCGGCCTGATCTCGGCGAGCAATCCGTACGATCCGACCGGCACGTATTCCTGTTCGACGGCGATGCAGCGCCAGGTCGACGGGATCCCGTTCGAACCGATCTCCGGTTGGGACTTCAACCTCAACGGCAATCTGGCCGAACTGCTGATCGAACCGACGCTGATGGGCGCGTATGAAGGTGCGGCCATCACCGTTCTCGGCAAAGGCGTGAAGGACGTGCTGGTGGGCGGCGTGCTGCAAGCCGATCCGAACTGCACCGCGAACGGCATCTGCGCGCCGCTCACGAACAGCCCCGCGGATTGCACGACGTACCCGAGCAACTTCCTGTGCAATCCGTCGCGGATCGACGGTATGACCTTCACCAACAGCTCGCAGGGCGGCGGCGGGATCTTCCTGCACGGCTGGAACCATTACACGGAGGTCTCGAACAACCGTGTCTTCGCCAACGCAGGGACGCTCACGGGCGGTATCACGGTGGGCCAGGTCGAAACGCCTGACGGGACCATTGGCGCGGATGGCGTGACTCAGCAGCCGTTCGAGTTCAACGCGTATGTGAACGTGCACAACAACGCGGTCACGTCGAACGCTTCGTACGGCGACGAAATCAACTCGACCACGCCTTCGTCCGCGGGCGGTGTGACCTTCTGCACAGGTGCCGACTACTATCACTTCAACTACAACTGGGTCTGCGGCAACATAAGCAGTGGCGACGGCGGCGGTATCGCGCACTTCGGCTTCAGCTATAACGGCGACATCTCGCACAACTGGGTGCTGTTCAACCAGAGCAACAACCCGACGCTGCCCACCTATGGGGGCGGTGTGATCGCCCAGGGCGTGCCTCCTGACGGCACCTTCTGCGAGAACCAGACCACGGACATCGATTGTGCGCCTCAGCTTTCGGATGGCGTGGGCCCTGGCCTCCAGATCGACGGCAACCTGATCGTCGGCAATACGGCGGAAAGCGGCAAGGGCGGTGGCCTGCGGCTGCAGAACGTCAACGGCACCGATGTGCAGCGCAGCCCCAGCAACCGGGACGCGTGGTATCAGGTTAGCGTGATCAACAACATCATCGCGGACAACGTGGCCGGGTGGGCGGGAGGCGGCGTCTCGCTGCAGGATGCGGTGCGGGTGAACTTCGTCAACAACACGGTTGTCTCCAACGACGCCACGGCGTCGGCGGGCGTGCTCTTCAACACGTCTGCCGCCACGCAGGCCAATGTCGGGCCGCCGAACTGCACGACGGTGGGAGCGGAAACGACCTGCAACCCGATCACGACGTCGCAATACCAACCGGCTGGGCTGGAGACCGCGCGCCATACGTCGAACTTCATTGCCGCGTTCACCAACCCGGGAGTGGTGTGCCCGACAGGTCAGCCCAACTGCACGACGTTCTCGAACCCGGTGCTGACCAACAATCTGTTCTGGCAGAACCGCACGTTCTATATCACGGTGGGAGGGCCGAATCCGAACATAGCGGGCCTGCAGAACGCGGTCGCGTTGAATCCGTCCTTGAATCAGGCCGGCAAGGCGACGGGCTATTGCGATCCGAATGCGGTCTACTGGGATATCGGCGCGTTTGGCGACACCTCGGCCAGCAACCGTCAGGCCGGTATGTCGATGAGCCCGCAGTACTCGATTCTGACCGATGCCGGCGACTACCCGGGGGCGCACAACAGCGGGTTGAATCCGGCGGTGGTGCGCCAGTACTGCAATGGTTCGCGTGTGCCGCCGGAAGCGGGCGGGATCGGCATCGCGGTGCCCCCGGGCATTTCGGATACGGTTCTTCCGAATCCGCTGTTCACCCTGATGCCGTCGGCGACGCCGGATGAAGGCAATCAGTGGATCAACATGTCGTACGGTCCGCTGTCGCTGTTCAACGAAGCGCGCAAGTCGGGCAGCAACGTACTGCTGGGCAACTACTCGATCAAGGCCGGATCGCCGGCAATCGATCACGGTACGTCAGCCGGTGCGCCGGATCATGACATCTTCGGCACGTCGCGGCCGCAAGGCTTCGGATACGACATCGGTGCGGTTGAGTTGCCGGTGTTCGGCGGAGCTCCGATCTATCCGCTCGCATTGGGGAGCCAATCGGGCGGTCTGTTCGGCCTGTTGCCAGGACTGGCGCCGAACCTTGGCGGGATCCTGCCCGGCGGAGCGCCGCAGCTGCCCGGCGGGGTGCCGCAACTACCCGGAACGCCGCCGCTGAATCCGGCGCAAGCGCTGCCGGCGCTCTTACGCTGAGGGGGATGCTGCAATGAAACTTCGATCCCTCTCGATGCCGCCGGCGGTGCTGTTCGCGAGCAGCGTCTGTCTGGCCGCGACCGTGGTTCAGGCGATCGCGGCCCAGCCGGGCGCACCGGCGGCGTCCACGCCCAGGCACTCGCCGTATTTGCCCGTGAGCATGTCGCAGCACGCGAAGAACTACTACGGGCTGATGAAGGGCATCGACAACCTGAGCGTGCGCCGCACGGCGTCGGGCAATCTGATTCGCTTCAGCTACCGCGTGACCGATCCGGTGGCGGCGCATCTGCTCGGCGAGAAGACCGCGACTGCCTATCTGTACGGGCAAGCGAGCCATGCGTTGCTCGAGATTCCGGTGATGGACAAGATCGGCCAACTGCGCCAGACCGGTCCACTGGAAGTCGGTCAGGAATACTGGATGGTGTTTTCCAACAAGGGCAATCCGATCAAGGCGGGGGACCGCGTCGACGTATTCGTCGGCTCGCTCCATATCGACGGACTGATTGTCGAATGATCGCGGAACAGCGATCTGCTACATAAATAGGGGAGGTGACTCATGACCCGGTTTCTTTTGATGGCGCTCTCCGCAGCCTCTGTGGCGGGTGTTCTGGCATCCGGCCCGGTTGCGTTCGCGGCCTCGACCGCAGGAACGGCTCAGGCCGCGGCGGCGAGTCATCTGAGTGCGGCGCAGATCGTCGAGCGGAACGTGGCGGCACGCGGCGGGCTTCAGGCGTGGCACGCGGTCAATGCAATGACGATGACGGGGCAGATCGAGGCCGGCGGCACGAAGAACACCAAGCTGCCGTTCACGATGACGTTGAAGCGGCCGCACAAGAGTCGATTCGAGGTTCGCTTCAACGAGAAGGCGGCCTATCAGGTCTACGACGGCGCGCAGGGCTGGAAAGTCAGGCCTTTCCTCGGACGCGATGAAGTCGAGCCCTATACGCCTGCGGAGGCCAAATCGGCTGCGACGTCGGCTGAACTGGACGGGCCGCTGATCGACTATGCGAGCAAGGGCTCGCGGGTCGAGGCGCTGGGCATGGAACAGGTGGAAGGGCATCGCGCGTACGTCCTGAAGCTGACGACAAAAGACCATGTGTCACGCCGCATCTGGATCGACGCAAGCAGCTTTCTGGAACTTAAGATCGACGGCGAACCGCGCAAGCTCGACGGCAAGATGCACGACGTCGCCATCTTCTATCGCGATTACCGGAAAGAAAGTGGGCTCGTCGTGCCGCACACGCTGGAGACCGTTGTCACCGGCGGCAAACAGCCGCACAAGTTGACGATCGAGCATGTCAAGGTGAATCCGCCAACGGACGACACCCTGTTTGCGAAACCGCAACTGGCTATGGCCAAGGTGCCGAGCCACTAGCCGAACATCCGTGCGAGGTTCACGGCCATGACAAGAATCGTATTGTGGATGCTCGTCGGCTGCCTGACGGTGGCGGTGTACGCGAGCGAGCAGATACCGGCGGAGCACGATCTGAGCGCGGACCAGATCGTCGAGAAGAACGTCGCCGCGAGGGGCGGCCTCGACGCATGGCGGAAGATTCAGACGATGGTCTGGGTCGGGCACGTGGATAGTGCGAACGCCCCGGCGCAGGATCTGCCGTTCATGCTCGCGCTGAAGCGCCCGAACAAGACACGTTTCGAGATCACCGTGCTCAACCAGAAGGCGATCCGGGTATTCGACGGCCGGCAGGGCTGGAAGCTGAGCCCGAGCGTGATGGGCAACGGAGATTTTCGGCCGTACACGATGGACGAGTTGAAGTCCGCGCATGACGAGCAGGTCATCGACGGCTTGCTGATCGACCATCAGGCGAAGGGTGTCGATGTCACGCTCGACGGTACCGATAAGGTCGACGGACACGATGCCTACCGCCTTGGCGTGAAGCTGCCTTCCGGTGTCACCCGTCATGTGTGGGTCGACGCGCAAAGCTTTCTGGATGTGAAGTATGACCGCCAGGCGCGGGGCGCTCACGGGCCGGTCACAGTGGAAGTGAAGTACAGCGACTACAAGAACGTGGATGGTTTGCAGATACCGTTCACGATCGAAAGCGGCGCCGCGGCTTCCGGCAAGAGAGACAAGCTGACGATCGACAAGTTATCGCTCAATCCGCCGCTGGACGATGCGATGTTCACGAGGCCCGCCTCGCAGGGCCACCGCAATTCGGTGTCGGTCGACGCCAGCGCCTCGCCGCCGGTGCTTCGCGCGATGACCCGGCCGACGCCGTAGCCATGGACTGCGCTTGGGGCAGCCGGGAAGCCATCGCGCGGGCGCGGCCGCGCGCGGCGCGCACGCTCGTTCAATGCGTGTTGCTCGCCGTGCTGATGGTACAGGTGGGCAAGGCGAACTGTGCTCCCGCAGCGCCGCCGGTCACGACAGCGAGCACGGGGGAAGCGATCTTCCAGAAAGGTGTGCTGGGTTCGGGCGAACCGCTCGAAGCGATGCACGACGGCGGCGTGAACCTGCGCGGCGCCGCAGCGGCCTGTATGAATTGCCATCGGCGCAGCGGTCTCGGCTCCAGAGAGGGAACGACCAGCATCCCGCCGATCACCGGCCGGTATCTGGTCCATCCTCGCGCGGACAGCCCCGACGATCTCGACATACCCTACATTCCAGGCATGCGCACCAATCGCGAGCCCTACACCGACGCGACGATCGCAAGGGCGATACGCGACGGGGTCGACTCGGAAGGCAAGCCGCTCAGCAATCTGATGCCGCAGTACACGCTGAACGACACCGACATGGCAGCGCTGATCGGCTATCTGAAGCGTCTCGATCGACGCGCGCCGGCGGGTGTCACGGACACGGTGCTGCATTTCGCGACGATCATTACACCCGATGCGGACCCGGTGAAACGGCGCGGCATGCTCGATGTGCTCAAGCAGTACTTCGATGACAAGAACGTGTTTCCGCTTGGCGCGACGCCGCCACTGCGCTCGTCGCGCAAAATGATGTTCATGGTCAATCGACGCTGGGAGCTGCATGTGTGGGAGCTGAGCGGCCCGCCGGCGACCTGGCATGAACAGTTGAGGCGCTATCTGGCGGAGCAGCCGGTGCTTGCGGTGCTGTCGGGACTCGGGGGCAAGAACTGGACCCCGGTCCACGAGTTCTGCGAGCAGGAGGCCGTGCCCTGTCTCTTTCCCAATGTGGAAGTGCCGGTCGAAACCGACCACGATTTCTACTCCGTCTATTTCTCGAAGGGCGTGCTGCTGGAGGCGGATCTGCTTGCCGGGCGGATTCTCGATGAAGCCGGCAGCAAGCCGCCGCAAGCGATGCCAAGAGTCTGGCAGGTCTACCGCACGGGCGACAACGGCGAGCAGGGTGCACAGGCGCTTGCCGCCGCATTGAAGGGGCACGGCATTGCGGTGGCGAACCGCGTTCTTGCACGAGACGCCAGCGTCGCGCGCGCCATGCATGGCATTTCGCGTAAGGACGTGCTCGTGCTGTGGCTGCGTCCGCCCGACATCGCGGCGCTCGGCCGTTCACTGCCACCATCGGACACGGTGTTCATGTCGGGGCTGCTGGGCGGGCTGGATAACGCGCCATTGTCAGCGAGCTGGCGCGGCGTCACGCGCCTTGCGTATCCGTTCGACTTGCCGGACGGTCGGCGTGTCCGTGTCGACTATGCGTTCGGCTGGTTCTCGATCCGCAAAATTCCGATGGTCGCCCCACAGGTCCAGGCGGACACCTATCTCGCGTGCGGCCTGCTTGCTGAGACGCTCAGCCATATGGTCGATGCATTCGGCAGGGAATATCTGATCGAGCGTATCCAGGACATGCTTGAACGCCGCATCCTGACTGGCTACTATCCGCGCCTGACGCTGGCGCCGGGGCAGCACTTCGCGTCCAAGGGCGGCTATATCGTCCGGTTTGCGGAGCCTGACAGCATGCGGCTCGTCGCCGACGGTCCGTGGGTAGTGCCGTAGTTTCCTGAGAACCGCGGGCGGCAATCGAACGCGATGGACTGGAGCGCCCTCCTACCCAAAGAGTAGGACGTTGACCCCTGTCGGACTTCATCACGCGTTTGCACAATGAAAGTGTGGCGTGCAGTGAGCAATGTGAACTGCCATTGATGTAGTTCCAGGTCTTTACCACTCGTGGTGTTAGGCAGCCGGGAGACGGCGCAGGGGAGACAGCCATGTCAAAGGCTAGTATCGATAACCAGGCGCTTTATCGTCTGCTTCGCCGCGGCTCGGTAGCCGCACTCGCGGCGCTTTGTCTGTTGCTGACTTCCACCGCGCACGCATTGCCCGTATTCGCGCGCCAGACGGGGCAAAGCTGCGTAGCGTGTCACGCCGGCGGCCAATTTCCTGAACTGACACCCTATGGGCGAATGTTCAAGCTGAACGGCTATACCCTCGGCGAACGCACGATTCCGATTGCCGTGATGGGAAGTGCCGATTTGAGCAAGACAAGGAGCAACCTCGACTCCAGCGGGACGCCCATCAATCCCAAAAATGGCCTGCCGATATTCGACGCGGCCAGTATTTTCCTTGCGGGGAAAATAACCGACAAGATCGGCGGATTTACCCAGTTCACCTACGCGAACTACGATCACCAGGACGCCGACGGCAAGTGGCAGGGGCATTGGGCATCGGACAACACCGACTTCCGTTTCGTGGACAGGATCATGGGGGACTCCGACGACTTCATTCTCGGCCTGACCCTCCACAACAATCCGACCGTGCAGGACGTCTGGAACAGTGCACCTGCCTGGAGCTATCCGTACATTTCCTCGACGATCAGCCCGGTTGCGCGCATCCAGAACCTGCCGCTCATCGAGGGAGGACTGGCCCAGCAGGTCGTGGGCATGGGTGGCTATCTGTACTGGAACAAGACTGTCTACGCTGAATTGACGGCGTACAGCACTGCCGACGGCATCTGGTCATTCCTGAGCCATGGCAACAAACCAGGCGACACGGCTCACCCGCAGACCTATCTGCGCGGCTACAACCCCTATGCACGCATCGCCCTGACTCGCGACTGGGGGCCACATAGCGTGATGTTGGGCGCCTTCGGGTTGAGTGTTGACGTCTACCCCAACGACCCAAATGCTTTCCCCATATTCGGCCAAGGCGTGACCCGCTTTCGCGATTATGGCTTGGATGCGCAGTACGAGTACCTGCTGGAACCGCACACGATCACCGCACAGGCGCGCTATGTTCGAGAGAATATTCATGACCCCAACAATTTCGTTTTGGGCGATAGCACTGCGGGGAATCTGAACACGCTGCGGCTCAAGGCATCGTACGTTTATCAGTCCAAGTACGGTGTCAGCCTGTCCTTCTTCAATACGACGGGCAGCCCCGACAGCGCGGCTTACTCAGGCAGTGCGAATTTCTCTCCTAACACGCAGGGGTGGATGCCTGAAATATTCTGGATTCCAGTGCAAAACATCCGCGTCGGCGTGCAGTACACGCATTTCACCAAATTCCTTGGCGCCTCAAACAACTACGACGGTAATGGACGCAATGCAAGAGACAACGACACGCTGTTTGTCTATCTGTGGGCGGCGTATTGGTGACATCCACGCCAGCGTTTCCGACTAAAACTTGTCGCGTTTGCCTGGAATAAAGGAAAGGTGCCCCGCGTTCATGCAGTACCGGCGAAAACGGGGGGCGTTGAACTACGCACTGATTGCGCTGCGCTTTGTTGCGCGGCCTTAAAGGGCGGTAAGAGCAGTTTGGAGGTTCGTTACATGAACAAATTGACGCAGTTCATCTCTCTTGGGATGTTGCTTGTCGGGTCGGGTTGTCACGACCTGGAACGGTCCCGGGCAGTCGATAATCCGGCTGTCTCCGGAAAGACAATTGCTCTGCAAGTTTGCTCGAACTGTCATGGCGCGAACGGCGTGTCGGTATCGCCGACCTTTCCCAAGCTGGCGGGGCAACGACGGGAATACCTTGTCGATCAATTGACGGACTTCAAGAATCATGCCCGATCCGACCCGAACGCCAAACGATTCATGTGGGGCTTTACCCACTTGAGCGAGGCGCAGATCGACGAGCTTGCGACGTATTTTTCAAGTCAGCACGCGGTTCTGGGTGAACCCGGCGACACGGCGCTCATTCACCGGGGGAAAGCGATTTTTGCATCGGGCCTGCCGGACAAGGGCGTCGCGGCATGCGTTTCCTGTCACGGCCAGCACGGTGAGGGGAAGGACAAGTTTCCTGGTCTGGCTGGGCAGCACGCGGACTACATCGTGAAGCAGCTCACGGTGTTCCAGCGCACCGAAGATAGGCCCCGCGGTGCAATCATGAAGGCGGTCTGCGCCAATATGTCGGAGGAGGATATGCGCGCCGTCGCGGCCTTCGTGGAGGCGTTTCCGCCGGAGCTCGAGGCATCGGCCAGCCCGCCAGCTGACCCGCAGGCGCCGGCCAGCCTCCAGGCCGACCCGCAAGCGCCGGCCAGCCCCTCAGCCGACCCGCAGGCGCCGGCCAGCCCTCAGGCCAATCAATGAGCCAACTTGCTTTACGTATCGCTGCGCTCGCAGGCGCAGCGATTCAGACGCGAGGCCGGCCGGCGGGTTTGCGTGGCGCGAATGAAGCGTCGGAGCGAATCTCTGCGCAACGGTGAAGACCATGAATCTGACACGATTGTCTCTTGATGCCGGTGAGCCGGACCCAGCGGCCGTGCCTCAAAAGGGCGCCGCGATGACCGCGGCTCAGGCATCGGCGCAGTTCGACGAGCGGCCGTTCCTGAAGCGCCTCGGCATGACCGACTGGCTGTTCGCCCTCGCGATGGTCGCGGGCGCGGGGTTCGCGCTGTCGCGCTATCACCCGTTCATGAACTACTACGACAAACTGGTGCTGGTGTGCGCGGTGCCGGTGTTCGTCGTGCTCGGCTGGCGCTGGAAGCCGGTGCGCCCGCTGATGGTGGGTATCGCGGCGCTGTCGCTGTTTGCGATCCAGATCTATCAGGGCGATCTGACGCGCGCGGATAACGCGTTCTTCCTGAAGTATTTCCTGTCGAGCCAGTCCGCGATTCTGTGGATGAGCGCGCTCTTCGTATTCGCCACGGTGTTCTACTGGATTGGCCTGCTGTCGCGCTCGCCGACCGGCGCCGCAATCGGCTCGAAGATGACCTGGGCCGCGGTGCTGATGGGCTTTGTCGGGCTGATGGTGCGCTGGTACGAGTCGTACCTGATCGGCGCGGACGTCGGTCATATTCCGATCTCGAACCTGTATGAAGTGTTCGTGCTGTTCAGCCTGATCACCGCGCTGTTCTACCTGTACTACGAGCAGCACTACAACACCCGCGCGCTCGGCGCATTCGTGCTGCTGGTGATCAGCGCGGCCGTCGGCTTCCTGATGTGGTACTCGGTCGCGCGCGACGCGCAGCAGATCCAGCCGCTGGTGCCGGCGCTGCAAAGCTGGTGGATGAAGATCCACGTGCCGGCGAACTTCATCGGCTACGGCAGTTTCGCGCTGTCGGCGATGGTCGGCGTCGCGTATCTGATGAAAGAGCGCGGCGTGCTGGCCGATCGCCTGCCGGCGCTCGACGTGCTTGACGACGTGATGTACAAGTCGATCGCCGTCGGCTTCGCGTTCTTCACGATCGCGACGATTCTCGGCGCGCTGTGGGCCGCCGAAGCATGGGGCGGCTACTGGAGCTGGGACCCGAAGGAAACGTGGGCGCTGATCGTCTGGCTGAACTACGCGGCGTGGCTGCATATGCGCCTGATGAAGGGCCTGCGTGGCGCGGTGGCGGCCTGGTGGGCGCTGACCGGCCTGCTGGTGACGACCTTTGCGTTCCTCGGCGTGAACATGTTCCTGTCGGGGCTGCATAGCTACGGCAAGTTATAGAGAGCGTCGTGCGGCGCTTGCCGCTCGGCTCACTCACTCGCTAACTTACTCTCTCGCTCACCAGGACCTAGCCGCTGGCCGTCAGCAGCCGCCGATAGCGGGCGAGTACGCGCGGCACATATTGGCGTGTCTCGGGCAGGGACGGGATACGGTAGCCGGCTCGAATCACCGCATTCTCTCCTGCGTTGTACGCGGCCAGCGCGAGCTCCATGTCTTCCTTGAAAAGGTCGAGCAGAAAGCGCAGATAGCGCGCGCCCGCCAGTACGTTGTCGCGCGGATTGAACATGTTGCCGTCGGAAAAGCGCCGCGCCGTTGCGGGCATCAACTGCATGAGTCCCTGCGCTCCTTTGTCCGATACCGCGTTCGGGTTGAAGCGGGACTCGACGTCGATTACGGCTCGCAGCAGTTCGGGCTGAACGTGAAACGTACGGCTTGCTTCGTCGATCACATCGGCGAAACGCGCGATATCGATAGTGGCGCTGAACGCGGCGTGGGTTCGTTTCGCGTCGGGTTCGGCCGGCGGCTCTCCCGCCACGATGAGCTTCAATCCCACCTTGCCGGGCGCGTTGGTCAGGACGATCGCGCCCTTGCTGTCGACTGTGCCGAATATGTCCGCATGCACGACGCCAGCCGAGGTCACGCCGAGCACGATCGAGACGGCTCGTAGCGTGTTCATCGACAGGAAAGAAGGGCGCCTGCACATGTTCGAAATCCCTCCGCGTTGCCATTGTGGTTCGCGTAAAAGGACGTCAGCAATGGGGCACTCTCCTCCTTTTCAAAGCGCCGCCTGGGGGGCTTTCACCCTGTGTGCAGAAACGTTACGTCTGTAATGGATCGTTACGACGTCAGGATCATGCGGCGTTCGCAAGCCGCTTCAAAGGAAGAAAATAATTCCGGTGTAAACGATGGTCAATAGCAGGCGCTGTTAATTATTGGCCGATTTACGCGCGAAGCATACTCCATTCGTATTATTACCAATGTCAGATTCAGCCCGGGAATGATCATTTTTGAAACGTTTTGGGCTGAAATTGCTAATTGATTTTACCTTTTGCGACGCACAACAACGCTGGATGCGGGCCGCAGGCCGGTGGCCCGAACCTTGCGAAATAAGGCAGCACGGGGACTAAAGCAGTATTGTCACATGAATATGTCAGGTTAAAGAAATAAATATGAAAAGCATTAGAAAGAAATAATTGAAAGAAGAATATTGGCCCGCCAAATGGCAGCCTTCCGGTTGAGTACTCAACCGGCCATGTCGCACGAGGAGTGGCGATCGTGAATATCAAATATCGCGTACTGGTTGTCGAAGATCACGATCTGCTGCGCAGCGGATTGTGTTCCATGCTTTCGGCGCAAGGCGATTACGACGTGGTCGGCGAGGCGAGGGACGGCAAGGAAGCCTGCCATCTCGCGATGACGCTCAACCCCGATCTGATCCTGATGGATCTGTCGATGCGCGGCATGAACGGCATTGACGCCAGCGCGGCGATCAAGCGCCGCTCGCCGCACGTGCATATCGTCGCGCTCACCGTCCACCAGAACGAAGAGTACGTGCGAGAAGCGCTTCGCGCGGGCGTCGACGGCTATGTGCTGAAAGATGTTTCGTTCGATGAACTGATCGTTGCGATGCGCGCGGTGATGCAGGGGAAAAAGCATCTGAGCGCCGACGTCTACGGCTACATGGTCGACTCGTTCATTACCGGGCACGAAGCCGTGGCGCCGAAGAAGGCCTGGGACATCCTGACGGCGCGCGAGCGCAGCGTGCTGAAGCTGATTGCCGAAGGGCGCACCAACCGGCAGGTCGGCCAGTATCTGAACCTCAGCCCGAAGACGATCGAGAAGTATCGCGCCAGCGTCATGCACAAGCTCGCCATCGAGAATTTGACGGAGCTCGTGCTGGTCGCCATCAGCATGGGCCTGTTGACGTCTCTCGCGACCAAATGCGCCGAGCGCGGTACTGACGATACGCTAGTGCACTTGCCGGCGGCACACACCGACCCATCGACTGAAGCGGGCGGTAACGCGGAATTGCCGGTGTCCCGGGTGAGCGGATCGGCGGCAAGGTGAGGCGCGGCGCTGCGCGTCAGAGTGTCCAGCTCGCCGACACGAGCGTTCCGTTGTTGTCGGAGGAGTGAACCGAGAGAAAACCGCCCTGCGATTCGACCCGGTGTTGCATCCCGGTCAGGCCGAGACCGGTTGAACTCACTTCTTCCGAAGAGAGCGGACGCGTGTCGTAGCCGGTTCCGTTATCCTGAATCGTCAGCAACAGACCCGTCTCGATCCGCTGCAGCGCGAGCCGGATTGCGCTCGCGGCGGCATGCTTGACGGCATTGTTCAGCGCTTCCTGCGCGACTCTGAAGATGTCCGCTTTCAGATGCTCCGGCACATCCCGGTCGTCGACGTCGCAGTGAAAGCTCACCACGAGGTGCCCCGCGCCGCGCTCCACGCCCCGGCACAGTGTGCTCAGTGCCGCGGGCAGGCCCAGCCGTTCGAGGGTAAGCGGGCGCAGCTCGCCGCAAATCTGCCGCATTTCGCCGATGGTCTCGCGTATCTGCAATACGGTGGCGTCCAGCTTCTGCGCGGCGTCTTCGGCTTGTCCGCGGCGCAGACGCATGCGGGCGTCCTCGACCATCAGCTTGATCAGCGTCAGCGCCTGGCCCAGGCCGTCGTGCAGGTCGGCGGCGAGGCGTTGACGCTCACGGTGCTGACCGATCATCAGATACTTCAGCCGATTGCGTGCCCCTGCCTCGGATGACTCGGCATCGTCCGTAAGCGGCGCGTCGGGCGCAAGCGGTTCTTCGAAGAGCGTCAGGCACGCGCGGTCCTCGTCCTGATCCGCTGCGATCAGCTGTTGATGCAGCATGAGCCGGGCCGGGCGGCCGGTGCGGCCGGCCAGCATCGTACTGAACGAATGAAACTCGCGAGCGGGCTCCGCGGACAGATGAGCGGCGAGCGAAGCGCGATCGCTCTCGGGCGCCATATCCAGCAGCCGGCGGCCGACCAGCTCGCCGCTGGCATAACCCAGCAGCGCTGCCGCGCTGCGGTTTGCGGACAGGAACAAGCCATCCGGCGACAGGATCGCGAGCGCCGCGCCGCGTGCGTCGGTGACGCTGCCCGCTTGCGGTTCGTGGAGCCGGGACGCGATCCCCAGCTTGCGCATCGCCTCGACGAGGTCGCGCAACTTCAGCTGTCGTCCCTCGGGTTGGCTTGCATCCATGGGGTCTCCCAGCGAGTTCGCTTAAGGAGACCTTAAGCTGCTAACGGATTGTAGGCCTCAGCATACATATCTGCCAACGGGGCATATCCGAACGCAAAGGGGGGGACACCCCGCGCGGCAAGTGGCGGGCTTTTCCTCTGGTAGGCATCCCCTACCGCGCTTTGGGGGGCTTTATCCAATGACGCGCGAGAGCGGATTCATGAGACTGAACAGACAGGGCGGAGCGCGTGCGGCTACGCATTGGGCGACGCGCCTCGTTCCTTGTTCCGTATCTGGAGACCGCGATGAAGATCAACCGCACATGGATGATAGGCGCATTCGTGCTGGCCGGCACCGGGCTGACCAGCCTCGGCGCAACAGTGGCAACCGCCGAAGGCATGGCCGATAGTGCAGCAGTGAAGGCGCAACCTCACGACACCATGACGGACATGAAGCAGGCACCGGCGAAAGAGGCCGCCGCCGCGATGCACATGCACCACCACGACATGACGGCGGGCACGATGCGCTCGACGGTCGAATACACGCTGCCTGCCGTCACCTTGGTTCGTGACGACGGCAAGGCGGTCTCTCTGGTCGATGAGTTGAACGACGGCCGCCCGGTCATCCTGACGTTCATCTACACGACGTGCACGACGATTTGCCCGATGGTCAGCCAGACCTTCGAGGAATTGCAGGGCAAGCTGGGTGCCGATCGCGACAAGGTCCATCTGGTGTCGATCTCGATCGACCCCGAACAGGACACGCCGGCACGCCTGAGGGCGTACGCCGCCCGGTTCGATGCGGGCCCCGAATGGCAGCACTACACCGGCACGGTCGAGGCGAGCATCGCCGCCCAACGCGCATTCAACGTCTATCGCGGCGACAAGATGAATCACACGGCGGTGGCCTTTTTCCGCGCCGCGCCCGGCAAGCCATGGCTGCGTATCGACGGTCTCGCGACGCCGGCTGAACTGTTGAGCGCCTACCACGAAGTCATCGCCTCGAACTAGTCGCGCGGGTTCCGGCCGGGAGCGAACAAAGTGGAGAAGAAGTATCGGGTATTGATTGCGGAAGACCAGCATCTTCTGCGCGGCGGCCTCTGCACGATGGTGTCCTCCCTGCCCGATTACACGGTTGCCGGCGAGGCGACGGATGGACTCGAGGCCTGCTGCCTCGCCGGTACGCTACGGCCCGATCTGATACTGATGGATCTCTCGATGCCGTGCATGAACGGCATCGAGGCCATCGCCGTGATCAAACGGCAAACGCCGCAGATACGCATCATTGCGCTCACGATTCACTGCAGCGACGAGCACGTGCGCGCGTCGCTGGCGGCAGGCGCGGATGGCTACGTGATCAAGGATGCATCGTTCGAAGAACTCGTCAACGAAATGCGTCTTGTGATGCAGGGCAAATGCAACCCGGCTTTCGACGCTCACCGACACCGCGGCGCGTCGCCCGAGTTGCTGCCTGGCGTTCCGCAACCCACGCAGGTCTGGAACACGTTGACCAGCCGGGAACGTACCGTGTTGCGGCTCGTCGCGGAAGGCCACACCAATCGCCAGGTCGGCGAGTATCTGAAACTCAGCCCGAAAACCGTCGAGAAACACCGCGCGAGTCTGATGCGCAAGCTTGGCGTCAAGAATGTCACCGGTCTCGTGCGCATCGCGCTCGACATGGGCGTGCTCGTGCTGCCGAGTCACTCAGACGACCTCAACGGCTTCCTCTGAGCGACACCGGAACTGGAGGGTCTTTCCCCATCCCTTTGGACGGGTCTCCCTACTTCTTGCCGATATCGACCTGAACAAGAATGAATGAAACGGCTTCGGCGGCATCGGAGCGGTGAGTCGATAGAAGGGGAGAAACGTGCGCAACGAATTGTTCTCGATCGGGCCTGCTGTGCGCGTGAGCGCGAGGTGCCGTGCACGCGTTCAACAGGCGCTGCGACGCAACGGCGGTTTCACGCTGCTCGAGCTGCTCGTGGTCATGGTCATCATCGGTTTGCTCGCCGGTCTCGTCGCACCGCGCTATTTCGATCAGGTCGGCAAGTCGAACGTCAAGATCGCGCGCGCTCAAATCGACTCGTTGAGCAAGGCGCTCGATCAATACCGGCTCGACATGGGCACGTATCCGACGACCGAGGAAGGTCTCCAGGCGCTCATGGTCAAACCGCAGGACGCAACGCACTGGAGCGGCCCGTATCTGCAGAAGGCGGTGCCGCCGGATCCGTGGGATCGCCCGTACCAGTATCGCTCGCCGGGTGAGCATGGCGATTACGACCTGTACTCGCTCGGTAAAAGTGGTCAGGGCGGCGGCACCGGCGAGAACGCGACCATCGCGTCCTGGTAGCGTGCCTGGGTGCGCCTGGTAGTGTGCTGTCAGCAAGGAGAATCGTCGTGAAGTACCTGCTGCGCGTCTTCGATACCAGCGGTTCAGTGCAGACGCTTCGCGTCGATTGCGATTCGTCCGCGGCTGCAACCGCGCTCGCGCGTTCGCGGGGCCTGCGTGTGGTGTCGGTACGGGCCGATGCGCGAGGGGCGCGCCGCCGCGCGGGCTGGTCCGCGATGCCAGGTTCGCGATTTAATGTCGAACTGTTCGCGCGCGAGCTTGCCGCGTTGCTCGAGGCCGGCGTCGGCGTCGTCGACGCGTTGCGCACGCTCGGCGGCAACGAGCGCCGCGAAGCGTCGGCCGTGGTGTATCGCGACCTGCTGCGGCAACTCGAAGAAGGGCAGTCGCTGTCCGCGGCGCTCGAACACGCGAGCCATGTGTTTCCTCCGGTGCTGGTGGCGTGCGTGAAAGCCAGCGAACAAACTGGCGGCCTTGCCGATAGCCTGACCCGCTACTCACGCAATAGCGCATTGCTTCACGAACTGCGCGGCCGGGTGGTGTCGGCCGCGATCTACCCATCCGTTCTGCTGCTCGTGGGCGCAGCCGTCGTGCTGTTCCTGCTGGGTTTCGTCGTGCCGCGCTTTGCCACCCTGCTCGAACACAGCGGACGTGAGCTGCCCTTGCTATCGCAACTGCTGATGGCCTGGGGCGGCATGGTGCATGCCCATGGGGCGGAACTCACCGCCAGCCTCGCCGTGCTGGCGGTGACGACCGTTCTTGCTCTGCGCCGGGCAGCGGCGCGCAACTGGATCGCCGATCGCATGCTCGCGCTGCCTGGAATCGGCCAGCACTTCCGCGTGTTTCGTCAGTCGCAGTTCTTCCGCACGACCGCCATGCTGGTCGACGGCGGGATCCCCGCCGTGCGCGCCTTCGATCTCGCCCGCGGCCTGGTGAGCCGGGCCGACCAGGTGGCCGTCGCCGCCGCCATGCAGCAGGTGCGCAACGGCGCAAAGATGTCCGACGCGTTCCAGCAAACCGGCCTCGCCAACGCGATTACCTATCGTCTGCTGACCGTCGCGGAAAAGACCGGCGGACTGGGTCCTGTTCTCGACAGGATCGCCGCGTTTCAGGAGGCGCAGGTGTCGCGCACGATCGATCTGATTTCGCGTTTGATCGAACCCGCGATGATGATTTTCATTGGCGTAGTGATCGGCGGCATTGTCGTGCTGATGTACATGCCGATCTTCGAAATTGCGTCGAGCATCCAGTAGGCCGGCCTTGGGGAATACGCATGGACACGATCAGCGCGACATCGGAAAGCCCCAGCGTTGAGCTGCGCGACGCGCTGCGCGCGCTCGGCGAGCGGCACGGTTCCGGCATTCGCGCGCTGGAGGAATTGATGACGCAGGCGGCGCTCGGCGCCGACGAGATGGTCGTGCAGCTTGCCGAGCAGTTCCGCATGAAATCGATCGGCATGCAGGAGTTGAACCGGCTCGAAGCGGATTTCGATGTGGTTCCGTTCGTCGAGGCGACCACCCGCTTGTGCGTGTGTTTTCGTCAACCGGATGAAGACGGCGCGCTGCTGTTCGTGATCGCCGATCCGCTCGATGTCCGCACGCGCGGCAGCGTCGAACACCGCATGCGCTCGCGGCCGACCGTGCCGTATAGCTGGGCGCTGGCCAGCGTCGGCGATCTTACCGCGTGGCTCGCCGTGCGCGAGAAAGACGTGCGGGCCATGGATTCGCTCGCCTTCGACGATCAGGTTCAGCATGCCGCCGACCCGTCCTCGCTCGCGCTGACCTTGCAAGGCATCAGTAGCGACGACAGCGCGGTGGTGCGCCTGCTCAACTCCACCATCTACGACGCGCTGAAGATGATGGCGAGCGACATCCACCTCGAATGCCGCGCGAACGGTCTGATGATCAAGTGCCGGGTGGACGGCGTGCTGACTGTGGTCGGCCGTGCCGAAGGCCGCGACGTCGCGGACCAGGTGTTGTCGCGCGTGAAGGTCATTTCCGAACTCGACATCGCGGAGCGCCGCGTGCCGCAGGACGGCCGCTTCAAGGCGGTGTACGCGGGCCGCGAGATCGACTTCCGCGTCTCGATCATGCCGAACCAGTTCGGCGAGGACGCGGTGCTGCGGATCCTCGACCGCTACCAGCTTTCGCAGGCCGCAGGCGGGCTGACGCTCGAGGCGCTCGGTTTTCAGCAAGACGATACGCGCTTCATGCGCTCGGTCGCGTCCATGCCCTATGGGATGCTTCTGGTGACGGGGCCAACGGGCAGCGGTAAAACAACGACGTTGTATGCCATTCTCACCGAGATCAACGACGGCCTCGAAAAGATCGTCACCATCGAGGACCCGGTCGAATATCAACTCGGCGACATCCTGCAGATTCCGGTCAACGAAGCGAAAGGTCTCACGTTCGCGCGCGGACTGCGCTCGATCTTGCGGCACGATCCCGACAAGATCATGGTCGGCGAAATCCGCGATCCGGAGACGGCACAGATTGCCGTGCAGGCGGCGTTGACCGGCCATCAGGTGTTCACGACGGTGCACGCGAACAACGTGTTCGACGTGATCGGCCGCTTCACGAATATGGACGTCGATCCGTACAGCTTCGTGTCCGCATTGAACGGCGTGATCGCGCAGCGCCTCTTGCGGCAGTGCTGCGCGGACTGCGTGGTGGACGACACGGTCGACGCGGACACGCTGGCCCGTTCGGGCATCGATCCGGATACCGCGGGCAGCTACCGCTTTCGCCGCGGCACAGGTTGTGCGGCGTGCCGCGGCAGCGGATATCGCGGCCGGCGCGCGATTGCGGAAGCGCTGCGGATGAACGACGAGCTGCGGCAACTTCTGTCGGAGCGCGCGCCGCTTGGGCACATCAAGACAGCGGCGTTCCGGTATGGCATGCAGACGCTTCGCACGGCCGCCGTCGCGCTCGTGATGCGGGGCGAAACGACACTTGAGGAGATCAACCGTGTCACCATGGTTGAATAGTCCGCTAGCCATCGGCGGTTCGATTAGTTCGATTGCCATCGGCGTCGGAACACGCGAGCTGGTCGTGGGCGCGACGACGCCTCGCTGGATGCGTTTGCTGCGCAAACCTTCCGCGCCTGCTGAACCCGCGAGCATTGCCATAGCGGACGAGCAGTGTTTCACCGAAGCGGGCGTACTCGACGCGCTGAAGACCGCGTTGACCACCGACCCTGCACCGGCCGGGCAGAAGGGCGCGTCAAGGCGCAGCGCACATATCGTGCTGGACGATTTCTGGGCAAGCCACGCGATCTTGCGCGGCGACTTTCGCACGCTGCGCGCGCGGGAAATCGAAGAAGTCGTGCTGGCTCATTTCGCCGATCTGTACGGGATCGATGCCGGGTCGGTGCAGGTACGTTTCTCGGTGCAGCGTGGCGGCCGTGCGGTCTTTGCCAGTGCAATGTCCCGCACGCTGCATGACGGCATCCATGACGCGGGCGCGGCGGCGTGCGCCGACATCCGGTGCATCAAGCTGGGTCTTCCGGAAATGCTCAATCATGTCGATGGCGCTGCAGGCGCCGACGCGGCGATGCTGTTGTTCGTCGCGGATACGTTGCTGCAGGCGGTACTGGTCGAAGACAACCGCTGGGTCGCCTATGACGCGCAGCGCCTCTTTCCCGGCGACGCAAGCGATTCAGAACGAATCGCGGCGCGCGCCGAGCAGGCGTTCGAACGCCTCGCGAGCCGAACCAGCGGCAAGCGCGAGGATTGCCGGATCCATCTGTACGGCGTCGAGATCGACCCGGCGCCGTTCGAAGGGCGCTTCCTTGCGACGCTGCGGCCCGCGCAACCGGCGATGGATACGTCGGTCGCGCATCGGCTCATGGAGGCCGCGCGATGATACCCCGCCTTCACATCGATTTTGGGCGGCACCGCGCGCTTACCGCACCTGCGGGCGTCGTGCTGTTGTGCGTCGCCAGCCTGTTGCTGCTCGTGAGCGGCGAACGCCTCTGGCACGCATACGGCGAAAACGACCGCGTGCAATCGGAACAGGAAGCGCAACGCCATCGGCTATTTGCAAAATCGCACCCGCTCACGGTGCAGCAGACGCCGGCCACCAGACTGGCGCAGAGCCAGAGTCTCGCGGTCCTGCGCGAATTGACGGTGCCGTGGCAAGACCTGCTGTCGATCGTCGAGGACTATCCGGATCACGACGTCGCACTTATCGGCATCGATCAGAGCCCTGCGCAAAGCCAGATCCGCATCACCGCGGAAGCGAAGAACTTCGACGCGATGATCGCGTATCTCAGGTATCTGCAGGCCAGCGTGCTGCTGCGTGAAGCAGTGCTCAACGATCACGTCATCGAGGCCAACGTGCCCGGCACGCCGGTGCGCTTCCAGATCACCGCCATCTGGGGAAAATCATGAACCGCGATCAGTTGCAGGACAGGCTGCTCACCCTACGCTTCGAACTGCAGCGCTCCCTTGGGCTGCCCGGCCTGCTAGGCACGCTGTTGCTGGGCGCGGCCGTGGTAGTCGCGGTTGCGATTCCGCGCGTGGAAGGACAGACGCGTGAACTGGGCGATCCGGCGACGCTCGCGCAGACTGCAAAGGCCCGTCATGCAACTGCCGAACGGTCCGCGGCGGTGGAAACGGTCGCGCTTGATACGTTGCCCGAACTGTTTCCGGGGTTCGCGCAGAGCGCCGACGATATCGCGACGATCCTGGCCCAGGCCCGAGACAGCAATCTGACGCTCGGTTCGGCGGAGTATCTCGTGACGAACGATACGAGCGCGCATTTCATCCGCTATCAGATGCTCTTGCCCGTCAAGGATCAGTACGGTTCGATCCGGCGTTTTCTCGCATCCGTGCTCAACAACGTGCCGAACGCGGCGTTGCGCGAAATCCATGTCGAGCGTCCCGCCGTGAACGGCAACGTGCTCGATGCGCGCGTGCGCTTCGAACTCGTCTATCGGGCAGCGCGGCCATGAAACCCGATCTCGTCAGGCGTGTGTTGCTCACCCTCTGCGGAGTCGTTGCCGCCGGGTTGAGCTTTCGCGAGCTGGCGCCCGCGATGCAGACGCCGGCGGTGGTCGCCGCGGCCAGTGGCGCACATCACGATGACGTGCGCGCCCGGGCGGTCTCCATGCATCGTGAAGGCGCGGCGCATGTGGCAAATACGGCCAGCGCGGCAAGTGGCGCTAAGCCGGGCAAGGCCGCCAAGGCGGCGCCGACGCCGCGCGACAGGCTCATCGCGCTGCGTGCGCGGCTGTCTCTGGAGTCGGCGAACAATCCGTTTGTGGTGTCGTCATGGTTGCCGCCGCCACCGCCGCCCGTGGAAGCGCCGCCCGTTCCGGAGCCCGTAGCGCCGCCCACCGCGCCGCCCGTGCCCTTTACCTACCTCGGCGAGCTGGATGCAAAAGCGGCGAAACCGCAGGTGTTCCTCAGTAGCGGCGACCGCTTGTTGATCGTTTCGCCGGGTGAGGTCGTCGATGGACAGTATCGCGTCGAGTCCATTTCGGAAAACGACGTGGTGCTGACCTATCTGCCGCTGAACGAGAGGCAGGTGCTATCCACGCAAGCGAAGGAAAATAAATGAAAGCCGCATACAACCGGGGTGGAAGCCGCATCGGAGACGGCGGCTCGTCGATACACCTGTCGCCCGAGAGACTGTCTCGCGACGATCGTCCCGCTTTCACCTGGGCTACAAGGAAGCGCTCGGCGCTGGCGATCGCGGTCGTGCTCGCCTTCGGCGGGTGCGTTAATCCGCCGACCCGGCAGAGCGAGCCGAACAACGCCGAACTGCAGATCAACTATCTGCGCGATCGCAATCATCAGGTCGATGCGCTGCTCGATGAAGCGGACCAGTTGCGCAAGAGCTATCAGTTCGATGCGGCCGTCCAGAAGCTCTACGCGGCGAGTCAGATCGATCCGACCAGCGAACGCGGACGCAAGATCGGCGCCGCGCTCGACCAGGATCGCCGCGATCTGGCGACCCTGCAGGAAGCGGACCGGATGATGCAGCGCGGTTCGTACGCGCTGGCAGCGGAACGCATACACCGTGTGCTCGCCCAGAACCCGACCAACACGATGGCGCTGCAGATGCTCAAGGAAATCGAAGATAAGCGCCGGCAGCAACGCTCGGCGAAGGAAGAGAATGTCGCCGCGTCTTCGATCATGCGCACGCCGATTACGCTGCAGTTTCGCGATGCGAATGTGCGCATGGTCTTCGAAGCGTTGTCGCGCACCTCGGGCCTGAATGTCATCTTCGATCGCGATGTCCGCGCCGACCTGAAGACGACGATTTTCGTCACGAACGCGTCGCTGCAGGACACGGTCGACATGATCCTGATGCAGAACCAGCTCGACAAGAAACAGCTCAACGCGAATACGCTCTTCATCTACCCGGCCACCCCCGCCAAGCAGCTCGAATATCAGGAGCTGAAAGTGCGCACGTTCCAGTTGTCGAACGTCGACGCCAAGCAGGTCCAGTCGCTGTTGAAGAGCCTGCTGAAGATCAAGGAAGTGGTCGTCGACGAGCGTGCGAACACCGTGACGATTCGTGGCACGCCGGACACGGTGCGGGTTGCCGAGGAAATGATCGCAGCGCAGGACCTGCCGGAGCCGGAAGTCATGCTCGAAGTGCAGGTGATGGAAGTGTCCCACGACCGGCTGACCGACCTCGGCATCGCGTGGCCGAATTCGTTCTCGGTGGCGACGCCGTCCACCGTGGATACGTGGGGCGCGTTGCACCACCTGCCTGTCAACGCATTGAATGTCAGCGGCCTGTCGGCGACGGCCAACTTCAAGCTCACCGATACCGACGCGAACCTGCTGGCGAGCCCGCGCATCCGCGCGCGTAACAAGGAAAAGGCGCGGATACTGATCGGCGATAAAGTGCCGGTGATTTCGAGTTCGAGCACACCGAGCACGAGCGGACCATCGTACGCGCAAATGATCCAGTACCTCGACGTCGGCATCAAACTGGAGGTGGAACCGCAGGTCTATCGTGACGGCGATGTCGGCATCAAGCTCAACCTTGAAGTCAGCAACATCACCAAGACGATTTCCAGCAGCAACTCGCAGACGGGTCTCACTTCGCTCGCTTATCAGATCGGCACGCGCAGCGCCTCGACGAGTCTGCGGCTAAGAGACGGCGAGAGTCAGATTCTCGGCGGCCTGATTTCGGATCAGGACCGCACGACGGCCGACAAGGTGCCGGGTCTCGGGCAACTACCCGTGCTCGGACGCCTGTTCTCGGACCACAACGGCGATCACCTGAAGACGGAAATCGTGCTGCAGATTACGCCGCACATCATACGTCCGCAGCTTTCCGCCGATGCGGACACGCAGGAGTTGTGGTCCGGCACCGACGTCAACGTGCACGCCGACCAGCTGCGGCTCGATCCGGTAGGAGCGGAAGGCGCTCCACAGCTGCCGGCTCCGGCGGTGCGGACACCGGGCAACGTCGGCGGCGGCACGACAGGCGCGCCGCGCGAACCGCATGCCGGCGCCGCGGGCTCCGGCACAACCGCGCCGCCGACCGGCGCGTTTGGGCAGTTGCCTCCCGCCCCGCGCACGACGCCGCCGCCCGTGCCATACGGCGGCCGGTTCTCGCCGCAGGCTACCGTGCCCGCAGCGCCCGCTGCACCGCCGGCCCCGGTGCCGGTGCCTGGGGCGGGGCAGAGCGGCGCCGAGGCCGCGCCGGCCGGCGAAGCGAATGCGGCGCCGGCGGCCGCTCAGGCTCAAGCGCCGGCGCCGGCACCCGCTCAAGCACCGGCTCCGCCGTCCGCATTTCCGCAGTCGAACGTCGTGATGCCGCCAGGCGATATACCGAGCGACAACCCGCTTCGTCCGATTCAGAACGGGTACTGAGCCATGAATGTCCGGCTCGATGCGGTCCGCTTGCGCGTCCGGGCACGCGCCGGTCAGCGTGGCTTCACGCTGATCGAGCTGGTCATTACGCTGGCGCTCGTGGGCATTCTCGCGCTCGCGATCATGCCGTTCTCGGAGCTGATCGTGCAGCGTCAGAAAGAACAGCAACTGAGCGCGGCGCTGCGTGAGATTCGCACGGCACTGGACGCCTACAAGGAAGCGAGCGATACGGGTCTGATCGAAAGGGAGGCCGATGCCTCCGGCTATCCACCATCGCTCACCGTGATGGTGACCGGGGTGAAGAACGCAAAAGACCCGAAAGGCGGGCTGCTGATGTTTCTACGCCGCGTGCCGCGCGATCCGTTTTTCACGGGCGACGCGGATATCGCGGCGGAAGACACGTGGAACGTACGTGCCTTCGGCGAGCCGCCGAACCCGGGCGAGGGCGGTGAAGCGTCTGTCGACAATTCCCGGGCCGGCAAGGATGTTTTCGATGTGACGTCGAAAACCGATCGTGTCGGCATCAACGGCATTCCGTACAAACAGTGGTGACGTGCATCATGAAATCCGTTCACGCGCGCAAGGCTAGCGGCTTCACGTTGATCGAACTGGTCGTCGTGATGGCGATCATCGGACTGCTGCTGACGATCGCCTTGCCCCGTTATATGCACAGCATCGACCGCGGCAAGGAACAGGTGCGTCAGCAGAACGTCGCGGTGATGCGCGACGCCATCGACAAGTACTACGGCGATAACGGCCAGTATCCGGACACGCTCGACGAACTGGTGACGAAGCACTATCTGCGTGCGATTCCGGTCGACCCTGTCAACGGCGATGACAAATGGGCGACGATTGCGTCGCCGGACGAAAACAAGACGGGCGTATACGACATCGCGCCGGCGAGCAGCCCGCAGGGGAGCGCCAAAGATCAGGCGGGAGCCGCGCAATGAACGAGGTGGCCTGGCCGATGCATTCGCGTGGGCGCACGGCGCGGCGTGCCGGACAACGGCAAAGGCAGCGGCTGCGGTGGCGCACCGTCACCGCACGCGAGGACGGACTTGTTCTGCTGGCGCTCCTGATTGCATTGATGCTGATGTCGATTGCGCTGGCGGGCGCGCTCGACGTGTGGTCGTTGGAACGCCAGCGCGAACAGGAGAGACAACTGCTGTTCGTCGGCGACCAGTACCGGCTGGCGATTCTTCGTTACTACCGCGCAGGACGGGTGCTCCCCGCCTCGATCGACGATCTGCTCGACGACACGCGCTTCCCGACGCATCTGCATCATCTGCGCCACGCCTATCCGGATCCGGCCACGGGGAAGAACGACTGGGTCTTCATGCGACAGGGCGATCGCTTCTTCGGCATCTATAGCAGTTCTACCGATGCACCGATCAAGCTGGCGGGATTTCCGCTGCGTTATGAGGACTTCGAAAACCAGAAGACTTATGGCGGTTGGCGGTTCTTCTATTTGCCGCCCGCGGTGCGCAACAACTATACGAACAACGGTGCCTTGACCGCGCCCCCAAAACCGGAAACCACCTTCAACCCGATGAACAGCACGTTGCCCAGTTTCAACGCGCGTAGTGTGGGCGGCTTGCGGTGAGTGGGTTTATGCGATATCGCAACCGCGCATTCGTTCGGATCAGCTTGCCGATAATGCGGGAGCCGGCGCGTGCGCCGCAGTACCTGACGGCGTGCCACCCCCCATCGCATGCCGGTCGCTTCTCGGACTCGTCCCGAACCGCGCACGATAAGTCCGCGAGAAATGCGATGGCGACTCGAATCCGCAGGCGACGCAAATCGACGTGATCGACATATCGGTCTGTTGCAGCAGCTCGCGCGCACGGCCAAGCCGCAACTGGAGGTAGAAATGCGTCGGCGAGTCCTTCAGCGACGCGCAGAACAGCCGCTCCAGTTGCCGCCGTGTCACACCGATTTCCTGCGCGAGCCGATCCGGCGCGAGCGGCTCTTCCATATGCTGCTCCATCACGCTGATCACCTGAATCAGCTTGCGGTTGTGCACGCCGTAGCGCGCGGCAATCTCCATCCGTTGATGATCCGAGCGTTGCCGGATCCGGCTCACGACAAACTGCTCCGACACCGCTGAGGCCAGCGCCGCGCCGTGCTTGCGGCCGATCAGATCGAGCATCATGTCGATCGACGCGGTGCCGCCCGCGCAGGTGATGCGCCGCGCGCCGATTTCGAACAGTTCCTGGCTCGCGTCCAACGCTGGGTAACGCTCACGGAATGCCGACAGCGCTTCCCAATGCACGGTCAAACTGTCCGAGCCGCCAAAGAGGCCGGCTTCCGCGAGAATAAAGCTGCCCGTATCGATGCCGCCTAACGTCGCGCCTGCGCGGTCGAGGCGCTTGAGGCAATCGCCCAGCGCGCGCGTATAGCAGGCGAGCGGCTCGAACCCCGCCACGACGAAGAGCGTCTGCGCCGCTTTGACATCGCCGATCGCGGCTTCCGCGTTCATCGAAATGCCGTTGCTGGCCGCCACAGGCGCGCCGTCGAGGCTCAGAATGTGCCAGCGGTAGAGATCGCCGCGAAAACGGTTCGCGACCCGCAAAGGCTCGACCGCCGACATGAAGCCGAGCGCCGAAAAGCCCGGCAGCAGCAGGAACGAAATATCTTCGGGCATCGTGAGGGAACTCGACAGAGGAAAAACGCAGGCCGGACGCGGGGTTGCCGGACGCAGGGTATCCGGGCGCCGGGCGTCCCGACGCAGGGTCTCCGGCGAGCGTAACAAGCCGCGCCCGGGCCGGCAAGGCACGCCAAAATTCATCGCGGCGGCCATGCTGCGCTGCATCGCGCGCAATGCTGGTTTTCCCTCATGGTCGCACGCGGGCAAGAACGGGTCGCTGGCGGACGCTTCGGCGGAAATATGGGGCATTACCTTTACTTCACTCCTGGATTCATTCAACACCTCGAGCCGTATCACGCATGTCTGGTGGGCCGCCTATCCGCGGCCTGATTCGAAACACGCTGCAAAAACGTGTCCGAAGGGGGAACGTCATGAAGTTACGCGTCAAAGTCCTGCTTGCCCATCTTGCCCGCCTTGCTTGCGTGGCCGCCGCCGTCACTGCCGTGCCGGCGTTCGCGCAAGATCCGGCTACCTGCCGGGCCGTGCATTTTGCCGACATCGGCTGGACCGACATCACGTCGACTACGGCACTCGCGTCGACGGTCTTCGAAGGGCTCGGCTATCAGCCGGTCACCACCGTCGCTTCGGTACCGATCTCGTTCGCGGGCCTGAAGAGCAAACAACTCGACGTGTCGCTCGGCTACTGGTGGCCCGTGCAGGAAAAGGCCATCGCGCCGTTCGTCGACTCGAAATCCATTCAGGTCCTGCAACCGCCGAACCTGACCGGCGCCAAAGCGACCTTCGCCGTGCCGACCTATGAATACGATGCTGGGCTCAAGACGTTCGCCGACATCGCCAAACATCGCGCGGAACTCGACGGCAAGATCTATGGCATCGAGCCGGGCAGCAGCGCGAATGCGGCGATTCAGAAAATGATCGCCAACAATCAGTTCGGCCTCGGCGGTTTCAAGCTGATCGAGTCGAGTGAAGCCGGCATGCTGGTGTCGGTGGATCGCGCGATCCGCGAGAAGAAGTGGGTGGTGTTTCTCGGCTGGGAACCGCATCCGATGAACATCCAGATCGACATGAAATATCTGACCGGCAGCGACGGCGTGTTCGGCCCGAACGACGGCGAAGCACGCGTTTATACGCTGACGTCCCCCGACTTTCTGACGCGTTGCCCGAACGCGGGCAAGCTCGTGAGCAATCTGCGCTTTACGACGCAACTGGAAAACGTCGTGATGCAGTCGGTGATGAACAAGGAGAAACCCGCCGAGGCCGCCAAAGCGTATCTGAAGAAAAACCCGCAAGTGCTCGATGCATGGCTTGCCGGTGTGAAGACCTATGACGGCAAGGACGGCCTGCCCGCCGTGAAGGCGTATCTCGGTCTCTGAGCGACTAATGGCCACTGAGAAGGCAACTGAGCCGCCGAGGCGCGCCACCTTCGATACGCGCATTTTCAATTCACAGGATTTAGCACGCATGAATCATGAAGTCATCGTGACCTGCGCGGTTACCGGCGCAGGCGATACGGTCGGCAAGCACCCGGCCATTCCCGTCACGCCGAAGCAGATCGCAGAAGCCGCGATTGAAGCGGCCAAAGCCGGCGCCACGGTCGCCCATTGCCACGTACGCGACCCGAAGACCGGGCGCGGCAGCCGCGATCCGAACTTGTACCGCGAAGTGGTCGACCGGATCCGCTCGTCGGGCACCGACGTGATCATCAATCTCACCGCCGGCATGGGCGGCGACCTGGAGATCGGTCCCGGCGAAGAGCCGATGCGCTTCGGCGCCAACACGGATCTGGTGGGCGGTTTGACGCGGCTTGCACATGTCGAGGAACTGCTGCCGGAAATCTGCACGCTCGATTGCGGCACGCTCAATTTCGGCGACGGCGACTACATCTATGTATCCACACCCGCGCAATTGCGCGCCGGCGCGAAGCGGATTCAGGAACTCGGCGTGAAGCCGGAGCTGGAAATCTTCGACACGGGACACCTGTGGTTCGCCAAGCAGCTTCTCAAGGAAGGACTGCTCGATGCGCCGCCGCTGTTTCAGATTTGCTTGGGCATTCCGTGGGGCGCGCCCGCCGACACGACGACGATGAAGGCGATGGCCGACAACCTGCCGCCCGGCGCACAGTGGGCCGGCTTCGGTATCGGCCGCATGCAGATGCCGATGGTCGCGCAGGCGATGCTGCTCGGCGGCCACGTGCGTGTAGGCCTCGAAGACAACATCTGGCTAGACAAAGGCGTGCATGCGACGAACGGCACGCTGGTGCAGCGCGCGGTCGAGATCATCGAGCGGCTCGGCGCACGCGCACTGACACCCGCGGAAGGGCGCAGGAAACTCGGCTTGCCCGCACGTGGCGAGCGGCAGCTGGAACGCCGTGCGGCCGAACAGTACGCCTGAGTGGAGGCAATGTCCAACGTGTTTCGCATCTGAAAACCTGAGTTTGAAAACCCCTAAGGCAAAGGATCGTCAGCAATGGCAGTAATCGTCGATATCAAAACATTCGCAGCGATCGGGGCGGGCGTGATCGGCAGCGGCTGGGTGGCGCGCGCGCTCGCGCATGGTCTTGATGTGCTCGCCTGGGACCCGGCGCCCGGCGCGGAGAAGCAATTGCGCGAGAACGTCGCGAATGCGTGGCCGGCGCTCGAACGTGTGGGACTTGCAAAGGGTGCCTCGCAAGCGCGCCTGCATTTCGTCAGCACGATCGAAGCGTGTGTCGCCCAGGCGGATTTCATTCAGGAGAGCGCGCCGGAACGCGAAGAATTGAAGCTCGCGTTGCACGAGCAGATCAGCCGCGCGGCGAAGCCCGATGCCATCATTGCGTCGTCGACCTCCGGGTTGTTGCCGAGCGATTTCTACGCGCGCGCTGTCAATCCGCAGCGCTGCATCGTCGGGCATCCGTTCAATCCGGTGTATCTGCTGCCGCTGGTCGAAGTGCTCGGCGGCGAGCGCACCGCGCCGGAAACGATCGACGCCGCGCTGCACATCTATCGTTCGCTTTCGATGCGGCCGCTGCGGGTGCGCAAGGAAGTGCCCGGCTTTATCGCCGACCGTCTGCTCGAAGCGTTGTGGCGCGAGGCCTTGCATCTCGTCAATGAAGGCGTGGCGAGCACCGGCGAAATCGACGACGCGATCCGCTTCGGCGCGGGCATCCGCTGGTCGTTCATGGGCACGTTCCTGACGTACACGCTGGCAGGCGGCGATGCCGGTATGCGCCACTTCATGCAGCAATTCGGCCCGGCATTGGCGTTGCCATGGACTAAACTGGTGGCGCCGACGCTCACCGATGAACTGATCGATCGCGTCGTGGACGGCACCGCCGAACAGGTCGGTCCGCGCTCGATCAAGCAACTCGAGCGTTATCGCGACGACTGCATCACGAGCGTGCTGACGGCGATCAGCGAAGCCAAAGCGCGCCACGGTTTGCATCCGGACGAGTAACGCGTAAGGCGTTGCCAAAGAAGCGCACCCTGCATCGGCCGAACCTCGTCGCGGGCCGATGCAGCCTACACGGATGAAGGAAACCATTGCACATGCCGACCAGCCTCACGTTGCCCAGTTACCGCGATACAGTGCGCGCCGAATGGGTTGACTACAACGGCCACCTGCGCGACGCGTTCTACATGCTGATCTTCAGCTTCGCCACGGACTTGCTGATCGATCAGATCGGCTTGCCCGACGCCGTGCGCAAAGCGCGCAGCCGCTCGATCTATACGCTCGAAGCACATATCAACTATCTGCACGAGATCAAGGAGGGCGCGCAGGTCCGCGTCGACATGCGAGTGCTCGCGCACGATGCGAAGCGCTTGCACCTGTACCTCGAAATGTTCGCCGACGACGGCGCCGAACCCGTAGCCGCCGGCGAGCAGATGCTGCTGCATGTGGATACGAGCGGACCGCGTGCGGCGCCGTTCGACCCGGACGTCGAAGCGCGCGTGCGGGCGTTGGCCGACGCGCATGCCTCGCTGCCCCCGGCCAGCTTCGCGGGCCGCGCGATCGGCTTGCCGGTCAAAACGCCGAAGGGCGAGGGCAGGCATGCTTGAGCCGGCCATCGCCGCGTTCATCGAACGGACTGCTTCGATCTATCCGGCGAATACCGCGCTATTGCCGCCACATGAGCAGCGCGCGATTTACGATAGCTATGCGGCAGCGTTCACGCCGCCGTTGCCGCCGGATGTGAGCACCGAAGGCGCCGTGTTCAAAGCGCGCGCGGGGCATCCGATCAAGCTGCGTGTTTATCGGAATATGAGGAGCGCGGGGAACACGGCAAGCACACGCAGCAGCGGCACCGTTTTGTACTTCCACGGTGGTGGCTTCGTCGTTGGATCGTTGGACAGTCATCAGCTCGTCACCGCGCGTCTCGCAGCGGATACCGGTCTCGACGTGATCGCGGTCGATTACCGTCTCGCTCCTGAGCACCGCGCGCCTGACGCGCACGACGATTGTCTGGAAGTCACGCTCGCCGCACTTGAACACCGTTTGCCTTTCGCATCGCTACAGAATCAGGATGGCCCGCTGCAACTCGCGGGCGATAGCGCCGGCGGCAATCTCGCCGCCAGCGTCGCGATGCGCTTGCGCGACTGCGGTATTCAGGGCGTAGAAGGGCTCGCACTGATCTATCCGATGCTCGGCATCGAGCCACAACTGCCCGCGCGCGAGAGCGAAGCGCGCGCGCCGATGCTCACGCTCGCCGACGTCCACGCGTTTCGCGATCTCTACTGGGGCAAGCTAACGGACGTCGCCTGCGCCATACCGCGGCCGGCATGGACCGTCCCACTCGACGCAAACCGCTTCGACGGTCTGCCGCCGACGCTCGCAATCGGCGCCGAGCACGATCCGTTGCGCGACGATGCGCGCGTCTTCGCCGAGCGCATCAGCGCGGCAGGCGGCCAGGCCGAGTGGTGGATCGGCACCGGACTCGTGCATGGCTGCTGGCGCGCGCTTGGATCGAGCCCCGGTGTGCAATCGATGCACGGCGCGGTGTGCCGCTTCCTGTCCGCGCATTCGAACGCGTAGTTGCGTAAAGCGTCACGGCCGCCCCAACTGCCGCCCGTCACGCCAGCCGCTGCGCTACGCGCCGCCTCACGTTCCGTTTTCAGCGCCCACCAGCCTTCCGGCGCCGGAACTACGAATCTCCTGTATGGACGCCGTCTGACGTATCCCCTAGCCTGAGACTCCTGAAGGCGCCCGTCCGGCAGCTGGCTGCTGCGTGGGCGCCGGTATGACGCGGCAGGGCCGCCCGACTGGGAGAACGACGATGCTTATGGCAATGGATGGAGGAGGCAGCGTAACGCCGACACCACCACCCCCGCCTTCGGCTCACGACGTGTCCGCCGCCCAGCAGGCGGTGCAAAAAGCGTTGGGCGACAAGTCGCCCAGCGATGCTTCTGCTTTGCAGGACGCCGTCAGGAAGGCCGAGCAAGCCGACGCGCAGCTGAGCCGCGAAGCGCTCGCGCGTGCTGTGATCCTGCTGCAGGCGCAGTACAACGCCGCGCATCAGCAGGCACAGAATGCGCAGGACCCGAAGGTCGATGCGATTACCGAGGCGGCCAGCCAGATCGGTCTTACGCACCAGTTCGACAGTGCCACGCTGGATGCCGCGGCCAAATCGCTCAGCGACAGCCCGCTCGTCATCGATAGCAGCACCAGCAACCCGCCGGTTACCGCAGCGAACGCACGTGCGGCGATCCAGAAGGGCCTCGACGGCGGCATGACGCTGACTGAGGCGGTCAACGCGGCGCGCGTGCAACTGGGCGGCAACGAAGAGGACGAAACGGCGCTCGACGAAGCGGCGCTGGCGATCAAGGGCGACCAGATCGTCGCCGATCCGAATCACAAGGCCGGCGCCGATCCGCTGAAAACTGCCGCACAGCAACTGGCGGATCTGAAAATTTTCACGGACGCGGTGCAGCAGGCGGCGCTCAAGGCGCTGACGGTCGACGTCAAACCGACCGCCGATCTGCCCGCCACCGCGCAGCAGGCGCAAAGCGCCTATGCGACCTTGCAGAAGGACAAGGCGAGCCATGCGTCGGCACAGCAGATCGCGCAGGACGAAGAGGTCTACCACCAGGCGCTCTCCAGCGAACTGAACGCGGCTGCCGGTGAAACCGGCAACGACTGGCGCGGCGATCTGCTGCAGATCGACCGGCGCTGGCAGGCGGAACAGGCGGTGACCGATGCGAATTCGGCGAAGGGCGTCGCGGATGCGTCGCCAGTTGCCGATGTGCGCAGCGAGTTGAAAGCGACCGAGATACTCGACGCCGCCCAGGCGGCGCGCGGTTCCGGCGATCCGGCCGGAAACCTGAAAGCCGTTCAATCGCTGACGCAAAGTTTGCAGGGTCTCAAGACCGACGATCCGCTGTACACCGAAGTGACCGGCGACGCCCGCACCCAGGCGCTGCAAACCGCCGCCTTGCAGGACATCGAAGGCGCGCAGGGCGGTAACGCGACCGACACGCTGAAGGCCGAAGGCAGCACGTTGTCCGGCTATCGGAACACGTTCCTGTACAAGGATCTGCTCAGCGCGACGCTCGGTTCGCCGGTCACGCAGCACAACATCCAGCAGGTCGGCACGCCCGGCAATCTCGCGGATATCGCCGACCTGCTCGCTAGCGTCAAACAGGCCTCGCCGGAACTCGCCGTCGCGTTGTACAAGCAGAATCTGCAAGGCAAGCTCGACGGCCTGATCAAGAACGGCGCGCCGCTCGACTTCGCATCGACCACCCAGACCATCAAGGATCGCGACAACTACTACGGTCCGGTCGGCACGATCGTCGATGCGCTCGGCGGCCCTAAGAGCGCCGCCGCGCAGCCGGTGATGCAGGCGCTGAAAACGCAGCTGACCGCGCAACAGAACGAGATCGACCGCGAACGCCAGGCAGACGTGGTGTACGGGCAAACGCGCTTCGATACGCTCGGCTTGGCGCGCATCGACGGCGCGTCGCTCGCGCCCTATCAGGCGATCATCGACCAGGACCCCAACAGCGAACTGGCGAAAACGCTCGAAGGCCCCACCGAACTGAAGCCGACGCCCGCGCCGGTGCAGGCCGCGCCGCAGGACGCGCAGCAACTGGCGAAAGCGCAGCAGGCATTGAGCGCTCAGCTCGGCAACGGGCCAGTCGATCAGCCAAGCCTCGACAAGGCGCTGACGGCTGCGCGCAAGGACAATCCGGCAATCACCGACAGCACCTGGGCGCAGGCCGCGCTGCTGCAGAAAGCGCAGGCCGACGGCCGGCAGTGGCTCACCGCCAACGCCGCCAAGCTGCAGGCCGGCACCAAGGTCGATACGATCGACCCGATCGCGCAGGCGTCGGACGAGCTGTCGAAAATGCAATTGTTCGATGCCCGTACGCTCACCGGCGCGACCGATGCGGTGCAGGGCGGCACGGTGGCCGCCGCCGCCGACGCACCACCGGCGAAGGGCGATCCGGCGCCCGGTTCGACCTCGGCGTCCGACTACCTGTCGCAACTGCTCAGCGAAGGCATGAGCATGAAGGCGGCGCTCGTCGCGACGCGCGCCTACCTCGGCGGACAGGCCAAGGACGATTACGCGCTCGCGCAAGCGGCGCTCACCGCGGACGTGCCGAAATACCTGTCGGCCTACTACCAGGACCCCACCAACAAGGACAAGGATCCGATCCAGGCGGCGTCGAAGGATCTGGCGGCGCTCGGCGTGCTGCAGCCCGATGCGCTCAACACAGCCACCCAGGCGATGACGCAGGATCCGAAGCCGGACGACAAGGCGTTGGCGAGCGCCGCCGGCAAGGTGAACGACGATTACCAGAAGGTCCAGCAGGCACAGGCCGACCTTGCCAAAGACTCGAAGAACCCGGCTTTGCAGCAAGCCGTCGCGAAAGCGTTGCAGACCTATCACGATGACCTGACGGCCGGGCTGAATGCCGCCGCCGGCCGCCAGCCCGGCGACAGCGCGTGGCAAACGGATCCGAACTACTTCGACACGATGTGGAAAGCGCAGTTCGCGCTCGAAGGCCAAGTGCTGGCGCCGCAAATCCAGGCAGCGCAAAACACCGGCCAGGATTCGCCGGAAAGCAAGGCGCTCAATGACGCGTTCAACCAGTTGCAACTCGCGCTCAGCGCGCAGCAGGTGATTCAGCAGACGCGCTATGCGCAGCAGCAGAACGGCGGCGCGGGTCCGGGCGATGCGGCTGCCGCCCAGGCACTGAGCCGGCTGATCGGCGGCATGAAGCCGGGCGATCCGCTGTACGACCAGGTGATGGGCGACGCGACGATTACCGGCCTGCAAAGCGAGGCGCTGCAGTCGACCGTCGATGCGGGGGCGCTGCTCCCGTGCATTGCCGGCCACAACGGCATCGACGACGCCAAGGCGCGCTTCGCCGCTGAAGGCAAACAACTGGCGGCCTACGCCGGCACGGTGTTTTATCCGCAACTGCTCGACGGCGCGGTGCAAGATCCGCAGACCCAGCAGCTCTTCACGGAGATCGATTCGCTGGTGCGCGGCAAGAACGATCCGGAAGACAAGCTGAACACGATCGCCGACTTCATGCATGCGTCGACGAGCGCCGACCTCGCCGCGGCGCTCTACCAGGCGAAGTTCGCCGGCGACGGCAAGCAGGACGGCGTACTGCAATGGACCGCCAGGGCCAACAACCTCGACGCGGTGTCGCGCATCTATGCGGCGGGCGGCGGCGCGGCCAATCCGCAGATGACGGCGTTGCGCAAAAGCATCGAGGGACTGATGGGCAAGCCGCTCGGCAAGGGCGGCTTCGGCACCGCCGATACTTCGTCGCAGTACAACCAGACCGTGATCGCGACGGGGAGAGTCGCGCTTGTCAGAGGTCAGGGCTTTGGACTCGGCGACGTCAAGGACAAGAAAGACGGTTCGATGCAGCTTGCGCAGGACATGCTCGACGACGATCCGAACAGCAAGGTCGGCAAGGAAATCGCCCGCGAGACCGGTTTCAAGGATGCCGGCAAACCGGTGACGCCGATCGACGTCAAGGCTCATCCGGAGCTGAAGCTGCAGCCCGGCGCGCCGTGGCTGAGCGGCCCGAACATCACCACCGTCGTGACCTCGGACGGCCATGTTGCCGGCCTCGGCGCGCAGGACGGCATGCAGGTCGTGACCAGCTACGACGCTGTGCTCAACATGGTCGGCGCGGCGCAAAGCAGCAAGGGTCCGGCTTATACGCCCGTCTCGCTGCAGGACGAGCAGGCGCTCGCGCTCGGCCAGTTCGCCGAATACGACCAGAACGAGGTGGTGTACGACCACAACGGCCGCAAGACCACGCTCGGCCAGATCGCCGACAGTCTGATGAAGGGCGAGGGTGTCACCCAGCCGAGCGGACTCGCGCCCATCGCGCTCACGTCGCTGTCGATGCAATGGTGGGACAACCGCGAAGGCAAGGGCAACCCGGCGCTCCAGGCCGCGGTGATGCAGGGCATCGACGCGAAGGGTAACGAAATCGAAGTCGGTCCGGCCGATACGACTGTGCGTCACGGCTATTCGGACTGGCAATCGCATACCGGGCTCGACAAGGGCCTCCTGATGGCGCAGCCGCACTGGGTGCTCGGCGGCAACGGCTCGCTGCTGACCGGCGAGTCCTACTGGACCACCTACAAGCCCGACGATCACTGGTACGACTGGGACCATCTGAAGACCGATCTGGAGATTGCCGGCACGGTCGCCGCCGGCCTGCTGACGACGCTCGTGCAACCGGAAACGGCGGCGCTGTGGCTCGTGGTGCTGTCGGATCTGGCCGACGCGTACTTTGCGGTGAGCGCGACCGTCGGGACGATTCAGTCGGTGCGCGCGCTGTCGACCAATAACGGCTGGCGCAATGGCGCCAACTGGCTGAGCCTCGGCGCCAATGTGTTCGGCGGCATGGCGGGCGTCGGCGGACTGGCGGGCCGCACCGCCAAGGTGATGGCGCGCGCCGGCGTGGCCGACAAGGCATTCGCCGATGCCGCGGGTTTTGTGAACGTGGCGCACGACGCGACCGCCGCGCAAGCCGCCGAAGCGAGCGCCGCCAATAACGGTGCGCGGGCGGTGCGCGAGTTCGAGGCCCAGCCGGGCGCGTTGAGCCGTTTCGTCGCCGGTTCGCCGGCGGCGCGCGCGCGTTCTCTGAGCTTCATCAAAGGCGTCTCGCATGCTACCGAGGCGCCGGTCGGCCTGACGATCGACAGCGCCGCGCTCGCGCGCTGGAGTGCGCGGCTCAGTCCGTTCGAGCGGCTGCATTTGTCGCGGGTCGTTGATCTGCTGGGGCGGCTCGCTTCGCTGCGCGCCGCCAACGGTGCGGCGCTGGCGTTTCGCGGCGTCGGCGTGACCGCGTTGACCACCAACCTCGGGACGATGGTTTTGCAGGGGCGCCAGTTGCTGGCTTCGAACGGCGCGGCGAGCGGCCAGGACTGGGCGCAATTCGCATCGTCGGCGGGTTTGATGGGCGTGGGTTTTGTCGCAGCGCGCGGCCATGCCGATACGCAGCGCGAAGCGGACCAGCACGCGCGCAATCAGGCCGATGCGCGCAATGCCGCAGCCGACGCGCAAGCCAACGCCAGCGCGAAAGCACCGCAGACGATGCAGATCGACGACGGTGTGCTGCATACGCCGCGTCTATTGCCTGCCGTCTGGGAGGCGCCGGCGTCGAACGGGCAGCCGCCCGGACCCGCGGGCGCGTCCGATTCTCCGGTGCTCGAACCCACCCGCATCTTTACGCGCGATGAATGGGCCGCGCGGCAGCAGAACGCGCAGGCGGACGGCAACGGAACCCACGGCGGCGGCGAAGCGGACGCCGGCCAGAGCCCGCCGGACGACGGTTATTTCGACGGCGGCGGACGTACGGTCACCCACCGCACCAACATCGACTACACAGATCGCACCGTCATGCCGGACGGCGCCGGCATCCTCACGACGCGTCCGCACGGCAACGCACCGATCTGGCAAGCCGGTTACCGCGACGTGACCGGTATTGCCGCCGGCGATCATCCGGAGTTTCTGCGTCCGGTCGACACCTCCCTCGTGCCGCCGAGCGACCCATTGCATGCGCGCGGCGCCAGCGGGGTGATGGCGCCGCCCGATCATCACGTGGTGCTGGGCCACGGCATATCGGGCAACGAGATGCAGGGGCCGGACGGCATGCCGGTCACGGTGGACGACGTCGCCGCGGGCCTCGCACCGCTGCTCGCGGACGGTCAGGATGTGACGCTTTATTCGTGCTACTCGGGTTCGACGAGCGCGGACCCGACCCGCGCGGCGGCGCGCTCGCATGGCAAATCGGCCAGCACATTCGCGCAGCGTCTGGCCGAACAGCTCGCGCAACGGAACCAGCGCCCGGTCACCGTATGGGCGCCGCCGGACATCCTGCTGGTCAAACCCGACGGCACCGTCACAGCACGCGGCAGCAGTCCGGTGACCGGCGAGGTCGACTCGTCGAAGCTTTTGATGAAGGCGTTCCGGGCCGACCCCGCTAGCATGCCGGCTAGCGCGCACACGGCTGCCGATGCGTCGTCACGCTCCTCGTCTCGTACCGTCGACGCCGAATCGCAAGCCACCGGTTCGGCTCAGCAAACACAGCAGCAAAGAGAACAGCAAACCAAGCAGCAAACCAGGCCGCCGCCCACGCCGCAAGTGGCCGACTTGCCGCTCAACAATCCCGCCTTCGACTTTTCACCGATTGCGGACGGCACGTATCGCTCGGTCGCGCTCGATTCGGGTTTTGTCGGTGCATTGACACAGCGGCCCGGCGTGCTGGGCGATGTCGCGCGCGTGACGCAGCCTGGCGGCTCGGTCACGCTGAAGCTGCCGAGCGGCCTGCTCGAACAACCCAATCCGCGTGCCGCGATCGACGCCACCGCCGCGCAGTTCGAAGCTGCAGGCCTGACCAACGTGAAGGCCGAATTCATGACGCTCGACGGTTCAAGTGTCGATCTGCGCAATCCCGGCTTGAATCTGAATGCGCTCGACCCCGAGGCCGGCTTTCTGCGCTTCAGCGGCGAGAAGCCGGCTGCGCCCGCCACCCGCGGCGAACCGCGGAGGGCGTTGACCGCCGGCGATTCGCAGGCTTCGCCGGCAGCAAAGTCTTCGGCGGCTTCCGCGGATCAGGGCGATCATCCAGTCGACTGGAGCAGCGTCGAGCCGCGTCCGGTCGCTCAAGTGTGGGGCGGCTCTGCCGACGCACCGCTGACCAGCGCTCGCGCGCCGGCCAGCGTCTACGTATGGGGCGTGCCGACGCGCGATGGCGCGATCGTCAATCCGCACAGCGGCTCGGCCGCGAGCGCGCTGGACCTGACATTCGCACTCGAAGGGCTCACCCAGCGCAGCTATACGCCCGGCACGCCGGTCGCGCTGGACGGCGCGCACAGCGGCAGTGACGCGGCGCTGCTGCAGCAGTTCTCCGACCTGATTCAGGCGCCGGTCTACGGACGGCTTGGCGAGGGCGACGCCCAAGGCTGGCGCCGTGCCGATCCCAATCCGGCGCGGCGTCTCGCGCGCTTCGAGTTCGAGCCCGACGTCAACGGCAAGTTCTCACCGGGCGGCGCTCAGCCGATCAAGCTCAATGCGCTCGAATTGCGGCCGGTGCCAGGCACGCGGGTCGTCAATCTGCTCGGCCACGAGGCGGCGCGGCAGTATCTGAAAGTGTCCGGTTTCAGCATCGCCGAGTCGCACGGTTCGAAACCCGGCAATTTCGCCGAAGACAACACCACCGCGCTGACCGAAGGCGGCCGGACGATCTCGCCGAAGACGTTCGTGCGCGAATTGATGAACGATCCCGCATACAAGCCTGGCGACGGTGTGTTGCTGACCGGCTGCTATCTCGCCTCAGGCGGCCTTTCGTGGGCAAGCGAACTCGCCTACGAACTGCAGGCGCCGGTGATCGCCTCGATGACCGAGAACAGCACGCGCGGCACCGGCGCATTGTTCCAGTACCCCGCCGACGAGAGCATCGTCGTGCCGGCAAACGATCCGCAGGTGGCGACGCGTCTGTACCTGCATCTGCCTGACGCACCCGAGCAGGCGTTCGTGCCGGAGATCCACGTCTATCAGCGCGAGCAGGGGCTGAACCCGACCACGGCCGCCGACACGGCCGGCAATGCCGCGAACGGAGGACACGAGCCGCAACCTGCGCAGACCGCGTCCGCCGACGCTGTACCGACGCCCGCCGCCGAGCCGGTCCACCTCGGCGAAGGCGAGATCACGCGCGTATTCGATCATCTGCAAAGCGAAGCGCCGTCCAACTACGTGTATGTCGATGCCAACAGCCTGCCCGACGCGAGTGGGCCGTCGTCGACGTTGCAGCGCTTCCTCTCGCGCGTCAAAGCGAATCTCGATTCGGTCCGGCGCGGCGCGCCGGTGCAGGTCGCGCGGATGTCGGATCTTGGCTATGCGACCGGCACCGAAGTGCGTTTCACCACCGCCCAGGGAGAGCAGATCAAACCCGCGGGCGTCGACATGTATGCCGTCGCGCAGCGCGATCCAGTCACCGGCCAAACCACCTGCAAGCTGGTCAACATCGACGAGCAAGGCCTGCCCGAAGGGTTCGCCGCCGTGCACCAGAACGGCTTGCGCGCCGTCGGCGTGGTGGGCGGGCGTCCGGTGTGGCCGGTTGCCGGCGCCGCCGGTAAAGGCGGCGCGCGCAGAAGCGGCACAGCCAAAATCGGCGCTAACCAGACCCCGTCTGCGAGGGCGGCGGCGCGCGCCAATCTGGAAGGCCGCGTCAGCCAGCCTTCGTCGATAACGAAAGCGGTTGACCAACACGGTCTCATCGACGAGCGCACTAAGCGGGCGGGCCTGTGGCCCGGCAGCGTGATGCGCGACACCACGGAAAAATTCGGCCCAGTCAACAGCCTGTGGCTCATCAAGCAGATGTGGAAGGCGAGTGTCCCAGGCGACACCGGCGAAGCGCGTTCGCGCAATGCAGTCGCCACCAGTCAATTGATGCGTGCGATGTATGGCGAAGGCAGCGCGACCGACATGCGGCTCGTCACGTTCAAGGAACCCGCCACCGGCGTTTTGCACTACGGCATCATGACGCCGTATGCCGAGATCGACGTGTCCACCACGAACTCGAAAACGGTGCTCGGCGATCCCGGGCGCTCGGCGACGAACGGCGTATTCGCGACCGCGGCGGGTCATATCGCGTTGAAGAACGTGGCGGTGGCGGGCGGCCGCGGCGGGATGCCGGACAGCAGCGACGCCTTCGGCAACATCGGCTTGATGACACAGGGCGACGGCGAACCGGCGGCGTTCTTCCTCGATCTCGATTCGGCGATGGGCTTTAACAGCAACGGCGAACAGACGCCGTTCAAGCGCCTGACCGATGTGGCCGCCGCGCTCGACGAACTGAAAAACGGCGAAGAGACCGCGCCGGCCTACGGTTCGATGAGCGACTGGCATTACCGGCGCAGCGTCGATCTGCTCAAAGACCGGATGGACAATCATGGCCTTGAGCAAAAGATTCTCGCGGTGATGAAGGAGCACGGCGAAGGGACGGTGGCGCAACGCAAGCGCGCCGCGCAGGTCGTGATCGCCAACATCAAGGCGCAGATCGCAGCGCGCGAAAAAGCCGCGCCGTACAAGGGCGAAGCGTTCAAGCCCGCGGTGTTGCCGGCCGCCTATCGGGAGGCGCCGGCTCAGGTCGTCGTGACCGGGCGTTTCGGCTGGAAAAAAGCGACGGGCTTGCCCGAGGGCGAGGCGGGCGTGTTCCGGCGCCGGATCACCCAGGCCGTCCTCGCCGCGCAGCGCTTGCGCCGCGGCGCGGCGGGACAGGGGCGCGATGCGCCGGTGACCGCGGCGTTCTTTCCGAAGCCCGAATCGTTGAAGCCGCGTGCGCCGGTCAAGCTGCCGGCTAGCAAGCAAGGTTCTGGTCTGACCGATGACTTCAACCGCTTGCATTTCGTCAAACAGGACGGATCGCTCAGACAAGGTCTGAAGGCGCCGCTCGACCCGGCGAACGAGATCACGCTGCAGGAGACGAAGCAATGGGGCGCGGACGGCGAAGTGCCGAAAAAGGAACGCCTCTACGCGTATGCGCCCGACGGCGCCGGTGCGCCGCTCGGCTATTTCAAGGCCGGTAAGGACGGCAAGGTGACGTGGGTCCAATCGTCGGCGCGCGCGGCCGATCTGAGCCTGTCGACGGATTTCAAGGGCCTGCGCTTCGTGAAGCAGACCGGTTCGGTCCGCAAGGGTTTGCAAAGCCCGCTCGACCGCACCAGCGAAGTCCGCTTGCCGCAGGCGAAGCAGATGGTGGCGGACGGCGAGGTGTCGAACAAGGAACGGCTGTATGCGTACGCGCCCGACGGCGTGGGGCCGCCGCTGGGCTACTTCAAGGTGAAGAACGGCAAGGTGACGTGGTTCCAGGCGTCGCACCGCTCGGCCGTGCAGAACCTGCAGACCGCGGCGGGCACCGCGGGGCTGTTCGGCCTCGCCGGCGCGACCGCGTTCGCCTTCGACACGGTCAGCGCCCTGGGCGTGGTCAAGCCGCTCGGCCCGTCGGCGTCCGGGCTGCGCTACTTCATGAACACCTTCAAGCTCGGCAAGGATTTCCAGCAGCATGTGCTGGAGGAAATCCGCGGCGGCCGGCTGGATGACGCCTGCGAAATCATCAACTCGCACTTCAACTTCCTGAGCAAGGGGCTGCGCGCGCGCGGGGTGCCGGAACAGACCATCGGCCGGATCAGGGCGCATACGTCGACGCTGCTCGGCATCGTGCAGCAGGCGAAAAGCGAAGCGCAGACCGGCGTCACGAGCGATACCGTCAATACCGCGCTCGACGACTACTTCGACATCGTCAAGCAGGAAAGCGGGATTGCCACGACCGACGCGAGCCGCCTGCATCCGGCGACGCGCCGCGGCGGCGCGGTGCGGACGGTGTCGATCGCGACGTGGGGCGGCAGCATGGCGCTCGCGGCGCACAAGTTCGCCACACTCGGCGGGTTCGGCAAATGGGGCGCGTTGTTCAACACGATCGGGTTCGGCAGTTCGATCGTCGACGGTTCGCTCGACATCTCCAGCGCCCGGGCGGGCAGTGTGCCGCACGAGCCGACCTCCGGGATCAAGACGCTCTCGGCTAAACTGCTGTCGCCGCTCAGCACCAACCTGTTCGTGGCCGGCTATCTCACCGACGCGGTGTCGACCATCAGTCACGGCGGTTCGCCTTTGACGATCGCGACCGACCTCGCGACCAGCGCGTTCAATGTGGCGCTCGCGAACTATCCGCGTTATGTCGCAAGGGGCGGCGACCACATCTATGTATTCCGCCCATCGACCGCGGGGAAGCTGGAAACCGGCGATATCCTCGGGTATGCGAAATATTCGGCGGACGGCGGGCTGTACTGGCATGAAGCCGACGGCAATGGAGGATTCCTGCCCCGTGAAAGAGTGACAGCCGAGTCGCTGACCGTGGCCGGATCGAACGGGAAGTTTCTCGCGAGCGACGCCTACGTCGTGTCGCGCAAGGGGCCGGGCGATCTGACCGACAGCCTGCTGGAAAAGACGCGCAGTGCCGGCAAGCCGACCAGCAGCGCGCGCAGCAAGCCGGTACAGCTCACGAATGTGGATACCAGCTTGCCGGCGCGCGCCGCATCGGATTCGACGTTCCGCAAAAAGCCTGCTGTGCTGCTCGCGTTGGGGATCGGTTCGTTGCTGTCGAGCGTGGTCGGTACGGCCGCGCCGCTGTTCCTGAACCAGAGCGCGGCCACGCCGTCGGACGACAAGAAGAAAAAACCGGGCAGCGGACCGTCCGGAACAACGCCGAGTCCGACCCCGACCCCTGCGCCGACGCCAACACCCACGCCTACTCCAACGCCGACGCCCACGCCAAGTCTGCGCGTGGTGACGGTCAAGTCTGGCGATACGCTCTGGGACATCGCCGCCGACAACGGCGATACGCTCGCGCAGCTCGAGCCGCCGAACCCGCAGTTCGACTGGGCGCTGCTCGACGGCAACCCGTTCACCCCGCGCAAGCCGGGTGAAGGGCGCGATCCGGATCTGATCGTGCCGGGCGATAGGGTGAACGTGCCGCTGCCGCAACACTAGCGCATGGCCTGTGCGTTTCGACCGGCGCCCTGCCGCCCCACGCGCTGGACGGGCGCCGGGCCGGTGCTGTTTCAATCGTCCGTATCAGCGAACATCCGTAGTTCTAATTTCATCGCGGAAATGTTCAGATAATGCGTTTCCGCGCGATCCCGGCGGGTGTTGCATGCCGGCCCACATGCTGGAACGAGCAATCGCCCGCCACGCAACTGGAGCACCTAAATGAATGGTCCTTCTGTGTCGTCGCCTGATGCGCCGAGCAGTCCTCCGGCCGCGGATGGCGCCGACCCGCCAGAACTGATCTGGCACAAGGACCGCGATCTCGCGGCCGATTCCGCCGCGCGCCGCTCGGGCGCGCAGTCGCATCTGATCCGCGAACTCGCGTCTGCGGCCACGCCGGCGGAACGCATGCGGCTGTTCGCGGGTTTGCTGCGTATCATCGGCTTCAATACGGTCGCCTATGTGACGCTGCAGGTCGTCCAGGAGCGGGTGGCCCGCGCGTTCATGGTGGAGAGTCTGGCGCCGGCGCAATTTCGCGGCAACTATTTCCACGAACGCTACTTCGAAGTCGATCCGCGACTCGCTATCGGCCGGGTGCATACGCCGCCGGTCGTGTGGGACCTTTCGCAACTGAACAAGGCGTGCCGCAGCCGCGGACGCGATCCGCGAGCGAATCGCTTTTTGCAGGAAATGGACGCCGACGGCATGCGCTCGGGCATCATGCTCGGCCTGCCGGTTCCGTCGACCGATCTCCAGGTGATCGTCAGTTTCACGTCGATGAACCCGAAACAGGGATGGATCGACAGCAGCATCCTCGCCCAGACGCTCGGGCTCGGCTTATCGCTTCATCAGCTCGCCGCCGGATACCGGCGCACGCTTGCGAAGCAGTCTGAGGCGACGGCGGTGTCGGAAAGGCAGCGGGAGATTCTGCTATGTATCGCGTCCGGTCTGTCAGACAAGCAGATCGCGCTGCGGCTGCATACGAGCGTGCATAACGTCGACTATCACTTGCGGCTGCTGCGCAAAACGTACGGCGTCGGCAATCGTGCTGAGCTCGCGTATCTGGCGGGACGTTTGCGGTTGAATTGATGGATGTGGTGGGCGCGGGTCCTGTCTCGCCGGGAGGACTTAGTGCGCGGCAAGCGTCGTCACGCTCAGGCAGCGCGTGCACCAGCGGCTGGGATTATCGGCGCAACGCACCGTGATGAATTGCCGGGCGTCCGGCGTCCGGCATTGTTGCCGGACCGGCGCGCTTGATGACGTCATGCCTTTCTCCGCGAGGCTTGCGTGTGGAGCGAGTGCGTCCGCGTCCGGCTCGCGTGCCGCTTGCCGCGCATTCGTATAAGCGCCGGCAATCACACGGGCCACGTAACCTTCCCGATACCCGGTCGAGAAATTGCCGCTGTAGTAGCAGGAAAACGCGCCACGCAGGGCGCCTTGCTCATCGCGCGTCTGTCCCGCCGAGCGTGCGAAGCACTGCGCCAGGATCACACCGCTCGCGCGCAGATTGCGGCACGGTTCGAAAATCGTTTCGATGGTTTCGCCGAAGCGCGCCAGGTTGCGCACGTTGATCTGCCCGAGCCCGAGACTGAAATCGAAGCCGCGCGCCGCGAGCGCATGTGCGGTCGCTACCGCTTCGTCGTAGTTGCGAGGCTGGCGCTTCAGATGGCCGCCGACCACGCCGATCGCATCCGGATTGAAACTCGACTCGACGCGCACCACCGCCGCCAGCGTCTGCGTATCGACGTGCGGCGCGCAGGTCTGTGCGAGCTCGGCGAAGCTCGCCGACGTTGCGCCGTTCTGCTGCGCGGCCGCGGTGAGCGGTAGCGCGGCCAGCAGCGCCATTACCGCCATCGACCTGAACCCGCACACGGTGCTCATCGCGGCCTCAGCGATACGACAGGATCAAGCCGTGAATCAGCACGGACCAGCCGTCGAGCGTGACGAACAGCAGCAGCTTGAACGGCACGGAAATGGTGGTCGGCGCGATCATCTGCATGCCGAGCGCGAGCAATACATTGGCTACCACCAGATCGACCACCACGAACACCAGATACAGCACGAAGCCGATCTGGAACGCCTTCATCAACTCGCTCAGCGTGAAGCTCGGTACCAGCACCAGCAGGTCGTCCTGTTGCAGATTCTTCGCGCGCGCCGCGGGCCACACGCTGGTGGCCGAGCGCACGAAGAAGCTGCGTTCTCGCTCCTGCGTGTGCTGCATCATGAACGTCTTGATCGGCGGCGCGGCAGCGTCGAACAATTGCAGCACGTCCTGCACGTTCATCTGGCTGCCGACCGAGAAATTCTGCTGCTTCAGGTTGTCGCCGATATCCATGCCGACCGGCGCCATGATGTACACCGACAGAATCAGCGCGATGCCGTTCAGCACGATATTCGGCGGCACCTGCTGGATACCGAGCGCGCTGCGCAACAGGCCGAACACGACAACGAGCTTGGTGTAGCTCGTCACCATCAACGCCGCGAACGGGGCGATGCCGAGCGCTGCAAGCAGCGCCACCATCGCGACGGGATTCGGCAGATTACCCATCGTGGCGTTCGTCCGTCGTGTGCGCGTGCGGTGGCGTTTGCGCGGTTCCCGGCGCGAGCTCCGCGACCCGCACGCCGAGCTTGTTGCCGACCGCGATCAGATGCCCGTGTCCGACCAGCGTGCCGTTCGCGAGGATGCGGATCACGCCCTGGTTCAGCGGCTGATCGAGTTCGAGCACGAAGCCCGGCCGCAACGCCTTGAGCTGCGCGAGCGTCAGCGTGAGGCGTTCGAGCTCGAAGCTGGTCGTGACTTCGAGCGAGTCGAGCGGCAGCGCGCCGGCGTTGGTGTCGTCGGCGGCCGGCGCCGCGTACTGATCCGGTGTTGGCGTGGGCGAGGTCACGGCGTTTCCCTGAATCTGTTCAATGGTGATGGTGGCGCCCAGCACGCGCGCGTTCAGCGTGATGCCCGGCGAACCGCGCGTTCTTGCGTGGCAAGTCAGGCCCGTGCCCGCGGATTTCCAGCGCTCGATCGCGATGATGTCGCCTTGCCACAAGCCATCCAGTTCCTGTTGCGTGAGGCGCGTCGACCCGATGCAAAACGACAGCGGCACGGTAAGCATGTCGAAATCCTGCGCGCCGAGCGAGGGCAGCGGCGGATCGGCAGGGCAGGCGAGCGCGAGAAAACGGGCGTCGTCGAATTGCAGCGCGCCGTGCGTGCGCCAGTCGGCGCCACCGTCTTTGCTGACTGGGCTAACTTTGCTGACCGAAAAACGGAGTTCGGCAATACCGTTCGTTTCGCTGGGCGCTTCGCCGTGTTCGGGCGCGAGCAGCACGGCGTCGTGCCGTGTCAACCGCGCGAGCGCGTCGCATACCGGCGCTAACGCATCCGCCACCAGCGCGCAGCGAATCGCGTCGGGTACAGCCGGATCGGCGGCGTCGCCGATCAGCTCGCGCTCGGCGAGCGGTTCTAGCAGCAGCCAGCCGGACGCCGGGCCGAGACGAAAGCGGTAGCAGCGCGGCGCGCCTTGTGCGAGCCGCGTGTTGAAATCCCAGCGCAATGCGTAGCCAGTGCCGCCGGCTTCGAGTGCGAACGGACGCGGCCATGCATAGGCGCGCCGCAACGCGCGTGCGGCCTCGGGCGCGAGCCGCGGCAGCAGCGTGCTGTCGCCGAGCGCGCTGACAGATGAAGCATGGGGCGTCTTTGCGCGCAGAGAGGCGGACAACGGCGCGGCATCGCTATCGAACGGCTGCGCTTCGCCCATCATCGCGGGACCGTTCATCGCGCGTCGTGCTGGCCGGCCAGATACGCGAGATGCACGCGGTTCTGCGCGCCGTAGCGTTTCTTCAGAAGCCGCAAGTGATAGTCGACGTTATGCGTCGACATCTGCAACTGGTCGGCGATCTGTCTGTCGCTCATGCCCTGGGTCAGTGCGGTCAGGATGCGGCGCTGCACCTGCGAAATCGGTTTGTTGCGCGGCGGCGCGTCGTCGAGCGAGGCGGCATGGCTCAACAGATATTCGTGCAGCGCGAGGCCTAACGCATATGCTTGGCCGATGACGCGGTCGCCGATCCAGTGCTTCGACAGATTGGCGCAACTGAAATTGATCACGCTCTGATGTGGACTCGACGGGCTCGCGAGCCCGAACGTGATGCCGCTGCGCAAACCGGCCTCGTGCGCGTCGTCGAGCAGATGCCGCAGACGCGGTTCGGCGGTTTGCACGGAATTGCCGTAAGGCGCTTGCGCGAGCGACGTGAGGTCCCACACCAGCGGCCATTCGTAGCGGCAGGCGAAGGCGATGCGCGGATCCACTTCGATATAACGCTGCGCCACATACCGGTCGGGCCAGCCGGGCGCGGCGTATTCACGCACATACAGCGCGCGCGTGATCAGATCGCCGACTCGCGCAAGCCGCCAGTAGCACAGCCAGTCGAAGCCGATCGCGCCGAGCATCGAGCCGATCAGGAGACGCCGTTGCGCCGGGCTGCGTGCACCGCTCAGTTCGTCGGCGACTGCCGAGCGCGCCGCCGGCAACGGCTTGCTGGCGAGGTCGGCGATACAGCGCTGCCTGCCGTCCAGCATCACGTAGCTATCTTCGGCGCATTCGCTCGATTTCAAGCTCTCCTCCATGTCCAGAGTGTGACCCCAATGTAATGTCGAACGCAGACGCGGAACACTACAACGTTCCGTAGTGCGGCGTGAAATGAGTTCGCTCAAACCACCGATTCCCACGAGTTTTCCAGGCGCCGCCACGACCGGGTTTCTCTAAACTGACTGCACTATTGGCTTCCATGGAGCGCTGTTCCGCAACACGCCGCACGCGTGTGCGAAGAACACACGTTCATGCCTTTCGATACGGTCAACAAGCTCTGGAACGGCACGCTGGGCGGTGGGTGGCGCGAAAGCGGCGCCCGCTTCTCGTTGGCGCGCAACTACGACTTGCTGCTGGCGCTGTTCGTCGCGGCGGTGGTCGCGCTATTCGTGTTGCCGCTGCCGACGGTGGTGCTCGACGGCCTGATTTCGTTGAACCTGGCGTTGAGCATTCTGCTCCTGACGGTGTCGACATATCTGCCGTCCGCTGTGAGTTTTTCGTCGTTTCCCGCACTGCTGCTGTTCACCACGCTATTGCGGCTCGCGCTGAACATCGCGTCGTGCAAGCTGATTCTGCTGCAGGCAAATGCGGGACATGTCATCGATACCTTCGGGCGTCTAATCGTCGGTAATAACTTCGTGGTCGGCGGCGTGGTGTTTCTGGTGATCGCGATCGTGCAGTTCATCGTGATCGCGAAAGGCTCCGAGCGGGTCGCCGAAGTGGGCGCGCGTTTCTCGCTCGATGCAATGCCCGGCAAACAGATGAGTATCGACGCCGATCTGCGCGCGGGCATTATCACGTCGGACGAAGCGAAGCGGCGCCGCGAATTGCTCGAACAGGAATCGCAACTGCATGGCGCGATGGACGGCGCGATGAAGTTCGTCAAGGGCGATGCGATCGCGGGCATCATCATCGCGTTCATCAATATTCTGGCGGGCATCGCGGTGGGCACGCTGATGCACGATATGAGCGTGTCGCAAGCCTTGCATCGTTATGCGGTGCTGACCGTCGGCGACGGCATGGCGTCGCAGATTCCGTCGCTGCTGGTGTCGATCGCGGCAGGTGTGGTGACCACGCGAGTCGCGTCGCGCGATGCGCAGGAGCGGCATCTGGGCGAGCAGATCGGCTCGCAGATCGCCAATCATCCGCGCGCGATTCTGATCGCCGGCGTGATCATGCTGGCCTTCGTGCCGGTGACGGGTTTTCCGAAGTGGTCGTTCCTGCTGCTGGCGGGCGGCATGATCGCGGGCGGCGTGTTCCTGATGCGGCGGCGCAAGACCGTGCCCGCACTGAATCTGATCACGCTCGCCGACGCGCCAGCCGACGGCGAAGCGGGCATCGGCGCGGGCGGCTCGCAGGTGCATCCGCTCGGCATGACGGCGCTGCTCGCGGTGGTGTTCGCCCGCGATCTGCGCGCGCATCTGAACCTCGTGCAATTGCAGGCGGCGCTCTCCGACGCGAAAGCGCGCGTCGACGTCGATCTCGGCCCGGTGTTTCCGCGGATGAATCTGCGCTTCGATCCGGCGCTCGCGCAGCACAGCTATCGGATTCTGTTGCAGGACGTGATTGCGTCGACCGGCTATCTGCGAGCAGGGCTGCTGTTGTGGGACGGCACCTCGCCACTGCCCGCCGACCTCGAACGCGAAGCCGGTGAGCCGTTCGGGCCTTTCACTCAGCCGGTGTGGGTTGCAGCTCACGCGTCGCAAACGCGCGGCAGCGCAACGCAGGCGTCCAGCAGCGGGAATCTCACGCATGAACAGGTGCTCGCGCAGCATCTGGAGGCGATCGTGCGCGCGAACCCTGCCGCGCTGATCGGGATTCAGGAAACGCAGGCGCTGGTGCATCTGGCGCGCCGCGACCATCCGGAACTGATCGCCGAACTCACGCGCATCGTGCCGTTGCAGCGGATTACCGAAGTGCTGCGGCGGCTGTTGCTCGAACACATTCCGATCCGCAATCTGCGGGTGATTTTCGAAAGCCTCATTACGTGGGCGCCGAAAGAACCCGACGACACCATCGCACTGGTCGAGCAGGTGCGCGTCGATCTCAAGCGGATGATTACGGATCGCTATTGCGGCGTGAGCCGCAGCCTCGATGTCGTGCTGTTCGAGCAGAGCTTGCAGGACCGCGTGCAGGCGGCGATCACGAAGACGCCGCAGGGGGTGTTTCTCGGCCTCGCGCGCGACGTGAAGGACAACGTCTGCGAACAGACTCGCGCGGTGATGGAATCGCTGCGCAGCGCCGCGCGCGATGGGCGTGAGCGGCGCGTCGGCGTGCTGGTGCCGATGGCGGTGCGCTTCTATGTGAAGTCCGTGCTCGAACCGGTGCTGCCCGATGTGCCGGTGCTGTCGTATCAGGAGATCGAAGAGGACGTGCGGCTGCATACGATCGGCTGGGTGAAAAACCCGGCATGAACCCGGCATGAAGCATGTGACGAACCTAGGCCCCAATCATGGAGAAACCGCATGACCGCAGCCGCGATTCTCGATATCACGCGCCAGGCGTTGCTGCTGGTGCTGATGCTGTCGTTGCCGGTGGTGCTGGTGGCGACCGGCACGGCGCTGTTCGTCGCGATCGCGCAGGCCGTCACCCAGGTGCAGGACTCGAGTATCGGCACGTCGGTGCGCATGATCGTCGTGATGGTGACGGTGATCGTGCTGGCGGGCTGGGCCGGCCGCGAATTGCTGATCTTCGCGCGCCAGGCGCTCGAGCGGGTGTTTGTCGTCTTGCCAGGGATGTCGTGATCAACTCGCCACAGGGCTCTCACTTGAAAAAAATAATTTATCCAGTTCTGTTGATACGCATGCGCGGCACGCTGCTGCTGATGTTCGCGCTCTGCGTGATGGTGCCGCTGTCGCGCGCGCACGCGGCGGAATTGCAGTGGCGCAACCGTAGTTTTGAAATCGTCGCGAACGGTCGGCCGCTGGCCGATTTTCTGCGCGAACTGGCCGCCTCGCAGGGCACCACGGCGGTGATCGACGGCAAGGTGGAAGGCAGCATCAGCGGGCGCTTTAACGACACGCCGGCGCGCACGCTCAATAGCGTGTGCACGACCTACGGGTTGACGTGGTACTACGACGGCTCGTTTCTCTACATCGAACGCGCGGCCGACGCGCAAACCCAGGTCTTTCCGATTCCGCGCGGTTCGGCGTCGAATCTCGCCCAGGCAATGCAGTCGATGCAGATCGCCGACAAGCGTTATCCGCTGCAGATCAGCGACCGCGACAGCACGGCCTATGTGTCCGGGCCGCGCCGTTATGTGGAACTGGTTCGCCAGGCGATCGATTCGGTCGGCAATGGCGCGGCGAGCAACGATCACGCGGATATCCGCGCGTTCCGGCTCAAGTACAACTGGGCCGCTGACTTCGTGATCAATCGCTCGGGCAAGGAGGTGACGATTCCCGGCGTCGCGACGATTCTGCGCAAACTGTACCGGCGCGGCGCGAGCAATAACGCGCCGAGCGCGGGCGCGATGCGTCTCGGCGGTCCGACCCGCGAAGTCAAGCTGAGTTCGGGCGACACGATCAACGTGCCGCGCATCGAGATTCCGCTGGCCGGCATGGGCGGTAACGGCGTCGCGTTCGGCGGCGGTGGCTATGGCGGCGGTTACGGCGGTTACGGTGGCGGCCAGGCTCCGGGCGGCGACCTGAACGCGTTCGGCGGCGCCGACCAATTACCGCAAATCGAAGCCGATCCGGCGATCAACGCCGTTCTGATTCGCGACACGCCCGATCACATGGGGCGCTACGCGTCGCTGATCCAGCAGCTCGACGTGAAGCCGCGCATCGTCGAAATCAATCTGACGATCATGGATATCAGCTTGCATTCGCTCGATCAGTTGGGGGTCGACTGGCGGTTGCATACGAGTCACGGCGACTTCCAGTTCGGCAACGGCGCGAATCCGCCGCTCACCTTCGCGGCCGGCACGACCGAAGCCGGCCAGACCGGCACCACCACGCCGGTGGGCCTCGCGCTGACCGCGTCGATCGGCGGTTCGCTGCGCGACTATCTGCTCGCGCGGATCAACGCGCTTGCCCGCACCGGCGACGCCAAGCTGTATTCGAAACCGAAAGTGCTGACGCTTGACAACACCGAAGCCGTGCTCGAAAACCTCACCGAGTTCTACGTGCAGGTGCAGGGCTTCCAGGATTCGTCGCTGTACGGCATCACGACCGGACAGAGCGTGAAGGTGACGCCGCTGATCGTCGAGGACGGCACCCAGCGCGTGATGATGTCGCTCGACATTCAGGACGGCGAGGTGACGAACCAGCAGGTGTCGAATGTGCCGGTGATCCTGCAACGGAACATCGTCACCAAGGCCATGATCGACGAAGGCAAAAGCCTCCTGATCGCGGGCTTCAACAGCGATGCGCAGAGCTTCGACAAGACCGGCATTCCGCTGCTCTCCGACATTCCGTGGATCGGTCACCTGTTCAAGTACACCAACAAGGACGGGCAGCACATGGAGCGCTTCTACATGATCACACCGCGTGTGGTCACACCGTCGGCTGAATATGCGTCGACGGGCGGCGCCGAGAATGTCACGTCGGATCTGATGCAGAACGTGGTGGTGCCGCCGTCGAACGATTCGCTGACCGCGCGTGCGCAGACGATCGCGCCGCCGCCCGCTCCGGCGAGTTCGGCCGCCGCCGCGAGTGCCGCGCCGGCGACGCAGCCCGCCGCCGCGCCTGGTGCGGGAGACAGCAATGGTCAGCAGCGGCCCTGACGCGTCCGGCTGGCAACTGTGTTTTTTGAACGGTCCGATGTCGGGCCGCACGCTGTGGCTGAAACTCGGTGAGAACTGGGTCGGCACCGGCGCCGATTGCGAAGTGATCCTGCCGGATCGTGAGATCGCCGCGCGGCAACTGTGTCTGCATGTCGGATCGATTGCGGTGTCGATCCAGAACCAGGGCGGCGCGCCGGTGCTGCTGAACGGCACGCCGCTCGCGCAGATGCGCCGTGCGTTGATGCCCGGCGACACGGTCACGGTCGCGCAGGTGAAGTTCGGCATCGAGCGGTTGGCGGGGGTGCAGGCGGTGCCGGCAGGCGCGGCAAGTGCGAGCGGCGCAAAGCGTGGCGGCGACTCGCATCGCTGGCTCGCGGTGGTGTTGCCGGCGTGGCTCGGCGGGCTCGGCAGCCGCCGTCTGATGTTCGCGCTGCTGGCGCTCTGGAGCGCGTTCGCGATCGCGGCGGGCAGCTATGTGGCGGTGGCGACACGCGGTTCGTTCTGGTGGTCGCATCAAAGCCGCTTTGAACGGATGCGAGATGTGGAAGGCGCGTTGCGGCAGTTTCCCGAGCTGACGGTCGAGCCGGGGCAGGGCAACGGCATCGTGGTGGACGGTTACGTGCGCGACGCTAACGACCGCGCGCGAGTCGCGACGATCGTCAACGGCTTCGACGGCGTGACGCTCGGTGAGGTGTACAGCGTCAACGAATTGCTGGCGACCGCGCAGCAGACGCTGAGCGACACGCAGTTGAAGGTGGCCTACACGGGCCGTGGCCGCGTGACGATCAGCGGCGTCGCGACGCGGGCGGTGTGGCAGCGTGTGCAGAACTTCAAGCGCGATGCGAAGCCGGCGGTCGAGGTGACCGACAAGGTCGTCTACGACGACAACGCGGGCGGTCCGGTGATCGCGACGAGCGGCGGTGCGGTGCCGGTGGATATCGCCGGCGTGTATGGCGATGACAGCGGCACGCGTTATGTGGTGACGCGCGACGGACGGCATTTCTTCGAGGGCGCGACTTTGCCGGGCGGCTTGATGATCGCGTCGATCGATTCGGGCAGCGTCACGTTCGAGCGCAACGGCGCGCGTTATGTGGTGGCGCTGGGACCGCACGGCGCTGCGCCGGCGGTGGCGTCGGATGCTGCGTCGGCAGCGGTCGCGCCTTGGGCGGCGCCGGCTGCGGCGGGCGTCGCGATGCCGAGTTCGTAGTTGCAGGCCCGCCGTGCAAGTTTGCCGTGCGGCGGGAGGGGAATTCAAGGTGTGTCTTGCAGGCCGCAGTTAGGCGTGCAAGGGGCAAGGCGCCGCGCGAGCGGCATTTCGTTAGTCAAAGGAGTTGATCATGACGGTAGGCGCAACCAAGACAGGAACGGACCCTTCATCGAATTTACCGGACAACACGTCGCAGATGCAGGCGTTCGAAGAAAAACTGTTCGAACAGCAGATGCAGATGCAATCGATCGGGATGGTCGGGCAGGCGCACGCTCAGACCATCAGCGTGTTGAACAACATGAGTTCGGCGGAAGGGGGCGCCAATTCGAGCGCGGGCCGGTTGGGCTAAGCGGCGGCTGTTTGCGGCGGCGCTTCGTTCACGCGGGTCGCAGACCCGCTGTGACGAAGCCGCCCTCGCGAGCAGCAGCCGTTTACATCACAGCAGCAGTAGCCGCATCACCTGGAATGCAGTTTTCAAGCACGGAGCTGAATCATGACTGGATCAGTGATAGCGCCGGTCGGCGCTGAAGCCGTAGTGCAGAAGTCGGCCGCCGAGTCGGCTCAGCAGGCGCAATGGACCGCGTCCGCGCAGCCGCAGGCCGGACCACCGCCCGCCGGACAGGGCCAGGAATTCGCCGCGCAGATGGGCGGCGCGCGCAATGTCGAAGCGGCCGCGGCATCGGCGCCGGTGTCGAATAGCGGCGTGGTGAATTACCTCGACGGCCTTGGGCGGCATTTCAGCGACCTCGCCAACATTCGCCACGAGGCGCTGCGCCCCACCGGCGACTGGGGCATGGATATGGCGCGGATGATGGAATACAACTGGGACCTGTCGATGACGGCCAACGGCTGCCAGTTCGCGCTGTCGGCCGCGCAGGCGGCGAACAACTGCTCGCGCTCGGTGTTGACGCCGGATAAAGGCTAGACGCGGGGCTCAACGCGTGCCGGCGGCGCGCGGAACAAACGCCACCCGCCACGCGCACAGGATGAACAAGCGATGATGAGAATTGTCGGATGGCTCGGCGCGGCCGTGTTGCTGCTGTGTCTGGCCGGCTGCGAGCAGGAACTGGTGTCCGGCCTCGACGAAAAGGATGCTAACCAGGTCGTCTCGGTGCTGGCCGATGCGGGCATCGGCGCGTCGAAGGAAAACGTCGAGAGCCGCGACGGCGCGGCGGCGTGGCAAGTGAACGTGGACGGCGGTTCGATGGGCGACGCGTTGAAGGTGTTGCGCGCGCACGGCCTGCCGCGCCAGCACCTCGCGAGTCTCGGCCAGGTGTTCCAGCAGCAGGGGCTCGTCGCGACGCCAGCCGAAGAACGTGTGCGCTATATCTACGGCGTTCAGCAGGAACTCGCGCGCACGCTCGAAGACGTCGACGGCGTGGTGGTCGCGCACGTGCAGGTGGTCATTCCGGAAAACGATCCGCTGTCGGACAAGATCAAGCCGTCGTCGGCGGCGGTGTACATCAAGTACCGGCCGGGCATCGATCTGCATGCGACCGCGCCGATGGTCAAAGACCTCGTCGCGCATAGCATCGAAGGGCTTTCGTACGACAACGTGTCGTTGTTCCTGCAAGCCGATGGCGCGGCGAGCCAACACGCGGCGGGCCTGGGCGGCGACACGCTGGCGAACCTGTTGATGCTGCGCACGCCGTTCGCGTGGCTCGCGTCGCTACTGCTGTTGCTTACGCTCGGCGTGGTGGCGCTGATCGGCGCGCGACGCGGTGCGTTCGGCTCGCGCATCGCCAATGCGCTCGGCGCGCGCTCGTCGCTGGCGACGGGCGCGTCGACGCGAGGCGAGTGAGATGGAGACCGATGCAGTGCGCGAACCGGTGCACGACGGGGCCCGCGATGCATCGCGAGCCGAAGACCCGGTTCGCGCGGCGCGCCTGCATCGCCTTGCGGTCGAGTTCAATCTGCGGCCCGACCGTTATATCGATCCAAGCTGGCTGCCGCAGGATTGGCCCACCCGTTACCGCGATTTCGCGAGTTTCGGCGTGCGTGGCCGTGCGGTACTCGCGCGGCATCTGCTGGTGCAAAGCGGGCTTGGAGAACGGTATGCATTCGGCTTCGGCAGTCTGGTGGCGCGCATCGCGCTGATCGAACGCAGCGCGTTGACGACGCTGGCCGCCTACTGCGGTTTGATGCTGCATCGTGCGTGGTTGCTGGACGCGCCGAACTGGCGCACGCATACGGCGCTCGTCGACGCGTTCGGCTACAACGCAATGCCCTTCGTGCTCGACCGCGCGCCGCCGTTCGAGGCGATCGGCGAGAGTCTCGAACCGTTTCGCCAGACGCCGCGCGCCGCGGTCGACGCGATCCGCCAGCGTGGCGCGCGTCTGCTGCTGGATTTCGTCGCGCCGGAGGGCGACGCGATCGTCGAACGGATGCGCCTGAAGTTCGCGCGCGGCGTCAGCGAGCAACCGGCGTATGGACTGAGCGCGGTGCATCGGCAGCATCTGGCCGAGCTGATCTTTCTATGCCTGATACCTGAGAGGCTCGCACAATGGGACTGGCTTTTCTGATTACCAGCGAAAACCTGCAGATCCTCTCCGAGCGCAAAGTGCTCAAGCAGAGCGAGTATTCGGCGCTGCTCGATGCGGGGTCGTTGCTGTCGACCGCGCAGACCGAACGTCAGCGAATCCTCGACGAGGCTCAGCAGGGCTACGAACGCAAACTGCGCGAGGGTCATGCGCAAGGCGTCGAGCAGGGCAAGCGCGAATATGCGCAGCAGGCCTGCGGCGCCGCGCTCGATGCGGCCCGTACGCTCGACGGCTTGCGCGAGACGATCGCCGGGATCGTCGTGAAGGCGGTGCGCACGATAGTCGGCGAGAGCGATCCGCGCGTGCTGTACGAAACGGCTTTGCGGCGTATCGATGCGCTGGTGCGTGAGGAGGCGTTTCTGGTGGTACGGGTGGCGCCGGCCTGCCGCGAGGCAGTAGCGGCGGCGTTGCAGCATGTGTGGCCGGAGCGGATGGCGTCGGTCACGCCTGCTGCAACGCCGCCGATTCGCATCGTCACCGATAGCCGCTTGAGCGAAGAGCAGTGCATCGTCGAGACGCCGTCCGGCACGCTCGATGTCGGTCTCGATGCACAGATCGACGCCTTGCGAGCCGCGATCCGGCAACGCACGGCATGAGTGACGCTCAGTTCGATCCCGCAGGCAGCGCCGACGGTGAAAGCGCATCGTCGCTCGATAGTTTCACCGACGCGTTGGGCAAACTCGCGCTCGACGGTTTCGGCGATGAGCTGGGCCTCGACCGCAACGCGCTTGCCACCGAACTCGAGCACGGCCTCGATCAATTCAACCCGGTGCGCATACGCGGCCGTGTCAGCCGTGCGGTCGGCCTGCTGGTGAACGCATCCGGCGTGCATGCCAGGCTCGGCGAAATCTGCGAACTGCGTACGCCTGGCGCCGCGCCGATGCTTGCCGAAGTGGTCGGCTTCGCGCGCCAAACCACCTTGCTGACGCCGCTCGGCGCGACCGACGGCCTGTCGCCCTCGACTGAAGTGATCCCATCGGGTCGCGGCCATCGCTTCGCGGTCGGCGCGAGTTTGCGCGGGCGCGTGCTGAACGGCCTCGGTGCGCCGCTCGACGGCCGCGGCGAGATCGCCGGCGGCACGCTGGTGTCGGCGCACAACGAGCCGGTCAATCCGCTACTGAGGCAAAACATCGACACGCCGCTCGCCACCAGCGTGCGCGCGATCGATTCGCTGCTGACGGTGGGCGTCGGTCAACGCATCGGCGTGTTCGCGCCGTCCGGTGTCGGCAAGAGCACGCTGCTCGGCATGATCGCGCGCGGCACCGAATGCGATGTGATCGTGATCGCTCTGGTCGGCGAGCGCGGCCGGGAAGTGCGCGAGTTTCTCGAACACAGCCTGTCGGCGGAGGCGCGCAGTAAGGCCGTGATCGTCGCGTCGACGTCGGATCGTCCGGCGATGGAGCGCGTGAAGTCCGCGCATGTCGCGACCGCGATCGCCGAGTATTTCCGCGATCAGGGCAAGCGCGTGCTGTTACTGGTCGATTCGCTGACGCGTTTTGCGCGTGCGCAGCGAGAGGTTGGCCTCGCCTCCGGCGAGCCGCCGACGCGGCGCAGCTTTCCGCCATCCACTTTCTCGGTACTACCGCAATTGCTCGAACGCGCCGGGCAGGGCGAACGCGGTTCGATCACGGCGTTCTACACGGTGTTGGTGGAAGGCGACGAGGAAACCGATCCGATTGCCGAAGAAGTCCGCTCGATTCTCGACGGCCATATCGTGCTGTCGCGCAAGGTCGCTACCGCCAACCGCTATCCGGCAATCGACGTGCTCGCGAGCCTGTCGCGCGTGATGTCACAAGTCGCGTGCGAATCGCATGTGGGTGCCGCGGCGCGAGTTCGCGAGCTGCTGTCGAAGTATCAGGACATCGAGTTGCTGGTGCAGATCGGCGAATACCGCGAAGGCACCGATTCGCTCGCGGACGCCGCATTGCGCGCCAAGGCGCCGCTCGATGCTTTTTTCTCGCAGCGCGCCGACGCGCTCGCGCCGTTCAACGAAACCTTAGCGACGCTCCATGACCTCGTCCGACGCCATTAAGTCCACGCTCGACGCGCTGCGCCGTCTGCGCGAGGTTCGCCATCGCAAGGCGGCGATCGACAAGATGCGCCAGCACCGCGTGACCGAACAGACGGCGCAATCGGTCGCCGACGCCCGCGCGCGCGTGGTGCGTGAACTCGCCGCGCGTCATGCGCTCGCGCAGCGTGTGACGAGCGACGCCGGTCAGGCGCGCATGTCGCCGCGCGGGCTGCAGGACACGGTAGTCGAAGATCTGTCGCGGATGCGCGCGGCCGGTCTCGCTCATGAAGATGCAGAGCGCGCGGGCGAGCAGCATCGGCAGGAAGAGGGGCGGCTTGCGGAATTGCAGACGCGGCTCAATCGCGCGCAAGCGAATCTCGACAAGCTCGAGCGTGTCGCGAGCGATGCGGGCCGCAGCGCGCGGCTCGCGCAGCAGGCGCGCGAGGACGACGAAGCGGACGAAGCGGCACTGCGCCGGCATGGCGTGTCGGCGGAGAGCCTGCTGGACGATGGGCGATAACAGTTTCGCCGCGATCCAGGCCGCGCTGCATCCGCTGCTGCTCGTGATGCCGCGCCTCTTGCCGATGATGCTGATCGTGCCGGTATTCGGCGAACGCGTGCTCACCGGACTCGTGCGCAACGGCCTGATCGTGGTGATCGCGCTGTTCGCGTCGCCGGTCGTCGACGTGCCGGAACTGTCTGCGATTCCGCCGCTGCTGTGGATGCTGATCCTCGCAAAGGAGGCGCTGATCGGCGTGCTGCTCGGTTTCACGTTCAGCGCGATGCTGTGGGCGATCGAAAGCGTCGGCCATCTGATCGATTTCCAGACCGGCTCCGGCAACGCGGCATTCTTCGACCCGATCTCCGGTGGCGAGGGCGGTCCGACCGGTGCGTTCCTGAACTTCCTCGCGATCACGCTGTTCGTCACTGGCGGCGGTTTGCATCTGATGCTGACGCTGTTCCTCGAATCGTACCGGCTGTGGCCGGTCGACTCGCTGACGCCGAACGCGCACCGCGTGCTCGATCAGTTCGCGATCCGCGCGACCGACTCGGTGATGCGCGCGACCGTCAAGCTCGCCACGCCGGTGATTCTGGTGCTGGTGCTCGCGGAACTCGGCATCGGGCTGATCGGCCGCGCGGTGCCGCAGATGAACGTGTTCATGCTGTCGCAACCGGTCAAGAGTTCGCTTGCGCTGTTGATGATGGCGCTGTTTCTATACTTCGTGTACGGCTCGTTGCAGGCGTTTCTCGCGCCGGATAGCCCACTATTTGCGCTATTGCGTGCGGCGTTGTAGCGGCGCGCATGAACTGACTGCCACGCTTCCATGGCCGAAAAATCCCATCAGCCCACCGCGCGCAAGCTGCGCGAAGCGCGCCGCAAGGGCGAAGTTGCCAGAAGTGCCGATCTCGTCTCGGCCGTGCAGTTCATCGCGCTGCTGGCGCTCCTGATCGGCGGCGGGCCGATCGGCCTGCGGGTGCTCCACTCGCTGCTCGATGCCGCCGCGCAGTTGATTGCCGCGCGCGATTCCGGCGCGTTGCTCGTGCCGCTGGTGAGCGCGGCGATTCGCGCATTGGCAATGCTGATACTCGCGGTGAGTGCGGTGGCCGGGATTTCGGCGGCGGTCGCCGCACTCGCGCAAGTCGGCGGCCTGGTGGCGTGGGAACGGATCAGGCCCGACCTGAACCGGCTCAATCCGGCTGCAGGCCTCACGCGGATGTTCTCGTTGCGCAATCTGATCGACCTCGCGAAGCAGGCGGTCAAGACGCTGGCGCTTGCCGCGATCATCTACACGGTGATTCGCGGTTCGCTCGGCGCGGCGATCGAGGCCGGCTTTTCCGCGCCCGCGCAGATTCTCGGCGTCGCCGGCAAATTGCTGGCGATGCTGTTCGGCTGGGCCGCGGTGGTGTACGCGGCGCTCGCCGCGTTCGACTATGCCCACCAACGCTGGCAGCACATGCGCCAGCTCAGGATGAGCACCGACGAAATCCGCCGCGAATACCGCGAGACCGAAGGCGATCCGCATCTGGGCTCGCGCCGCACGCAACTCGCGCGCGAGTTGCAGTTCAATTCGCTACAGGACGTGGTGGGCAGCGCGTCGGCGGTGGTGTATTCGGCGCGCGTCGCGGTGGCGCTGCGCTATACCGGCGCACCGTCGCTGCCGATGGTGGTGGCGCGCGGCGAGGGCGAAGCCGCGCAGAGAATTCGCGCGATCGCGCAGGAACTGCTGCGCCCGGCGGTGGCGAATGCGGGGTTGGCGGAAACCTTATACGAGCAGGTGGCGCTTGGCCATTTCATCGACCGCGCGCATTTCCGCGAGGTGGCGGAACTGCTGAAGTGGGCGACAGGCGACGACACGTGAGGTGTGACGCGCGACGCGTCACGCACGAGGCAGCCGCGAACCCGGGCGGAGCGCAGCCCGCCGCGATGCCGCTTCACGACTTCAAACCTTCACGAGGTCGGCAACTGCCCCGCGAGAAACGCCAGCTGTGTGCGGTTGGTCACGCCGCACTTCTGGCGCAGACGCCGCAGATGGTAGTCGACGTTGTGCGCGGTAGTGTGCATGCGCAACGCGATTTCCTTGTCGGACAGGCCGGCCGCCAGAAAGCCGAGAATGCGCATCTGCAGTTCCGACAATTCGGCCGCCGATTCGCGCCGGTTGATCGCCCGCACATACGCCGAAAAGCGCTGATGAATCGACAAACCCAGCGTCAGCGACTGCACCACGACGCTGTCGGTGATCCAGCCGGCGTGCTCGCTCGGCGCAGCGAAGCTGATGATCGAGCGCAGCCGCGTATGGGGAATCGGCAGGCCGAAAATCAGGCCGCTGCGGGTGCCGCCGTCACGCATTTCGTCGAACATGGCGCGCATGCCTGGCGGTGAGCCCGCGCGGCGCCACGTTTCGACGAGCCGCCGCAGATCCCAGACGTGCGGCGTGTTGCCCGCCAGCACCGCGGCGAAGCGCGGATCGTGCCGGTGATAGCCGGCTTCGAAATAGCGCGGCGCGAGACTCGCCGACAGATAGCTGCGCGGGAAGTACAGCCGTTCCGGGCTGCCCTGAGCGTCGAGCTTCACCGTCAGATAGCCCAGTTCGCTGAAGCCGACGAGGCGCAGCATGCCGCGCACGAGCCGCATCCGCTCGTCGGTGTTGCGGGCGGCGCCGAGATCGGCGGCGATATGGGTCTCGCCGCCCAGTTCGTCGCGGCGGATCGTGCCCAGCAACTCCGCTTCGTCGTAGTAGCAGATGTCCGGTGTATTGGCGGCTGGCGCTGCATCGGCCGCCTCGCTTGCCGGCGCTGCGGTGGCCGGCGACGGCTTGCTGTCGTAGCCGGCCATCGTCATGCGGCAGACCGCGAGGCCCGCGGGCTCGTTTAAAACGTCCATTCCATACGTCATACGCTCGCTTCCCCTGTTGTCGTTCAGGACACACCTCGGCCGCGGCGGATCGTGCCGCCGGATTTCCCGTAGCCAAGTAGTGGTGCGGCCGTCTGCGTGACAGGGGCCGCGAGCGTACAGCGTCAGTCGCCGAGGATGCAGCCCGCGATATACGCGAGTTGTACCCGGTTCTGCGCGTTATAGATTTTCTTCAGTTGCCGCAAGTGATAGCCGATGTTGTGCGCCGACATCGACAGGGATTCCGCCATCTCACGATCGCTCAGACCCTGGGTCACGAAACGCAGGATCGAACGCTGCACGTCGTTCAGACTGGCCGCCGTCAGCGACGGCATCAGATTGCGCGCGCGTGCCTCGATGAACGCATGCAGGCCCACGCCGATCGCATACGCTTCGCCGAGCGTGGTGTCGGCAATCCAGCTGCGACCCGTTTGCGCGCTCGACAGCGTAATGATGCAGTGCTCGAGCGCGTTGCCGGTGGCCAGACCAAAACTCACGCCGCTATGCAGGCCCGCCTGCTTCGCGGCGGTGCTGAAGCGGCGCGCGAAGGGTTCGCAGCGCTCGGCCATCGGCGTCGAAAACATCGACTCCATGTCCCACGCGAACGGCCACTCGAAACGGCATGCGTAGGTCACGCGCGGATCGATCGCGAAGAATTGCTCGCGCCCGTAGCGCTCGGCCCAGCCGGGCGGCGAGTACGTATCGAACCAGGCGGCGCGGCTGACGAATTCGCCGATCCGCACGATGCGGCAATAACAGAGCGATTCGAACCCCGCGTGCTGGATCACTTCGCGCATCAGGGCTTGCCGCGTCTCGCTGCCGGGTGCTTCGAGCAGGCTGCGGCCGATGCCGGCCAACCCCTGCCCCCCGGCAGTCAGTGCTACGTTGGGCGCTGACCGTGCGCCCTCGTGATCGAGTTGGGTGTCGCCGAAGGTGAATAAAGCGGTTTGCTCTTCGCCCGTTTCGCTCATTGAATGGTTTTCCGCTGGAACGCCGTGTTCCTTTTTGCCTGCTCCGCAGGCGCCTCCTGGGCCTGAGCGGAACTGGCTCGCGCTCGCGCCGGATGCGGGCAATCGAGCGCTAGGGCGTGCGTCAATTCTAGGAGCGAATAAATCCTCTGACAATTGAAGCTCACGTAGTTTTCGCAGTGTGGTGCGTATTCGTCTGACTGAAAACTACGAACCTTCGTGGCGTGGCCTCGGCCCGGTCAGCGCGAAGCTGCCATGTCTTCGCTAGCTGACGTTGAAATGGACGCGGATCTCCAGGCTGCTCTCGACCGGGTGCCCGTCCTGCATGGCCGGGACGAACCGCCAGCCGCGCAGGGTTTCGATGAGTATCTGGTTGAGTCGTGGATATTGCGTTGGCCGGATGAGTTCGACGGCCGCGGAGCCGTCGGTATGAATCACAAACCTGGCGGTCGCGACGGTCTGGTACGCCTGCTCGCGAAGATCGTCGGGGACTGTCGGCAGCGGTTGTGCGATGGCGCGTGCTGTCGAATAGCCTGATGTCGGCGTGGACGGCCTTTGCGCGTCGGTGTTGCGCTCCGGATTCCCAGATAGTGGCGGCGGTGAGTTGGCCGCCGCGGTTTCAGCGGTTGCTGCGGATTGAGTGGGCGCGGCCAGGTTGGCAGGCGTGCTATTGGGCTTGACCAGCGTCGGTTCGGGCTTTGCCGGGGCCGCCTGACGGGTGGGTTGCGTCTGAATGCGCCCAGCCTTGACCGTGGCGTGCGGCTGCGCGGGCATCCTGCGCGGCTCCTGAACCGCGGGTGCCGCAGGCTCCCGTGTTGCAAGCCGCGGTTGGCGAGGTTCCGCTATTTCAACGAACTTCATCTCCAACGGCGGTTCAGCAGGGCGTTGGCGTGCCGGGCCTGTGTGCAGGCCGCGACCCAGCAGAACGAGCGCCGTGCCCCACACTGCGCATGCCACCACGACGGCGCTCGCGATCCTGGGTGTGCGGTTGTCGGCGCTTGTGGCGACGCGTGTCCAGTGTCTATTCACGATGGACTGCGATAAGGAAATGTTCGGCGCCCGCACGGCGGGCCGCCAGCATCGCCTGCACGACCACACCATGGCCGCTGCCGTCATCCGCGGCAATCACGACGTCGTGATCCGGACGCAGCGTGCGCCGGACGGCGGCTTCGACCTGGTCCGGGCGAACCGCTTCGCGGTTGACGAAAATCGCGTTGTGGCGGTCGACGCTCACGGTCGGCGGTCCATCTACCGACAGTTGCTGCGCACGCCCTGACGGCAGGTTCACCTTCACGGCGTCGAGCCGCTGCATGGCGAGGGAGGCCAGCATAAACGTTGCCAGAAGAAAGAACATCACGTCGATCATCGGGATGATTTCGATGCGGCCGCGCTTCGCGGCCCGGGAGCGGCGAAATTTCACGGTCCGTCGCCCTGAGTTTCCGAAGCGAGGCGGATCTCGCTGATACGTTCGTTGGCGAACGACTCGAGTTCGTCCATCAACCTTTCCAGCCTGCGCGAAAAATAGTTGAAGGCGAATAGCGAGAACAACGCAACCACGAGACCGACGGCCGTCGCAACGAGCGACTGGGCGACGCCCCCTGTGACGCCGCCCGGATCGACGAGACCGTTTCCGCCGAACAACTGGAACGAATGCATCATGCCGACGATCGTGCCGAGCAGGCCGAGAAGGGGCGCTGCCGTCACGATGGTCTCCAGTACCCAGAAGCCCCTGCTCATATCCCGTTCGATCTCCGCGGCGATAGCCTCGGTTTTCGCCTCGCGATACCAGATGGGGGCGCGTGTCAGCTGCGCGAGTGGGGCGCTGAGACGTCTGAATACATTTTCCACCGGTAACGGCTTCAACCCATCATCGGGTCCGGTAGTGGCCGGCCGTGGATGTGCGTGCGTTCGAGGCGCCCGTGTGAAGCGCAGAAACACATAGGCGCGGTCGATCGCGATCGTCATCGACACAATGGCCAGCACCGTGAGCGGATAGATGACCCATCCACCGAGTTGTACTGCGTTCAGCAAGTCTGTCCAGTCTTTCATTTCAGCGCCAGTCCGTCATACGTCAGAAGTTTTTGGTCAGGCCGGCGTAGACGGCGAAGTGGGGGCCGTATTGCGGCGCCCCGACGCCGATGCCGGAGCCGTCCCGAAGTTCGTACACGCGATTGAATGCATTGACGAGCAGTAGCCGAGCGTCAAATTTGCCGATAAACGGATCGTTGAAATTGAAATGATGGATGACGCCGAGATTGACCTGCGTGTACACCGGCAGGCGATCCGTATTGGCGAAGCCGCTGCGCAGGCCGCTGCCGACGATGCCATCGAAGGTAAAGGTCGTCGTGCCGAGTGCGTAGGCGCCACCGAACGAAGCGGTGACGCGCTGGTCGTGGTCGAGGAAAACGTATTGGCTGCTGATGAACGCCAGTTTGTCGGCACTGAAATTGAACTGCGCGGAGGCGATGTTCTTGCCTTGAGCGCGGCTGAATGCAACGTTCACGTAGGCGGAAAGGTTGTCCTGTTTGTAGTTCGCCGTGAATTCGACGCCGTACACGCGGCCATACTGATAGTTGAACGGCGTGAAAATCAATGCGGTACCGAACTGGCCTTCGTCGAGCAGGTTGGACGATTTCTTGTAGTAAGCGTCGACCCCGACGGTGACCGCCGAACTCAAGCGCTGCGTCACGCCAAGGTCGAAATAGTGACTACGCTCGGGCTGCACCGGATCGTTGCGGCCGGAGGTCTGCGCGGTGGTGCCGGCAAAACGGGCAATGTCCGCATTGGAGACCAGTTCGAACGCAGGCGGGGTGAAGTAGCGCGCATAGCCGGCGTGCACGGTGGTCGACGGCGTCAGCGCGTAGACGAGCCCGATTCGCGGACTGAGCTGGTTCGCGCTGACGTACTCATTCATCTTGTCGTAGCGTAGACCGTAGTTGACGGTCAGCTTGTCAGTCGCCTTCCACTCGTCCTGAACGTAGGCGCTATACAGGTAGCCCGTCTTGCTGCTCGAGTCCGGAATACTGATGGGCTGGTCGGAAGACTGGTTGCCCGCATCGTCGACCGGAAACACCGTGAGGTTGTTGTCGAATACGGCGTGTTCCTGCTGGAAGAGTATGCCGGCGCGAATCGTATGCTTGTCGTTGAGCCGGTACGTCGAGTCGAATTGCACGCCGTTCGCCCGGTCGCTGTGGAAGTCTTTCGACGCCACACCATTGAACATCAGATCCCCGACCGGATCGGGATTGAACTGGGTACGCGAGTATCGGGTGAACAACGCAAGTTGATAGTCGAGCGCTCCGCCGTTTGTCCCCTGCAGCGCGACCACGGCAAACTGGTTGAGCTCCGACTGCGTTTCGTTGAGCTGGCTCGAATCGAAATTCGTATTGCCGTTGAGCGTGAATGCGGTCGGCAAACCAGGCGTGTTGGGAATCTCGAACTGATTGCTGGTCGTGCCGAACATCAGGCTGATCCGCGTCAGCGGATTGATGATGTAGGACATCAATCCAAACGCATCGCCCTGGCGCGTGTGATCGTGCACCGGACTTGCGGCTGAGGTGGGACTTTCTATCCCCAGATTGTTCTCGCCAAGCGAACCGCTGAAGTAGTAGCTGAACGGCCCCTTGTTGCCGAACACATCGCCGCTGGTCTTGATGGTCTGATGGCTGCCGCCGAAAACATCGATAGAGCCGCCGTTGCCGGTGTCGCCCGACTTCGTGCGGATATCGACGATACCCGCGGTCCGGTAACCGTACTGGGCGGGTAGTGCGCCAGTGAGGAAGTTCATCTGATCGATGATCCGGCTGTCCAGCGACTGTCCGAACCCGCTGATGGGCTCGGGAATGATGACTCCATTGATCCGGTACTGCAGGTTCGCGTGGTCGCCGCGCACGTGCAACTGGCCGAATGAGTCACTGGCGACGCCGGGTGCCTGCAGCAATACCTGGTTCAACGGCGTGTCCGCGCCAGCAGGCAAGGTGTCGATATCGGCCTGACTGAACCGGTAAACGCTGCTGCCGGTTTCGGGCAACAGTCCGTTGCGCGCGCGGTCCAGGCGCTGGGCGTTGACCTGGACATCGAGCGCGTCACTCTTCGTCAGCGCGATCGACACCGCGCCATCCTGGCCTGGCGTCGTCGTCGCGATGCTGCTGGCGCTTGCAGAACCGGGGGCGCTGTCGCCGGACGCCGCGTATGCGTGACCTGCAAAGGCGAACAACAGCAGCGTGGCCTGGGAGACAGGATTACGATTTCTCATCTTGTTGGCTAATTGTTAGGTATGCGAAATACACGATCAGCGTGGATACCGGATAAGGGGTGGGTGGGGCGCTTTGAAGCGGCCCTGATCATCGCAGCGCTGGGTTGCCGCTGCTGTGCCATGCCTTCGAGCTAGCGCTCGTGCAATGCCCGAAGATGGAGAATGTTATATCATAACGTTTCTAATTGAAACCGATTGTTCTCCGTAGCCATGAACCAGCTCTCCGTTGCCGTGCTGTCAAGATTTCCTTGCGCGGGCAAGACGCCGCCGCTCAGGTACGTGTTGAATCACGAAGGCGTTACCCTTCAGCACAGCGACAACGGTTAGACTTCCCGTACGCTTATGCGCGTGGCATTCCTGTCGGCAAACTCTCCTTGAGTTTCATTTCCTGGCACGCTAAATTGCGCGCTCGCAGATCTTTGCTGTTGCTCTCGGCGACGCAGCAGATCGTCTGGTTTTGTAATGAATTAGTAAGGATCCCTGATGTCGTATCGGGCAGGGCGCGAAAACGAAGAATCGCATGAGCGGCCGGCCGGACGTCATGGCGTCTCGCTGGTTGGCTGGGTTGCCGTCGGATTTGCGGCCGTATTCGGCACGTTGAGCTTTGCGGAAGGCTTGGCCGTAGATCTGCGTTGGTGCGCGGCATTGGCGAGCGCATGCCTGAACGTCTTTGTCGTCGCGATCTGGAGCACGTTGGCGGCGCGCGCGCAGCTCAAGCGGGCGGAGGCGGGGCGCTGGCGGCAGACCGCGAGGGTCCTGTGGCAGGTTATCCGGCAAGATCAGGATGCAGCGGGATTAAGTGCCATTGCCCGTTCCATTCGCTGGGAACCTTGGGGCGTGCCAGTTTGTGCATGTCTTTCCGCGGCGCTTGCCGCGGCGGCTTTCAGGCCGTTTGCCCCCGCCGCGCTGGTTCACGCGATGGTCTCGCCGTCGATTGTCATTGCCAGCGGTATTGCGGCGCTGATCCTTGCCTTTCTCACCCTCGTCGCGGAACGCTTCTACGCACACGATGCGGATCGCTCGCATGCGTCGGAATCCGCGTCGCTCGCGGGCATGTTGCGCGTGGTGCTTCTGTGCGCGCTCGCTGCTGCCGTGTCGGCGGGGTGGTTTGTCTATATGCACACGGCGCTCGATCTGGCCGTCCATGCCGTGGCGCTATTCAGTGCGGCAATCGCCCTCGAGCTGGCAATCCGCGCGGGACTCCGCTGGTTCTCCGCCCCGCGCGCCGGGACAAGCGCTGCCCACGTCCCCTCAAGCATGCTGGCGGGTCTGTTGCGGTATCGTCGCTCGCCGCTTTCGTCGCTTGGCGCTGAATTGCACACCCGCTATGGGATCGATCTGCGGCAAAACTGGGTGCTGCGGAGTTTCGTGCGCCTGTTGCCCGCGACGATCGCCGCAATGGCTGTGTGCGCGTGGCTGCTGACGTCCATCGTCGTGCTGAATCCCGGCCAGCGCGCGGTATACGAACGATTCGGCGCGCCGGTCGCGGTCTGGCCGCCCGGCCTTCATGTCGGCATGCCCTGGCCTTTCGGCAAGGTGCGTGTCGTCGACAATGGCGCCGTGCACCAGTTGATCGTCTCGGGCGGCGCGGACAGCAGCAGCATCGCTGCGCCGTCGGCATCCGCCGACGGCCCGACGCCGGCGGATTTGAACCGTCTCTGGGACGTCCTGCATCCGTGGGAGACGACTCAGGTGATAGCCGGTGCGAGTGGGGACCAGCAGAACTTTCAGATCGTCAACGCCGACGTGCGGCTCGATTACCGCGTGGGCCTGAGCGATGCCGCCGCGCGCGCGGCGCTCTACCGGTCCGTCGATCCGGCAAGCACGGTGCGCTCGATCGCGAATCGCGAGGTGGTGCATTACCTCGCGTCACATACGCTGCAGTCATTGCTCGAGACGAGCCAAACCGCGATGGCCGACAGCGTGCGGCAAGCTGTGCAACGGCAGCTCGACCGGCTGGCGAGCGGCATCGAAGTGGTGGCGGTCGTGATCGAAAGCGTGCATCCGCCGGCGGGGGCGGCAGCGGCTTATCACGATGTACAAGCGGCGCAGATTCGCGCGCAGGGTAGCGTCGCGCAAGCGCGCGGCTTTGCGGCAGGCGTGCTCGGCAATGCGCAGCAGCAGTCACTGGCGAGCGTCGCGCAGGCGAGTGCGCGGGCAGGCGACACGCTGTCGTCAGCGCGGGTGCAGCAGATCAATTTCGACGCCGACATGGTGGCATACCGTCTGGGCGGTCCGGCTTTTGCATTCGAGTACTACCTGGGCAAGCTGCAAAAGGGATTGCAAAACGCGCGCATCACAGTGATCGACGATCGGCTCGTCGACGACAGGCACGCCACGATCGATCTGCGCTCATTCACTGCCGGCGACCTGCTCGGCATCCGGCCCGGCAATTGATGCGTAGGGCGTCGCCGAATGACCTTGCGTCGCACGTTAGATAAAGCTGTTTTCAGGGTGACACTATGAGTTTGTTCCATTCGCACCATGATGGCCACGGGCATCACCATCACGGCGGCCATGCGCATGCGGATCAGGGCGAGCCGCCGGAGCGCGGCCCCTTTTACCTGCGCGTGCTGCTTGCCGCGCTGTGTGTGATCGTCGCGATCACGGTGGCGAGTTTCATTTCGGTGCGCGCGGGCGAAGCATCGGTCATCACGCGCTTTGGGCAATCGGTGCGCGTGCTGCTCGAACCTGGTCTCGCATGGCGCCTGCCTGCGCCGATCGAAGCGGCGGTGCCGGTCGACCTGCGCTTGCACACCACCTCGAGCGGCCTGCAGGATGTCGGCACGCGCGATGGCCTGCGCATCATTGTGCAGGCCTACGTCGCGTGGCACGTGGCGGCGAATCCGAACGACGTGAGCCATTTCGTGCGAGCCGTGGGCAACGAGCCCGACGAAGCAGCCCGGCAAATCCGCTCGCTGCTCGGCTCGGCGTTGCAGACGACGTCGGCCGGTTTCGACCTCTCGTCATTGGTCAACACGGACCCGTCCCAGGTGCGGATCTCGGCATTCGAAGACACCTTGCGCAGTCAGATCGACGCACAACTGTATTCGGCCTATGGCGTGCACGTTATCCAGGTTGGTCTGGAGCGGCTGACGCTTCCCGCCGTGACGCTGGCGGCGACTGTCGGCCGGATGAGCGCCGAACGCGAGACAGTGGCCGCACAGCGCACGGCCGACGGCAATCGCGAGGCGGCGCAGATCCGCTCGGATGCGGACCGTGACGCGCGCATTGCGCTGGCCGACGCGAACGTGAAGGCGGCGGAGATCGAAGCCCAGTCTCGCAAGGATGCGGCGGCGATCTACGGCAACAGCTATGCAGGCAATCCCCGGCTGTACACGATGCTGCGCTCGCTCGACACGCTGGATACGGTCGTCAGCGCCAACACGAACCTGATCTTGCGCACAGATGCAGCGCCGTTCCAGGCACTCGTACAGGGTCCCGCCGACCTGAGGCCGGCGCAGCCGCCGCAGGCCGCATCCTCCACCTCGTCCACGTCGAAGAAAGGCAGGTCCGCGCGATGAGCACCGGCTCCGGCATGCCGCCGCTCGGCCCAGGCGCACAGGCCGTGCGCCTCTCGTTCTGGTTTGTCGTCGCAGTGGCTGTGCTTGCCGCGTGCGCATGGGCGGGGTCGAACATTCGGCGCATACCGCCTGATAGCCGCGCGGTCGTATTGCGCTTCGGCGCATTCGTTCGAACCCAGGACGCGGGACTGCTGATTGCCTGGCCGCATCCCTTCGAGTCGGCGCTGCTCGTGCCGGGCAGCGCGCGCGTGCTCGAGCAGCGAATTCAGTCGCTCGAACGCGATCCGCGCGCGCGTGCTGCCGATTCCAGCGTGTCGGAAGCGGCGCCTCTCGCGTCACCCGGCGAGGCAGGTGCGCCGGGCGGCGGAGCCGAACCTCCGGTTGCGGGCGGCAACGCCATGTTGTCCGACGCGCTGGCCGGGTCCGGTTATGTGTTGACAGGCGACAACGGCGTCTTGCAGTTGCGCGCCACACTGTATTACCGCGTAGTCGATCCCTACGCTTACGTGCTGCAGAAGGACAGGCTCGTTTCAGCGCTCGAGCGGATCGTGTCCGCATCGGCGGTCGAGGTGGCGGCCAAACGCAATCTGGATGCGATTCTCGTGGCGCGGCCCGAGCAGTTGTCGGCGGATCAGCAGGTGGCCATCAAGCGCGAGCAATTGCGCGGCGATCTCGCACAGGAAATCGAACGGCATCTGCGGCAGCTCGATGCGCTGCACGCGGGACTCGGCGTCGAAGTCGCGCGCGTCGACGTCGAGGCGGCGTTTCCCGCGCCTGCCGTCAACGCGTTCAACTCGGTGCTGACGTCGCTGCAGGTGGCCGAGCGGAGCATCGCCGAAGCGCGCACGGCCGCTGAAAGAACGCGCCAGGATGCCCAGCAGGACGCCGACCGGATCGTACAGAACGCGCAAGCGAGCGCGGTCGAACGCGTGTCGAGCGCACAGTCCAAAACCTTGACGATCCAGCAACTGGAAGTGCCATTGCGAACGAATAGCGATCCAGGTTTGCTGGCGCGTGTCTATCGGGACCGCGTTCAGGGCATCCTGTCGAAAGCGGCAGGCGTGACGACCGTCGATCCTCGCAATACATCGAATCTGATCCTGCCGGGGAACGCGAGATGAGCGCGAATTTCGAGCAAACAATCCCCGGGGATGACGAGTGGCAGGCCGGCGCGGCAGGCCAGTTGCCTCCGGGTCCGGCCATTGCGTTGTCGGCATCCGAGCAGCGGACCGTGACGCGGCAAATCGCGCTTGCGTTGCTGGCCGGCGGCCTTCTGGTGTTATCGCTAACGTGGGGGCACTTCGCCGCGGGTGGAGAGGCGCTTGCGCAGGTACTGGCGGGACTCGCGTCGCTCGTCGTCGCGGGACCGGTGTTCGCCAGCGCGTGGCGAAGCCTGAAGACGCCCAGCCTGCACGGCGTGACCGATCGGCTGATTGCGCTCGCGATGCTGGCGGCGTGGGCGGTGGGGGACATGGCGACGGCCGCCTTGTTGCCGATCGTGATGACGTTTGGGCACGCGCTCGAAGAGCGCAGCGTGCTTGGATCGCAAGAGGCGATCCGGGCGCTCGGCAGGCTGACGTCGGGCAAGGTGCGGCGCGTCGGCGCGGACGGTGCAATCGAAGAGGTGCTGTATGAAGCGGTGCGCGCGGGAGATCTGATCGAAGTCGTGGCCGGCGCGCGGATTCCTGCCGACGGTGTCGTGCAGCATGGCCAGTCCAGTGTCGATAATGGACCCATCACCGGCGAGTCCGTGCCGCTCGACGTGGAGGCGGGAACCGCGGTATTCGGCGGCGCGATGAATCTCGACGGGCCGCTGCGCATCGAGGTCACGCATGCCGGCAAACAGTCGACGCTCGGCAAGATCATCGAACTCATGCAGCGCGCCGAGCAGGCGAAGCCACCGATTACGCAGATACTCGAACGCTACATGGGCGGTTATCTTTGCCTCGTGCTGCTGATTGCGGCGATCGTGTGGTTCGCATCGTCGAATGCGTCGGCGATGCTGGCCGTCATTGTCGCGGCATGCCCGTGCGCGCTGGTGCTCGCGGCGCCTTCGACGGCCATCGCCGGCATTGCCGTGGGCGCACGGCACGGCATCCTGTTCAGGAGTGCCGCGTTTCTGGACAAGTTTGCCCAAATCGATTCGCTGGTGATCGACAAGACCGGCACGCTGACCTACGGCGAATTGCGTGTCGAAAACGTGTTCCTGGAGCCGGGCGTCGATCAGGCGCAGGTGCTCGAACTTGCGGCCCGGCTCGGCGGTAGTAGCGCGCATCCGGTGAGCCGCGCGCTGGTGCGTTACGTGACCGACGCCGAACCGGCTGGATGCGAGCGCGCGCCGTTCGAACATACGCGCGAACTACGAGGTCTCGGCATTGTGGGTGAGACGCCGGAAGGTGTTGCGGTGCTGGGCCGCTACGGCTTGCTCACGGAACACGTGCCGGCGTTGCCGGAGCCGCCTCGCGCGATCGAAGGGCCCTGTGTCGGTCTTGCGCTGAACGGCAGGTTTCTCGCATGGTTTGGTTTTGCGGATGCGCTGCGCGCCGAGGCGCGCGGCGCGCTGTCGGCATTGCGCGACCTGGGACTGACGCGCCAGACGCTTCTGACTGGTGATCGCGAGCCGGTTGCGCGCAAGCTCGCGGTGGAAACCGGCATCGGACTGGTGGTGGCGCAAGCTCTGCCGCACGACAAGCTGGACTACGTAGTGCACGAAATGGCAGCCGGCTACCATCCGTTGGTGGTTGGCGATGGCTTGAACGATGTGCTCGCCATCAAGGCCGGCCCCACCAGTATCGCCATGGGCGAGCGGGGCATCGACATTGCGGTAGCGTCCGCAGATGTCGTGTTGCTCGGTGACGATCTGCGGCGTATCCCGACCTGTGTCCGGCTCGGGCGGCGGTGCCTGCATACCGCGACGATCAACGCGGCGATCGGGCTGAGCTGGACTGTCGGTGTGATCGCGCTTGCCGCGGCGGGGGTGCTGAGCGCGGTTTGGGTCGCGCTGTTGCATAACCTCGGCACGTTCATTGTGATTGCCAACGCGGGGCGGCTGCTGCGCATGGACGACGATGCTCAGGTGGCCGAGCGTGCGTGATTAAGGCCCGGCGCCGCGTGCTGAACGTAGCCTATGACTATCACCGGACCGGTGACAATTGGCATCGCAAGGCCTCCCTCATATACCGAAAGATGTGGAAATCACCTGAAATGCAGCGTGATGTATGAGCGGTGCCGTAATGGCAGAATCCGCACAATACCGATCTTGTTAGTGAGGTGAGAAATGCACAGGCTGAATCTGGAACATCGAATCACAACTGACGGTGAGCATCATCTGCTGTTATCGCTGCCCGACGGACCCTATACGATGCGTGCCTCGGATGTGGAAGTCCTGATGCAGACGCTCGCGGAGTACCGGGAAATCATGCAGCCGCCGGTAACGACGGAGGCTCCATCCGGACCGCGAGCTGCCGTTCTCGATCCACTCTGCTATATGGTTCATGAACCCCTGATCAATGGATGCGGCCTGCATCTGCGTCACCCTGGCTTGGGGTGGCTGTCTTTCGGAATCCCACTGAAAAGTCTGCAGGATCTGCGCTCGATAACCGGCAAAATGCTCGCCGACCTACGACAGGAAAAAGAGTCAGTTCGTCAAAACTAGCGTAGTGGCAGCGGAATATCAGCTTGCCGGCAACCGTCGTCCGCCCGCAATCCATATAGCTCACACCCAGCGGCCCGAAACCCGCACCGCGCTCCACCATGCCATGGCAGGCCCTGCCTGCTTGCCGTGCGCTCACAGGTTCCGAACATTTCTGAACCATCCGACCATCCAGGTTCCGCTCGTACCTGCGTTGCGCTCGTTCGTGCGGCTCGATGCTGCGCGTAAAAGGCAAGCCGTTGCACATCGAAGACCCGTGTTGCGGTTTGTAATTTTTCTCTAAGCCCCCGTAAGACGCATTTCGTTACTGTGGTGACCGCATACCTAAGCGCACCGATCGCTGTCCTTCGATCGCGTCCACGCGACAGTCCAGATTCCGTTAAAGCGTTGAACAGAAAACTATGGAAGAAATTTCATCACAGCGGCGTACAGCCCATCGCCCGATCGGTTGCGCCCATAACCGATTGCTACCTGTCCTTGTTGCAGCGGTGGTGTTGGCGCTCGGCGGATGCGGCAAGGGATCCTCGGGCGCCTCGCCAGGTCCGATGGGCGGCGCGGCGCAGATGGCTGAGGTCGGTGTCGTGACCATCGCGCCGCAAAAAGTCGTGCAGACCACCGAACTCTCGGGGCGCCTTTCCGCGCTCAAGGTAGCCGACGTCCGGCCGCAGATCAGCGGGATCGTGCTCAAGCGGCTCTTCACCGAAGGTTCGGATGTCAAGGCCGGACAATTGCTCTACCAGATCGATCCAGCCACGTACCAGGCGTCCTATGACCAGGCGAAGGGCACCCTGGCAAACGCGCAGGCCACGCTTGCATCGGCGAAGACAAAGGCCGATCGCTACGTCGAACTCGTCAAGATCAACGCGGTCAGCAAGCAGGATTACGACGACGCCCTCGCTGCGGTGAACGAGGATCAGGCGACCGTCATCGCTGACCGGGCGTCGCTCGAGTCCGCGCGGGTCAATCTGGAATACACGCGCATCAAGGCGCCGATTTCCGGGCGCATCGGCGCGTCGACGGTGACGGAAGGGGCGCTCGTCACGTCCGATCAGACAACGGCATTGTCGACGATTCAGGCGTTCGACCAGATGTATCTCGACGTCTCGCGTTCGAGCATGGAATGGTTGCGACTGCGCAAGGAGTTCGCGGCCGGGCGATTGCAGAAGATGGGCGCAAACGGTGCAGCCGTGAAACTCGTCATGGAGGACGGCACCGAATACGGACAGACCGGCGTGCTGCAGTTTACCGGTATCACGGTCGATGCCACCACGGGCTCCGTCACATTGCGAATGATTTTCCCGAACCCGAACCAGGAACTGCTGCCGGGCATGTTCGTGCGTGCGCAACTCAACGAAGGTCAGGATGACAATACGATTCTCGTGCCTCAGCTCGCCGTGTCGCGTGCATCGGACGGCAAGGCAACGGTGTATGTGGTCGACGCCGCCAACAACGCCAAACAGGTGATTGTGCAAGCGAATACCGCCTATGGCGATCAGTGGATCGTCACGCAAGGACTCAAGGCTGGCGATCGCGTGATCGTCAGCGGCCTGCAAAAAGTGCATGCCGGGGCGCCTGTCAAGATCGCAGCGAATTCTGCGAGCACCGGTGCTTCGGCTGTGTCGGCCGACGCGACGAAGCAATAAGCGGGGGGCGGCATGGCAAGTTTCTTCATCAATAGACCGATTCTGGCGTGGGTGATCGCGATCGTTATCATGCTGATCGGCGCCGCGGCCACGACGACGTTGCCGATCGAGCAGTATCCGACCATCGCACCGCCGTCGGTACAGATCACGGCCACCTACCCGGGCGCTTCGGCCGAGACGGTCGCCGCGACGGTGACGCAGGTGATCGAGCAGAAGCTGAGCGGGATCGACCATCTGCTGTATATGTCGTCGACCAGCAGTTCGGCGGGCCAGGCGTCGATTACGCTGACTTTCCAGCCCGGCACCGATCCGGACATTGCCCAGGTTCAGGTTCAGAACAAGGTAAGCCAGGCAACCTCCACGTTGCCTCAAACCGTGCAGGAACAGGGGGTTCAGGTCGCCAAGTCATCGAGCAGCTTTCTGATGATCGTGACCCTGTCGTCGCCGGGCGGCAGCCTGAATTCGATCGATCTCGGCAACCTGATTGCTACCCGGCTCGAGGATCCGCTTACGCAGATCAACGGGGTGGGCGACGTCACGTTGTTCGGTGCGCAACACGCGATGCGCATCTGGGTGAACCCGGTGAAGCTGCATAGCTTTGGGCTCATGACGTCCGATGTCACAACCGCTATTACGAATCAAAACGTTCAGGTATCGGTCGGCCAGCTGGGTGGCGCGCCGTCGACGGATACGCAGGCGATCAACGCGACCATTTCCGCGGCGAGCCTCCTGACTACCGCGGATCAGTTCGAAAACATCTTGCTGCGGGTCAATAGCAACGGGTCGAAGATTCTGTTGAAAGATGTCGCCCGTGTCGAACTGGGCGGAGATTCGTATGACACGTCATCGCGCCTGAACGGTAAGCCCGCTGCCGCGCTCGCGGTCAAGCTCGCGACCGGTGCGAACGCAATGAACGTGCAGAAGGCGGTCCGGGCCAAGCTTACGGAACTGCAAGCGCAGTTGCCCAAGGACGTCGCGATCGACTATCCATACGACACCACGCCGTTCGTCAAGATTTCGATCGAAGAGGTGATCAAGACACTGTTCGAAGCAGTGATCCTCGTGTTTCTCGTGATGTACCTGTTCCTGCAGAACATCCGGGCGACACTGATCCCGACGATCGTCGTGCCGGTGGCTTTGCTCGGTACGTTTGCCGTGATGTCGGCGGTCGGTTTCTCGATCAACGTGCTATCGATGTTCGCGATGGTGCTTGCAATCGGCCTGCTCGTCGACGACGCCATCGTCGTGGTCGAAAACGTCGAGCGGATTATGAGCGAGGAGAATCTCGAACCGAAAGAGGCGACTCGCAAGGCGATGAGCCAGATTACCGGAGCGCTCGTCGGCGTGACGACGGTGCTGACCGCGGTGTTCATTCCGATGGCGTTCTTCTCCGGCTCGACGGGCGCGATCTACCGGCAGTTTTCGATCACGATCGTCTCCGCGATGGTGCTGTCCGTCGTGCTTGCGTTGACGCTCACGCCGGCGCTCTGTGCGACGTTGCTCAAGCGCGCCGATGCCGGGCAGCACGAGCGGCGCGGCTTCTTCGGCTGGTTCAACCGGTGGTTCGGCGCCAACAATCGGCGCTATACGTCAGCGCTGGGCCGCATAGTCGGCAAGCCGGCGCGCTATATGATCATCTATGCACTGATTGGCGGGGTAGTGGGTCTTCTATATATGACCCTGTCGTCATCCTATCTGCCTGATGAGGACCAGGGCGTCGTTCTGGTCATGGTTTCCACGCCGGCGGGAACACCTGCATCGCGAACCCTCAAGACGGTCGAGGAGGTGGAAAACTATTTTCTGCACGATGAACCGGCCGTCGAGAAAATGATCACGGTCAATGGTTTCAGCTTCAATGGCCAGGGGCAAAACAATGCATTTGCGTTCGTTTCGCTGAAAGACTGGAGCGAACGGCGAAGCGCCGATCAACAGGCCGCAGCGATCATTCAGCGTGCGAACGCACGTTTCGCAAAGAATCGCGATGCGCAAATCTTCGTGTTAAACCCAAGCCCCATTCAGGGACTTGGCAATCAAAGCGGCCTCGACTTCGAAATCGAGGATCGCGCCGGCCAGGGTCACGATAAATTGCTGCAGGCGCGTAACCAGCTTATGGCATTGGCGGCGAAGAATCCGTCGCTGGCCATGATGCGTTCCGCAGGGTTGGAGGACACGCCGCAATTCAAGGTCGATATCGATCGGGAGAAGGCGAGTGCGCTCGGTCTGTCGATTTCCGATGTGGACGACACGCTGCAGACCGCGTTTGGTTCGTCGTACGTCAACAACTATATCGACAGCGGTCGAGTTCAAAAGGTGTATGTCCAGGCCGACGCGCCATATCGGATGATGCCGGCCGATATCGGCCAGTGGTACGTCAAGGCAAGCTCGAGCTCGTCTTCATCTTCATCTTCATCTTCGTCGGCAAGTTCATCCTCGACCTCGTCATCGAGCAGCACGACAACGAGCTATGACTCGACGATGGTGCCGTTCTCGGCATTCGCGACAAGCCGATGGACCTTCGGGCCGCCGCAGATCGAGCGCTATAACCGGACACTCGCGATGGAGATGTCGGCACAGACCATGCCGGGCGCGAGTACCGGGCAGGCGATGGCCGCAGTCGAAAAGCTTGCGAAGCAATTGCCGACAGGATTTGGCATCGAATGGACGGGGCAATCCTTGCAGGAGAATCAATCGGGATCGCAAGCGACCTATCTGTACGCCATTTCGCTGATTGTGGTGTTCCTGTGTCTTGCAGGTCTTTATGAAAGCTGGTCGGTGCCGATTGCCGTGATTCTCGTGGTGCCGCTCGGCGTGCTGGGTGCGCTGCTCGGCGCACATGTACGCGGCTTGTCCAATGACGTTTACTTCAAGGTGGGCCTGCTCACCACGATCGGGCTTTCGACCAAGAACGCGATCCTGATCGTCGAGTTCGCAAAGGATCTGCAGGCCCAGGGGCGCGGCATGATCGACGCGATACTTGAAGCTGCCCACCTGCGTTTGCGGCCGATCCTGATGACGTCGCTCGCATTCGTGTGCGGGGTGCTGCCGCTCGTTATCAGCACGGGCGCAGGGGCCGCAGCGCGGCGTGCGATTGGCACCGGCGTCGCGGGTGGGATGATCGCCGCGACCGTGCTGGCAATTTTCTTTGTGCCGGTTTTCTTTGTGGTGGTACGGAAGCTTTTCAGGGAGCACGGACACGGAGCGGACGAGGCTCAAGCGGGTAAGGGTGAAGCATGAATCTAAAATTACTGGGTGTGGTGTGTGCGGTAGCGTTGAGCGCCTGTTCGCTTGATCCGGCATATCAGCGGCCCGCTGCACCGATCGATTCGGCGTGGCCGACCGGATCGGCATACGGAACCGGTGCGAAGCCGGTCAAGGGCACGGCGGATAACGCACCGCTTGCCGCCGATATCGGCTGGCGGGATTTCTTCAAGGACCCGCGTCTGCAGCGGCTGATCGAGCTTGCGTTCGAGAACAATCGCGATATGCGGGTGGCGACGCTCAACGTCGCCGAGTACGAGGCGAAATACCGTATCGCGCGCGCCAATCTCGCGCCCACGATCGACGCTTCAGGTTCGTTCACGCGTGAGCGTTCTCAGGGAACGGTGAGCAGTTCGAGCAGCGCAAGCGTGGGCATGTCGTCATGGGAGATCGATTTCTTCGGTCGCCTGCGCAGTCTCAAGCGCCAGGCGCTTGAGCAATATCTGTCGACGGATGCGGCGCGCACGAGTACGCAGCTAAGCCTGGTGGCGGCGGTTGCAACCGATTACCTTCAGCTATTGTCCGACGAAGCGCTGCTGAAAATCACGACCGATACGGTCGAGGCGGATCAGCAGACTTACGATCTGACGGTAAGCATGATGAAAATCGGCAGCGCCTCAATGCAGGATGTCCAGCAAGCACGGAATTCTCTGGCGAGTGCACGGTCGAGCCTTGCCTCTTATACGCGAGCCGTTGCGCAGGACCGCAATAATCTCGTCGCTGAAATCGGCTGTCCGATCCCGGACGATCTGCCGCGGGGCGGTACCTTGGTGGACAACGAGAATCTGCTCGCCGATATCGGGGAGGGCGTGCCCTCTGATCTATTGACGCGGCGTCCCGATATCGTCGAGGCCGAGCATACGCTGAAGGCGGCGAACGCGAATATCGGCGCGGCTCGGGCCGCGTTCTTCCCGAATATCGAGCTGACGGCGGCAGCGGGCACTTCCAGTAGCGGTCTTTCCGGATTGTTCAAGGCCGGTAGCGGGGCGTGGAGTTTCGCGCCCACGATCTCGGTGCCGATCTTCGACTATGGGAGTAACAAGGCATCGCTGGATGTTGCCAAGGTCGAAAAGGACATCGAAGTCGCGGACTACGAAAAGGCGATTCAGACTGCGTTCAAGGAAGTTTCGAATGGCTTGGCCGGACGGGCGACGTACGTCGACCAGGTCAACGCCGACCGGGAGTACGTTGTATCGGCTCAACACTACTACGACCTGGCGCAGTCGCGATACCGGAGTGGAACCGACAGTTTCCTCACCTTACTGGATGCCCAGCGCACGCTGTACACGGCGCAGCAGCAACTGGCGAACGATACGCTGTCGAAGCTGTCGAACCTCGTGACGCTTTACAAGGCGCTCGGTGGCGGATGGGCGGAGACGGGTACGTAACTCAATGACACGTGACCATGCAGGCTATAGCGCCGATGCCGACCGCAGTACCAGCCAGCGTCCCTGCGAGGAACGTTTCCAACGACGTTGCGCAACCTTGAAGCTGAAGCAGCACAACCAGTACTGCCGGGATGATGAGTCGCCGCATCTATCGATTCCTTTGTCAGACGTGTGGCGCTGTACGGAGTATTGAAGCGCCCGTTGTTGTAGGGGAGGCAGACCGCTGCCTTTCCGCGTCTGGTTTCTCCATCAGTCGGGGTAAGCTTTGCCGTGCAGCGGTCGTCAGGATTTCGATCCGCAAACTCGTCCGGGATGAGCAGCGGTACGTGTTGAATTGTGCGCATTCTGCACCGGGCGAATGTCTGGAAAAAACGAGGTACATCGCGCAGTCCTTACCAATTGTTGGCATCTCGCGCAGCACGACGACCTTACGTCACCTTTCCTTTTCTCAAGCCCCCGGCAATAGCGACGTTATTCCTCACGTAACCACTCAACGCGGAGGATGAAATGCCAGCTGCAACGCCAGATCAGATCGCTCGTAAGGTGCGAATCAACCCCATCGTGATCGTCAGTGGAAGCGGTGATGCGACGAGATCCTTGCGCTACCGCGGCAAGCATACTTTGTGCGCCGTATTGGGTTTTCTCAATAGTCAGCGCGAATCCCGCGCCCTCGTGTATAGCCACAAAACAAATGGGCGAATGATGTGGATCGACGTGCGGACAGGCGCATACGTCGTGCTGCATTAGCACGGCATGAAGGTGCTTTGGGGGATCCGGGGTGAGCGATCCTCGGACCCGCTTATGGCAATTGTCTTCCGGCGTGAGTCATTGAAGAAATCGCGCCTGTCGATGCCGGCGGCAAGCGACCCGTCGCCTGACAAAACCAATGCAATCTTTGAAAATCTTTCGAAGATCACGAACCTGTAACGGAGCGGGCAAGTCCGCATGTCGAACTCGCTGACCCGCCCGAGGCGCCCTATCTCTTGTACGACACGGCTCACAGCGCCGGAACGTAGATCGCGCGGATGCTTCGGCAGGCTGTGCGTGGGACTTCACTCGCGAAACGTGAAACCACCGGTAATCACGCACGTTGTCAAAAGACGACGGCGAACGATGAATAGTGCGCTTAAATCGATTTGCGACCGGCGCATGCGTTGCCGGTCCGATTAGCAGTGAATGGCAGAACCCGCAAAGGGTTCGACTATCGTCGCGCCTCTCATTCTGTACAACTTGTTCAGCAGTATCAGTTTTCGGAGAATTGCCCATGAAGAAATCGCTCTTCACACTCGCAGCACTCGGCTCGTTCGCCGGTGCAGCCCATGCACAAAACAGCGTGACGCTTTACGGCCTGATCGACGCGGGGATTACCTACACCAGTAATCAAGGCGGTCACAGCAACTTTCAGGAAACGAGTGGCGGAGTCAACGGCAGCCGCTGGGGGCTGCGCGGGTCGGAGGATCTGGGCAGCGGGCTGAAGGCGATCTTCACACTGGAAAGCGGCTTCAGCATTACGAATGGCAGTTCCGGTCAGGGAGGCCGCGAGTTTGGCCGCCAGGCATTCGTCGGTTTGTCGAGCGATCAGTACGGGGCAGTGACGCTGGGCCGTCAGTATGATTCCGTCGTCGATTATCTCGGACCGCTGTCGCTGACCGGCACGTCGTCGGGCGGCACGCACGCGGCGCATCCGTACGACAACGACAATCTGGATAACTCGTTCCGTATCAGCAATTCGGTCAAGTACCAGAGCGTTAACTACGGAGGACTGAAGTTCAGCGGGTTGTATGGCTTCTCGAATCAGTCGGGCGGCTTTGCGAATAATCGTGCATACAGTCTCGGTGCATCGTATAACTATGGACCGTTGAATGTCGCCGCCGGTTATCTGCAACTCAACAACAGCGGGTCTTCGACTAACACCAGCGGCGCGGTGAGCGACGATTCGACGTTTACCGCCCAGTCCCAGCGAACCTGGGGTGTCGGTGCGAACTACGCGTTCGGGCCGGCGGCGGTGGGGCTGGTCTTCACGCAGACACACCTGGATAGCCTGACGGGCATCGGCGCTTCGGCATCCGGCACGTCGAGTGGGCTTTCGTTGGGCAGTGCCGGTGCGCGCTTCAACAACTACGAGTTGAACGCGCGCTACAACCTGACGCCGGCCGTAACCCTTTCCGGCGCGTACACGTACACGGACAGCAGGATCGACGGCGTGAGCCCGAAGTGGAATCAGTTCAGCCTGCAGGCTTCGTACGCACTGTCGAAGAAAACCGACGTTTATCTTGAAGGCGTTTATCAGCACGTGAGCAACACGGGCGGCAGCGGCATTCACGCAGTGATCAACGGGCTGAGCGCCTCGGATACGAATCAGCAGACGGCCGTTACGGTGGGCATGCGCGTCCGCTTCTAATCGGCACGTCTGGCTTTGTCCTGTTTCCGTTCGACAGACCATGGTCTGGCGAACGGTCATTTCCTGAATTTCATCTCCATGTCGGGACAGAAGACCTTCGCTGAAATTACAGGTTTAAAAAAATAGGATCACGCTGGCGCAGCGCATACGCGTGCGCCAGCACTTCGCGTTCAAGCGACATCTACTACGCGCCTCGCTCTACCGCAAACAATTCGACGAATGCTTTGCCGCGTAGCGGCGTTTCACCGAGCTCGCCCAAACTCCGTCCGCTCTCTGAGCCGCGTGCAGTGCGGCCACGAACGACGCACCGAATGCTGCGGCGCGCTGAGGTGACCAGCCAGTTTCCGGTACGGGTGTGTTCCGGGTGTCCTTGAACGGCTGTTCCAGGAGGACGGACAGCGATGAAGGAAATCGATTGCTGATCCGGTTCCAACCCATAACCAAGGACACAGGCTGGCACGTTCACCACATCGTCCGTCGTGTTGACGGCGGAGGTAACGCGTCGCGAGACCTGATCATGGTTCACCCGACCTGCCACGCGCAAATTCACAGTCTCGGACTATCCGTAACGAAACCGGCTCCTCATCAGGGGCTTTGAAGGGCTTGAGCGGAGTGCGGCGAAAGTTGCACGCTCCGTTCTTGGGGGCGGCGACGCAGCGATGCGTTGCTGCTACCCGACTAAGCGGGCGATGCCCGACCAAGCATGCGCTCCGTGGATTGCAAGCCGTTACACTTGGCCTTGCGATTTTGGCGGCATGGCCGAGTTCGAACGCAGCCTGATCGTTGAATGCACGAGCAGCGGCCGAGCTGCGGTCAAGGCGCGTGGCACGAAATTCGGCCCCAAGCCGACGCTCACGCCGGCGCAGTTCAACCATATCTATCGCCTCGCGGACGAAGGCAACACGAGCATGCAGGAAATCGCCGTGCTCTTCGGTATTCATCGATCCACGCTGTTCCGGCTGCTGCCACAGCGTGCCGCACCCGCTGCGTGATGCCGCTATCAAAAGGTCAGCCCAAACCACAAGAAGAATTCAATCGACGGCAGAAGGATAGCGAGGAACAGAACGATCATTGATCTGTTCCTCTTATCAATTACGGAAAACCATGCTGCTACGGCAATGGTTGCGAGCCATCCGGCCAAGCAGTAAAGCGAAAGCTGCGCGCCTGAGGACCATGCTCCAGAACCAAAATCAATCTCTTTCCACGAAGCCCGCCTTGGCCAGCCTGATAGGAAAATCAGAAGCAATTGAACAAAGCCAAGGGCGAGATAACGCTTCTTCACTGGTCATCCTGCTTCGGGTGAGAGGCCATTAGATATTCGGTTTGCCGAGTGCACTCGCGTAGGGATCATCAACGGTCACGCTGGCGGTCGAATGGCGTAGTGAAATCCGATAGCGGCAACCGCCGGAATAACTAATAGCTGCACAAATACCAAAGGCTTGAAGACCTTTGTCCGCCAGATGCTGGGGCGTGTTCCACACGTTATAGTTAGTAAATTGAGTGCGACGATGATCCAAATCGCGCCGCTTGGGTCATCCGTCAGTACGGAAAAAAAGTGCTTGTATGTTTTCGCTCAACGATTGAACTCCATGAAGTTCCAGCGGTAGAAATCGAAAAATTTCAGAGCGACTGTGCCGCTAATAGAATGTGCGCCCGCCCGCTTAATATAGTTGGGTTTTTTATGCGCATGCCATAGCTCGCTCACGGACTTGGTTGGGACAGGAAATAAGAGCCTATTGCATGCATGACGGGCATGAATAGAAGGCACACGAACACAGCAGGAAAATACAGCTTTGAATTTCGAATTCTTCGAAACAGTCCCGCCACCGCAACAGCTAGGCAAAGGAACGACAGCGATCCAAAAAGATCGCTGTCTGCAAGTGCGGAAAGATATGCTGGCATTGAGGATTTCGCCAACTGAACATGGTGCGCGATCCCAGCGCGGTCATTTGCCTAAGCGCGCCTGCACAACCTCTTTCATGCAGGAAATGAAGGCGGGACCAGTCAGTCGGCTGATTTGATGTCGAAGTTTTGTTTGTCGATAACCCAGCCACGCCCGTTCTTACACTGGATCTCTGTGTGCAGATAGGCTTTTACGACAACACCTTCTCGCAATGGGATACAAGAATCTCCCGCAGCCAACGTGAACAGAACCCGGTCTTCCGCATCGCTATCGGATGCATATACAGGAGTGCTTTTCGTGGCTACCCATACTTCATTCTTATGCGAGCAAGCTGACATCAGGACCTCCGTTCCAATAGCAATTGCCAACAGCAGCGTTTTCATGAGCCACCTTTCGGATAGAACCGCTTCTCCTTCACCCGCTTGGAATGTGATAGTCCGACGGCAATGTCTTCGGGGCTCACCATGCCGAACGCGGGCCACCGCGGATCATAGGCAACGATTCCGACGAGGTTCAATACGTCTGCGACGTTTGACGAACAACTATTATCCAGAAGGCTGTATCCGTGGCGTGCTGGGTCGCCGTTGGTCGCTGCCACACGGCGTTTCAGTTCGGCTTCAATCTTCTTTTTTTCTTCCGGGGAAATTCGGAGCACGTACCCAACCGAATCGCGAAGGCCTTCTTGTGCTGCCACATACTCAGCATGAGTTTTTTTAGCGTCATAGCCGCCATGAGCTCGCGAGTACGCTACTCCATCAACGACAATCGCCACGTGACCGAACTGAGATCCCCAATAGCGCATCATTGAATCGCTGACGATCACCTCGACGCTATCGGTCTCCACTCGAATTTCCTTCGCTTCCGAATCTGTCGTTGGCGTGGTCGTTCGAGTCGCGATCAATCGATACTTTACTCCATCCGGGGAAATGTGAATCTGTTCTGGCATGACTATCCTGCAAGGTAAACGTTGATGTTCTCGGCGGAAGCGATGGAAGCCAGTAAATGCGTATGCCCATCAACATCCGTTTCGCCATACTCGAAAATGCCGTTCTTCCGCTGCACCGCATAGGGAATGCGAGCCAGCGCTTGTCCGTTCGAATTGCGCACAATGAAACGATCATCGTACCGGCCTATTAGGCGAGGCTCGATGCCGGGCGCTCGTGCTGTCGTCAAACCATGTCCTGTTGCTTCCGGTGTCACAACGCCCATCGCTTCAGCCATGTCGTCGCACCAAGATTCACCGGATAGCAGGGCTACGATTTGCGGGGGTGTTGCACATTTACAGTGAACGATATCGCGATCGGCTGCGGTCTGCCCCATAAAATCGATGCGACGGGGGCCGCCTGCCATCGCTATCACGCCAGTGCTCTTGCACGCTTCGCACCAGGCAGTCCCGCCAATCAGCGCGACCTGGTGTCCAGCGTCGCCCATCGTAAAGACAGGACCGCTATAGGGCAGGATTTGCCCACCTGTTTCCAGCTTGTCGCCGACAACCGCGATTCGACGCATCATGTGCTATTCCTCACTCTGCAAGAAACACCTTAATGTTTTCAGCGGTGGCAACCGATGACCGCAGATGCGTATGCCCATTGCCATCTGTTTCGCCGTATTCGAACGTGCCGGTTTCCGGGCACAACGCGTAGGCCGTGTATGCAAGCGTGCGCCCATTGCAACCTCGCAAAACGAACCTGTCGTCGTAAGCGCCGGCCATTGATGTCGTTCTATCAAGCGGATCGTCTTCGACTGCCGCGTAAAAAATGCCCACCGTCTTGTCTCCTTATGGGGTCATCCAGCGAGAAAAATCTCGATAGATTCAGCGTTCACAACGGATGACAGCAGATGTGTGTGTCCTGATGCGTCGGTATCTCCATACTCGAAGTTGCCCGCTTCCCGTTGTACTGCGTACGCGCTGTAGGCAAGTGCACGCCCATCGCGATCCCGCAGGATGAAGTGGTCGTCATAAGCCGCGGCAACAAAAGAAGAGACACTTGCCGTGGATGCATCGCTGGTACGCCTGGCAGACGACAAGCCGCCGCTTTCGACATGGCAGCCAGCATCGCTGCCTGCGATAACCTTGTTCTTGCCGCACGGACACATCACTGGATCGCCGTGAAGCACCGTTGCACGGCCATTGTCGGTGCATTCTGTCCCGCTGCCGAATATCTTGAACGTGCCTTTGCAGTTTCCGCACGTCGCTTCCTCACCGTGCAAGGCAATCCGCTTGCCGTCGTCAAACATGGTGGAGGCAAGCGCAAACACGCGACCGCCCGTTGTTGTCGGGTCGCCGTATCGGACCATGGATCTACGCATTGCTTTCAGTCCCTCGTCATTTGTTTGCTGTCCACGGATCAATGTCAATGCAACGCGCCTTGACGCGCTTGGTTCGGTCCGAAACACCATGCACCAGCACCGGGAGAAAACACGGTCCAATCAGTCTGTTCGTGACGTGGTTCACCGACCGGGCCAAGGCTCGCAGCACTCAATGCTCTTTCGGCCAGCTCGCGCAGCTCGACCGCGCCGGACTTTGTTGTACCCAAACGGTTAAGTTTGTTGATTGTTTGCGCGTAGTTCGGTTCACCGATGCGTGTCCAGTGGTGTTCCATCGTCTCGAATAGGCGAGACCGGAATCGAAAAGTCACCGGCTCGGACGGTGTGTCCAGCGGGGCGAAACGTTCGGGGAAGCAAGGGTGCAGGAAGCAGCCGCACTGATCCAGCGTAAGTTGCCGGCTGGCATTTGCATTGAACGCGAATACCAGGTGGGTCCACGCCTGTCCGAGGTGTTCAACCGTGGATTGAAAGCCGATCGTCTCAAGCGGATGCCGAACCCACTCTTCGCCGACGGTCCGCGCGTGCAGGCGATAAATCTCCGCGTCGAGTGCTGACACAAACAGCACGATGCCGCACTCGCCTTCACCGCCGACCCAAAGCGACTCGACTGGTTGACCGGCCTTGCTCGGTCTTAGCAGAGCCGTCAGACCAAACGGGGCAATGTAACGGGTGAGTATTTTGTCGGACGGTATCGAAGGGTGCGTGAACATCGGAGATAGCCAAGTTGCCGAAACTGGTCACTCTGACATCAGCACCCATCGCCAATCGATAGGAATAGTCCTAAATTTGACAATGTATGAAATTTGGCGCTATCCACCGGCTCATGAGCCTGAACGGCCAGATTGAGACTAATTTCAGACTCGTCATTCTTGGGGCCAATGGGCCAAAAAACCGGCGCAAGCCTATCCGGCGATAGAAAAGTTTTTGTGTTAACACAATTTTCTTGAGCTTTTCGCGGGCTGCTAGTCCGCTCACGCCAGGGACCGGATTTGTGCAAAGGAGCTGAACAACCGGGCGGAGAACTCGCACGAGCCAACACGAGTCCGCGAGAAGGTGATGCGTCGCTTCAAATCAGCGCGTCAGCCGCAACGTTTCTCTTCGGTCCACGACCAGGTAGCCAATCTCTTCATGCATGGCCGCTATCACACCGACGCAAAACAGAAGCGGGCGCTGCGCACTCAGGCCTTCGAGGCGTGCGAAAGCGTGACGGGCACTGCCATGTTGGAACGCCTTGCCGCATAAAAACCCTATCCTTACGTACCGCGCGTTCGAGCGCCTGCCGGTCGACAACTTGACAATACCCGGCCTTCGAACCGAGGGGCAGCAACAGCGTCGCTCTGCCGCCGTCGTCGACGATCATGTTCGCGACCTGGGGCTGACAGTCACAGCCTGTTCGGCATGTTGTTTTCAAGGTCGTGCAACTTTCGGCCGATATCATCGAGACACTCGTGCACAACGCAGCGGAGCGAGACGCGCCGCTGGAGCGTGCGACGTTCACGGGAAAAAAAGGGGGGGCGGCGACCGGATGACTCTCGCTCTTTGACAAACGGGCTGGCCGAGCAGGCGCCCAGCATGATGGAGCAACAGAAGATGGGGTGGGCAATGGGCACGGGGCGACGTGCGATCGCGGTTGCTGTGGGTGGGATATTTTTCGAAGCGGCTGTCGGCTATGCGTACGCGCAGGCGACGCAACCGGCGAATGATACGCAAGCGAAGGGCGCCGCGGTACAGGCCGATGTGGCGCCTGGCGTCACGCTGCCGGAGATCACGGTGAAAGGCGTGGCGAACGTGCCATCAGTCGAGCTCGTCGGTAAACGCACGGCGACCGGCATGAAGACCGACACGCCGATCACCGAGGTTCCTCAAACGATCAACGTCGTCACTGCGCAGCAGATCGAGATGACCGGCGCGACCGACCTCAACCAGGCGCTGCGCTACGTACCGGGCTTCTCATCGTTTGGATCCGACAGCCGCACCGACTGGTACGCGGCGCTGCGCGGCTTTACTCCCACTTTGTTCGTCGACGGATTGCAAGCGCCGAATACGACAACCCTCGCGAATTGGCGCGTCGATCCGTATATGATCGACAGCGTCACTGTGCTGCGTGGGCCAACGTCGGTGCTGTATGGGGCCGGCGATCCGGGCGCGATCGTCGACGTGCAGACGAAGCAGGCCGACGGCGAGCGCGTGCGCGAGGTTGGCGTGCAGGTCGGCAACTACGCGCGCAAGCAGACAATGTTCGACATCGGCGACAAGCTCGACGCCGACGGCAAGTACGCGTATCGCTTCGTCGGCGTCGCGCGCGACGGCAATGCGCTGACCGGTCCGAACGCGGACCAGCGCGTGGCACTCGCGCCGTCGTTCCGCTGGCGGCCGAACGCTGACACGTCACTAACGCTCACGGCGACCTACCTGCAAGACTGGAGTGATATTTCATACAACTTCCTGCCCGCGCGGGGCACGGTTCTGCCGAACCCGAACGGGCCGCTGTCACCGGACGTCTACATGGGCGAACCGACATTCAATCACTACCGCAAGAAGCAGGGGGCGCTCGGCTATCAGTTTTCGCACGACCTGAATTCGATCTGGACGCTGCACCAGAACCTGCGCTGGATGCACCTGTCGCTTGACGATGCGTCGGTCTTCGGCGTTGGCCTTGCCAACGCCAGCACGACCGACATCGCGCGTGACGCAGGGCTGTTCCAACTGAACTACAGCCGCTTCGACATCGACAACAACGCGGAGGCGCGTTTCGGCACAGGGCCGCTCGAGCACACGCTGCTGCTGGGCGTCCAGTACAACCGGCAGACGACGACCGAGAGTGTGTGGCTCGCGCAGGCGCCGTATCTGAACCTCTACAACCCAGTCTACACGCCGGTCACGACCGCGATCTTCTCGGGCCCGACGTCGTTCGGCCACCGCGACCTGTACACGGCGATAAACACATTCGGCGTGTACGCGCAGGACCACGTCAAATGGAATCGCTGGACGCTGACGCTCGGCGGCCGCGAGGATTGGGTGAACCTGCGCCAGGACGACCGCGAGGCCGGCACGCAGGCGAAACAGGATGTCAGCGCGTTCTCGGGCCGCGTCGGCCTCACGTACCAGGGCGACTATGGGCTGTCGCCGTACATCGGCTATTCGACATCGTTCAATCCGGTCATCGGCGTCAGGATGTACGGCGGCGGCCTGCCAAAGCCGACGCGCGGCAGGCAGATCGAGGCGGGCCTGCGCTGGCAGCCGCCCGGCAAGAACCTGATGCTGAACGCGGCCGTCTACCAGATCAACCAGACAAACGTCGTGACACCGACGCCGACGAATCTCGATCCGACCGGCACATCCTCCGTGCAGACGGGCGAGGTGCGTTCGCGCGGCATCGAACTGAGCGCGGTCGGAAACGTGACGCGCGAATTGTCGATCGTCGCGTCGTACATCTATCAGGACGTGAAGAACGTGAAGGCGAACGACGCGTCGCTGAACAACTGGCCGGTCGACATTCCGCGCCCGCGCCAGATGGCGTCGCTGTGGACCGACTGGACATGGCACGCAGGAGCGCTCGCAGGCTTCGGGATCGGTGGCGGGATCCGCTACCAGAGCGCGTTGGCGGGTGCGCCGGACAACTCGCTGACGGTCGCGAGCTATACGCTGTACGACGCGGCGCTGCACTATGGCACCCGCGACTGGCGTTTCGCGCTGAACGTCGCAAACCTGTTCGACCGCCACTACATCAGCGGTTGCCAATCGTACTCAGTCTGCGTATTCGGCAACGAGCGAACCGTGCTAGCCAGCGCGAAATACAACTGGTGATCAGCTCACGCACGAGATGGCCGTGCTCAAAGTTTGGCAGCAAAGCTGCAATACGTCTTGTCGCCGGGGGCAACCGTCGGAGGCCCGGTGCCTCCGACGCGTTCGGCGAAGCTGGCGTGCCAACATGCGGTCTAAACACTGAATCGGCGGGCAGGGATGCCGACGTCGGCGGAGTGCAGTTTGACGAGATGAAGTTTCAAGCTGATCAAAAATCCCATTTGGCAAACAAATTGGGCGCTTGAGCAAACATGTGATTCGGTTGATTCTGCCAAAATCTTAATTGCTTTTATGGGCTGGTTATTTTTTGGCGAGTTTCTCTTCCAGGCAGTGTTTCTATGGTCTGATCGCATTTTGGTGGTAGTGAAAACTGGCGCATCACCCGAGGTTGTCTGCGTCGTGCACGCGATGCGTCATTGTTCGACGATAAAAAGTCGATGCATGCACGATGCCGGATTCCTTGGAGGGAGATCAAACTCCTCTGGATATCGTTATTAAAAATTTCCTTGTCCGAAGACCGCCAGCGTGCTATCGAATGCGTCCAGGTTGACTACGGCGAAGGTACGCTACCGCATGATGCGGCGACGGGTGATGACCGTAGTCTGAGCGTCGTGCCCTTCTGGATGCCTATCCGCCGGGCGTGGAGGCAGCAAGAAGCGTTCAAAGGCAATGCAATTCCCGTCCACCAAAGGCCGGGTGCCATGTTCGCCGCTTACGCGACACTGAGGTACTTTAACGTACCAATTCAGCTCATCCCTTCTTGTAAAACGTTTGCTTTTTTATTGTTCCGGTACGAAATGACCGGAATGGCGCTATTCGATGGCGACGACGTTGTTTACATTGGCGTGACTAAACGAAGTTCGCTGTCGCTATAAATTTGTAATAAAAGGCCTTGATAAAAATTGACAATCTTTAAAGAAAATTTTTTTAATTTAACGGCTGCATATCCCATAATTGGCTCCCAAGTTGAGTTGAAGTCGTTTCGCTTAAAACGGCATCGAAGTCGGGGATGATGCAACGCGTCCAGACCGGGCGTGAAATGGGAATTATCTGAGTATGAAAATTAACCATTTTGGTGCGCTCGGAGCGCACGAAGTCGCGAGGGCGGTGCGCGTTTGCCGTAAGAACCGTCTGGGGTTCCGCAATTTCACGTGTCGGGAACGGGTGCGCCTGGTGAGTCGCATCCGGCAACTGGAAGCGGAAAACGCGAGGCTTGAGCGGTTGGTGATCACCGATGACCTGACGGGCGCATATAACCGTCGTTATTTCGATGATGCGGCCCGGCGGATCCCAGAGCGTCGAATGTGCAAGCGGTCGTTCGCTTTCTGTCTGTTTGATGTGGACAACTTCAAGGCATACAACGATACCTACGGGCACGCTGCTGGCGACGATGCGTTGCGTTTGATTGCGCATGTAACGATGAATCAGCTTCGCCACAATCAGGATCTTCTGTACAGATTGGGGGGCGATGAATTCTGCATGGTGCTGTGCGTAGAGTCGGCGACAGTGGCGCTTGATATCGTCGAGCGAGTACAGGATAAGGTGCGGAGTCTGGCGTTACCCGGCCCGCACGTGCACAGCGGATTCCTGGCGATCAGTGTTGGCATGATCTGGCATGACGGACTTGGCCTGACCACGCCAACGCCACAAAGGCTGTATCTCGAAGCCGACCGCATGCTGTATCAGGCCAAGCGAAGCGGTCGTGACCGGGCCATGATTGCGACACTTTAAGCGCGTGTAGGCAGGCTGAGCGGTCTTGCGGAAAAAGCGCTGATCAATTGATTCGGCATGCTTATCGATAGCTGAAAACAAGAATCTATGAAATTTCAGGGGTTAGGGGAATGTCGCTCAAAGTTATGACCATATTCGGCACCCGTCCGGAGGCCATCAAGATGGCCCCGCTCGTGGCGGCGCTCAACGCCGAACCATCGATCGAGAACATCGTATGCGTGACAGGTCAGCATCGTCAGATGCTCGACCAGGTCACGGAGCTATTCGGTTTGACGGCAAAGCACGACCTTGACGTGATGGTCGCGAATCAGACGCTCAACCGTTTCTACTCTCGGGCGATCACGCGCGTCGATGCCGTTCTCGATATGGAAGCGCCGGACTACGTGCTGGTGCACGGGGATACGAGTACCGCGTCCGCTTGTGCGCTCGCGGCATTTCATCGACGCATACCGGTCGGGCATGTCGAGGCCGGCTTGCGCACCGGCAATCTTGCGATGCCGTTTCCCGAGGAGATGAATCGCCGCGTCGTCGACGCCGTCTCGGACTGGATGTTTGCGCCGACAGAGGTTTCAAAGGGCAATCTCTTACGCGAAAACCTGTCGGGCCGTATTGCAGTGACGGGCAATACCGTCATCGACGCACTCGCGACCCTATGCAAGAAGCTGCGTGCGGGATCGGTGTTCGAGCGGTCGATTGCGTCGCGCTATCGGTGGGTCGACCCGCAGCGACGCCTGATTCTCGTCACGGGTCACCGGCGCGAGAGTTTCGGCGAGGGTTTTCTCAATATCTGTGCGGCGCTCCTTGATCTGGCGCGTCGGGACGATGTGCAAATCGTCTATCCGGTCCACCTCAATCCTGCAGTGCGTGACGTGGTGATGACGCAGCTTGAGGATGTATCCAATGTTCATCTCATCGAGCCGCTCGGCTATGCCGATTTCGTGTGGTTCATGCAGCAAGCGCATCTGATTCTGACCGATTCCGGCGGTGTGCAGGAGGAGGCGCCTTTTCTCGGCAAGCCGGTCCTGGTGATGCGCGACGTCACGGAACGTCCGGAAGCGGTGGCGGCCGGCACGGTTTCCCTTGTGGGAACGAGCCGCGATCGCATCGTGGAGGGCGTCACGCGTCTTCTCGATGATGCCGGATACCACGCGTCGTTCGCGCGACGGGTCAATCCGTATGGCGATGGCCGCGCCGCAGCCCGCATCGTCGATGCGCTGTGCGGTCGTCCCATCGAGGAATTCGACGCGTCCTCGGCAATGTTCGATCAGCTCAATTAACTCTCCACCATCGTCAAAATTCATCTGCAGGCATCCCTATGCTGTTGCTCTTCAGGAAATTCGCCCCGCGGTTTGCCGCGAGTCTGAGCGCGCTTGCAAGCGCTTGTGTTCTTCAACCCCATATCGGCTATGCAAGCCCGCTCGGCGACGGAATCCGGCAGCTCGGCGCCGGCGTGAACCTCACGCGCAACATTGCGCTCGCCGATCTCGGGTTGGCCGCTCCCGTTGTGCTGACCGGCGACTCGAGCCAGGATTTCTATTTGCCGGTTCCCAAGGGGTTGCCCCTTGACGGCGCGTCGATTGCTTTCGACGGTCGTTACGTCAAGAGCGAACCGGGCTCGGCCTCGGTCGTGCTTTCCGTCGACGGCCAGCCGATGGCATCTCAAATGGTGCCGGACGGCGACGGGCCGGTGCAGCGCGCCATTGCCGTATCGGCTCATCCGCGCGAAACGGGCTTTGTGCGCCTCGGCGTGAACTGGCATTCGCAAGCGCGCAATGCGGGTCGCCGCTGCGAAGACGACCGTTCGAAGGCGAATTCCGTGACGGTTTCCCCGCAAACGCGTCTGACCTATCGGCTCGATCAGAAATCGATCGCGAGTCTCGACGACGCATGGAGCACCCTTCCGGGAGCGCCGACGCTGCTCGTCGCGGGCAATACGCTGGGCCAGGATGCGTTCGATAGCGCGTGGCGGATCGGCGTGGCGCTCGAGCGTAGTGGCAAACGCGTTTCGGTGCGCGCATTGCCCTCGGTCGGCGATGTTGTCGACACGCGTGGCCTCGATGTGCCGGCAGTACTGTCCGGCGTGCCGGCCTTCGGCGCAATACGAGACAACGTCGAGACGCACAGGATCGCCAACGCCGCGGAACTCGGGGCGCTGCTGGCGCTGGGCGCGCCGGGCGCGAGCGGCGACGTGATGGTGGTCGACAACGCGATGCGTGCGCGTCTTGCGGCCGCGTTCGATGCATTGCAAGCCCAGTTCGCGGGCGATACCGATGCGAGCGCGGCGTTCGGCGCATGGCGCGCGCAGCATGCGCCGCTGGCCGATGCCGTGCTCGGCAGCAAGCAGATTCGTCTGTTCCTGATGGGGCGGCAGTCCGTCATCGCGGTGTCCGCGGATGCGGGCGCCCAGGCCGCAGCCCTGTTCGACGCATCGATGCATCGCTTGCTGACGAGCAGCGCGGTTACGGTGCCTGCCGCAAGCGCGCCCGACATCGGCGACAAGCAGGTCGTGCGCCTGTCCAGTCTGGGTGGCGCTGCGGATAGCTTCGACGTGATGGCGAAAGGTGATTGGACCGTTGGCTTTCCGCTCGATGCCGTGTCGTCGAACGGCCGTATGCCGAGCGAATTGACGCTGTACGTCGCCGCGGCACCAGGCCCTGCCGCGTCGCGCCCCGTCGCGGCGGTGTTCTGGAACGGCGTGCTGCTGACGGCGAAGCAACTGGACGCAAACGGGCGTCCGGAGCAGCTCAGGGCGCGCGTGCCGGGCTATGTGCTGGGTGTCAGCAACACGCTGCGTGTCTCGGTACAGCGTCAACCGTACTCCGCCGACTGTAACGAGATTCCCCAGGCCTATCCCGTCGACATCTTGCCGGCCGCAAGCTACATCAAGCCGGGCGACGCGGAACCCGACGGCACGTTCGTCGGTCTGCTGCCGCTATTGGCGGGCAATCCGCAGTTGATCGTGCCGGATCGGTACCTGTCGGCAGCGCCCGAAAACATCAAGCGCGTCATCGGCATCGCTGCCGCGAGCGGCTTGTCGCCGTCGCGCGCCGAATTGACATGGGCGGCTCGCGACAAGGCAATCACGCCGTCTAAACCGTTCGTGGCGATGGAGGTGGCTGTCGACGGCGTGAAGCCATCTGCCGTCGTGACCGATCGTAATCGCTTGCAGATCGGTGGGAAGGATGCGCTGCTTCTCGATGTAACGGGGTTGCAGCATGTGTCGACGGCCGAAGTCGTGCGCGGCGGCGGCCAGGACGGTGTGCTGTGGCATGCGATCGGCGAGCCGGCGCGGGACACCGGGGCACCGTTCCTGCTCAACCGCGGAAATCTCGCGGTCATCGGATCGGCTGGCCCGGTTGCATGGTTCGACAACGGCCGCGAGGAAGACGTCGTTGCGCCGGACGCCGACGGCGGTGTCTCTCACGAATGGCGGCGCATTGTGTCGTGGGGCGCGCCGCTCATCGGCATCGCAGTGCTGCTGTTCGTCGTGATCGTCGTGCTTGCTGCGCTCGCGCGTCGCAAGAAGCGCTCGGGTAACTGACACCGGACATGACTGCGATGTTCTCCCCGCTCTATCTGCCGTATTTGGCGGCCGACTATTACCGTGCGCTGGAAGTGCTGAGCGCAGTGGTGAGCGTCGTGATCTTCGTGTCGAGCATCGACGATCTGTTCGTCGACGGCTGGTATTGGGTCCGCGAAATCGCCCGGTCTCTCACGGTACGGCGGCGCTACGCGCCGCTCCAGGCGTCGCAGTTGCGGGCGGTCGAAGAACAGCCGCTCGCGATCATGGTGCCGGCGTGGCTCGAGTACGACGTGATCGCGCCGATGCTCGAAAACATGGTGAGCACGCTGGAATACAAGAACTACATGATCTTCGTCGGCACCTACCGGAATGACGATCGAACGCGCACGGAAGTCGAGCGCATGCGCCGACGCTATCGCCAGCTCGTGCGCGTGGAGGTGCCGCACGATGGTCCGACGTGCAAGGCGGATTGCCTGAACTGGATCGTCCAGGCGATCTTCAGGCAGAACACCATGCAGCCGGTACCGTTCGCGGGCGTCGTCCTGCACGATAGCGAGGACGTGCTTCACCCGCTCGAGCTCAAGTACTACAACTACCTGCTGCCGCGCATCGACTTCATCCAGCTTCCCGTGACGTCGCTCGAGCGCGAGTGGCACGAGCTTATCGCCGGCACGTACATGGACGAGTTCGCCGAATGGCACACAAAGGATCTCGTGGTGCGCGAGAGTCTGTCGAAAATGGTGCCGTCGGCGGGCGTGGGGACGTGCTTTTCACGCAGGGCGCTCGAAGAGCTCGCAGCCGAAACGAACAATCAGCCATTCAACACCGATACGTTGACCGAAGACTACGACATCGGCGCACGTCTCGCGCGACGCGGCATGAAGCAGATCTTCGGCAAGTTTCCGGTGGAATACGTGACCAGGCGCAAGCGGCTGTTCGGCTTCGGAAAAGAGAAAGTCTCGACGATCTCGATGCCCCTCGGCATTCGCGAGTATTTTCCCGACACGTTCAGGACGGCCTATCGCCAGAAAGCCCGATGGACGCTCGGCATCGGCTTGCAGGGATGGGCGCAGGTCGGTTGGGGCGGTTCTCTCGCGACCCGGTATCTGCTGTTCCGTGACCGCAAGGGGCTCGTCACGTCGTTCGTGGCAATCCTCGCTTACGCCCTTGTGCTGAATTTCATGCTTCTGCTGCTCGCCGACCGCATGGGCTGGTGGACGCTCCACTATCCATCGGCCTTTTCTCCTCAAAGCTGGATTGCGGTGCTCACGACTTTCAACGCATGTGCGCTCGCGCTGCGGGTGCTGCAGCGTAGCTGGTTCGTCTATCAGATCTATGGATGGGAACATGCGCTGCTGGCAGTCCCGCGGATGGTGATCGGCAATTTCATCAACGCGATGGCCGCCGCGCGTGCGTGGCGCCTGTACCTCGGCCATCTGATCACCGGCAAGCGGCTGGCGTGGGACAAGACGATGCACGACTTTCCGTCGATGGATCAACTGACGCAACAGCGTCAGCGCCTTGGCGATCTGCTGCTTTCCTGGCAGGCAATCGACGACACCAAACTCGCTTACGCCCTCGAGATGCAGGCGCGCGATCGTCGCCCGTTGGGAGAGATTCTCGTGCAACTGGGTTGGCTCGACGAAGCGACGCTGCATGAGGCGATCTCGTTTCAACAGACCGCAACGGGTGGCATGGCCTCTGTCCTGAGCGGCGAGGCGACCCGTTCATGAAGCTCCGGACCCGTAGTCTCTTACTGGCGGCCGTGCTGGCATGCTGCTGGGACGCGCTGCCCGCGCAGACGCTACAGGCGGATGCGCCTGTCGAAGTACAACTCAAGGGGCCGGCGTGGCGTGACGCCAATCGTGCATACGCCAGTTACCAGGCCGGGCGCTATGAGCAGGCGGCCGTGCAGGCCGATGCGGCGATCCGCCTGCGTCCCGATTCCGTGCGCTTGCGTCTGCTGCTGATCTACGCGTTGCAGAAGGCGGGGCGCGTTGCCGATGCCAATCGCGCCGTCGATGCTGCGCTCGAGGCGGGCCTGGATGCGCCTGAGCTGAAAGCGGCGAAGGCCAATCTGAACGCGGTGCCGGCCGGTGCGCGCAACACGGCGAGCGCGGCTTATCGCAAGGCATTTCCGATCGCGACGCGGGCGTACGGCGAGTACAACGGCAAGGATTACGCGTCGAGCGCGCGCGACGCCGAGTCGGCGATTCGCATCGATCCGTCTCAAGGTGCGTGGGCGTTGCTCTGGCTCGATTCGCTCGAAGCGCAAGGCAAGCTCGACGACGCGGTCCTCGCGGCCGATGCGGCGCTCGCGCTGGGCGCGCCGAACCGGACCGACCTCGTTGCCCGTCGACAGACGCTGCGACGCCGTATGGCGGTGATTCCGGCGCAGAAGGGCTATCAGGCGCTGATTGTGAACGACCCTGCCGCCGCAGTGCCGTTCGCCCGCGAAGCTGTCGGGCTCGCCCCCGACGTCGATAGCCATCGGCTGCTGCTCGTCACGTCGCTGATGCTCGACGGTAGGCTTGCCGAGGCCGAGGCTGCCGCCAGCGATGCCTTGCTTCAGGACGATGGCAACACCGTCGCCCTGGCCATGCGCGGCTACCTGCGTCAGCGTCAGCTCAAGACGGCGCTGGCGAACGCGGATTTCGACGCCGCGCTCGGGCAGGACTGGCTTGACGACGCCCAACGCCGGAATCTCCGTCTGATTGCCGCCGACGCGGCGTTGGCGGCCGGCGATCCGGCGCGCGCACTGACGCTGATCCGGCCGCTCAACGCCAGGGATCAGGCTGTGACCGCTCGCAGGCGCGAGGCGATGGACGCCCGTCGTGCCCCGGAGTCGCTGACGCTTGCCAATTATCCGGCGCCGATCCAGGACTGCCGCGATACGCCGTACGGCACGTCGTGCGAACTGTTGCCGTCCGATGCCGCGCAGGCTGGCGGGCCGGGGGCGAGTGCCTATGCGGCCTATGCCCGTCAGGACTATCAGGAAGCCATTGCGCGCGCGCGAAAGGCCGTCGGGCAGGACCCGAAGAATCCGGCGATGCAGCGGCTGCTGACGACGGTGCTGTCGGCGGGGACGCCGGCGCAGCAGGCGGAAGCTGCCGAGCGGTTGAACGCCGAGCTTGCTGCGCATCCCGACGATGCCGCGCTGCTGATGCAACGCGGTTATCTGAATCAACGCCGCGGTCAGCCGGACGAGGCCGTAGCGGATTTCAGGGCGGCCCGGGCCACTGGGAAGGCGCCATCGACGGTCATTCTCGACGAGGGATACGCGCAGGCCGGCGCCGGCGACAAGCGCGCTGCCGTGGGCACCTTCAGACAGGCGATCGACCTGAACGACACAGACGCGCTACCGCTGACGCAGCAGCAGCGCTTCGACACACGCAGCACCGTGGCCGGGTTGTCGCGCGAGTGGGGGGCGACCGCGTCGGTCGCGTATCGCGGCTCGCGGCCGGCCGGTGCGGGACTGGGCGGCGCGCCCATTACCGTGCCGGGAGATGCGGTCTTCGGCACGGCGGAAGTGTTCTGGCGTCCGTCGAATTTCCTCAACACGACGACGCGCGTGTTCGAAGTCTATGGCCGCCTGTCGGATACGCTCGCCAACGGCAACGGTTCGACGCCCGGCCAGAGCGTGTCCGATCCGTGCACGGGCGCGCCGGTGAATATCGACGAGAGCGTCAATAACGGGCTCGCAGGGATTCCGACCGCTACGGGCGCCCTCGGGCTGCGCTTCACGCCGTCGACCGAGCTCGGGCTGACGTTCGGCATCGAGCGTCAGTTCATGGTCGGGTCGGCAACGCGTTCCGGCACGCTCACGCCCGAGTCGCCCGAGCTCCGATGCCGGCTGAGCGGGCGCAATCCCGCCAATCCGTCGGCGGCGGCGCTGTCGGCTCCGATGAATGCGCATTTCAGCTCGCGGGCAGGCAACGGCGGCTGGCTGACCTACGTGACCTACGGCTACTACAAGGGAACGATGTTGCGTGTGGATCAGCCCAGCTGGTTCACGATGGAAGCCTATATGCAGGGCGGCTATTCGTGGCAAGACATGCCGTCGCAGTTCTGGCTGACGGACCAGACGACGGGCGAGACCACGGCGCGCACGTCAGGGCGCTACAAGCGCGACCAGCTGTTCGCCGCCTATGAGGTTCGGGTCGGCCGCAGTTATCGCATCGATGCCGTCAGCGACAGGCTGGTGCTCTTTCCGTATGTCGTGGTCGGGGGCGACATCATCGACGAGAACGATCGCGTGGAGGTGCCGGGCGTGACCAATGGCGCCATTGCGCTTCAGGGCAACGGCAAATCGTGGTCGATGGGCGCGGGGCTCGGCGTCAATTTCCGCTACTGGTTTCGGGAAGACCATTACGACGCGCCCCGTTCCTATCTGGACTGGTCGACACAGTACCGCTTCAACGTCGGCGGCGGCCAGGCCGACCGGTCGAAGGGTCTGTTCATGACCGTGACGCTTTCATATTGATCGATCGCGCAGGCGGACCGGCGTCTTGCGACGCTGGACGGGCCGGCTGCATTCAACGAGGGAGTAGCTGCATGATTCAACGATTTCTTGCGCCGCATCGCACGGTGGCCGCCGGTATGCTTGGTCGGCTGGCGCGCCGGGCGGCGGTGTGCGCGCTCGCGTTCGGCATCGCGGGGGCGCATGCACAGGAGACGTCCTCGATCGTCATCAAGGGCAAGGACGGATGGTTGTTTCCCGGCTGGGGCAGCCTCACGCAGGTCGATGTGCGAGGCATCGACAATACGACGCGGCTGATCGGGCAGGCGCGCGATCTGCTCGCCGCGCGCGGCATCAAGCTGGAAGTGCTGCTGTTGCCCGACAAGACGCTGTTTTATGAGGACAGGCTGCCGGACGGCCAGACACTGAGTCCCGAGGTCAAGGCGCGCTATGGCCTGATCCTCTGCAAGCTCGGGCAAGCCGGTATCTCGACGTTCGACGACGCGGCCGTCCTGCGCCAGCTCAAGGCGTCGGGGCAGGAGGTCTTCTACCGCACGGACCAGCATTGGACCCAGGCCTCGGCCGACGCGACGGCCGAGGCCATGGCGCGCATGATCGGACGCGACGTCGCGAAGCTCGATGGCCGGCCCGGCACCGGCATGACGCTCGGCCCTCTCTTCAACGAGCGGCGTTACGGCGACCTGGCCGAGCTGTTTCTCACGGCAGACGAGAAGAAGCAGGTCGGGCGGGAGGTCTATTCGGTGCGGCGCCAGGCGGAAAGTTCAAACCTCGTCGACGACGCGCCGGCACCCGTGCACGTGACCGGACACAGCATGGTCCAGCCGTATTTCGGGTTTCCGCAGAAGCTCTCCAGCCTGATCGGCCGGCCGGTATCGGTGAACTGGAATCCGGGCAACGTCGGTCCGTGGATCGTACTGCTCGAATATGTCGAGTCGCCGGCCTTCCGGCAGCAACGCCCGCAGGTGCTGGTGTGGCAGATGTTCGAGCCGACCTTCGCGCAGGGGCCCGATGCGTCCGGCTTGTGGGACAACGCATCGATCATGTCCGCGAACGCATGGCTCGATCGCCTCAAGACCGCGTTGAGCCACTGACATGACGTCCCGGATCGATCACGCGACGGCGCGAGGGCATCGAATCGGCGCTGCGCTCTGGTGCGCGCTCCTGATTGCAGGCGCCGGCTGGGGAGGCTGGCTGCTTCGCCACGCAAGCCTCGCGCGGCAGGACGTGCGTCCCGCCGCATGGCTCGACGGCTCGGCCGGGCGCGCGCTCGGCAAATTGCTGAAGCTGCCGGCGCAGTCTTCGGTGGAGACGGTCGGCGCGGCGGTCCGCTATCGCCTGCTCGGCGATCTCGGCGAGCAGGCGGCGCTGGGCTGTCCGCAGTGGATGTTCTATCGGGATGGCTTGCGTCCGCAGCCGGGCGTGGGCGCCGGCGTGCTGGACGATCGCCTGCGGCTGATGCGTCACTGGACGCGGCAGTTGCGCGCGCAGCACATCCAGGTGCTGGTCGTCGCGGTGCCGGACAAGTCGCGTGTCGAAGCCGCGCATCTGTGCGGGCAACCGGCGTTGCCGATCATGCGCGAGCGCCTCGATGTGTGGCAGGCAACCCTTCGGCGCGACGGGGTGCCGTTCGTCGATCTGCGTCCGGCGCTCATGGGACGCGGGCAACCCGTCTTCTTCCGGACGGACGTGCACATGAATGCGTACGGCGCGAAGCTGGCGGCCGATACCGTCGCGCGTGCCGCGCTGCCGCTGTTGAGCGACGTCAAGGGCACGCAGTCCTTCACGGTCGGCATGCCCGGCCAGCCTGAAGCGCGCATGGGGGATCTGCTCGTGCTGGCGGGGCTGGCAGACGCGCCGCGAGGCTGGCGCCCCGAGGTGGAGAGGGCAGCGCCACAGCGCATCGAGCCGGTGCGCAGCGGCGGATTGCTGGACGACGCACCGCCCGTCGAAGTCCTGCTCGCTGGTAGCTCGAACGGTCGCCGCAGTCATTTCGCGGAATGGCTGGGTATTGGTCTGGGGCGGGAGGTCTGGAATCTAAGCATGGATGGGGGGCAGTTCAGCGGCGCGTTGGTGGCTGCGCTCAACGCGCGCGCGACATGGCCGCAGACGCTCCGGCT